>JBIQHE010000021.1:0-68003 GCA_044508875.1 Sphingomonadales bacterium | reverse complement strand
AGGGGGTCAGTTCTTCAGTTCGCCCAAGGGGTCAAATCCTCGGTTCGCTTGACAGGTGCTCTCAGGCTGGTTCGGCCATGCCCGGCCCTTCGCGTTCGAGGAGACATATGAGCCCGCGCCGGGTATCGGGCGCTTCCTCTGCGGCACGCCGCCGGTTCTGGGCCTCGCGGCGCTCGAGGCGGGGGTCGACCTGATGCTCGAGGCCGATATGGCCGAAGTGCAGCGGAAGTCGCTGGCGCTCGGCGAGCTTTTCATGGCGGGCATGGAGCCGCTGTGTGCTCGCTACGGCTTCATGCTGGTCAGCGAACGCGACCCGGCGCTGCGCGGCAGCCAGGTCGCCTATGCGCACCCCCAGGGCTATCAGATCATCCAGGCCCTGAGGGAATTCGACGTCATCGCGGACTTTCGCGCCCCCGACGTGCTGCGCTTTGGACTGACGCCGCTTTACCTGCGCTACCGCGACATCGTCGAGACGGTCGAGCGGCTCGAACAGGTCTGCGCGACAAAGGCATGGGCGAGGCCCGAGTTTCAAGTGCGTGCGGCGGTGACATGACCGAGGTGGCGATGCCCTTTTTGCCGAAGTCGAAGGTCGCGGCGGTCCAGGCGGCACCGGTCTTCCTCGATCCTGCCGCAACGGTCGACAAGGCGTGCGCACTGATCGCCGAGGCGGCAGGCAATGGCGCGAAGCTGGTCGCCTTTCCCGAAGTATTTGTCGCGGGCTATCCCTATTGGAACTGGCTGATGACGCCGATCGAGGGGGCCGAATGGCATGAGCGGCTCTACCGCGCCGCAATCCTTGCGGACGGTCCCGAGGTCGCGGCGCTATGCGGGGCGGCGCGCGATCACGACTGCACTTTGGTAATCGGGGTGAATGAGCGCGATCCCGTCAGCGTCGGCACGATCTACAATACGAACCTCGTTATTGGCGCCGATGGCCGACTCCTCGGGCGCCACCGCAAGCTTGTTCCGACCTGGGCTGAGAAACTGAGCTGGGCGTGCGGCGATGGGAGCTCGCTTCGTGTCTACGAGACCCCCGTCGGCCGCCTCGGGACTTTGGCCTGCGGAGAGAACACCAATACACTCGCGCGCTTCGCGCTGCTTTCGCAGGGCGAACTTGTGCATGTCGCCAATTATATCGCGCTGCCCGTGGCGCCCGCCTCCTATAATATGGCCGAGGCGATCCGCATCCGCGCGACCGCGCATAGTTTCGAGGGCAAGGTCTTCACCATCGTTGCCTGTTCGGCGGTGAGCGAGGAAATCATCGCGGCGATGTCGGAGGGGCGCCCGGGGATCCGCGAGCTGCTTTCGCGGCCCGACAGTGCCTTTTCGGGTATCATTGACCCGAACGGGAACTTGATTGACGAGGCGCTGATCGACGATGAGGGCATCGTCTATGCCGACATCGACCTTGGCGACTGCATCCGCCCGAAGCTGATGCACGACATCATCGGCGGTTATAATCGCTTCGACATCTTCAATCTCACCGTCGACCGCACACCCCGCGCACCGGCCTTTTTCGTCGACAAGGCCGAGGCCGGTGATCCCGATGAGGAGATGCCGTCATGACCGCGAAATTCATTATCGATCCCCGCGACGATGTGCTCGGGCGCGCGCGCGTCACCGATACCCCGGAACTCGAAGCCTTTTATGGCGAGCTTGCGATGCGCAACGCCGGCGCCTTCTGGAAACGTGCTAATGCGATCGAGCCGTGGGAACCCGAGACGCGCTACCGCCCGACACTGTGGCGATATGCCGAGATGCGCGCCATGTGTCTTCGGGCGATCGAGCTCGTCAAACCCGAAGAAGCGGGTCGGCGCGTTATCACTCTCCTCAACGACAGCGACGCGGGGCGGGAAAATACAGCGGTCTGCGGTTGGCTCTTCAGCGGGATGCAGGCGATGCGACCCGGTGAGATCACGCCTGCGCACAAGCACACTGCGTCGGCGCACCGCTTCATCATGGAAGGGAAGGGCGCCTATACCGTGGTTGATGGGCATCCGATTACTCTTGGCGCCAATGATTATGTCTTGACCCCAAAAGGCTGCTGGCACGATCACGGCGTCGACGCCGAGGGCGAAGTGTCGATCTGGCAGGACGGGCTCGACATTCCGCTGATGAATTGCCTCGAGACCAATTTCTACGCGGTTTATGACGAACCCGTTCAGACCGGCGCTTTCCCGCTCAATGATTTGCCGAAAATCTATGGCGGCGCGGCGTTGCAGCCCGAAGGCATCGCGGCGTGGGGCAAACCCCATTCGCCGGTAATGGTCTATCGCTGGGAGGTCGTTCGCGACGCGCTGTCGAGCCTCGCCGAAGTTTCGGAAGGTTCGCCCTTCGATGGACATATGATGCGCTATGCGAACCCGCTGACCGGCGGCTGGGCCCTCCAGACAATGGGCGCTCACATGCAGATGCTCCCCGGGGGATTTCGCGGCAAGGCGCACCGTCACACAGGCAATGTGGTTTATAATGTCGTGAGCGGGCGCGGCTATTCTATCATAGCCGGTCAGCGTTTCGCGTGGGAGCCGCACGATATTTTCTGCGTGCCGGCGTGGACATGGCACGAGCACGTCAATCTCGACTCTTCTGAAGAGGCGTTTCTTTTTTCATTCAACGACTTTCCCGTGATGGAGGCGCTCGGCGTCCGGATCGAGGAGCCTTTCCAGGAAAATGACGGACATCAAATATGCGCTTCGTGACATATCGATCGCTCGAGGCGGGGCCTCGCCTTGGACTTCTTCACGACGGACTGGTGGTCGATGTCGAATATTTCGGCGCCGCGATCGGTCATGATCTCCCTGCCACGATGCTCGATCTCATTGATCTCGGGCCGATTGCGCTGCGCTTCCTCCAGGAGGCGGCGACCAATGCCTCCAGCGCCGATTTCGTGGGAACTTCGCTTCCCGAGGGCAATGTGACGCTGCTCGCGCCGATTCCGCGCCCGCGCAAGAATATCTTCGGTATCGGTCTCAACTACACTGAGCATGTCGCGGAATCGGCGCGCAGTCTCGACACCTCGAGGGAATTGCCACAGAAGCCGGTGATATTCTCCAAACCGCCCACCGCGGTCGCCGCGTGGAATGACCCCATCGGTCATAATGCCGAGGTTACGCAGCAACTCGACTGGGAAACCGAACTTGCCGTCGTTATCGGCCACACCGCGCGCCGCGTCGCCGAGGCGCGCGCGCTCGACCATGTCTTTGGTTATACCGTCATCAACGATGTGTCGGCTCGCGATTGCCGCCGCGCGGGCCAGTGGATTGTTTCCAAGGGGCAGGACAGTTTCGCACCAATGGGCCCCTGCATCGTCACCGCTGACGAGATCGGCGATCCCCAGGACCTCGCCCTCAAGACCCGCGTCAACGGTGTCGAAAAGCAGAACAGCAACACCCGCTTCATGCTGTTCAATGTCGCGCAGCTCATTGCCGACATATCGAGCGTGATGACGCTCGAGCCCGGCGACATCATCGCGACCGGCACCCCTGCAGGTGTCGGTGCGGGACGCGATCCGCAGGAATTTCTTTGGCCGGGTGACGTCGTCGAATGCGAGATCGAGAAAATCGGCATGCTCCGAAACCCGGTCGTCGCGGTCTGAGGGGCTCGCTTGCGCCTCGATGAACGGGGCGGGGTTTTTGCGACAAATTGCGACAAATTTCTATCTGGGCGGCAAGGGAGTGGGACAAATCACCCCTAGAAGCCTCTCATCGGGACCCGGCTCTCCCCCTTCTCACAGGGTCCCATGACAGGAGTTCGTGACGTGAAGAAGATGACGATTTTGACCTTGGGCGCCGCACTGATCGCCGTGCCCGCGCTGGCCGCCCCGGGGGGCGAGCGCAACATGGGTGATGCCGACGGCAATGGCGTGCTGACCCGGGCCGAGGCGCAGTCAGCGGCCGCGAAGATGTTTGCCAAGCTCGACGTCAACAAGGACGGCAAGCTCGACGCTGCCGACCGGGCCGCGCGCCAGTCGGCGATGCAAGCGAAGCGCTTTGCTTCGCTCGACGCCAACTCGGATGGCAGCATCAGCAAGGCCGAGTGGGACCAGCATAATGCAGACCGTGAGGCCAAGCGCGCCGAATGGAAGGAAAAGCGCAGCGCCGCCTCGAAAGAAGCCGGCGAGGGCAAGAATGCGATGCGGGGCATGCGCGGCAAGCGCGGCGGCCACCACGGCATGCGAGGCCACCAAGGCATGATGATGAAGGCCGACACCAACGGTGACAAGGCGATTAGCCAGGCCGAGTTCGAGGCCGCTGCGCTCGCGCGCTTCGACCGCCTCGACACGAACAAGGACGGGCAGGTGACCGCCGAAGAACGGCAGGCGCAGCGCGCGGCGTGGAAGGCTAAGCGCGGCCAGCGCGGCGCCCCGGCCTCCGAATAATTTGGCAGGGACCCGCGGCCAAGGGCAGGCTTTCCCCTCCTCCCTGGCATTGCCTTTGCTGCTGGTCCCTGTCAGCACGGTATCGCCCATCGGCCCCCGCGGTCGGTGGGCGAACCGGTATCCAGAGCAGGGTTATAATGACTGATAACGACACGCCCCGCATCCTGTTGATCGACGATGAGCCGTCGATCCGTGAGCCGCTTGG
The DNA here is from genome assembly GCA_044508875.1 of Sphingomonadales bacterium. Lineage (GTDB taxonomy): Bacteria > Pseudomonadota > Alphaproteobacteria > Sphingomonadales > Sphingomonadaceae > Sphingopyxis > Sphingopyxis flava_A. The sequence continues at coordinate 63,420 of JBIQHE010000021.1, read as the reverse complement.
CGAGTATCTCGCAGCGCAGGGCTTTGACGTCAGCGATGCGGCAAGTGCGGCGGAGGCGCGGTCCATTCTCCGGGCGAAGAGCATCGACCTGGTCGTCAGCGATATCATGATGCCCGGCGAAGACGGACTTTCACTCACGCGCCACCTGCGCGAGACAAGCAACATCCCTGTTATCCTTCTTACCGCGCGCGCCGAGGATACCGAGCGGATCATCGGTCTCGAGATCGGCGCCGACGATTATGTCGTCAAACCCTTCAACCCGCGCGAACTGGTCGCGCGCATTCGCACCGTGCTGCGGCGGACCCAGCAGGGCGGCCGCGCCCTCGACCCGGGCGGCACGAGCTATGCTTTCGGGCCCTGGGTTCTTCGCGAGGTCGAGCGCGTGCTCGTCAACGAGGCGGGCGAGGAAGTCACGCTCTCCTCGGGCGAATATCATCTGCTCCACGCTCTCGTTCGCCATCCGCGGCAGGTGATGAGCCGGGACCGCCTGCTCGACATGGTGCGCGGGCGCGAGGCCGATATTTTCGACCGTGCGATCGACAATCTGGTGAGCCGCCTGCGCAAGAAGATCGAGGTCGACCCGGCTCGCCCACAATTTGTCAAGACAGTGTGGGGCGGCGGCTACACGCTGGCGTGCGAGGTCAAGCGGCTGGGGCCGGCGACATGAGTCTCCGCCTGTGGCCAAGGAGCCTCATCGGACAGCTCGTCTTCGCCGTGGCGGTGACACTGTTCATTGCCCAGGCGATCAACCTTGCGCTTCTCGTGCGCGGGCAGAATCAACAGCAGCTCGCCCACGGCGGCGGCATGGCGGTGGCGCGGATCATCGACGCGGTCGAACGTGACCGGCGCGGGGGGCACGAGGCGCGTGCGGAGCCGACCGGGCCCCGCGAGCGCGTCCAGCGGCTAAGCATATCGAGCGCAGCGCCAAGGGTGCCGCGCCGCGCCGTCCCGCGTCCCGATCTTGCCGATTATGTTGAAGGGCTGATGGCCGAGGCCGAAATCCAGGCGGATAGTGTCGAGGCATGGGCCCTCCCGCCGCGGTCTGCTCGCACCCGCGCCGATTTTCCCGGGCAGACGGTTATCGTGGTCGCCAGGGTCGGCGAGCGCTACTATTCCGTTCGCAGCCGCATTCCCGCGGGGGGCAATCGGCTCCAGGGCTTCTTGCTTTGGCAGACGCTCTCTCTTTATCTCTTGCTCCTCATTCCCATTCTCGTGATCGCATGGCGCGCGGCGGCGCCGCTGCGCGACTTGACGCGCGCGGTGCGGGCTAACCCGGCGCAGCGCGATGCCGAGCCGCTGGCGGAGGCGGGGCCGTCCGACGTCCGCGACCTGATTGGCGCCTTCAACGCCTATCGCGCGCGGATCGCGGCGATGCTCACGGACAAGGACCGGATGCTCGGCGCGGTGGGGCATGATTTGCGCACGCCGCTCGCCAGCCTCAGGGTACGCGTCGAGCAGGTCGAAAATGCGCAGCTGCGCGACAAGATGATCGCCTCGATCGAGGAAATGACCGCGATGCTCGCCGACATATTGGCGCTCGCCCGCTCGGGAGCCGGGACCGATGCGCGCGAGTCGGTCGTGCTTGGAGCGCTTGTCGCCGAACTGGCCGCCGATTACCGCGAGCAGGGGCGTGATGTCGCGGTTGGGGAGGCTGCCGATGCCACCGTGACGGTCCGGCCCATGTTGCTCCGCCGCGCGCTTCGCAATCTCGTTGATAATGCGATTGCCTATGGCGTTCGTGCGCGCCTTTCGGTCGCGGTAACCGATGGCTCGGCGCGGGTCACCGTGTCCGACGATGGCCCAGGTCTTACCGACGAGCAGATCCGCACGCTCGTGGAGCCCTTCGCGCGCGGGGAAGAGTCGCGCAACCGGGCGACCGGCGGCGCGGGCCTTGGACTCTCCATCGCGCGCGAGATCGCGGAAGGCGAGGGCGGAAGTTTGACGCTCGCCAACCGGGCGGGCGGCGGTCTTGATGTCGTGATCGCGTTGCCGGCAATCTAAGCTCCGCCCGCCCGGCTCGGGGGCATTGAGATCAGGCGTAAATCGCGATGGCCTGGCTGCCGCTGAGCACGGGCTCGCCCGCGCGGTTCCACAGCATCATGTCCTGGACCGAGAGGCCTGCGCGCGCATAGCCCGTCTTTGCCGACAGGAGCCACCAGCCGTCTTCGGTGCGCGGGTTTGCGGTCAGCATGTTGACGGTCCAGTTCATCGAGCTGATGGGCCCGAACTCGGTAAATAGCGCCATCGCGGCGGGCGGCAGCGCGTCACCCATCGCGAGCAGCGCGACCGCGGGATGACAGGTGGGTTCCTCGACGAAGCGAACCCAGGTCAGATATTCACCGACGTCGCTCTTCCACGCAAAACGCGGACCAGTGGTCGGGCGCATGTCGAAATGGCGGGTGAAGGCCGGCCGGACCTTATGTTCGGGGACGGGCGCGAGGGTTTGAGGGTCGGGCGCCTCGGGCATCGTCAGCCGGTTGTGATCAAGGTGGCTCTGCCGGTCGGGCGAAAAGGCAAAAACCGCCGCCGTACCGAAGCCCGCGGCGCTCGTGACCCCGGCATCGACGAAGAGGCTCGACTTCGACCGGCGGAGCACGCGCGTCTCGATTGTGCAGTCGCCCCCGACCGGCCCGACGAAGCTGATCTGCGCATAGCGAAGCGGCGCCTCGGTCGGGTGCAGCGCCATGGTACCGGCGAGCGCGAGCGCCGAATTGATCCCGCCATAGGCCGTGCGGCCTTGCATCCAGCCTTCATCGATATGGGCTGTCGCGCGGCCATCCCCAACGCTGAGGGTGGCGAGAAGCGTGTCGAGAGCTGAAGGAGAGGGAAAGTCGGTCATCTGATGGATCTTCTTTTGTGGGCTTATCTTATCGCTCGCGCCTGAGGCGCGGCGGTTTTCCTCGCCCGTGGCCGGGCGCTGCGCGCCGAGCAAGCCTGAGGCGAAGGAAATGCGGGGTGTCAGTTTTCGATCTGGAAGGTCAAGCCTGCCTCGTTCGTCAGCCGCTTGATCAGCGCCTCACCCAAAAGCGCGCCAGGCGTCCACACCCCGCCTTCGCCCTTGTTTTCGAGCAGCGCCATCCCCGTTTCGGCGAGCATTTTTGACGTCGAGCCATAGCCCGGGTCGCGGTCGCCCTGGACGCTCGCGCGGACCTCTCGCCCGTCCGGATATTCGCCGATGAACAGGATATCGAAGAAGCCATTTTCGCGCTGTTCCTTGCTCGGACCTTCGCCGGGCTTCAGCTTCGCATCGCCGAACGGGTTGGCTTTCGCAATCGCCTCGGCCATCGCCTTGCCGGCATCGCCGATCGTCGTCATCATCATTTCATCATAAACCAGATCCTCGCCCCATGCGTGGCCGAGCAGGAAATTGGTGCGGTGGACGTTCTTGGTGTTGATCGGTGCCATGACAAAGGGCGCGGTCCAGCTGCCCGCCGCCGGATCATATTCGGGTATGAGCCCCGTTGGCTGGTGCGGCCCTTCGAACCCGGGGGTGAGCGCAAAGGAGGACTGGAGTAGGAGCGCGAGCGAGGGCTTTTTCGCGACGGCCTTCAACGTTTCGGTGAGGCTCGCGATAGTCCCGCCCGAGGCCCCGCCTTGCATCTTGCGAACCCGGCCTTTCACCCGCGGTGCGGGGCTGCCGTAGCGCTTCACCGCCTCAGCCTGAAGGAAGAGCACGCCAAGATCGAAGGGGATCGAATCAAAACCGCAGCTGAAGGTTATGCGCGCGCCCGATCGCTGAGCGGCCTCCTGATGCGTGTCGATCATCTCGCGCATCCACCCAGGTTCACCGCACAGGTCCGCATAGGCCGTGCCCTTGCGAACGCAGGCGGCGACGAGTTCACTGCCGTAAAGCTGATAGGGGCCGACGGTGGTCAGGATCACGCGCGCGCGCGCCGCCATCGCAGCGAGGCTCTCGGGATTGCTTGCGTCGGCCACGACGAGCGGCGTGTCGGCGGGCGCACCGATGAGATCGCGAATCTCGGCGAGTTTCTGGGCGCTGCGACCTGCCATCGCCCATTTTGGTGCTCCCTCTCTTCCAGCGTAATGCTCGGCCAGATATTCCGCCACAAGGCGCCCGGTGAACCCCGTGGCGCCGTAGACGATGATGTCGAACTCGCGCGTATCCGCCATCGGAGCCTCCCTTTACGTAAACGTTAAGTGGAGGCTAGCGCAGGCCAACGGCGATGCCAAGCGCGAAGCGTCAGCGGCGCCAGAAGGGGCGCTTCTCTACGGCGACCGCTGTGTCTGCGGCCACCTCGGCGCGGCCCTCGGCCCGTGCAGCGCGCAGTTCGGCTTCGCTTGCGCGGCGTTCGGCGTCATATTTGGCGAGTTCGTCGCGGCGGCGCTGGCGAAGCGCGTCATAGCTCCAGCGCGTATGGCCATAGCCGAACAGGCAAAGCAGACCTCCCGCGATCGCGAGATTCTTCATCGCCGCCATCGCCTGTGCCGGATCGGTGAATTCGCGGTGGAAGAAGAGGATGGTGAGGAGCACGAAAGCGGCGAGCAGGATCGACCAAAGCCGCGTCGCGATGCCGAAGATGAGGCACAGGGCGGCGAGAAGTTCGAAGAGCCCCGTCGCAATGGCGAGGTTCCCGGGAAGCCCGGCGGCGGCGATCATCGCATTGGTGTCGGAAACATGGATCAGCTTGTTGATCCCCGACACGAGGAAAATGACGGCGATGAACAGGCGGCCGATAAACACGGCGATCATGGACATGGGGCATCCTCCGTTTCTCGCGCCCCGTCCGCTTGTGCGAAGGACGCTCGGGACGCCGGGAGGTTCCGCCCCCTGGTCCGCCCCTTGGGGCAGGGGCTCAAGCCGTCACCTGCACGCCGCCTAAAGCTTCGGCAGTGTCACGCCCTTTTGGCCCATATATTTTCCTGCCCGATCGGCATAGCTTGTCTCGCATGGCTCATTGCCCTGGAGAAACAGGAACTGGCACGCGCCCTCGTTCGCGTAGATCTTCGCGGGAAGGGGGGTTGTGTTCGAAAATTCGAGCGTCACATGGCCTTCCCAGCCGGGCTCGAGCGGGGTCACATTCACAATGATCCCGCAGCGTGCGTAAGTCGATTTGCCAAGGCAGATGACAAGTACGTCGCGCGGGATTCGGAAATATTCCACCGTGCGGGCGAGCGCGAAACTGTTCGGCGGGATGATGCAGACGTCGGTTTCGCGGTCGACGAAACTGTTCGATGCGAAATCCTTGGGATCGACCACCGCGCTGTCGACATTGGTGAAAATCTTGAACTCGGGCGCGACACGCGCGTCATAGCCGTAGGAGGAGAGGCCGTAGCTGATACAGCCGTCGCGGCGCTGCGCCTCGACGAACGGCTCGATCATGCCCTGCGTGCGGGCGGCTTCGCGAATCCATTTGTCGGAAAGAATGGCCATGGCTTCTCTTGTCGGTCGGGCGCGCGATGCGCAAGCGGTCAGTCGGGAATGAGGCCGAGATCCTTGGGACCAAAAGCCGCGGGCAATAGCTCGCTCAGCCGATAGCTTTTCACGCTGCGCCCGTCGCCCGAGGCACAATGAACAGCGATGTCTCTCTTCGAGCGCTCGGCGGCCTCGTTCAATATCTGTCTGCATCGGCCGCACGGGTGGACGGGGTCGCCCCCGAGCAGCCTGTCGCCCTCAGGCCGTCCCCCGATAATGGCGACCGCCGCAAGGCGGTCGATCCAGCCTTCGTTGGCGATTTTGGCGATCGCGGCGGTTTCCGCGCACAGCGTCAGCCCGTAGCTTGCATTCTCGACATTGGCGCCCGTTACGACATCACCAGTGTCGAGGAGCAGCGCGGCGCCGACGTGAAAGCCCGAATAGGGAGCATAGGCGCGCGCCGCCGCGTCGCGCGCGGCTGCGATCAAGGCCTCGAGGTCTTCTTCGTGATCACTCATCGCTCATTCCTTCAGGACGGACGACGTTCCAGCCGACGGTACCACCTGCTCCAGACAGCCGCACATAATCATTGGCCTGCCACATGGCCCAAGGGTGTGCACCATAATCGGGGGCGAAGAAATTGCGGCGGAGCCAGGTCGTGCGGGCGATTCCGCTGGTGACCTTGTAGTCGGCCTCGAAGTTCGGCCCCGGCGCGACCAGGCTTCGCTTGCCCATATGCGCCTCGATCTGCGCCAGGAAAGTCGCAAGCTCGCTCAGCAATAGCGCGCGTGTCGGTCGCTCGGGGCACCGGTCGTTATAGTCGAGCCAGACGACCGCGGGGAGCGCATCGGCTCGGCGGGGTACACGGCGGATGAAATTCGCGGCCTGGTCCGTCGCCAGCCTGCAGAGATCATAGCGGTGGATGGGGCCCGTCCGCAGCCCGGCTTCGCGCGCTGCAGCCATGTTGCGCGCGTACATCGGGTCGACCCGGCGGTCGCCATCGGTCGCGAAAATATAAGCAAAGTCGGCGCCGGCGGCCTTGATCGACCCCCAGTGCACCTCGCCATTGTCAGCGTCGATCGTGACGCCCTGCAGCGGGAACTGGTCGCGGGACGGTGTCCAGCGCGCCGCCCACCAGAGGGCGAGCCCGATCGCGAGCAGCGAAAGCGCCGCGAAGGCGAGGAAGCGGCGCAGCCAGTAGAGAATCGCCCCGCGCCAGTCGCGCGCGGGCCTGGCCCGCCCTTTACGTCTTGTGAAAGTCGCACCCATCGCCACCCGTCAGCCCTTGATATGGAGGACGCAGATCAGCGTGAACAGTCGCCTCGCGGTATCGAAATCGACCGCGATCTTGCCATCGAGGCGATCCATCAGCATTTCCGCCGCCTCGTTGTGGAGCGCGCGGCGTGCCATATCGACGGTCTCGATCTGCTGCGCAGTCGCAGTCTTGATCGCCTGGTAATAGCTGTCGCAGATGGCAAAATAATCGCGGATGGGCCGGCGGAAGCGCCCCAGTCCCAAGATGATCGCCTCGAGCGGCGATCCATCCTCGCGGCTGATCTCGAAGATCAGCCGCCCTTCCTCGACCCGCAGCCGAAGCCGATAAGGCCCGGCATAGCCGTCGGGATGTCCGCGTTGGGGGACGAACTTATTATCTTCAATGAGATCGAAGATCGCGACGCGGCGCTCCTGCTCGACATCGGGGTTACGCCAGACGATCGAACTCTCGTCGAGCTCGACCGAAATGATGCGCTGTTTTGAAGGGTCGAGATCGGTCATGCCGGTTGTGCTTCTACTTGGCGCGCGGCGAAGGGCAAGGCCGACTTATTCACAGCATTCCACAGATATGGTAGGCTAACCGATATCGCTGGTTGCACTGCGACGTCCTGCGACGCATGAAGACCCTTATGCCCGAGCTCGCTCTCATTCCCGCCCCGGTCTCCTCCGGGGACGACCGTCAATTGCCGCGCAATGTCGAGGCGGAGGCCGCGTTCCTGGGCGCCATATTGATCGACAACCGAGTCGTCGAGGACCTGCCCGTCCAGCTCACGCCGGCACATTTCTTCGAGCCGCTCCACGGCCGCATTTTTGCGCAAGCGATGGCGCTGATCGAGCGCAACAGCATCGCCACCCCCGTCACCCTCAAGCCCTTCTTCGAGAATGACGAGGCGATGAAGGCGGTCGGCGGGGTTGGCTACCTTGCGCAGCTGACGGGCAGTGGCGCGGGTTTGATCGGCGCGCGCGACTTTGCGCGGCAGATCTATGATCTCGCGCTGCTCCGCGAGCTGGTCGATGTCGGGCGTACGCTGGTCGACAACGCGCTCGACACGAGCGAAAGTGTCGATCCGCAGGCCCAGATCGAGGAGGCCGAGACGGCGCTTTATCGCGTGGCAGGCGGCGAGGCCGAGATGGGGTCGGTGAAGAGTTTTAGCGCCGCGAGCCTCACGGCCCTCCAGGCGGCTGAACGCGCGCTCAATTCTGGCGGACATTTGTCGGGAATTACGACCGGCATCAGCAGCATGAACGCCAAGATCGGCGGCATGCACAACAGCGACCTGATGATCCTTGCCGGTCGTCCCGGCATGGGCAAGACTTCGCTTGCCACCAATATCGCCTACAACGCGGCCGAGCGGTACCGCCGCGACGAAGAGGACGGCATTCCGCCCGAGAAGAATATGGGCGCCAAGGTTGCCTTCTTCAGCCTCGAAATGTCGGCCGATCAGCTCGCGACACGTGTGCTCGCCGAGCAGTCGGGGGTTTCAGGCGAGGCGCTGCGCATGGGGAAGATCAGCAAGGACCAGTTCCAGCAGCTGAGCCGCGCGGCGCAGCAGCTCCAGACCCTGCCTTTGTACATCGACGACACGCCGGGGCTCACGATCGCGGGATTGCGCACCCGTGCGAGGCGGCTTCAGCGGCGTCACGGCATTGGCTTCATCGTGGTCGACTACCTCCAGCTTCTCCAGGGATCATCGCGAAGTGGTGACAACCGCGTCCAGGAGATTTCGGAAATTTCGCGCGGCCTCAAGACCTTGGCAAAAGAACTTAACGTCCCCGTGATGGCACTCTCGCAGCTCAGCCGCCAGGTCGAGAGCCGTGAGGACAAGCGCCCCCAGCTCTCTGACCTTCGCGAGTCTGGCTCGATCGAGCAGGACGCCGACATGGTGCTGTTCGTGTTTCGCGAGGATTATTATGTCGCCGCGCGCGAACCCAAACGTCCGGTCGAGGGCGACGATGTCAAGATCCACGCGGCGCACGAGGAATGGGCGGCCGAAATGGAGCGGGTCTTCGGTCTTGCCGAAGTGATCGTCGCGAAGTCACGTCATGGCTCGACGGGCAAAATTCGCCTGCACTTCGACGCCAAGACGACGAAGTTCAGCGATCTGGCCGACGAGAGCCAGGCTTTCGCGGATTACGAGTAAGCCGCCCCCCGCATGCGCTTGAGCTCGCGGGAGGCAATGATCAAAATGCCGGGTCGTTCGCGGGGTCGTCGGCTATCGGAGCGACGGCTTCGTGGATGCCGCATTCGGTCTTGTCCCACCCGCGCCAGCGGCCCGCGCGCGGGTCCTCGCCGGGCTTGACCTTCGACGTGCAGGGCGAGCAGCCGATCGAGGGATAGCCCTGCGCCTCGAGCGGATGGCGTGGAAGGTCGTGGGCCTCGAAATAGGCATCGAGATCCTCGCGCGTCCAGTTCGCAAGGGGGTTGAACTTCAGCCGCCCGGCGCCGCCATCGAGCTCGAAGCGGGGCAGTCCCTGGCGCGTCGACGACTGAAAGCCCTTGCGGCCCGTGATCGAGGCATCATAGGCGACGAGTGCCTTTTCGAGGGGCTTGACCTTGCGGATCTCGCAGCAGCCGTCGGGGTCGTAGGACCAGCGCAGTTCGGTCGCGTCCTTCTTCGCGAGCTCTTCTGCATCGGGAGCGAGGTTAACTAGGTTGAGCGCGAGGCGCGCCGTCAGCTCGTCGCGATAGGCGAGGGTTTCCGGGAAATGCTTGCCCGTGTCGAGGAAAAGAACCGGGATGTCGGGCGCGACCCGTGTCACCAGGTGGAGCAGCACTGCGCTTTCGGCGCCAAAGCTCGAGACGATTGCCGTATCGCCAATCAACCCTGCACCAAGCACGCTGGCCACGGTTTCGGCGGCATCCTGCCCCCGGAAAAGATTGTTGAGACGAATGACGTCGGCTTGCGTGAAACGCGGAGCCACGTCGATTCGGTCGCGGTTTCGCTCCTCTCCATTGTCGCCGCTCGCCGCGCGCGCCGCCGAAACCGCTCCCGGCCGCGGATGACCGTAGGCAGCCTCGACTTCGCGCGATGCGAACGGGATTTTGGAGGTGTCAGCCATGCCGAAGCTTCCAGATCGGCACCGCACCGTCGGCGGCGTGCTGATAGACATGCGGATAGCGGCTGAGGGCCGCGTCGACATCGGCGCGGTTCAGGCCCGCCTGCGGCGCAAAGCTGTCGAAACCGCAGCGGCGCATGAAGAAGACGAGGTCGACGAGCACGTCGCCCTCGGCACGTATCTCGCCCTCATAGCCCGCTTCGCGGAGGATCCGCGCCGAGGTAAAGCAGCGGCCGTCGCGAAATCGCGGGATGCCGATCTCGACCAGTTTCACCCGCGCCAAGTGGGGGATCAGCCGGCGCGGGTCGTCGCCCGCCTCGATCCGCACCGCGCTCGCGCTATCCTGTTCGAGAAACGCATCGAGCGAGACTGCGGGTTCTTCGACCGGGTCGTCGTTCCGGAAACGCAGAGCATCAGCCATAAATAGCCTCCTTGAAGGCGTCGAAGCCGACGCGGCGATAGGTGTCGAGGAAACGCTCGCCCTCGGTACGATGGCTGCGGTAGCATTCGATCGCGCGCTCGACCGCATCGACCACGCCGTCCTCGTCGAAACCGGGGCCCGTGATCTTGGCCTGCGTCGTATCTTCCGCCCCCGATCCGCCAAGCAACAGCTGGTAATTCTCAGTGCCTTTGCGATCGACACCGAGGATACCGATGTGTCCTGCATGGTGGTGACCGCACGCGTTGATGCAGCCCGAGATCTTGATCTTGAGCTCGCCAAGGTCGCGCTGGCGGTCAAGGTCGGCGAAGCGCTGCTGAATCTTCTGCGCAACCGGAATCGAGCGGGCGTTGGCAAGGCTGCAATAATCGAGCCCGGGGCAAGCGATGACGTCGGTGACGAGGTCGAGGTTCGCGTCTGCGAGCTTCGCATCGCGCAGCGCTTTCCATACCGCATAGAGATCAAGCTTGCGCACGTGCGGCAGGACGAGATTTTGCGCATGCGTCGCGCGAATGTCGTCAAAACTGTAGCGCTCGGCGAGGTCGGCCACCACCTCCATCTGCTCGGCGGTGATATCGCCGCCGATGCCGCCGATCGGCTTCAGGCTGATATTCGCGATCGCATAGCCCGGCGCCTTGTGCGCGACCACCTGCTGGTCGACCCAGAGAGCAAAGTCGGGGTCCGTTCGGTCGATCTCGTCCGGGAGGCCCGTTTCAAAGGGGGGCGGTGCAAAATAGGCCGCGATCCGGTCATATTCAGCCTGCGGAAAATCGGTCCCGAGAGTGAGAAAATGTTGAAACTCCTCCTCGACCTGGCGGCGGAACTCTTCCTCGCCAAGGTCGTGGACGAGGATCTTCATCCGCTGCTTGTGGATATTGTCGCGCCGCGCGTGAAGATTCCAAACGCGCAGGATCGCCTGGATGTAGGAGAAAATCTGCGAAGCGGGGCAGAAGTCACGGATCTTGTAGGCAATGAAGGGGGTGCGTCCCATGCCGCCTCCCGCATAGACTTCAAAGCCTTCCTCGCCCGTCTCGTTGCGCACGATCCGCAGCGCGCAGTCGTGCCAGCGCAGCGCCGCGCGGTCGGCGGCGGAGGAGATGACCGCGATCTTGAACTTGCGCGGCAGGTAGCTGAATTCGGGGTGAAAGGTCGTCGCCTGCCGCAAGAGCTCCGCCCACGGGCGCGGGTCGCATATCTCGTCGGCGGCAGCGCCCGCATATTGGTCGGCCGAAATATTGCGGATGCTTTCGCCGCTCGTCTGAATCGCGTGCATCTCGACCGTCGCGAGCTCGGCAAGAATATCGGGCGCCTCTTCGAGCTTGATCCAGTTAAACTGGAGGTTCTGACGCGTCGTGAAATGACCGTAACCGCGGTCATATCTGCGCGCGATCTCCGCAAGCTTGCGAAGCTGGCGTGCGTTAAGCGTGCCGTAGGGAATGGCGACGCGCAGCATGTAGGCGTGAAGCTGGAGATAGAGACCATTTTTGAGCCGGAGCGGCTTGAACTGGTCGTCGTTCATCTCGCCTGCAAGGCGGCGGCGGGTCTGGTCGCGGAATTCCTCGACGCGCGCGTCAACCATCGCCTGATCATATTGGTCATATTTGTACATGTCAGATTACCCAGTCGCCGGCCGCCGGATCGGCGGGTTTCAGTGTCAGGTCGGGGCGGACCGTCGGCCCGAGGGCGCGGATGCGGTCCTTGATGTGCGAAGGCCGCGGGCCGTTCGGCGTATCCTCGGCGGTGATGATATAGCCGCCGTTCACCCGGCGCGCGCCGTCCTCTGCGGCGAGAATTGCCTCACCCTGGTCGCCGACGTCGATGGCGTCCTCGACATGAAGCGACCAGCCGCGGCCGGTCCACCAGATTACAGCGCCCGTTTTCAGGTCGTTGCCGGTCAAAAGCTGCATGAAAAATCCCTTGTTGAAGTCGTAAAACCCGGGCCGCCGAGGCAGTCGAGCGCGTCGGCGCGCGCTGCCACCTTGCCGACGATGATGAGCGCCGGACTCCGGACTGCTTCGCGCACCACGAGATCTCCGAGGTCGGTCAGGAGCGTGCGAAGAACGCGGGCCTCGGCACTCGTCCCGCGTTCGACCACGGCTACCGGCAGGCCGGGCGAAACGCCGTCTGCAATCAGCTTGTCAGCGATCGCCGATGCTGTCGCGAGCCCCATGTAGATGACGAGCGTGCGGCCGTGCCCGGCGAGCCCCGACCAGTCCTGATCGCTCAGATCCTTGCACTGTCCTGCAACGAAGCTCACCGCGCTTGCATCGGCGCGGTGGGTAAGGGGAAGGCCCGCCTGTGCGGCGCAGCCCGCCGCCGCGGTGATGCCGGGGACGACCTCGCAGTCGACGCCCGCTTCGCGCGCGGCGTCGAGCTCTTCGCCGCCCCTTCCGAAAATGAAGGGGTCGCCGCCCTTGAGTCGAACCACCTGTTTCCCCGCGAGAGTTTCCCGAACGAGCAGCTCGTTGATTTTTTCCTGGCGCATCGTGTGGCGACTGCGTTGCTTGGCGACGCTGATCCGTTCCACTCGCCGCGGGATCAGCGCGAGGACGCCGTCGCCGACGAGCCCGTCATGAACGACAAGGTCGGCGCTTTCCAGCAGGCGCGCGGCGCGAAGCGTCAAGAGATCGGGATCACCAGGGCCGGCGCCCACGAGCCACAACTTGCCCGCGAGGGGAGGATTCTTTTGCATGCAGCGTAAATGAGCGGTGACCGGCCATATGGCAAAGCAGGCTTTTTTGATGCCGATGAAGGTAAAATTGCGCCTACCACGCCCGGAAAGCGGAACCAGCTACCAGGGCGCGCAAGTCGCACTATTGGATGCGCATCCCGCCGGGTACGGCGAAAGGCGGTTACAGGAATCCCTTGCGAATCAACTGGGGTCTGTCGCCTTCCGCTTCGCGCAATCCGACGCCGATCGAGGCGCGAAGCGCGTCGCTTTCGCTGCTCGCAACGGGGTAGGCGCAATAATCAGCGGCGTAGAAGGCGCTCGGGCGGTGGTTGCCCGAAAGACCAATGCCGCCGAAAGGCGCCGCCGACGAGGCACCGTTGGTCGGGCGGTTCCAGTTGATAACGCCGGCGCGCGCGCTGGCCCAGAACCGGTCGTAGAGTTGCGGCGTTCCGCCGATCAGTGCCGCCGAGAGGCCAAAGGCAGTATTATTGGCCTCGGCAATCGCGGCCTCGAAACTGTCGACGCGAATGACCTGCAGCAACGGGCCAAACAGCTCGATATCGGGGCGTTCGGTCATGGCGGTGACATCGATGATGCCGGGAGAGAGGAAGGGACGATCGGCCATCGGCCGCGTCATGTGGCGGATCACCTGGCCGCCGCTCGACATCAGGATCAGGAAGCTCTCGGTCAACCCGTCGGCCGCCTCATTGTCGATGACCGGGCCCATATAGGGGGCGGGTTCGGCATGGGGATGATCGACGATCAACCGGTTTGCGAGCGTCTTGACCTCCTCGATCAGCGGCACTGCCATGCTGTCCTTGACGATCAGCCGCCGGGCGTTGGTGCAGCGCTGGCCCGCGCTCAGAAAGGCCGATTGAACGACGAGGATCGCGGCGGTGCGGATGTCGGCGGTGTCCCAGACGATGACAGGATTGTTTCCTCCCATTTCCAGAGCGAGCATCTTGCCCGGTGTCGCGGCAAACTGGCGGCTGAGGGCGAGCCCGGTACGCGCCGAGCCGGTAAAAAGGAGCCCGTCGATGCCCGTGTGCGAGGCGAGGGCCTTGCCCGTTTCGGGACCGCCGATCACGAGGCGCAGCACCTCTTTGGGGACGCCCGCGCTGTGGAAAAGCTCGACAAGCTTCGCGCCTGTCGCCGGGGTCTTTTCGGACGGCTTGAACAATACCGAATTTCCCGCGAGCAGTGCGGGAACAATGTGGCCATTGGGCAAGTGCGCGGGAAAATTATAGGGGCCGAGCACCGCCAGAGCGCCGTGCGGCTTGTGGCGCACTGCATTGCGCAGTCCCATCGCACCCTCGATGCGGCGGTTCGGGGTGCGTTCTGCATAGGCCTTTACCGAAATATCGACCTTGTTTGCGACCGATTCGACCTCGGTATGCGCTTCCCAGAGCGGCTTGCCCGTCTCGCGCGCGATGAGGTCGGCGAGCGTATCGGCCTCCGCCCTCACCCTGTCGGCGAAGCGGCGGAGCGTTTCAGCGCGAAAGGTAACAGCTTGCGCGGCCCAGGCGGGCCATGCGCGGCGGGCGATCTCGACCTCGTCGTCGACGCAGCTCACAGGCCCGCGCCATAGCTCTTCGCCGGTCGCGGGTTCGAAGGAAAGCAGGTCGTCGCTCATGGTCGCTCGCCTCTTATCGGTGAATATGAGTGGCGGCAACCGCGCGGGCAGCGATGGACGGCTTGCGCGCCGTCGCCGGGTTGGCGATAGACGGCGTCTCGAAGCGCGCGGGAAAGGGGACGGACGATTACGGGCAAGCAGGACATCCGGGCCGAGGGGCGCGAGTGGACGGATCATTATTGGTCGTCTGCCGACGGCGTCCGGCTGCACGCGCGCGTCTATGCGGGGCCGGACGAGGCGGCCGGGGCGCTGCCGGTGCTCTGTATGCCCGGCCTTGCGCGCAACGTCCGCGATTTCGAGGCACTCGCGCCGCATGTCGCCAAGACGCGCAAGACCCTCGTCGTCGAATTTCGCGGACGCGGCGAAAGCGCCTATGCCAAGGACCCGATGACCTATGTCCCGATGACCTATGTCGAGGATGTTGCGATGCTGCTTGGTGAACTCGACATCGAGCGCGTTGCGACTATCGGCACGTCGCTCGGGGGTCTCGTCTCGATGCTGATGGCAGCGAGCATGCCGGGGCGGCTTGTCGGTGCGGTACTCAACGATGTCGGTCCCGAACTTGAGGCAAAGGGGCTCGAGCGCATCCGCGACTATATCGGAACGGGGGGCAGTCAGCCCACGTGGATCCACGCGGCGCGGGCCTTTGCCGAACTCAACGCCGCCGTCTATCCAGACTATGGCCTTCACGACTGGCTGCGCCTCACCAAACGGACCCACCGGCTGACCCCCGAGGGGCGGATCGTCACCGACTATGACAAGCAGATTGCGGTACCACTGCGCCAGCCGCCGCCCGAGCGGGATGTCGACCTATGGCCGGCTTACCGCGCGTTCGGTGACATTCCGGTGCTCGTGCTGCGCGGCGGGCTATCGGATATTCTGGCGAAGGGCGCCGCCCAAAGGATGGCAAAGGCGCTCCCGCGTGCACGGCTCGTCGAAGTGCCTGGCGTCGGGCATGCGCCGACGATGGACGAACCTGCCGCCATAGAGGCGATCGACGCATGGCTCGCGGACCTGCCCGCCAAGTGATCGACCGCGAACATCCCATCCGCATCCTGCATCTCCATTCGAGCTTCTCGCTCGGCGGCAAGGAAGCCCGTGCGGTCCGCCTCATGAACCTGATGGGCGATCGCGCGCAGCACGCGATTCTCTCCGCGATGCCCGATGCGCTCGGCGCCCGCGATGCGATCGCGGTAGGCATGAAGGTTGATTTTCCGACGAATGCCCCCCCGCTCCACGGCAGGCCGTCGCTCGCACGCTACCGTGATCTTGCCTCCTATATGCAGCGCTTCGACCTGGTGCTCAGCTACAATTGGGGAGCGATGGACGGCGTCATGGCACACCGTGTCTTCGCGCCGTTCAAGCGTTTGCCCCCGCTGATCCACCATGAGGACGGGTTCAACGAGGATGAGAGCGTTCAGCGCAACTGGAAGCGCAATGCGTTTCGCCGCTTAGCGCTGCCGTCAGCCGAAGCGCTGGTCGTGCCCTCCACCCTCCTTCAGAAGATCGCGTCGGCCGAATGGAAGATGGGAGCACGCACGTCGCTGATCCCAAACGGCATTGACATCGCCGCTTATGCCGCCGGACCGAGCGTCGCGATTCCCGGTCTCGAGCGCCGAGCGGGTGACATCGTGATCGGAACGGTTGCGGGTCTGCGCAAGGTCAAGGATTTGCCGCGACTCGTCCGTGCGGTGGCGGGGCTGCCGCCGCATGTGAGGCTCGTAATCGTGGGCGAAGGCCCCGAGCGCGGGGCGGTAGCCGCCGAGGCAGCAGCATGCGGCATGGAGGATCGGCTCGTCCTGCCGGGCTTCATGAGCGAGCCAGCTTGCTGGATCGGTCATTTCGACCTGCTTGCCCTTTCGTCGCTTTCCGAACAGGCGCCGATTGCGGTCATCGAGGCGATGGCGGCGGGCCTCCCGGTCATCAGCCCCGACGTCGGCGATGTCGCTGCGATGGTGGCGCCGGAAAACCGGCCTTTCGTCGCGGTGGACGAAGCGTCCTTTCGCGCGGCGCTGCGGAGACTGACCGACGACGCGGCGCTTCGTTCCAGCGTAGGCGCCGCGAACCGGCGCGCGGCGGCCGAGCGTTTCGACGAATCAACGATGGTCGATTCCTATGAAAACCTCTATGCTCGGGCGTTGAAAGGCTATGGCCTGTTCAGCGGACGCTGGATGGGGATTGATTGACAAAGGGGACCGTCTTCCGCTTACGGAAACGGCAGGGGGCCGGCGCGCAGGGTGTGCAGTCGGCGGACAGAAAGAGGTTCTGAAGTGTTCAAAGGTTTGAAGCCCATCCTTTACGGCGGACGCGAAGTCTGGCCGCTGGTCGAGGGTGGCAAGGGCGTGTCGGCGACCAACCACCGGTCGAGCGGCGCGTGGGCCGCGGCTGGCGGCATTGGCACTGTATCTGCGGTGAATGCCGACAGCTATGACGCAGAGGGCAAGATTATCCCGCAAATCTATCGCGCGCTGACGCGGCGCGAGCGGCACGACGAACTCGTCAACTATGCGATCGACGGCGCGGTCGAACAGGTGAAGCGCGCTTATGACGTCGCGAGCGGCAAGGGCGCTATCAACATCAACGTGCTCTGGGAAATGGGCGGCGCGCAGCGCGTGCTCGAGGGCGTACTCGAGAGAACCAAGGGGCTCGTCACCGGGGTCACCTGCGGAGCCGGCATGCCTTATAAGCTCAGCGAGATCGCGGCGCGGCACAATGTCCATTATCTGCCGATCATCTCGTCGGCGCGCGCATTTCGTGCGCTGTGGAAGCGCGCCTATCACAAGGTGGCCGACCTGATGGCGGCGGTCGTCTACGAGGACCCCTGGCTCGCCGGCGGTCACAATGGCCTCTCGAATGCCGAAGATCCGCTCGTTCCCGAGGATCCCTATCCGCGCGTCAAGGCGCTGCGCGACACAATGCGCGCTGAAGGGATTGCGGACGATGTACCGATCGTGATGGCGGGCGGCGTCTGGTACCTGCGCGACTGGGAGCATTGGATCGATAATCCCGAGCTCGGCCAGATTGCCTTCCAATATGGGACGCGGCCGCTCCTGACCGAGGAAAGCCCGATTCCGCAGGCGTGGAAAGATCGCCTTCGCACCCTCGACGAGGGCGACGTGCTGCTTCACCGTTTCTCGCCGACGGGCTTTTATTCCAGCGCTGTGCGCAATCCCTTCTTGCGCGATCTCGAAGCGCGCTCGGAACGCCAGATTCCCTATTCGAAGCAGGAGGCGGGCGACCATATCGTCCAGCTCGACGTCGGGGTGAAGGGCAAGAATTTCTGGGTCACCCCCCACGACCGGGCGCGCGCGCGCGACTGGGTGGCCGAGGGTTATAGCGAAGCGTTGAAGACCCCCGACAATACGGTGGTTTTCGTCACCGAGGCGGACAAGGCGATGATCCGCAAGGATCAGGCCGACTGCATGGGGTGCCTTTCGCACTGCGGATTCTCGTCGTGGAAGGATCATGACGATTATTCGACCGGCTATCTCGTCGACCCGCGCAGCTTCTGCATCCAGAAGACGCTCCAGGACATTGCGCACGGCGGCGACACTGAACAGAATCTGATGTTCGCGGGCCACGCCGCGTTCAACTTCAAGACCGACCCCTTCTATTCGAATAATTTCACGCCCACGGTGAAGCAGTTGGTCGATCGGATTCTGACCGGAGACTGATCCCGATACGCTGTCTCAGCGAGGGCTGAGACGGCGTATCAAATCCACCCCTCCAGCACTTGGTCCGGCGGCCGGTGCCCATCGCTCCAGGCGCGGATGTTGGCGATGACCTTCTCGCCCGATGCCTCGCGGCCCTCGATCGTCGCCGAGGCGAGATGGGGCAGCAGCACGGCATTGTCGAGCGCGAGCAATTCGGGGTCGACCACGGGCTCCTGCGCGTAGACGTCCAGCCCCGCGCCCGCGATCCGGCGGCTCTTGAGGGCGGCGATCAGCGCCTTTTCGTCGACGATTTCGCCTCGCGCGGTATTGATGAGATAGGCTGTCGGCTTCATCGCCGCGATGCGAGCAGCGTTCACCATTTCGTGGGTTTCGCTGGTGTGCGGGCAGTGGATTGTCACCACGTCGCTGATGCGAAGCAGCGTATCGATGCTCGCATGATAGCTCGCGCCGAACTCCTGCTCAACCTCGGCGGGCAGGCGCTTGCGGTTGTGGTAGTGGATCGACAGGCCGAAGGCGCGGGCGCGCCGCGCGACTGCGAGACCGATGCGGCCCATGCCAATGATACCAAGCAGTTTGCCGCCGACGCGGCGACCGAGCATCCTGCTCGGGGCCCAGCCCTCCCATCGCCCCGAGCGCATCAGCTTCTCGCCCTCGGCGAGCCGGCGCGGTACGCTGAGGATGAGCGCCATCGTCATGTCGGCGGTGTCTTCGGTAAAGACGCCCGGCGTGTTCGACACCATTATGCCTTTCGCGCGGGCAGCGGCGAGGTCGATGTGATCGACCCCGGCGCCGAAATTGGCGATCAGTTTCAGCCGCTCACCCGCTGCGTCGAGAATTTCAGCGGTAATATTGTCGGTAACCGTCGGCACGAGGACGTCGCAGTCACCGACCGCGGCTTTGAGCTCCTCGACGGAAAAAGCGCGGTCGTGCGCCGATAGCACCACCTCGAACAGCTCAGCCATTCGCGCCTCGACATGGGGCATGAGCTGGCGGGTGACGATAACGCGCGGGCGCTTAGGGCGAGGGGAATCGGGCATGGTCGCCGATAGAGCGCGGCGGCCGCCGGGGGTCAAGAGGCCGCGGCCTGCAAGGCTGTGGAGGACGGGCCGTTTCGGCGCTGCGGCCAGTTGATAAACCACGCCGACTTTGACAAGGGTTGCCCATGACCAGCCGAAGTTTTGTCTTGATTTTGTTCAGCCTTGCCATCATCGGCCCAGCCGCAGCCCAGTCGTCCAACCCCGAGCTGCCCTATTGGGCATCGATCAGCGTCGATGAGGCGCGGATGCGCAAGGGGCCATCCCCCGACGTGCCGGTGATCTGGGAGTATCGGCGCCGGGATCTTCCGGTGAAGGTGATTGCACGGCATGAAAACTGGCGCAAGGTTGAGGACCCCGACGGCACCCGGGGCTGGATGGCAGCGCGCCTGCTGAGCCGCACCCGTACCGCGATAGTCACCGGCGGAGTGCGCCCGATGCGCCAGTCACCGGACCCGTCGGCGGCGGTCGCCTATCGCGCTGAGGCAGGCGTGGTAGGCCGCATTACTGACTGCAAGAAGGGCTGGTGCCTTTTCAACGTCAAGGGCAAGCGCGGCTGGATCGAAACCGATCACATCTGGGGCGACTGAGGCTGTCGCAAGGGTGCCGATGAAAAGGGTCGGACGCTTGCACGTCCGGCCCCCTTTTCGTCGCGGCTCAGCGCCAGCGGAAGTGGTCACGATAGATTTTCATTACCTTGCCACTGCGCACATTGACCAGAAGCAGGTCGTTATAGTGGCGCACATAAGCTTGGTTGCGTCCAGCCTTCGGCAGGCCCCAGCGGCTGTCATAGTTTAGCCGGTAGGCTGGTGCGTAATAGGTCGGCCGCAGTGTCGATCCGATCCGGAACTGTTGATATTTGAATGGTGCGCGCCAGTTCTGGTAGCGATTGTCGCGGCGCCAGTCGCGCAGATCACGCTGCCTATGTGCATCGCGGGCGTTCGCATGAACGACGGCCGGACGTACGTCGCGCTTCTGATCGCGTATCTCGTGCCGGTCGCGGCGAAGGTCACCGGGTTGGGCCTGCGCTGCCGCGGGAACCATCATCGCGGCAATGAGGCCGGCGGTGAGAAATTTCATCTTCTTCATATGCCATTCCTTTGCATCCGTCAGGGGGGAGGGGATCTGCCCGATGACTGAGAAGGGATTAGGCGATTCGTTTTGAACGGCGTTGGAATGCCGCGTTTATTTTCGGGTCAGGAGTGTCGCAATGTGTCGCGACCTTGGCGGCAGGGGCAGAGGACCGAGGCCTATTTGACAAGGCGCATCCGCGCTTGTCCTCCCGAAACCTCTGCGGCCCATATCCGCTCGCTCTTCGTGGTCACGACGAAGATCGGCTTGCGCGCTGCAAAGACCGAGAAGAAGTGGATTTCGGTGGGTGTCGGGTCGAGCAGATGCGAGACGACGAGCGCCTCGGCACCCTTAACGACGGGGAGGTCAAGGCAGCCGTTGGTGAAGGCCCGCTCGGCAACCACCCTGCCATCCTTCACCTCGGCGCGATAATGTCCACCGAGCGGAATGCTGCCCGTCTGCGTTTGAGGGGTCAACAAATAGACAAGATCGGCGCCGCCCGTTCCGGCATGAGGCAGGATCACGCGGTTGAAAGGCCGGTCGGCGCATTGCATCTTGCCTTCGGACGACACAGCATCTGATGCTGCGGCAAGCCGTTCCTCGTCGGCGGAAAGTTGATCATCACCGTCGACCCGCAGTTTGCCGTCCGCGACCTTTGTTCCGCCATTCCACACCGCGGAAAAAACGGCGCGGTGAGGAGAGCCGGGATCCCCCGAATAATAGGTCACCCGGTAGCCTTCACCCTCGGGCGTGACCACCCAGCCGCGGATCGTCTGCAGTGTCGCCTCGGGCACCGCTGCCAGCAGCGCGTCGGTCGTATGCCAGGCGGCCTGATCATATGTGTAGAGGTTTTGTGCGCGGTTGACCGCCGTCTGGACCGCTTCTGCGTGGTCGGCCGACATGGGCGCCGGCGAAGCCTTGTCGGGCTTCGCCTCACCCGGGGTGGGGGCCACCGCGGCGGCAGCGAGCGCGAGAGCGAGCCCGCGTATCAAACCAGCTCGACCGCAACCGCGGTCGCTTCGCCGCCACCGATGCACAGGCTCGCGACGCCCCGCGTCTTGCCATGGCGCTGCAGCGCTGCGATCAGCGTCGTGATGATGCGGGTGCCGCTCGCCCCGATGGGATGGCCGAGCGCCGTCGCGCCTCCGTGTACATTGATCTTGTCGCGCGGGATGCCAAGATCGTGCATCGCAAACATTGCAACGCAGGCGAAAGCCTCGTTGATTTCGAACAGATCAACATCACCGATCGTCCAGCCCGCCTTGGCCAGGACCTTGTTGATCGCACCGACCGGCGCGGTGGTGAAATCCTTGGGCTCCTGCGCGTGCGCGGCGTGCGCTACGAGCTTTGCGACCGGCTTTGTGCCTTTTGCTTCGGCGACCGACTGGCGCGTCAGCACAACGGCAGCGGCGCCGTCCGATATCGAGCTGCTGGTTGCGGCGGTGATGGTGCCATCCTTTGCAAAGGCCGGCTTCAGAGTCGGAATCTTGTCGGGCATCGCCTTGCTCGGCGCTTCGTCGGTATCGACGACTACCTCGCCCTTGCGTCCCGCGATCGTCACGGGGGCGATTTCGCCCGCAAAGGCGCCCTCGGCGATCGCGGCCTTCGCGCGGCTCAGCGATTCCAGCGTGTATTCATCCTGTGCCTCGCGGCTGAGCTGATAGGCGTCGGCCGTATCCTGCGCGAAGGTGCCCATCGCGCGGCCCGCGTCATAGGCATCTTCAAGGCCGTCGAGGAACATATGGTCATAAGCGGTGTCATGACCAATACGTGCGCCCGAGCGATGCTTTTTGAGGAGGTATGGCGCGTTCGTCATCGATTCCATGCCGCCCGCGACGACAAGATCGATACTGCCCGCGCTAAGCGCTTCAGCGCCCATTATCACGGTCTGCATCCCCGAACCGCACACCTTGTTGACCGTGGTAGCCTGTACCGATTTGGGCAGGCCCGCCTTGATTGCCGCCTGCCGAGCCGGAGCCTGGCCGAGGCCCGCGGGCAGCACGCAGCCCATATAGATGCGCTCGACATCATCGCCGCTGACACCCGCGCGCTCGACCGCCGCCTTGACCGCGGTGGCGCCGAGATCGGTCGCGCTCGCGTCCGACAAGGCGCCCTGCATGCTCCCCATCGGGGTGCGGGCATAGGAGAGGAAAACGACGGGATCGGTGGCTGTCATGGATGAGACTCCGTAGGGGAAAGATGGTCTGCTGGGTGGATTAGCCGAAATGCTGCACCTGCGAAAGAGGGGAGGGGCTGGCGCGGGGTGCGCCGCAATGGATCCTGCGCCGCGTCGGGGTCGACGGGCGAGGTGCTTTTTCAAGGGATATTATTCAAGGGATATAATACGCCCTCAGCCAAGCCACGGGTTTGACAAGTCGGGAAATCTGGTTGCACCTTGCAACGTGATCGTCGGCTTGATCCGACGCGCGAATCAGCATTGGGGGAGAGAAGTTGCATGGCGTCGGTAATCGAGAGCGAAACAGAGCGCATGGGCCAGGTGCTTGCGGCGCAGCGGGCGAGCTTTACGGCGGCCATGCCCGAGAGTTTGGCGGTGCGAACGGACCGTATCGACCGCGCGATCGCACTGCTTGTCGACCATGGCGATGATTTTGCAAGAGCAGTCAGCGAGGATTTCGGACATCGCAGCCGCGAGCAGACGCTGATGACCGACATACTCCCCTCGGTCAGCGCCCTCAAGCACGCGAAGAAGCATATGGCGAGCTGGGCAAAGGGGGAAAAGCGCAAGCCCGTCTTTCCGCTCGGCCTGCTCGGCGCCAAGGCGGAGGTCGTGTTTCAGCCCAAGGGCGTTGTTGGCGTGGTCTCGCCCTGGAACTTCCCCGTCGGCATGGTCTTCGTGCCGATGGCTGGCATCCTTGCTGCGGGTAACCGCGCGATGATCAAGCCCAGCGAGTTCACCGAGAACGTCTCCACCCTGATGGCGCGGCTCGTCCCCGATTATTTCGACCAAACCGAGATGGCGGTGTTCACGGGCGGGGCCGACGTTGGCGTCGCCTTCTCTCAACTCGCGTTCGACCATCTGATTTTCACAGGCGCGACGAGTGTTGGCAAGCATATCATGCGCGCCGCGGCCGACAATCTTGTGCCTGTAACCCTCGAGCTTGGTGGCAAGTCTCCCACCTTCATCGGTCGCAGCGCGAACAAGGAGATTGCCGGCCAGCGCGTTGCCATGGGCAAGCTGATGAACGCGGGGCAGATCTGCCTCGCGCCGGACTATCTTCTCGTCGCCGAGGAGCAGGAAGGCGACGTCATCGATGGGGTCACCAAGGGCGCAGCCGCGCTCTACCCGACAATGCTCGCCAACGACGATTACACCTCGGTCGTGAACGGTCGCAATTATGACCGACTCCAGTCTTATCTCGCAGATGCGCGCGAAAAGGGGGCCGAGGTGATCGAAGTCAATCCCGCGAACGAGGATTTCGCAGGCGCCAACGGGCATAAGATGCCGCTGCACATCGTTCGCAATCCCACCGATGACATGAAGGTCATGCAGGAGGAGATTTTCGGACCCATCCTGCCAATCAAGACGTACCGGTCGATCGATGATGCAATCGACTATGTGAACGCGCACGACAGGCCCCTCGGTCTCTATTATTTCGGACAGGACAAGAGCGAGGAAGAGCGCGTCCTGGCGCGGACGATCTCTGGCGGTGTTACCGTGAATGACGTCGTGTTTCACAATGCTATGGACGATCTGCCATTTGGGGGAATCGGTCCGTCGGGGATGGGCAATTATCATGGGCTGGACGGCTTCCGCACCTTCAGCCATGCGCGCGCCATTTATCGCCAGCCGAATCTCGATGTCGCTGGCCTCGCGGGTTTCAAGCCACCTTATGGGAAGGCAACGGCGAAAGCGCTGGCGCGTCAGCTCAAGAAATAGCTTGGCAAGGGACAGCGCTTCGCCTTAGGGGAAGCGCCGTCCACGGGCCCCTGTGGTGAAATTGGTAGACGCGCTCGACTCAAAATCGAGTTCCGCAAGGAGTGCTGGTTCGAGTCCGGCCAGGGGCACCATTTCGGTCCAAAACCGCGAGTCCCTAGCACCGCCGCCTCTACGCCAGAGACGGCGGTGAGGGTGCGCAGCAACTCGGTGCGCGTGCCGCAGATTCGCACATCCGTCTTGCTATGGACCTCGACCCGCTGCGCCACGGCGCGCACATGATTCCGCGCATAGGAACCGTCGTCATGGCGCAGCTTATGCTTGGCGGCCAATGCGAAGGCGTGAAGGCTCTCGACCGTGATCTCCGGGCTGATCCGCTCGATATGCGCAACCGCGCGCTCGGCGTCGCCTCGGGCCTGGTCGCGGATGGCGGTTAGCTCCGCGATCCGGGCCTTGAGCGATGGATCGCCCATATCGACCAAGCCATTCTCGATTGCCTCATAGAGCCGGGAGAGCTTGGTCTCGGCCTCCGTCGCCCGGCGCTCCATCTCGGCCACGTGCTGGCGGCGCTCCGTCACCCATTCTTCCCGGCGAGCGATAAGCTGGTCCATCAGCACTTCAAGCCGTGCGGGATCGAGCAGCCGCTGTTCCAGATGCTCGATCACCGCCTCGTTGAGCCGATCCATCGGAAGCGAGACGCCGGGGCATCCCGTTTTCCCTTTCGTGGCCTTGGTCGCACACGTGTAATAGCGATATTCCTGACCGCTCCGGCTGGTGCCCGTGCGCAACGTCATCGCGGCGCCGCAGCAGGCGCAGAAGCAGATGCCCGTCAACAGCGTTGAGCCGCCCACCGCGCGCGGGGGCATCATCTTCGGGCTGCGCGCCTTAAGGGATCGCTGCACGGCCTCGAACTCCGCCACCGTGACGATCGGCGGCACCTCCATAATGGCATGTTCAGCCTCGGGCTTCCGCCGCCCTTTCTTGACATCATAGGTGTTGAAGCGGTGCTGACCGATATAGGTGGTCCGCGTCAGCACCTGATGCACCATGCCCTTGCCCCAGCGCCCGCCATAGCGGGTGCGGATATTATTCTCGTTGAGCCAGCACGCGATCGCCATGACGCCGACCGGCCCACGTCCATCGGGGCCTTCCAGCGCTAGGCGGAAAATCCGGCGCACCGTCTCGGCATGGATCGGGTCGAATTCCAGCTTCTTCTTGATCTTCGTGCCGCGCTGCTCGGCCTCGATCACGCGATAGCCGATCGGCGGACGGGCGCCGTTCCAGAAGCCTTGCCGCGCATTCTCGTTCATGGCGCGCAGGGTGTGCTTGGCGGTCTCCTTCGACTGATATTCGTCGAACAGCGTCATGATCTTGCGCATCATCTCGCTCGCCGGATCATCGCCGAGAACCTGTGTGATCGAGACAACGCGCACGCCGTTCTTCGCCAGCTTGCGGAGGTAGAACTCGAACTGAAACTGATCGCGGAAGAAGCGCGAGAAGCTATGGACGACCACCACGTCAAACGCGGGGGGCTTTTCCATCGCCGCGTCCATCATCTCCTGGAAAGCGGGGCGACGGTCATCGGTGCCGGTAACACCCGGCTCGACAAACTCGGCCGCGACCTCCCACCCGTTCGACAGGCAATATCCCTCAAGCTGGCGGCGCTGGTCGGGGATCGACAGATCATGGTCGGCCTGGCGCGGGGTGGAAACGCGCAGATAGAGCGCGGCCCGCTGTGCCGGTTGCGCGGTGGGGGTTTCCGAGGGTGCGAGAGCAGCGTTCTTCATCGTTCGACCAATCTCTGAATGATGTGCATCGGCAGTATGAGGCGTTGGGAATCGGCCAATCGCACGAAGCCATTGCCTTCGTAGAACGCGGCTGCGCGATCATTGATGGCGTCCACGATGAGCATCGACGATCCAGCCGTTGCCGCCGTCAGCCAGGCGCGCTCGACCGCATCGGCAATCAGGATCGCTCCAAGGCGTTCGCCTTGCCGCGCTTGGGACACCGCGAGCTGACCGATGAGCGTCGCGCCGACGAGCGGGTAGCGCGGGATATGCTTGCGCGCCGATGCCGGAATGTCGCCTTGCGCGATGTTCGCCTGGCTAAGCGTATAGTAGCCGAGAATGACGCCGGGATTTGCATGCGCGGCAAGAACGAACACACCGGCCGACCGGCGGCGGATGTCCTGGCCCGCCTGCCTGCGCAGATACCGATCGAGGCTGTCGATGCCGCAGGAAAATCCTTCCCGGTCATGGTGCGGCCCCAACGGCTCGACCCGCAAATCCCCATGTGCCGTCATGATCAGGACGCAACCCGGCGCCTGTGCTCCCGGAAAGCGCGGATGAGCCGCTCGCTCGGCTCGGGCGGATTGATGAGCGCGTCGAAGAACGCCTCGCGGTCACGATCCGACAGCACGAGCGTCTCATGCTCGGCGATCGTCCGCCGCGCCGTGTCCGCCAGCGCGGTCACGCAAAAATCGCTGACCTTGCGCCGCGAGAGATGAGCGGCTCGCTCGATCAAATCCTTGGTTTCTTCGTCGATGCGGAAGCCGAGCCGCTCGACGCGATTGGCTCTGGCTGATTCCGCTACAGCTTGCTTTCGCGGCATGGGCGTGACTCCTGATCTATCCATTTCCGCCACAATGTTCGTCATTTTGACGAACATTTCAACCCCTTTCATATGGCCGTTTCAGGGGAGCGGCCCGAACAGGGCGTCCAGCTCCTCGCGAAAAGCGCCTTCGATGACGCGCAACTCGGCATCGCCGACAGGAACCTGCTCGGGCCAGTCGTCGGTGACGACGATCGGCGCGCTGGCAGCGCTCCTGCGCGCCGACGCGCGCGTCGGCTGCGGCTCCATGTAATCGTGCAGGTCTTCCAGCCCTTCCGACCAGCCGCGGGGTGCGCGGCGGCGACGTTTGCGAGAGAGTCCCATATGCTCAAGCTGCCGCGCATTTCTCGGGAATCCAGCAAAAACGCCATCGGACGCGCCCATGCCGGACCCGTAGCGACGGCGGCGGGATTCGGCGCACGGCGGCGCAGGGCGGAAATAGCGAAGCGTAGCGTAGCAGAGATAAGTGCTCACGGCGGGATCGTGGATGCCGTGTGCAGCCCGGTTTGCTATCCTCTCTCGCGCATGGACTCGCGGACGGACATCGACACCGACAGGATCGACGAGGCGGTGCTTGCCCTGCTGTGGCTCAACCTCAGCACCACCGGCACGGCCTGGAAAGGCTTCGACTGGAGCGCGATGGATCGACTGCACGAACGCGGGCTGATCTCCGATCCGGCGCGCAAGGCAAAGTCGGTGCATCTTACCGATGAAGGCATGGCCGAGGCCAAGCGTCTGTTCAACGCATTGTTCGTACGCCCTTGAATCCTCACGCCGATGCGAAAGCCATAACCCGGCCATCGCTGCTGGCTCCGCTGAAATGCCGGGTACATCATTGTCTCCCGTCCTGCCTGCCCGACCGCGCCTCGCGGCCTCCCTCGTGGCTTGATCTGATCGCGTCCACCTGGCGGCGCAACGGCGCCGGGCAGCTTTTTTCCGCCGCCTTCGGCTTTGCAGCGCGAAGCAAAAAAGCGGCCCTTCGGCCGTCCATAGGCCGCAAGCGGTGCGCAGCCGAACGTCCCCGATCCTCGACACGCCACGAGGCCGCGAAGGGCGCGGTCCCGAGTCAAGAAAGGACTGACGACATGATCTGCGGAAACTTCACGGCAACCGATCGCGGCTTCCACGGCGAAATCCGGTTTTTCGGCCTCAGCGAGAAGGTGGAAATCCTTCGGATCGATGACAAGGCAAGCGACAAGTCGCCCGATTATCGCATCGTCGCCGCCGACGATGAGCGCGTGCAATTCGGTGTGGGCTGGCTCAAGGCCACCAAAGACCAGAAGCCTTACGCTTCACTCAAGCTCAATCCGGTTCTGGCGCCGGACGTTCATCTTCGGCTTGTCTCGACCGAGACAACGGGCAAGTTCGAGCTGAAGGTCGACTGACCGCAGAAGCGTCCCGCCAGCAATGGTGGGGCGCTTCCAATTTTCATAAAGGATCTGCGCCGTGCGAAACCGTACCGGCCATTGCATCGTCCTGCTACCGGGCGATGGCATCCACGCCACAGGCGTCCGCCCGGCCTGGTAACGGTAGACGCAGGGCTCCGCATGCTGGTCGATGGGAGTATTCAGCCCGCAAAGTGCGGGGGAAGCGTCCCACTTCCGCCCCCATTCCTGCCTTCCCCGGCGTGTTTTCCGCTATGGCCCTGACCTTGTCGATCCCTCTTTGCCCAAAAAGCCGTTCATCTCCCCCCCGCGCTGGCTGCTGATTTGCGCATCTGGCCTTGTCGGGCGCCTCGTGCGGGAAGTGGCATAGCCACCAAGCAGAAAACCGGCGCGAAGCGCCTACGGTTTCCGCAAGCGGACCCTCCGTTTTTCAGCTTGCCCGCGTCGCCCGCCAAAGCCTGTTCGATGCATCAGCAACGCCAACACACAGGAGGCAGACATGAAAAAGGATTGGGCCAAGATTCGCAGGATCAACAAGGCCAGGGCAGAACGGAAGATGGCCGCCGAGCAGGCCAAGCCGGAATGGGAACGGAAGTGGGAGGCGCGCGAACTGGCACGCGCCCACGGATACATCCCCTACCTCAGCGATGAGGTTGCAGCCTACCGCGACCTGTAAGCCGGACAGCACCCGATGGCGTCACACGCCATCGGGGTTTTTTTGTGCCTCGCAGGATAGTGGCCTGACGGAGAGGATCGAGAGCAGGATCGGCCTTGGCGCCGCGCCGGTATCCCAGCGATCATTTGCTTTCGCGCCGCCAGGGCGGCGCGATCGTTGCTAAGGACGTAGTCCTCGCGCCGGTCAAGGTAAGTGGAACCGTCCGGGGCGGTATCCCCACCTTCCGCGGCAAGCCTTGTGCAGGCTGGTGATTCCCCACCGCCCCGGTCGCCCTTGCCCCGTTGCTACCCTTGGCTCGCCGCCGGGCAGAAGTTCAGGCGCGGCATTCCGCTTCGCTGAACTTCAGACCCAAAGGATTTGAGACATGACCAGCAAGGCACAGGCTCCCCGCAATGTAATTTTCAATGGTGATTGCATCGACGTGATGCGCAGCTTTGATGACGGCACGGTGGATTTCATTCTGACAGACCCGCCCTATGTGACCCGCTACCGGGACCGCCAGGGCCGCAAGGTTGCCAATGACGATAACGGCCGGTGGCTGCGTCCGGCTTTCCGCGAGATGCACCGCGTCCTGAAGGATGGCGGTTTCGCGGTATCGTTCTACGGCTGGAACAAAGTGGATTTGTTCATGGACGCATGGAAGGCGGCAGGCTTTCGCGTTGTCGGGCATCTTGTGTTCCGCAAGCGTTATGCGTCGTCGGCTCGTTTTCTCCGTTACGAACATGAGCAGGCATATTTGCTGGCGAAGGGCAATCCCGTCCGGCCCGCGCGTCCTATCCCCGACGTTCTGGATTTCCCCTATTCGGGCAACCGCCTTCACCCCACGCAAAAGCCGGTTGAGGCGCTGGCGCCGTTGATTGAGGCGTTTACACAGCCGGGCGAACTTGTCCTGGACCCGTTCAGCGGCAGCGGCTCGACACTGGCGGCAGCCCAGCAGTTGGGCCGCGACTGGACCGGCATCGAGCTGGATAACAGCCATTATCACACCGCCAGCAAGCGGCTTGCCGTGCGGCAGCATCACCGGGCGGCCGCATAGGTTGCCACCTTTCCCCATCATCGCGCCCGTCCCCGCGACGGGCGCCACCCTCACAAGGAATCATATCATGCGCTGGATCATCACGTTCGACCATATGGGCACTTGTCTTGCCGGACTCGGTGAAGACGCCGATGGAATCATCGCTAACATCGACCCGAGAGAAGGCGACAGCCTGCCAATGGAGTTTCGGCTCTATGACGCGCGCCATAAGGTTCGCTTTGAAGGGCTTTGCGGCGACATTGACGCCGATTGGTGGTGACCGGCCCCCACTGAGTGGTCCGCTATATTTGTTAGTGTAAAACCGGCTCTGGCGCCATGGCTGGCCGCAGGTGGAGCGAAGCGGAACCGGAGGGCAGCCATGGCGGCGTCGCCGCTTCCGGAGCCGGCGGCCGATAGCCCAGGGAGCTGTGTGGCCTGACGGTGTTGTAATGCCGGCGCCAGGCTTCGATCAGGATCTGTGCTTCAGCCAGAGTGTAGAAGATTTCTCCGTTCAAGAGCTCATCGCGCATCGACCCATTGAAGGACTCGCAGTAGCCATTCTCCCATGGGCTGCCGGGCGTGATGTAGAGCGTCTTCACGCCGATCTTCGCCAGCCATTGCTGCACGGCATTGGCAATAAATTCCGGGCCGTTGTTTGACCGTATGTGCGCTGGCGGACCACGTGTGACGAACAACTCGGCGAGAGCTGCCAGGACGTCCTCACTTCGCAACCGCCGCGCCACCGGCAGAGCGAGGCACTCCCGGCTGGCCTCGTCGATGATCGACAGGATGCGGAACTTGCGGCCATCGTGCGTGCGGCCCTCGACGAAGTCATAAGACCACACATGACCCGGATATTCCGGCCGTAGGCGGATACATGATCCGTCATTGAGCCAGAGCCTTCCACGCTTCGGTTGCTTCTGCGGCACCTTGAGCCCTTCACGGCGCCAGATGCGTTCCACCCGCTTGCGGTTCACATGCCAACCGGCATCGCGCAGCAAGGCCGTCACCCGGCGATAGCCATAGCGACCGTATTGTCGAGCCAAAGCGATGATGTCCTCGGTCAGTGCGGCTTCGTCATCTGCCCCGCGCGGCGTTTTGCGCTGTGTCGATCGATGTTGTCCGAGCACACGGCACACCCGCCGCTCGGACACCGGCATCATTCCCCGGATATGATCGATACAGCGCCGTCGCCGTGCGGGGCTCAGAAGTTCCCCCGCGAAGCTTCCTGCAGGATCAGCTTGTCCAGCGTCAGGTCCGACACCGCCCGTCGTAACCGGGCGTTCTCCTTCTCCAGCTCTTTCATTCGCCGAGCCTGATCCATCTTCAGGCCGCCGTATTCCTTGCGCCAACGGTAGTAGCTTTGTTCGGTGACACCGATCCGCCGACACGCATCCGCCACCGTCCCACCCTGTGCCAGCACGATCTCCGCTTCACGCAGCTTGCCGATGATCTCTTCCGGCTTGTGCTTCCTCGCCATTCCATTCCTCCTTCGTGACCAATTCTAAAATTGAAATTGGGCCACTCAGAAGGGGGCAGATCAATCGAGCAAAGGCGCGGCGTCGATGTTCTGTGCATCTAACAGCGTGGCGAGGCGCTCGACCGCCGCCAGGATCATGGCCTGCTCCCATGGCGGCAGCGCGACGAAACGGTCCGTGAAAATCATCTGCAGCGGATCCGGCGCATCGGCCAGTGCTGTTTTACCGGCTGGCAGGATGCTCAGATGGTACTGGCGCTTATCTCTCTCGCTGCGCTGTCGTTGGAGGAAGTCCAGCGATTCGAGACGATCAACGATAGCGGTGATTGTCGCCTGACTAAATTGCAATGCCTGGGCGATCGCGCCGGGAGTTGCTGACCCGCGCATATCGATCTCGCGTAAGACCAGCAGTTGCGAGGGCGTCAGCCCGGTCGCGGTCGCCAGTTGGCGGCGACCGATTTCGATCGCCCGTAATACGCGGCGCAGCGCGCGCAGGGTCCGGGAGGCGATCTCGAAATCCATGCGCGGGTACATAGCCGGAACGCACAGAGGACGCCAACAGGAAGAGAGCTTTAGGCTCCACTCCTCCATCATATCCTTCATTCTACGAAATATAATTTCTGCGCCGGGGGTTGAAAATATATCATAGATGAGTATGTTTCGCGGCGAAACGGGGACGGGCACGCTTCTCCATATCTGAGAATAACTTCGGGAGATGAACAATCTTCAAATCCCAAGCTATGGCGGCTGCCACGCCGCCACGAGCTTCTGCACGCTCCAGTCGGAGCAAGGGGCAGGACTTTAGACTTCGCAAGCCGGCCGCAACTGATGGGCCGGCTGTCACCGCACTGATCGCGGCTTGCCCGCCGCTCGATGCGAATTCGGCCTATTGCAACCTCCTGCAATGCACCGACTTCGCCGACTTCTGCATTGTCGCGGAACGGGACGGCCAATTGATGGGCTGGGTATCGGGCTACCGTCCACCATCCGCGCCCGACGATTTCTTCGTCTGGCAAGTCGCGGTCGCGGAGGCGGCGCGTGGTCAGGGCCTTGCCGGCCGCATGATCGAAGCGCTGCTGGCCCGGGCAGAGAACGCGGGCGTCGCGCACCTCATCACCACCGTCACTGACGATAACCGGGCATCCTGGGCGCTGTTCGAGGGCCTCGCGCGCAAATGGCGGGTTTCCCTGCACAAAAGCGCGCGCTTCGAACGCGATGCGCACTTTGCCGGCGCCCACGCCACCGAGTGGCAGGCGCGCATCGGCCCGTTGCCCACGGGCGGCACATCCTCCGAGGAGAATGGATGACATGACCATCACCCTTCCCAAGCCGACATCGGCCATTCCTGACACGCGGATCTATGAGCGACGGGAATCCGCCGTGCGCAGCTATGCGCGGGCCATGCCGCGCCAGTTCACGACGGCCGAAGGCGTGTGGATGCACGATAATCAGGGCGGCCGCTATCTGGACTTCCTGTCGGGCTGCTCGACGCTGAACTACGGCCACAACCATCCCGTGCTGAAGACCGCGCTGCTGGACTATATCGCCGCGGACGGCATCGCGCACGGCCTTGACCTGCACACCGACGCCAAGGCCGATTTTCTCGACGCGCTGGAAATGCTCATCCTGAAGCCGCGCGGGCTGGACTACCGCGCGATGTTCACAGGGCCAACCGGGACCAATGCGGTGGAAGCGGCAATCAAGCTGGCCCGCAAGGTGATGGGGCGGGAACTGGTGATTGCTTTCACCAACGGGTTCCACGGAATGACGCTGGGAGCTCTGGCCTGCACCGGGAATGCGTCCAAGCGGGCTGGTGCGGGCGTGCCACTCAGCCATGTCGCTCACGAGCCCTACGACGGCTATCATGGGCCGGAGGTCGATACAGCCGATCTGCTGGAACGCCGCCTGTCGGACCCGTCAAGCGGTCTCGATGCACCTGCTGCCATCCTGGTCGAAACGGTGCAGGGCGAAGGCGGCCTCAACACCGCGTCGTCCGAATGGTTGCGCAAGATCGCGGAGATCGCGAGGCGTCACGGCGCCCTGATGATCGTGGACGACATCCAGGCGGGCTGCGGCCGTACCGGTGGTTTCTTCAGCTTCGAGGGAATGGGCTTCACACCCGATATCGTCACTTTGGCGAAATCGCTGTCCGGGATGGGCCTGCCCTTCGCGCTGACGCTGTTCCGCCCGGAACTCGACCAATGGTCGCCCGGCGAACACAACGGTACGTTTCGGGGTAACAACCATGCCTTCGTGACCGCGACCGCCGCGCTGCGCCATTTCTGGAGCGACGACGCCTTCCAGCAGGATATCGCCCGGCGCGGCGCGCTGCTCGAACGGCGTCTGGAAGCCATGGCGGCGGAGCATGGCCTGTCGGTCTGTGGCCGGGGCATGATGCGCGGGATCAACGTGGGGACGGGCGAAGTCGCCGCCGCCATCACCACCGCCTGCTTCGCGCGGGGCCTTATCATCGAGACCAGCGGCGCCCATGACGAAATCGTCAAGGTGCTTGCCCCGCTCGTCATCGACGACGCAACTCTCTCTGCTGGCCTCGACATTCTTGAGGAAAGCATCCGCGCGGTGCTGGCGGCCCCTTATGGCGTGGCCGCGGAATAAGGAAAGGAATGACCTATGATCGTCCGCAAACTCCAGGACATTCGTAAATCCGACCGCAACGTGAAGTCGAATGGCTGGGAAAGCGCGCGCCTGCTGCTGAAGGATGACGGCATGGGCTTCTCGTTCCACGTCACCACGATGTTCGCGGGCGAGGAACTGCACATGCATTACCAGAATCACCTGGAGGCGGTTCTGGTGCTCAAGGGAAACGGCACGATCGAGGATCTGGGTGCGAGCGTAACGCATGAGCTCGCGCCGGGCGTGATGTATGCGCTCAATGCACATGACAAGCATATCGTGCGCCCGGAAACCGACATCTTGTGCGCCTGCGTGTTCAATCCACCGGTCACGGGCCGCGAGGTGCATGACGAGAACGGCGCCTATCCCGCCGAAGCCGCACTTACTGACTGAATCTGACTATGAAATAGAAAGGGGGAAGTCCCATGAAAGACATCTACCCGTCCCGTCACGCCGAAGTGGCGGAATTTTTGCCGCGCCTCGATCCCGTGGTCCACAATGACTGGTTCGAGGGCGCACCGCTGAGCCACGAGCAGGTCACTTGGTTCGATCGTGATGGCTTTCTGGTTCTGGAGAACATTTTCTCGGACGACGAAATCGCTTTCCTGCAAAGGGAAGCGGGCACGCTGCTGGCCGATCCCGACGCGCTGGAAGAGGAAACGGTCATCACCGAACCGGGTGGGCGGGAAATCCGCTCTATCTTCAAGATCCATGCCCAGAGCCGCGTTCTCGCGCGCCTGGCCGCCGACGAGCGCCTTGCCGGTGTCGCCCGCTTCCTGTTGGGCGACGAAGTCTACATCCATCAGTCGCGGCTCAACTACAAGCCGGGCTTCCAGGGCAAGGAGTTCTACTGGCACAGCGATTTCGAGACCTGGCATGTCGAGGACGGAATGCCGCGCATGCGCGCGCTTTCGATGTCGATCCTGCTGGCGGAAAATACGCCGCATAACGGCCCGCTGATGCTGATTCCGGAATCGCATCGCACGTTCCTGACGTGCGTGGGAGAGACACCGGAGGACCACTACCGGATGTCGCTGAAACGTCAGGAATATGGCGTTCCAGATGAGAACAGTCTTGCCGAACTGGCGCACAAGAATGGGATCGTCGCACCGACGGGCAAGCCGGGCACGGTGGTCATCTTCGACTGCAATGTCATGCACGGGTCCAACGGCAACATCACTCCGTTCCCGCGCGCGAACGCCTTCCTGGTCTACAACGCCGTCAGTAATGCGTTGGCCGCGCCCTTTGGCGTCGAAAAGCCGCGCCCCGATTTCATTGCCGCGCGCGGCGTGCCGCAGATGGTCCAGCCGGTCTCCGGCTCGCTGGTGGAGGAGGCGCCGGCATGAAGGGAGCGCACAGCGTCGAGAAGATCGGCGGCACGTCCATGGCGGCTACCGCCACACTGTTCGACAATGTGCTGATTGCCGGCCGCAAAGGGGCTGATCTCTACAATCGCATTTTCGTCGTATCGGCCTATGCCGGGATGACGGATCTGCTGCTTGAGCACAAGAAGAGCGGCAAGCCGGGCGTCTATGCGCGCTTTGTCGCCGATGACGGCGCCAACGGTTGGCGCGACGCCATGTCGGATGTGCGCCGGGCCATGCATGTACGCAATGCGGAGATGTTCGCTCGGGGCGAGAGCCTCAAAAACGCCGATACCTTTGTCAACATGCGGATCGATGC
This sequence comes from Sphingomonadales bacterium, assembly GCA_044508875.1. Taxonomy (GTDB): domain Bacteria; phylum Pseudomonadota; class Alphaproteobacteria; order Sphingomonadales; family Sphingomonadaceae; genus Sphingopyxis; species Sphingopyxis flava_A. Next base: position 27,817 of record JBIQHE010000021.1, on the reverse strand, counting down.
CGTCTCCGCTTGCCTTGACGATCTGGCGCGGCTGCGCAGTCACGGCCGCTTCTGCCTCAAGGAGCAACTAGTGACGGTGCGCGAACTGCTTGCCGGATTGGGCGAAGCCCATAGCGCACACAGCACCGCGCTGCTGCTTCGCGATCGCGGCGTCAATGGGCGGTTCGTCGACCTGACGCTTTGGGATCAGCAGGACATGCACGATCTGGACGAATGCATCGTTGAGGCGCTGAAGCCCATCGATCTTGCCACCACGTTGCCCATCATTACGGGCTATGCCGAATGCGCCGAAGGCATGGTGCGCCGCTATGCACGAGGTTATTCGGAAATGACCTTTTCGCGCATCGCCGTGCTGACGGGCGCTCGGGAAGCCATCATTCACAAGGAATTTCATCTGTCGAGCGCAGACCCCAAATTGGTCGGCGCCGACAAGGCCCGCAAGATCGGCAGAACCAATTACGACGTGGCCGATCAGCTCGCGAATCTCGGCATGGAGGCGATCCATCCCGGCGCCGGGCGCGGACTGCGCCAAACGGATATTCCGCTGCGCGTGCGCAACACGTTCGACCGGGAGGATGAAGGCACGCTGATCTGCGGCGACTATGTTTCCGACACGCCTCGCGTCGAGATCGTGACGGGCATTCGCCATGCCCAGGCCCTCCAGTTCTTCGAGCAGGATATGGTCGGCGTGAAGGGCTACGACGCCGCCATATTGGAGGCGCTTACCCGGCACGGAGCGTGGATCGTCAGCAAATCGTCGAACGCCAATACGATCACCCATTATCTGTCGACCGACGCGGCGACGATTTCCCAGGTGATCGACGATTTGCAGAAGCGCTATCCCGATGCGTCGATCTCCGCGCATCCGGTGGCCATGGTGTCGGTGATCGGCAGCGACATATCGCGCCTGGCATTGGTGTCCGACGCACTTGCCGCCTTGGCACAAGCCGGAATCGATATCGTCGCGATGCAGCATCAGATCCGCAATGTCGACGTTCAGTTCATCGTCGACGTCGACAAGTTCGAGAGTGCGATCAGGGCGCTGCATCGCGCGCTCGTCGAGACGGACGGGGGCAAAGTCGAAACCCAGCGCGCGGCCTAGACTTCGTACGCGTGCTTGCCGTCATCCAACCCGTTCGCAGTCTGCTGCTCTCCATTTTCATGCTGATGGCGGGAAGCGGTTTTCTCACCACGCTCATCAGCCTGAGGATAGAGCGCGCAGGCGCGGGCACGATCGCGATCGGCGTGGTCGCGACCGCCTATTTTGTTGGCCTGGTGATCGGTGCGGTCCGGGCGGGCGCAATCGTTCGGCGCGTAGGCCATATCCGTGCTTTCGCCGCCTTCGTCGCGCTGCTGTCGGCGAGCACTCTGTCTTATGTGCTGCTCGGTGATCCGCTGATGTGGGCGTGCTTGCGCTTGATCGACGGCCTGTGCGTGGCGGGTGTATTCATCTGCCTCGAAAGCTGGCTCAACGATCGGGCGGATGAGCAGACCCGAGGGAGTGTGCTCGCGGCCTATATGGTGGCGCTCTATTCCGGACAGGCCATCGGCCAATTGCTGCTGGGAGCGAGCGGTGCCTTGCCCGCAATTCCTTTCCAGATCGCCTCGATCCTTATTTCGCTGGCAATTATCCCGTTGTGTCTGACGCGAAGTACTGCGCCTGTGCCCGACGAGCCGAGCGGCTTCTCGATCCGATCGCTCTGGTCCGCTTCACCATTGGGAGCGATGGGAGCGGTCTCGACAGGACTGATGCTGGGCGCCTTCTATGGCCTGGGAGCGGTCCATGTCCGAAGGCTCGGACTGGATCTGACGCAGACTGCCAATTTCATGATGATCGTGATCCTGGGTGGTGTTGCGCTCCAATGGCCGCTGGGGCGGCTGTCCGACCGTTATGACCGGCGGGGCGTCATCATCGGCTGTTTTGCCGCCACTCTGGCTGTTAGCGTGGCGCTGGCGCTGCTAACATCAGGTGGATTGCTGCTGATGGCGCTCGGTGGGCTGTTCGGTGGTCTCAGCTTCGCGCTCTATCCGCTGTGCGTCGCGCATTGCAACGATCGGCTCTTCGCCACCGAAAGGGTGGCGGCGAGTAGCCGGCTGGTGCTGCTCTATTCCATCGGCGCAGCGCTCGGCCCTGTCGGTGCTGCAATTGTCATGACGTTGGCCGGGACAACCGGACTGTTCCTCTTCGTCGCGCTCTGCGCGGTGATAACGCTGCTCTTCGGCATATGGCGGCAGGCCGCAACGGAAGCGGTGCCCGTATCCGAGCAGCAGGAATTTCAGATCGTGCCCCGCACGACGCCGGTGGCTTCGCTCCTCGATCCCAATACCGCCGACGATGAACCCCCGGCCACAGGACAATCGCTATGAGCGCTTCCTCTGATCTTCCCGATGCTCTCCCGCCGCAACCAGTGACGGATCGGGCGACGCTTCGACGCGCCATTGCCGCCTCGGCGTTGGGCAACGCGACCGAGTGGTTTGACTATGGCATCTATGCCTATGGCGTGACTTATATCTCTGCGGCGCTGTTTCCCGGCGATGTGGACGAGGCCGTCCTGTTCGCACTGGCGACGTTCGCCATTTCCTTCCTCGTCCGGCCGCTGGGTGGTCTCTTCTGGGGGCCATTGGGCGACCGGCTGGGGCGTAAGTCAGTGCTGGCCTTCACAATATTGCTGATGGCCGGTGCGACCTTCTGCGTCGGGCTGATCCCTGATTATGCCGACATCGGTTTCTGGGCGCCCACGCTGCTGATCCTGCTGCGCATGGTGCAGGGTTTCTCGACCGGCGGCGAATATGGCGGGGCGGCGACTTTCATGGCCGAATACGCGCCGGACGACCGGCGCGGCTTTTACGGCAGTTTCCTGGAATTCGGGACGCTGGCGGGCTTTTCCCTGGGTGCTTTCCTGATGCTGGCCTTCTCGCTGCTGCTGGGCGATGCGGCGATGCACGAATGGGGCTGGCGCATCCCGTTTCTCATTGCGGCGCCTATGGGCCTCATCGGCATGTATCTGCGCTCGCGGATGGAGGACACGCCGATCTTCCGCGAGGCAGGCCATGCCGGCAAGCGAGCGGAGACACCGCCTCTGGCTCTGCTCATGCGGCGGCACTGGCAGCCGATGCTCGTCGTGGGCGGCCTGGTCGTCGCCCTCAATGTGGTGAACTACACGCTGCTTAGCTACATGCCGACTTATCTCCAGCGGCGCATCGGCCTTTCGCCCGACGAGGCACTGATCGTGCCGATCATCGGTATGCTGTTCATGATGATGTTCGTGCCGCTCGCCGGCGGCCTCTCCGACCGGGTCGGGCGGCGCGTCATGTGGAGAGTGTCGCTGATCGGACTGCTGGTGGCCGTAGTACCGCTCTATATGCTGATGGCGACGGGTTTTGCCGGAGCGATCGTCGGCTTTATCCTGCTGGGTCTGCTCTACGTGCCGCAGCTCGCGACCATTTCCGCGACATTCCCGGCACTGTTCCCCACTTCGGTGCGTTTCGCCGGTTTTGCCATCGCCTATAATATCTCCACCTCCATCTTCGGTGGCACCGCGCCTGCCATGGGCAGTGCGCTCATCACCGTGACCGGCAACGAACTGATGCCTGCCTTCTACATGATGGCTGCCTGTCTCGTTGGCCTTGTCGCTCTGCGGTTCATGCCGGAGACGGCGGGCCGGTCGCTCCACCACGATCCGTTTTCCGAGAAGAAGCAAGATTGATGACCGATCCTTTCAACGCCCGATTCCAAGTCGATCATCTGATACAGGATTGGATGCCCGAGCCCTGGATGCAGGCAACTTTATCCCTGCTTCTTCTCCTGCTGTTCGCCTGGCTGACCAATTGGGTCGCGAAGCTGATCGTGCACAGGATCGTCATGCGTGTGCTCGACCGCTTCCCGTTCCAGGTCGAAGCCCGGCATATCGGCGCCATCGTGGCGCGTCTGTCCAATATCGTGCCGGCACTCGTGATCCAGAACGGCATCGTCGCGGTGCCTCATATACCGGTGGGTGTGATCGGTCTTGTCCAGAGCCTGTGCGCGGGCTTCATCATCCTGACGATCGCGATTGCGCTGTGCGGCGGGCTGGAACTGGCGAACGACATCTATCAACGTCGTCCTGACGCCGCCGATCGCCCGATCAAGGGTTATGTCCAGGTCGGCAAGATGCTCATTTACGGTGCTGCGACCATCCTCATCATCGCCGTGCTGATGAACCGCTCGCCCTTGCTGCTGCTCTCCGGTCTGGGAGCGATGGCCGCAGTGCTCATGCTGGTATTCAAGGACACCATCCTTTCGCTGGTCGCCTCGGTGCAGATCGGCTCCAATGACATGATCCGGCTGGGTGACTGGATCGAAATGCCGCAGCTCAACGCCGACGGGGATGTGATCGACATTGCGCTGCATACTGTGAAAGTGCAGAATTTCGATAAGACCATCACTACCATCCCCACTCACCGGCTGATCAATGAAAGTTTCCGCAACTGGCGCGGCATGTCGGAATCGGGCGGTCGACGGATCATGCGCTCGCTGATGATCGACCAGAACAGTGTCCATTTTCTCGATGATGGCAGTCTCGCCGATCTTTCGCGCTTCGGCCTGTTGCGCGACTATAGCTCAACGCCGACGGGGATGTGATCGACATTGCGCTGCATACTGTGAAAGTGCAGAATTTCGATAAGACCATCACTACCATCCCCACTCACCGGCTGATCAATGAAAGTTTCCGCAACTGGCGCGGCATGTCGGAATCGGGCGGTCGACGGATCATGCGCTCGCTGATGATCGACCAGAACAGTGTCCATTTTCTCGATGATGGCAGTCTCGCCGATCTTTCGCGCTTCGGCCTGTTGCGCGACTATCTCCAGGCCAAGCAGGAGGAAGTGGAACGCTGGAACGCGGGCCATGCCGGACAACAGGTGCTCGACAGCCGGCGGTTGACCAACATCGGCACCTTCCGTGCCTATGTACATGCCTATCTGAAGTCACGGCCCGATATTGCTGATGACAAAACGCTGCTTGTGCGCCAGCTCGCGCCCAGCGAGCATGGTCTGCCGCTGGAGATCTATGCGTTTGCCAGCACGACGGCATGGGGCGACTACGAGGGCATACAGGCCGATATCTTCGACCATCTTATTGCCATCATGCCCGAGTTCGGCCTGCGCTTGTTCCAGCGTCCGTCAGGCGTGGATATCGCGGCGCTTGCAGACCTGCCATTGCGCCCCGCCGTGTGAGCGTGACCAAACTGGGTTAGCTGAGCCGCCAGCGTTCGAGTTGCTCCAGCAGATCGCCGGTGATCTGGCCTTGTGTGAAGCCAGTCAGATCACGCGGTTTCTCTCCGCCTTCGACCTGCGCTGCAAGCCACCACACCAGGCTGCGGTGCGCCTCCGGCGCGTCGAGCGCGGTGAAGGCCGGTAACGGCCGCGAACGCGCCACGAGGTGATAGATGAAGCGGCGCTCCGGCGGGGCGCCGATCGACAAGGTAATCGTGCCTTCTTCCTGGTCGATCCTGCACTCCGACCATCCTTCGGCGATCATCGCATCGCGAACCGTTTGCAGCGCAGGTAAACCGTTGCGAACCATCTGCTCGACAATCTCCTTGCGGCTGGCCGATGTGAAGAGGCGCTTGAGACGTCCGCGGATCGGTGCCACGTCGGTATGGATCGTCGTTCCTTCCAGGTCCGCACTGGTTTGCCGCGCCAGGGCGAAGGCCAGCAGGATCATGATAAAGCAGAACGGCAGCGCCGCGACGAGAGTCGCTGCCTGAAGCGCCCCAAGACCGCCGACAAGAAGCAGCAGCATCGCCGCAGCTCCCAGCATGATACACCAATAGATGCGCTGCCAGCGCGGCGTTTCGTCGGCGCCACCAGACGCCAGCGTGTCGATCACCAGTGAGCCCGAGTCCGCCGAAGTCACGAAGAACACGCCGACCAGCAGGATCGTGAGCGTTGAGGTGATCGTAAAGCCAGGCAGATAGTGAAAGAATTGAAATAGCGCGGTCGAAAGGTCGGCATCCACGGCATTCGCGATAGCTCCGGCGGCGGTGCCTAGATCAAGTGAGATGGCCGTGTTCCCAAACACGGTCATCCACAGGAAGGTGAATGCGGTCGGCACCAACAGCACACCGACCACGAATTCCCGAACGGTTCGTCCGCGCGAGATGCGTGCGATGAACATTCCTACGAACGGCGACCAGGCAATCCACCATGCCCAGTAGAACAGCGTCCAGTCGGCCATCCAGCCGCGAGGTTCGTAGGCATAGAGCGTGAAGGTTCGAACGAAAAAGTGATCGAGGTAGAGGCCGAAATTCTGAACGAAAGCGCGCAGCAGGAACAAAGTCGGTCCGGTGGCGAGCACGAACAGCATCAGCAACACAGCAAGGACGAGGTTGAGTTCCGACAGCCGGCGCACACCACGATCGAGGCCGCTCAGGACCGACAGCATCGCCAGGCCCATCACGACGACAATCAAAATGGCTCGGGCGGTCGTGCCGTTGGGAAAATCATAGACATAGGCAAGGCCTGCGCCGATTTGCGAGACGCCGAGACCGAGCGACGTCGCGATACCGAACAGCGTGCCGCAGATCGCGAAAATGTCCACCATGTCGCCAGCCCATCCATTGATGCGCTTGCCCAGCAGCGGATGCAGGCCCGACCGCAAGGTCAGGGGCAACCCCTTGCGATAGGTGAAATAGGCGAGGCTGAGACCGACAGTCGCGTAGATGGCCCAGGCATGGACGCCCCAATGCGTGAAGGTGATCACCATCGCTTCGCGCGCCGCGTCGATGGTTCCCGCTTGAGCCTCTGGTGGCGCACTATAGTGCTGGATCGGCTCGGCGACGGCGAAATACATCAGGCCAATGCCCATGCCCGCCGCAAAGAGCATCGCCAGCCAGGAAACATATGGGAAATCGGGCTCGGCATCATCGGGACCGAGCTTAAGCTGCCCGGCGGGTCCAATCGCCAGGATGACCATCATGGCTAGGAAGCCGGCGACCGATGCGACATAGAACCAGCCGAAGCGGTCGATCACCCAGGCCTGGGCATGGCGGAAGATCAGGTCGGAAGCGCCCGGTGCGATAAATGCGCCACCAAGCAAGAGCAGGACGATAAGCGTCGCACCCCAAAAGACGCGAGGGTTCATGGTGCTGTTCATCCGAGACTTCCTATCCCGAGACGCCGCCGAAACCAACTTCGTTAGGGAATCAGTCCACTACACGGCAGGTTTGAATAGGGCGCGGTCAAACAGCTGTTACTCCATTCATCATGCTTTTGACGCTTTTAGTCTGGAACGCCGCAGCCTAGAAAGCATGCTCCTCAAGCGATCAGAAGAAGCAAGCCCTCTGTGAATCCACATTTCACCCCTGCGTCTGATCATCCCTTTTCGGACAATCGCTGGGATCGGATGCCGCTCTATCGCTGGTGGCGATTAGCCGTGGTTGGAACGATCGATCACGAAAAGGTTGTCGCGCAGGTCGCTGAGGACAGTGGCTGGTCTCCACGCTACGCCTTCATGACCATGATGTCGGCCGGCATCGCGGTGCTTGGGCTGCTGCTGTCCTCGCCGGCTGTCGTCATCGGCGCCATGTTGATCTCGCCGCTAATGAGTCCGATCCTGGGGCTGGGATTCAGTCTGGCCCTGTTCGATTTCGCGGAGATGCGACGTTCTCTTATCGCGCTTGCCATAGGCGCGGGTGTGGCGATCCTGTTTACGGCGTTGATCGTGCTCGCCTCGCCGCTGAAAGCACCGACCGCAGAGATCCTCGCGAGAACGCGGCCGAATCTGTTCGATCTGCTGGTAGCCTTGTTCTCCGCCTTGGCGGGCACCTTTGCGATCATCCGTGGGCGTGGCGAAACGATCGTGGGCGTGGCGATCGCTACAGCGTTGATGCCGCCGCTCGCCGTCGTCGGTTATGGACTGGCAACCTGGAATATGGCCGTACTCGGCGGCGCGCTGGCCCTCTTCGTTACCAACTTCGTCACGATCGCTCTTGCCGCAACGATCATGGCCCGCCTGTATGGCTTCGGTCATTTTCTCTCGAGCCAGCAAAGCTGGACACAGACCTGGCTATTGCTGCTCGCCTTCATCGTGATGGCGGTGCCGCTCGGTCTGTCGCTTAGCCATATCGCCCGGGAAGCCGTGACGACCAACCAGATCCGCTCCTTCCTATCCGATCGCTTCGGCGCCAATGCGCGGGTCACGCAGCTCGATATCGATTTCGACCGGAGACCGATCACGGTCCGATCCGTCGTTATCGCCCCCAGGTCCATGGCCAAGAACAATGGCGCCCTGGAGACAGCTCTGGCCGAGCGGTTGCAACGGCCGGTCCAGCTTCAGGTCGATCAGGTCCTGCTCGATCCGGGAGCAGGCGCGCTTGATGTGCAGCGTGCCGAATTGCGTCAGGCCAATGAAGCGGCTTCTGCTGCCATAAGAATGGAAAACACAATCGGCCGTATGGTAGCTCTCGCGGCAGGGGTTTCTCCAGAACAGGTCACGCTCGATCGGGAGCATCAGCGTGCGACCGCCACGGCCGCAGTGCTACCTGGCGCCAATCTGGCGACCTACCATGCGCTGGAGCAGCGTATCTCCGGCGATGCGGAAGGATGGCAAATCGCTATTTTGCCTCCGCTTTTGCCGTTGCCTGAGATTGGTTTCGCCAATGGCGCTGACAACCTCGATGACGCGGCCCGTCGAGCCGTACTCCTGTCGGCCTGGGCTGCAAAGCGATGGAATATTCCGGCGCTTGGCGTTCCCGGATTACCTGTTGAAGGTAGCGCCAGTAACAATCCACCGCTCTCGGCTCGACGCGCGCTCAACATTGCTGAATTGCTGAGGCAGCAAGGCGTGCGCCCCATGTCCGCTCCAGCAGCGGGGCAAAGCTTCAGCCTCCTGACGGCGCCGGTGGAAGCTGCACCTCTCTAGGAGGTGCTGCCGGTTGCTGAAATTCACAATCCATGGTGCCTGTGTTAGGCTTCGCCTGGTTTCAACAAGGGGAGAAGACTGTTGCATGTCGGAAACTACGTGTTCGACCAGAATCTGGCCTTAGCTATCCTGGAGAAAGCTGCCATCGCGCTGCTTATCCTGGTGATCACCTGGATACTCGCGAAGGCCGCCAAATGGGCTTTTGCAAAGCTCATAGACACGGTCGAACTTTTCCGACGAAGCACCTCCACCGGCGAATCTTTCGGCAGTTCCCTTGGCAAGATCGTCTCGCTGCTGATCTGGCTGTTCGGCCTGCTCGCGATCCTGCAAGTCTTCGATCTGGGCGGCGTCATGGCGCCGGTCCAGACCCTGCTCAACAGCATCATGGCGTTCGTCCCCAAGCTGATCGGCGCAGGCCTGATCTTCTTCATCGGCGCGATGGTGGCAAGGATCGTTCGCGATATCGTAGTGACCGCCCTTCAAACCGTTTCCTTTGACAAATGGGTCAATCGGGGCGGCGCCGAGGCGCTGACGGGCAATTCCCAGATCAGCAAGACGATCGGGGTGATCGTCTATGTCCTGATCATTATCCCGGTTGCCATCCTCGCACTCGATGCCCTCGATTTGGCAAGCGTATCGGCCCCGGCGAGCGACATGCTTCGCCTGATCCTGGCGGCAATTCCACGGATCGTCGGCGCGGCGCTGCTGCTTGGCGTAGGCTATCTGGTCTCACGGTTCGTCGTGCAGATCCTGACGGAAATCCTGCCGGGCCTCGGCGCTGACCGCGCCGTCGGCGCGGCCGGAATCCTGCCCGAAGGCGCAACCGTGTCGGGTATAGTCGCTCGGATCGCGCAGGTAGCGATCATTCTCTTTTTCGCGATCGCCGCGACGCGATTGCTCGGCTTTCCCGAACTCACCGCAATCCTCGACCGTGTGCTGGAACTTGGCGGGCGAGTCGTCTTCGGCGCCGTCGTCATCATCGTCGGCTTCCTGATCGCGCGTCTGCTGGAGCGGCTGATCGGCGGCGCTGGTGAATCTTCGCTGGCCGCCACGATCGTCAAATGGGCCGCGATCATCCTGTTCACCTTCATGGGCCTTCAGTTCATGGGCGTGGGCGAGGACATCGTCCGGCTCGCCTTCGGCGCACTGGTGATCGGGGGAGCGGTCGCCGGCGCTTTGGCCTTCGGTCTCGGCGGACGCAATTGGGCTTCGCGCCAGTTGGAAAAGCTGGACGAGGCCAGCAAGTCCAACAAGACAGGACGCAGCCAATCCACCGATTGAGGTTGGAGAGCATCGATGGAAGGGCGCGGGTTGCAGGATCCGCGCCCCTTTCAATCTCAGGTATGGCGCATGCCTGTCGATCAATGTGGTCAACCGAGGCTCGACATCCAGACTGAATAGCAGCGAGAACCCGACGTAGTTGTGTCGGCGGCGTTGAAGTTCGGCACCAACATGCTTATGGCAGACGGGCTTGGCGTGTGCTGCGTGCGCCCGGGTGCGATGCCCGAATACGGAGAATGGTTGAAACCTTTTTCCGGGAGTATTTTCTCCGTGGCGTCGTCACGTTCTTCTTCCAGGTCCGGGCTCGGACCGGTCCTTCGCCGCTTCATCGAAAGCGCGTCCGCCGGCGGCATCGTTCTGATGGTCGCCGCGCTGCTGGCGATGATGATCGCGAACTCTCCTTTCTCGGCAGCCTATTTCGACACGCTCCACAACTATGTGGGCGGTCTCTCGATCCTGCACTGGATCAACGATGGCCTGATGGCGATCTTCTTCCTGTTCGTGGGCCTCGAGATCAAGCGCGAGCTGGTCGATGGACGGCTCTCCACCTGGGACCAGCGACGCTTACCGGTTCTGGCGGCGCTCGCCGGTATGGCTGCTCCTGCGGCCGTCTATCTCATGATAGCTGGCAGCGATCCGGCATTCGTCAATGGCTGGGCCATTCCGGCCGCGACGGACATCGCCTTTGCGATCGGCGTGCTCGCGCTTCTCGGTCGACGGGCGCCGACGTCTCTCAAGCTGTTTCTCGTGACGGTCGCGATCGTTGACGATATGGGCGCGGTCGCGATCATCGCGCTCTTCTATACCTCGGGCATCGTCATTCCGGCACTTCTCGCGTCGGTAGTTATCCTCGCCGCGATGTTCGCGCTCAACCGCTTCGGCGTCAGGTCGCTGCCGCTCTATCTGATCGGCTTCGGGTTGCTCTGGTTCGCGGTGCTGCTCTCCGGAGTTCATGCGACAATAGCCGGCGTACTGGCCGCGTTCACTATCCCGATCGTCAGGACACCCGGCGCTCCGGACTCTCCCTATTCACCACTCCACAAGCTTGAACAAGCACTCGACGTGCCGGTCGCTTTCTTCATCGTCCCGCTGTTCGGCTTTGCCAATGCCGGCGTCGCGTTTGGTGGTCTGACGCTCGACGACATCTTGTCGCCGATGCCGATCGGCATCGCGGCGGGCTTGTTCCTGGGCAAGCAGTTCGGCATCTTCGCGGCGGTCTGGCTGGCGGTGAAAGCGGGTTTTGCCGCGAAGCCGCGCGGCGCCACCTGGCTGCAAATCTATGCCGTCGCCATCATCTGCGGCATCGGTTTCACGATGAGCCTGTTCATCGGCGGGCTGGCTTTCAACGACCCGCTGCTTGTCGAAGAGGCCAAGCTGGGCACGCTCGGCGGGTCGTTGCTGGCCGCGTTCGTCGGATATGCGCTGTTGCGCTTTGCCCCCCTTCATTCCGAACATGCCGACGAAGAAGTCGCACAGGCGAAGGAAATTGCGCGGGATGGCGATGTCGAACCCAGAAGAACCGAGCCCCGCTAGGCAAGGTCCGATCGGAAAGGAATAATCATGCCTCCATTCGAAGTCCTGCTGGCGAGCGACTTTACCGCACGCTCGGATCGCGCCCTGGACCGCGCCATGCAGCTGGTGGACGAGAAACATGGAACTCTGATTATCGCCCATATCCTTGAAAAAGGCGCCAGGGTCGATGAAGAGGATGTCATCTCCCGGTTGCGCGCCGACCTGCCGGAAAGGGCGGCAAACGCCGAACTGGTCGTGCGCGCGGGTTCGGCCCCAAAGACATTGGCTGCCATTGTGGCGGAACGGGGCAGCGACCTGATCGTCACCGGTGTCGCGCGCTACAACAGCATCGGCGACTATTTTCTCGGCACGGCCGTCGACCACATCATCCGCAATGCCGAGAGGCCGGTTCTCATCGTGCGTCGCCGAGCGGTCGCCCCCTATCGGCGGCTCGTTGTCGCGACCGACCTTTCGGACTGCTCACGCGCCGCCCTGCTGGCCGCCGCCGACTTGTTCCCGGAAGTCGCTATCACGCTCATCCATGCCTTTCATGTTCCATACGAAGGCTGGATCAAATCCGATGACGTCAAAGCCGATATTCGGGCGGAGGCGCAGGAAGAGCTGGATGCTTTTCTCGCCGGCCTCGATCCGGCTTTCCGGGCGAAACTCGAAGTTCGGCTCGTCGAAGGCGAGACCGGAACGGTGGTTGTGCAGGAGCTTGGCAGGACCGACGCCGACCTGCTGGTGCTGGGCACGCATGGCCGCAGCGGATTTGCCCATGCCACTATCGGCAGCCAGGCCGAGGGACTCTTGCCTGCCGTCAACGTCGATGTCCTGATGGTCCGCGAATGCAAATAAAATGGCGACGCGAGCACCAATCAACGGCGTCTGTACGTACCCGGAATGTTCGATTCGAACGATGGCAGGGGCTTCGCTATTCCGACCCCGTCCATTTCGCGACGACCTCGGCCGCGGGTTCTGCCGTGCCGTTCGCCACCGCATCCATCGGCACCGGCCGATGATGGGCGCAAAGTACCGTGAGATAATGGGCTTCCCCGTCGCGCGGCACGACGATCCTGTCGCCAGGGGAGGGAAGCGCGACAAAGGCATGAGCGCCCCAGTCTTGCGACTTATCCCGGATCGAGCCGCGTTCGACCAACAGAAGCGCTTCGATCATGACGAGGTCTCCGCAAGATCATGGATGAACGGGCACATGGTCATTGTTCCACGCTCGCGGGCAAGCCGCAACCCGTCTGCTTTCAGCAAGGCGGCTGGGCCTTGCCCGGCCATCACGCTAAGAGCCGGCCCCACACAGCCGTGATGGGAGTCTGGTTATGAGAGTCGTGGTGTGTGGCGCCGGTCAGGTCGGAACGACGATTGCCCGGCACCTCGCGACGGAAGGTATCAACGTCACTGTGATCGACATCGACCACGAACAGGTTCGCCGGGTCGATGAAAGCTATGATGTGCGCGGCCTTGTCGGACATGCCTCGCATCCCGCCACGCTTCAGGAAGCCGGCGCGCGCGAAGCCGATATGCTGATCGCGGTTACGCATTCGGATGAAGTCAACATGGTAGCCTGCCAGGTTGCCTATTCGCTCTTCAATGTGAAACGGCGGATAGCCCGGCTGCGCCACGCGGGATATCTCGCGCAGGACAAGAGCGGCCTCTATGCCGCCGAACATCTTCCAATCGACATCATTATCTCGCCTGAGATCGAGATCGCGGACAGCATCGCCCGCCGGCTGCGAACACCTGGTGCGTTCGACCGGGTGCCGATGGCGGGTGGTCTTGTCGAGCTTCTCGGTATCCATAGCGGGACGGACTGCGCTGTCATCGGACGCCCGTTTTTCGAGATTGCCGAAGAGGATGAGGATGCGCGGATGGCCGTCCTGGCCGTGATGCGCGACGGGCGCTGCTTCGTCCCCGATGCGGATGATCGGTTGGCGGCTGGCGACGATGTTTATGTGCTGGCGCTAAGCCAACAGGTCGATGCCGTCGTCCGCGCATTCGGCCATAAGAAGCAGGCAGCCCGCAAGGTCGTGATCGTCGGCGGGGGCAATGTCGGCCTCCACCTCGCCCGGAAAATCCTGCGCGAATTTTCAGGGATCGACGTCAAGCTTATCGAACGCGATCAGGTGAGAGCAAGCGAAGCCGCGCGGGAGTTCGGCGATAGTGCAATCGTTCTCAACGGCGATGCGCTCGACCGGGAATTGCTCGCCGAAGCGCAGGCCGGCTCCGCCGATACGATCGTGGCGGTGACCAATGACGATGAAGCCAATATCTTCGTTTCGGTCCTCGCCAAACAAGCCGGCTGCAAACGCGCCATCACGCTCGTCAACAAGTCCAATTACGAAAGTCTGATCCCGACGCTGGGGATCGACGCGGTGGTGAGCCCGAGCGCGGTCACAATCTCGACCGTATTGCGGCATGTCCGGCATGGTACGATTTTCGCGCTCTACACCTTGCGTGAGGATTTTGGCGAAGTGGTCGAAGCCGAGATCAGCGAAGGCTCCCGGCTCTTGCGTCGTCCGCTGGGTCAGCTCGGCTTGCCCGCGGGCATGAAGATCGGTGCGGTTGTTCGGGACGGTGTTGCCATCATGCCTGACGATACCACACAGCTTGAGGTCGGCGATCACGTTGTCGCCCTGGTGACCTACAGCCACCTGCGCTTTGCCGAAGCCCTGCTTGGCACGCGGCGGAGACCGTTCGGATGAATGGCCGGTCCGCCGGCAAACTCGCGCGCGGGCCGCTGCTCGCAAACGGCATGAAACCGGTTCTCTATCTGATCGGACTGGTTCTGCTGTCGACGGCCGGGATGATGCTGATCCCGATGGCGGCGGATATCTATCTCAACAATTGTGACTGGCAATCTTTCGCCAGCGCCGCCGCATTGGCGGCTGCCATCGGTCTGACCTTTATGCGAATAGGACGGGCGTCGCTCCAGTCGGGACTGACGCTTCGGCAGGCCTTCCTGCTGACGCCGCTCTGCTGGCTCAGCGTCAGCATTGTCAGTGCCATGCCATTCTACTTTGCGGAGTACGGCATCGTCAGCCGCAGCATGGCCGATGCCTTCTTCGAGGCCGTGTCGGGCATTACGACCACCGGCGGCACGGTCATTACGGGACTTGAGAATGCGCCGCCGGGAATGCTGCTGTGGCGCGCGCTCCTGCAATGGATGGGCGGCATCGGGATCATCGCCACCGCGATCGCCATTCTTCCCGCGCTCGGCATCGGCGGCATGCAGCTCTTCCGCACCGAATCCTCGGATCGCTCGGAAAAGGTCATGCCGCGCGTGCGGCAGATGGCGGGCGCCATCGGTGCTGTTTATCTCGGCCTGACAGCGATTGCGACGGTCACTTATTGGCTCACCGGCATGCGCGCGTTCGATGCGCTAGCCCATGCTCTGACGTCGATCGCGACCGGCGGCTACTCCACCTCGGACGCTTCGTTCGGAAAGTGGGAGGCGAACGGCATTCAGTGGTTTGCCACGCTGTTCATGCTCTCGGGCAGCGTTCCGTTCGTGCTCTACGTCCGCATTCTGGCGGGCGATCATAAGGCGATCTGGGACCGGCAGGTGAAAACGATGCTGACCTTCGTGGCCATTGTCATCCTGCTGGTCGGCTCGTGGCTTGCCGTCTCTGGCCAATATGCGCTCGAGCCGGCTTTCCGGCACGCGGCCTTCAATGTCGTTTCGGTGGTGACGACCACGGGCTATGCAAGCGCCGATTATTCTTTGTGGGGCAATGCGCTGGTGGGATTGTTCTTCGGCCTGATGTTTGTCGGAGGATGCACCGGCTCGACTTCAGGCGGGATCAAGATTTTCCGCTTCGAGGTGATGGCGATCATGCTCAAAGCACATTTTCGCCGGCTGCTCTTTCCACGCGGCGTCTTTCCGCGATCCTATGGCGAAAGGCCGATCGGGGAGGAAGTCATCGGCTCGGTCGTGGCGTTCTTTGCAGTCTACTTCCTCTGCTATGCGGTCCTTACGATCGCGCTGATGGGGGTGGGTCTCGATTTTCTGACCGGAGCAAGCGGCGCCGCGACAGCTCTTTCCAATGTCGGACCAGGTCTCGGTGATGTTATCGGGCCGGCGGGCAATTTCGGTTCGCTTCCCGACGCCGCAAAATGGTTGTTGTCGGTCGGCATGCTGCTCGGGCGCCTTGAACTGTTCACCGTGCTCATCCTTTTCTTGCCGCGCTTCTGGCGTGGATAATTGCAAGCACGACGCAATAATCGCCGGCCGTGATCCGACGATAGGAAATCCCGATCCGTCCTTGCCCCCACGTCGGGGACCAGCAATCATTCCGGCTCAGGCCTTTTCCACCACAAAGACCCGCGAAGGAGCATATGGAAAACATAGTCACGACGCTTATGAACGATCATGCCCTCCAGGGTCTCCTCTTCGTCGTCGTGCTGTTTGCCGTCTTCGCAAGCGAGAGGCTTCCGCCCGTAACCGTCGCGGTCGTCGCCGCCACCGCCATGATCGCGTTCGGCTGGCTGACCCCGGCTCTCGTCACCGCGGCTTTTGCCAATCCGGCGCCGATCACGATCGCTGCATTCTTCATCCTGTCGGGTGCGCTGGTCCGAACTGGCGCTGTCGAAGCCTTGGCGAGCGCCATTGTGAGGCGAGCGCAGAAGGCGCCGCGCCGGACCATCACCGGCGTGCTTGCTGGCGCCGGGATCGTTCCCGCCTTCGTCAACAATACACCCGTGGTCATGGTCCTTATCCCGATCGTCCGCCGACTGGCGCGCACGGTCGGTATCCCGGCGACCCGTTTGCTGATCCCCTTATCCTATTTGTCGATCCTGGGAGGCACACTGACGCTGATCGGCACGTCGACCAATCTGCTGGTCGATGGCGTCGCGCGTGCGAACGGCCAGCCCGGCTTCGGCATCTTCGACATCACCGCCGTCGGGGCGGTCGCCATGGCGGCGGGTGTTATCATGATGCTGGTCCTTGGTCCGCCCCTGCTGCCCGCTCGTCCCGATAACGATATCGCCGACCGGCACCGCCTGGAATATCTTACCGAGCTGAGCCTGTCCGAACGATCGCCCGGCAAAATGCGGACAATTGCTGACCTGTCCTTTCTGAAGCGAGATGCCGTCCGGCTGATTGCGGTTCGGCGCGGTGGCGCGTTGCTGCGTGAGTTGCCGCCTGATATGCTGATCGAGCGCGGCGACCGGTTTGTCGTTGCGGCCTCTGCGGACGAATTGGACAGTCTGGCGCGTAGCAATTCCGTCGTTGTCGGCTTGCAGAATGTCGGCCAACCGATCCGGCTCGCCGAAGATGAACGATCAGATGACGTTCGGCTGGTCGGCCTCACCATCGCGCCGTCGCACCCTGCGATCGGTGGCCGGCTGGACCATATTCCCTTTCTATCGAACTTGCCGGCGCGTATACTCGGAATCGGGCGAGCGCGGCACATGCCCGGTCCGGATCTTGGTAGCGTGCGCTTGCGTGCGGCCGACAACCTCCTCGTGGCCGCAGAGGCGCCTGCTATCGCCGGTCTGCACGGCAACACGCATCTCATCGCCGAGGATACGAGCCATGTCCGGCGCTTCCGCCGCGATCGGGCGCCGATCGCGGTCCTTACGCTTGCGGGCGTTATCGTGCTCGCCGCGGCGTCCGTCGCACCGATCCTCTCGCTTGCCCTTATCGGTGTGGGCATCGTTCTCGTCACCGGCTGCATCGATCCCGCCGAGGCCTGGGAATCGATCGATGGCAGCGTTCTGGTGCTGATCTTCGCGATGCTCGCCATTGGCAGCGGGCTGGAAGCCATCGGGACCATAAACCTGGTTGTCGCCGCCGTGTCACCATGGCTGACGGGGCTTTCTCCTCTCGCGTTGATCGTGATGCTCTATTTTCTCACGTCGCTGCTTACCGAGACCGTCACCAACAATGCGGTAGCGGTCATCATGACCCCGATCGCCATTTCCCTGGCGCAGGTGACCAACCAAGACCCGCGAGCCATGATCGTCACTGTCATGTTCGCCGCGTCGGCCAGTTTTGCCACCCCGATCGGCTATCAGACGAATACGATGGTCTATGCAGCAGCCGACTACCGGTTTTCGGATTTCCTGAAGTTCGGTGTGCCGATGAATCTAGCCGTTGGCATGGCCACTTGCATCGCGATTAACCACATTATTTAGGGTTATAAAAATTCATTTTTAATGAAATTAATTATTACGAAAATATCATATTTTAATATTAAGACGAGATGAAATATTCTATTCATTGTTGATGGAGTTCTGAGGAATATCATCGCTATCCACGCTGCGAAGGCCGCCGCAGGAACTATCGTCGACGAGCTTGACGCGGAAACGGGAACCAGAGTCCGTATCGCTGCGCCAGCACCACCGGGCGCTACATCGTAGTGTTCCGAGGTGTCTGACGGCAACATTCGGCGGCAGGATGCGAAGAAAAGCGGTCCTAGCGTAGGAGAAGCGGCGACTCATATTCATCGCTTTCGTCCTGCTTGGGGCACCACCACTGAAATCCGGCCAGGCGCTGCGATCAGCCTTTGTCTTCGAGATCCAGAGCTTCCTCAAGAGTTTCGATCGAGCCTACCGCATCACCGGTCTCGCCGCAGTGCGGAAAGATGGCATCGAGCCGGCGGCGCAGGGTTTCGTCGAATAGCGTCTGGTTTGACCGGCGCGCCTGCGACAGTGTGAGTTCCATGCGAATCGCATCCTTGATCCGCTCGAGCGCGGCCTTGTCGAGTATGCCCACTTTCAAAAGCTCCTCGCAAAGCTGGATCAGCCCGACCGTCGTCGCATGCGCGCGCAGGCCGAGAAAATCGATCGTCCGATGCAATTCGCGCGCGCCCGCTGCACGTTGTTCGATGCTGCTCATTTTCACTCTCCCTCACCACGGTACGGGACGCGCCGGCCTGTTCGCCGGTCTGCCGTCTCGCAAGTGCTTAGCAGGTTAAGTGTATCACAGGCGCGGTGTCAAACCCGCGTTGATGGTCCTGCAGCCGCGCGCGCGATCTTCGCCCATGGATTGCGATCGGGCTCGGCGATCTTTGTAAGCCGGTTGGTGTCGCGGTGGATAAAGGGTTCGCTCTGCCCCTTGATCGTCAGTGTCGTGTCGAGGACGTAGCTCCAGTCGCCATCGTCGTGGAAATCGATACTGATCTGATATTTGTCGGTCCGAAACGCGAGCTCGAGGAAGGTCGTGGAACAGATGCCATATTCGCTCGTGCCGCGCTCGGCGGTCAGCACAAGGCGCCTCGCATCGGGCTCGGCATGCCCAGCGGCGATCGCGATCTGGCCGCGCGGAATCGCCAGCGTCTGCAGGATCAGCCCGGTCGCAGGCTCGTAAAGCCAATATCCGACCTGGTCGTGAAATGTGATGTCCTCATCGGGCGTGTTGATATGCGAATGATAGCGTAGCCCATAGAAGAGCTGCGGGCCGTTCGCCTGCGGATCGATCGGCTGCAATTTGACCCGCTCATAATATTCGCGCGTTTCGGGGCCGTCGGCCTTGGGGTTGATGTCCACCCCTCGATGTCCTTCCCAGATGCCCGCAAGACGGCGCAGCGGTCCAAGGTGCGCCAGCGTATCGGGATCGACATCATCGGGCTCAGTATAAATATCTTCAGGAACCTGCATCATACCCCCAACTTTTGGCGTCAGATATCCTCGACCAGCCGGCCGTACAGCTGCGGACGCCGGTCGCGAAAGAAACCCATGCCGGCGCGGTGCCTTGCAGCGCGGTCAAGATCGATCGTCTCGACCAGGGCGCCTGTCTCTTCGCGGCCGAACGCCTGCGTGAGATCACCCCATTCGTCTGTGATGAAGCTGTGGCCGTAAAAGTCCGCGTCGCCCTCGCGTCCGATGCGGTTGGCGGCGACCACGGGCATGCAGTTCGACACGGCGTGACCCTGCATCGCGCGCCGCCACATGCGGCTCGTGTCGAGCTCGGCATCATAAGGTTCCGACCCGATGGCGGTGGGATAGAAAAGCAGTTCTGCGCCCATTAGTGCCATGGCTCGAGCCGTTTCGGGGTACCACTGATCCCAGCACACGCCGACCCCGATCCGGGTGTCGAAAACCTCCCAGACCTTGAAACCCGTATTGCCGGGCCGAAAATAATATTTCTCCTCATACCCCGGTCCATCGGGAATATGGCTCTTGCGATACGTGCCCATGATCGCCCCGTCGGGACCGATCATGGCGAGCGTATTGTAATAATGCGGCCCGTCTTTCTCGAAAAAGCTGGTTGGAATCGCGACTCCGAGCCTCGCCGCGAGCGCCTGCATCGCGGTGACGCTCGGGTGGTCAGCGGTCGGGCGCGCGCTTGCGAACAACTCCTCTTCCTCGACCTGGCAAAAATAGGGGCCTTCAAAGAGTTCGGGCGGCAGGATGACCTGAGCCCCTTTTTCGGCTGCCGCCTCGGCGAGCGCGGAGACAGCGTCGATGTTCGGCTGTAAGGGGCCGGGCAGGGGAAGCTGCAGTGCGGCGACGGTGATGCTGCGGGTCATTGCCGCCCTATGCCGGAAGCTGCTGGCTCGAGCAATGGAAGCTCCCTCCGCCGATGATGATTCCCCGCGCGTCGATTCCAATCGTGCGGCGGTCAGGAAAAAGCGCCGCGAGTGTGTCGACCGCCGCGGCGTCGTTCGCCGAGCCATAGGTGGGGACAACCACGACGCTGTTGCCGATATAGAAGTTCATATAGCTCGCCGCCGCAATCTCGCCCTCGATCTCGATGCGCCCGGGGGAGGGGAGGTCGATAACCTCGACGGCCCCGAAAGCGTCGGCGCGTGTGCGGGCATCGGCGTAAATGGCAGCGTTGGGATCGTTGCTGCCTGCGGGGGTGGGGATAGCGAGCCTGCCTTCGCCCACGAAGCGGGCGAGATTATCGACATGGCCGTCGGTATGATCGCCCGTCAGCCCCTTGCCGAGCCACAGAATGCGCTCAATCCCGAGCGACTGGTGCAGCCGTACCGCGATATCCTCGCGGGTCAGCGATGGGTTGCGGTTGGGGTTGAGCAGACACTCCTCGGTGGTGACAGCGAGCCCGGTCCCGTCGACATCGATACCGCCTCCTTCGAGTACCCAGTCCTGTTCATCGACGGGCAGGCCGCTCTTCGCGCCGAGTTCCGCACCGACTTCGAGATCGCCGGGCATCACGAACTTCTCGCCCCACCAGTTGAAGCGGAAATTACGCGCACGCCGCGCCGCCCCGGTGCCGGCGATGATCGGCCCGGTATCGCGTAGCCAAATGTCGCCAAGGGGTTGCACGAGGATGCGGATGCCCGCCTCGACGAGCCCGGCCGCGATCTCTGCCTGTGCCGCGTCATTGACCACCAGCCGTACCTCTTCGCCGCGGCCGCCATCGTGAACGGCGTTCGCAAATGCCGCCACGTCGCGGCGCGCAGCGTCAATATGTCCCGCCCACTCCTCGGCAAGGTGGGGGAATCCAATCCATACCGCCTCATGGCGCGCCCATTCAGCGGGCATTTTCAGGCTCATGCGAGTCGGGTCCTCTTTCTCCAATCGCCATTGCGAGCGAAGCGAAGCGATCCATGGCGGCTCATGCGCACCCGATTGCCCCGGTTTTCGCTCTTCGCAATGATGAACGGGCAGGCTGGCTATTGTTTCGCAGCGGCGCGTGACTTGTCGCGAGCGGCGCGAAACTCGTCACCCTCAAGCCAGTTCGGCCAGGCGTCGCTCACTGCGAGCATCCGTCCGGCGGCGTAATATAGCTGAAGATCAGCGAGCATGCCGTCCCAGTTGGCGATCGCCTCATATTCATCGCCGGGTGCGTGATACCGGTTCTGTTCATAGTCTTCCGACGCCTTCTTGCCGGCTTCGGTGCCGCCCTCGACCAGATCCTCGCCGCTGCCAAAGTTGAACATCGGCACGCCGAGTTTAGCGAAGCTGAAATGGTCGGAGCGATAATAAAAGCCCTTCTCGGGGGTGGGTTCATTCACCAGCGTCCGCTTGGCCGCTGCCGCGATCTTTTCAAGATAAGCGTCGAGCTCGGACTTGCCGCGTCCCACGACGACGATGTCCTTTGCGGGGCCCGCCGGGCTCAGCGCGTCCATATTCACCCCGCCGACGGTCTGCGCGAGCGGGAAGACCGGATTCTCGGCGTAATATTTCGAACCGAGGAGGCCTGATTCCTCGGCGGTCACCGCGAGGAACACGATACTGCGATCGGGCGCGCCAGCTTTCTTATAGGCCTCCGCCATCGTCACCAGTCCCGCAACGCCGGTCGCATTGTCGACCGCGCCGTTGCAGATGTCATCGCCGCCAACCGGTGCACAGCGGCCGAGATGATCCCAGTGCGCGGTGTAGAGAACATATTCGTCGGGACGTTTGGTCCCCGGCAACACGCCGATCACGTTGCGCGACATTTTCTTCGCAATCTCGTTGTCGAAGCTCAGGGAGGCCTGAACGCCCGCGAGCGGCACGGCCTTGAAACCCTTTTTCTTCGCCGCTTCGCGCAGCGCATCGAAATCTTGCCCCGCGCTCGCAAATAGCTGCTTTGTCTTTTCGAGCTGGATCCAGCCGTTGGCTGCGGTCTGGTCCGCGCCGCCATTCTTGCTGTCGGCCAGGTATTGGGTGCCCGTCCAGCTCGATTCGACGACATTCCAGCCATAGGCCGCAGGCTCGGTGTCGTGAACGATCAGCGCGGCCGCCGCACCCTGCCGAGCGGCTTCCTCGAACTTGTAGGTCCAGCGGCCGTAATAGGTCATGGCGCGCCCGTTGAACTCGCCCTTTGCTTCCTTCGTCTGCCAGTCGGGATCGTTGACAAGGATGACGACGGTCTTTCCTTTCACATCGACCCCGGCATAGTCATTCCAGCCCTTTTCCGGCGCATTGATGCCGTAGCCGACGAAAACGACGTTGCTGTCCTTGACCGAAATCTGCGGCTGAACCCGATAGCTGGCGGCGACGAAGTCGGAGCCATATTCGAGCGACATCGGCGTCTTCCCGCCGGTGAAGCTGAGCGGGCTCACATTCTTCGCGGTGATTTCCACGAGCGGAACGTCCTGTGTCCAGTTTCCGTTGTTGCCGGGCTCGAGCCCTGCCTCGGTGAATTTCTTGATCAGATAGGAAACGGTCTTCTCTTCACCCGCCGTTCCCGGCGCGCGCCCTTCATAGCTGTCCTGCGACAGCTCTTTCGTGACGTCCTGGAGGGTTGAAAGCGATAGTTCGGGAAGCTCGACCGGGGGCAGCGCTGCTGCGCCGCCGGCAGCGGTCTTGTCGGTGGAGGCGTTGCACGCGGCGAGCGCCAATAGCGCGGCGGCCGCGAGCGGGCCGGTGGTATAACGAAGCATGTATCTTCCTTGTGCGATGAAGTTTGGCAGCTTTGTGCCAGCCTCGCCACCGGCAGGCAAGGGCGGTGCAGCGCCGTTGGGGAGACCGGCTTTGCGGCTTGTCATGGCTGCATCGGGGCCTATGCTACACTGCGGGGGCGAATTGTTCGTTGAAAACACGGCCCTCCGTTTCGCGCTCGCGCGAGGGATTGCATTATCTTGGGGGTGGACAATGAGGTTTTGGGGGGCGGCACTGATCGTGCCGGCGCTGGTCGCGGCGGCTGGGACGGCCCACGCACAAGACGATACGGCAGGGAAGTTCGGTGTACGCGAAAGCGTCCGACAGGTCAGTATTTCGCCCGATGGTGAGCGGCTGGCCGTGATCCAGCCGGCGAAGGGCGCCGGGTCGGTCGTTTCTGTCATCACGATCGCGACCGGGGAATCGTACCCGGTACTGACGGCGAAGGGCGGTAACGAGCAGCTTGGCCGGTGCGACTGGGCGCTCCCGACCCGGCTCGTGTGCAGCGTTCATGTAATTAACCGCGGCCCGACCGGACTTGCTGGTTTCAGCCGGCTCTTCGCGCTTGATGCCGATGGAAAGAACATGAAGATGCTGAGCGACAAGATGCGCGCGCGTGCATTCGGCGAAAGCCAGTTTGGCGGCAGCGTCATCGACTGGTCCGACGATGAAGCCAGTGGCCGGGTGCTGATGACGCGCTACCAGAGCGGGGAATATCAGACCGGCTCGCTCCTCGGCAGGTCGGCCTCCGGTCTTGCGGTCGATGCCGTGGATACAGTCTCGTTGAAGCGAAAGACGGTCGAATCGCCAAAGGATGGCGTGGTGGATTATATTTCTGACGGGCGGGGCCACGTCCGGATGATGATCAGCCAGACCGAAACCGCCGATGGCTATACGGGCAAGACGTACAACATCTCGTACCGCAAGGCCGGCAGCCGCGACTGGCAAAGCTTCGGCACCTATGTCAGCGAGGCGGGGCTCGGGACGGGTTTCCTTCCCGTTGCCATCGATCCGTCCCTCGATGTCGTTTACGGTTTCGACTCCTTGAATGGGCGCACAGCGCTCTACTCGGTGTCGCTCGACGGCAAGATGACGAAGACGCTTGTCTATGCGCACGATCATGTCGACGTTGACGGGCTCGTGCAAATCGGCCGCAGCGGGCGGGTCGTCGGCGCCCAGTTCGTCACCGACAAGCGGCAGACTATTTTCTTCGACCCCGCGCTGAAGGCGCTTGGTACCGCGCTCGCGAATGCGCTGCCGAACCATCCGCTCATCAGCTTCGTCGATTCAAGCGCCGACGAACAGAAGCTCGTACTCTGGGTCGGGAGCGACGTTGACCCCGGGGGCTATTATCTGTTCGACAAGGCGACCAAGCAGCTCGCCGAGATCCTGAAGCTGCGCCCGCAGCTCGATCCGGCCAAGCTCGCGGTGGTGAAACCTGTCCATTACAAGTCGCGCGACGGCGTCGACATTCCCGCCTATCTGACGCTGCCTGCAGGCTCGGACGGCAAGGGGTTGCCCGCGATCGTAATGCCGCACGGCGGACCGGGTGCGCGTGACGAATGGGGCTTCGACTGGCTGTCCCAGTATTTCGCGGCGCGCGGTTATGCCGTGCTGCAGCCCAATTTTCGCGGGTCCACGGGTTATGGAACCGGTTGGTTTCAGAAAAATGGTTTCCAGTCATGGCCGACCGCGATCGGCGACGTCGATGATGGCGGCAAATGGCTGGTGTCGAGCGGGATCGCGGCGCCGGGCAAGCTTGGAATCGTGGGCTGGTCCTACGGGGGCTATGCCGCCCTGCAGTCGGGGGTTTATGAACCCGGCTTGTTCAAGGCCATCGTCGCGATTGCACCCGTGACCGATCTCGAGCAGCTGCGCGAAGATTCAAGATATTATACGAACTTTCGCCAGGTCGAGGCGTTTATCGGGCGCGGTGACCATGTGAAATCCGGTTCGCCTGCGCAAAATGCCCCGAAGATCAGCGTTCCGGTGATGCTCTTTCACGGCGATTATGACCAGAATGTCGACGTCGGGCAGTCGCGGCTCATGGCGAGCCGGCTGCGCAGCGCAGGAAAGACGGTCGAATATACCGAATTTCCCGGACTCGACCACCAGCTTGCAGACAGCGAGGTGCGCACCAGGATGCTTCGCGATGCAGACACGTTCCTGCGCGGGGCAATGGGGGAATAGAAAACCAAGAATAAGCAAGGAAAAGGGGCGGGCCGTTGCCGGGCCGCCCCTTTTTCTCGTCGGCCTTGGAAGGCCAGGTCAGCGCGAATAGAATTCGACGACCAGATTGGGTTCCATCTTCACCGGATAGGGCACCTCGTCGAGGGTGGGTACGCGGATGAAGGTCGCCTTGGTCCCGTCGACCGCGACATATTCGGGCAGGTCGCGCTCGGGCAGGCTCTGCGCTTCCGCCACCAGCGCCATTTCCTGCGCCTTCTTGCCGAGGGTGATCTCGTCGCCCGGCTTCACAAGACGGCTGGCGATGTTGCACTTCACGCCGTTCACATAGACGTGGCCGTGGCTGACAAGCTGGCGGGCCGAGAAAATGGTCGGGGTGAATTTCGCGCGATAGACCACCGCGTCGAGGCGGCGTTCGAGCAGACCGATGAGGTTCTGGCCGGTGTCGCCCTTCATGCGCGAAGCCTCGAAATAATTCTTCTTGAACTGCTTCTCGGTGATGTCGCCGTAATAGCCCTTCAGCTTCTGCTTGGCGCGCAGCTGGATGCCGAAGTCCGACATCTTGCCCTTGCGGCGCTGGCCGTGCTGGCCCGGGCCATATTCGCGGCGGTTGACCGGGCTCTTCGGGCGACCCCAGATATTCTCGCCCATACGGCGATCGAGTTTATACTTGGCGCTGTGGCGCTTCGACATTGTCGTCTCCAATTTGCTATGTGCCGATGGATTTCGGCCTGTTCCCGGGTCGCACCATAAGGTTTCACCCTATGCGACCGCCGCTTCACCGGGGTGCGGGGTCCATTGCGAAGGCGCGCGGTTAAACGGGGAGGGACCCAAAGTCAAGCGCTCTCGCCTCTGGCTCGACACGAAGAAAAAAGCCGCTAAAGGCTGCCCGCATGACGTCCGCGAAACCGCCCGAACAGTGCGAAACGATGCCCGAAGTCCGCGCAGGCGTCGATGCGACCGATCGCGAGCTCGTCGCGCTCCTCGTTCGGCGGTTCGGCTATATGGACGCCGCGGCGCGGATCAAGAGCGATCGCGGCGCGGTGCGCGATGAAGCGCGCAAGGCCGAGGTGCTCGACAATGTCGCGCGTGCGGCGGAGGAGGCGGGCCTCGATGCGAAGCGTATCCGCGCAGTGTGGAACGAGCTCGTCGAACAATCCATCGCCTATGAACTCGCGCGCTGGGACGAAGCGCGTACTTGAACCGGTTTTCCGGGGCGGGGAATGCGTTCGCAGGGCATCAATCCCTGCCGCCCGCATCCCCTAAGCGGCCCGGTCAGATGCGCTCGATGATGATTGCTGGCGCCATACCCCCCGCGGCACACATGGTAACGAGGCCATAGCGGCCGCCCGAACGCTCGAGTTCGTCGAGCGCGGTGCCGATCAGGATCGAGCCGGTGGCGCCGATCGGATGTCCGAGCGCCATTGCGCCGCCGTTGATGTTTACTTTCTCCCGATCGAGGTCGAGGTCGCGGATGAACTTTTCTGCGACGACTGCGAAAGCCTCGTTGATCTCCCAGACGTCGATGTCATTCTTGGTGAGGCCCGCCTTTTCTAGCACCTTCTTCGCAGCGGGTACGGGCGCGTTGAGCATCAGGGTCGGGTCATCGCCCATATTGGCGTACGCGACGATGCGCGCGCGGGGTTTAAGGCCATGCTTGTCGGCATATTCCTTGGACGCGATCAAAACCGCCGCGGCGCCGTCGACGACGCCCGAAGAATTGCCCGCGTGGTGAACGCCTTCCCATTGAAGGTCGGGATAGCGGCGCTGGATCTGCTTGGCGAAGGTCACACCATTGCCGAGATCGAAGTCCTTGAGCGCGGCGAAGCTCGGTTTCAGGGCAGCGAGGCCTTCGGCGGTGGTTTCGGGGCGTGGAAATTCCTCGTGGTCGAGCGCGATGCTGCCGTCGGTGTTGTAAACAGGAACCACCGACTTGTCGAAACGGCCTTCCTTGATCGCGCGGTCGGCGCGCTGCTGGCTGACGAGCGCGAGCGCGTCGAGCGCCTCGCGGCTAATGCCTTCCAGCGCGGCGATCGCATCGCCGCACACGCCCTGGTGTGACTGCGGGTGGATTTCGTCGAGCGCGGCGTTGCCCGAGCCCATGCCGAGCGGCTTGATGCCGGCGTTGGCTTCCTCGGCGCCAATCTGGGCGGTGTAGCTCATCATCTCGGTGCCGCCCGCGATGACGCAATCTTCCATGCCCGACATCACCGAGGCGGATGCGAAGTTCACGCTGCTGATGCCGCCGCCGCAGAAGCGATCGAGCGTCGTGCCGCTGGCCTTGATGTCATAGCCCGCTGACAGCGCGGCCATGCGGCCAAGATCGCCGCCCTGCTTGCCCTTTTGCGTCGAGGTCGACCAGACGATGTCGTCGACGGTCGCGGTATCGAGATTGTTTCGGTCGCGGATCGCTTTGAGCACCGTTGCAGCAAGATGCTGCGGATGGAGGTGCGAGAGCGCGCCCTTGCCGGGCTTGCCGATCCCGCGCGGAGTGCGGACGGCGTCGATTATATAGGCTTCGGCCATGATGATTCCCTTTTTTCTATGCGGTTAAATGTTGCTGAGGGATCGTGATCCCGCACTTGTTCAGGCTGGTATTTGATTGAAGGGGATGCCCTTGTCGGGTCGGTGATCTTGTGG
>JBIQHE010000020.1:0-69150 GCA_044508875.1 Sphingomonadales bacterium | reverse complement strand
TACCTCCAAAAACTCCTCACCAAAGACACCGCGTTAACCTGAAGCGATTCCCCTGCCGCCCCGCGCGCGGCACGGATTGCCGCAACTTGCACGTCGACGGGGCGTTGACCTGTCACCGGGCGGGGGCCAAGGGAGATTTGAAACATGACGGTGCATCGCCTATGTTGACACCGAAACCTATTCTCGCCGCATTGGACCTTTGCCCGTGACCGCTTTTTCGATTGTCCTGCTCGCCATGATCGCTGCCTTCCTCGGCATGAGGCTCTATTCGGTCCTCGGCAAGCGAACCGGGCACGAACAGGAGCCAGTACTGCCGCGGCGCGACGAACGGGCTGCGCCCGCGCCGCTACGGCTCGACGATGCGGACGCGCTGCCGACTACGCAGGGTGCCGCAGCCGATCCGTCGAAGCTCGTGTATGAACCCGCCGCCGAGGCCGGGCTGCGCGCCTTGCTTGCGAGCGACCGTCATTTCGATGCGGGCCGCTTCATGGAGGGCGCCGAGGCTGCCTATCGGATGATTCTCGAGGCCTATTGGTCGGGAGACCGCGAGACGCTCCGCGACCTGTGCGACGACGACAGCTACCAGGCCTTTGTCGATGCGATCGAGGCGCGCGAGGCTCGCGGCGAACGTCTCGAAAACCGCCTCGTGGGCATCGATTCGGCGAAAATCACAGCTGTCTCGGTCGATCGCGGCGAGGCGCGCATCACCGTACGTTATCAAGCGGGGATCAGCGCGGTGACGCGCGATGCGGACGGCCGGATGATCGCCGGTTCGATGAGCGATGCAGCACAGACCGATGATTTGTGGACCTTCCGCCGGACGCTTGGCAGCAGGGACCCCAATTGGTTGCTCGACGAAGCCGAATCGGCCTGAAATCGGTGCGGGAAACCGCGAAGGGCCGTGCGCGGTGCACGTCCATCTTTCGTTTTGGACTTTTCGCGGCCCTGCCTCTGCTCGCCGCCTGCACTTCGGTGATCCCGGCCGGTCCGGGCCCCGCCCCAACCTCCTCCACACCTGTCCCGGTCCTGGAGCGCGTGCCCCGTCCCTATACCCCGCGTCCGTCGACTGGCCCGGAGCGAGCAGCGCAGCCCATTCCGGCAACCCCCAGGCCGCCTCTCCCTGCGCCAGCGCCCGATGGTGCTGCAACTGCCGCGGAAGCCGGGATCCTACTCGGCCCCGAATTTAACGACCTGGGCATCAGCCCCGAACAGGCGGCAGGCGCCCTCAAGGCTTTTCGCCTTAGCTGCCCCTCGGTCCAGCGCCGCGCCGATACGAGCGGCCTGACCCAGCCCGGTGAGTGGGCCGAGAGCTGCGCTGCGGCGGCACACTGGCCCGATCAGGACGCGGGCAATTTCTTCAGTCGTTATTTCGGAACCGTGCAGATTGGCACGGGCGCCGCTTTTGTGACCGGTTATTTCGAGCCCGAGATCGCAGCCTCGCGGACCAAGCAGCCGGGTTATGACGTTCCGATTTATCGGCGCCCCGCCGATCTCATCGAAGTCGATCTCGGTCTTTTCTCGCAATCGCTTCAGGACAAGAAGATCCGCGGCCGCGTGGAGGGCGGAAATTTGGTCCCCTATTACGACCGCACGGCGATCGAGCGTGGTGCGCTCGAAGGACGCGGGCTTGAAATTGCCTGGGCGGCCGACGCCGCTGAATTCTTCTTCCTCCAGGTGCAGGGATCGGGCCGGCTCCGACTACCCGACGGCGGCATCATTCGCATCGGCTACGACAGCCAGAATGGCCGCGATTATGTCGGGATCGGGAAGCTTCTGCGCGATCGCGGCGAACTTCGGCCCGGCGAGGCGTCGATGCAGGGAATTCTCGACTATCTGCGTGCCGACCCGGTGCGCGGAGCAGCGGTAATGAACGAGAATCCGAGCTGGGTTTTCTTCCGTGAATTAACCGGTGCCGGCCCGCTTGGCGCGCTCGGGGTCCCGGTGACCGGGCGCGTCAGCCTTGCCGCCGATCCAAAATTCGTGCCGCTTGGCGCTCCCATATTCCTCTCGCTCGACCGCGCCGAACCCAATGGTCTGTGGATCGCCCAGGACACCGGCGGCGCGATCAAGGGGGCCAATCGTTTCGACAGTTTCTGGGGTGCGGGCGACGACGCGCGCGCGCTTGCAGGCGGTATGTCGGCGCGCGGCTCAGCGCTCCTCCTGTTGCCCCGCGCGAGCGTGGCGCGGCTGGTCCCGCAAGGCGCCTGACGATGCCGCGCCGGCTTGATCCAGAGGAAGCCGCGCTTTGGAAGAAGGTTGCGGCGACGGTGCGGCCCCTCCCCAAAGCGCCGGAGATTATCCCGCCGTTAACTCCGCCGACCGTGCGTCCGCCCACGCTCGGTCCGCGCGCTCCCGCGGCCCCTGTAGCCCCGCTCCGCCAGTCGCCGCTGCCCCCGCCGCGCCGCAGCCACCAGACTGCAACGCTCGACAGCCACTGGGAGCGGCGGCTCCGCAAGGGGCATGTTCGGCCCGACATGAGCATCGATCTTCACGGTCACACGCTGGGCTCGGCGCAGGCGCTGCTCAACGAGGCGATCGGCCGCGGGCTGGGCCGCGGCGCCCGTGTGCTGCTGGTCGTTGCAGGGCGGATGCGTCCGGGTGCCGACCGTTTGCCGCAAATGCACGGGGAGCCGCGCCCCCGGGGTGCGATCCGCGCTTCGCTCGCCGACTGGCTCACTGCCTCGCCTTACGCCGACCAGATCGCTGCGCTGCGCCCTGCACATATTAGTCACGGCGGGGCGGGGGCAGTATATGTGATCCTGCGGCGTGGGCGCGGCGACGAGATCTAGAGGAACGCCCGCATTAAAATTCCGCGGTAGATGGCAGCCAGCCGGCGCAAATCTTCGATTGCCACCGCCTCATCGAGCTTGTGCATTGTCGCGTTGGTCAGTCCAAACTCGACCACGGGGCAGAGTGCGTGAAGAAAGCGCGCGTCCGACGTTCCTCCCGTCGTCGACAGCTCTGGGAGGATGTCGGTCTCCGCATGGATTGCCTCTGCGACCAGCGAGGATAATTCGCCGGGCGGGGTCAGAAACGCTTCCCCCGAAATCTTGCCCATGACCTTCGCGCCGGGTTCGACATCGTGCGCGATGCGCTCGATCATCTCGACGAGATCGGCGCCCTTCTGCTGGTCGTTGAAGCGGATCGACAAGCGTGCCCGCGCCGACGCGGGGATGACGTTGGTCGCGCCATTGCCAACTTCGATGTCGGTAAATTCGATGTTCGATGGCTGGAACCATTCGGTCCCCTCATCGAGGGTTACCGTATCGATCGCGGCGAGGATCCGTACCAGTTTGGGGATCGGATTGTCGGCCAGGTGGGGATAGGCGACATGACCCTGAGTGCCGGGCACGTCGATCCAGATATTGACCGACCCTCGCCGTCCGATCTTTACCATATCGCCAACCTGCCGCGCCGAAGTCGGCTCGCCGACCAGGATCATGTCCGGCCTGACGCCGCGCGCGTCCATATGCTCGATGAGCGCGCGCGTACCAAACACCGCGGGGCCTTCCTCGTCGCCGGTGATGATCAGGCTGATGGTCCCCGCCTCGGCGGGGGTCGCGGCGACCGCCGCGACAAAAGCCGCGA
This sequence comes from Sphingomonadales bacterium, assembly GCA_044508875.1. Classification (GTDB taxonomy): domain Bacteria; phylum Pseudomonadota; class Alphaproteobacteria; order Sphingomonadales; family Sphingomonadaceae; genus Sphingopyxis; species Sphingopyxis flava_A. Next base: position 65,562 of record JBIQHE010000020.1, on the reverse strand, counting down.
TCGCACCCTTCATGTCGACTGCGCCGCGCCCGTAGAGCAGTTCGCCGCGTACCTCGGGAACGAAGGCATCGCCGCTCCAGCCCACCCCGGGCGGCACGACGTCAAGATGCCCGGCAAAGCCGAAATGCACCGGTCCCTTGCCCGATCGGACGGCAAGCAAATTCTCGACCGGGCCGTCGGGCTCGATCCCGTCGATGAAGCGCTCGACGGCGAAACCGAGCGGCGCCAACGCGTCCTCCAGCACGTCGAACACCGCGCCGGCCGCGGGGGTCACGCTGGGGGCGGCGATGAGGGCCTTTGCGAGGTCGATGGGATCAATGCCGTGGGTCATGCAGTTTCCTTACCCGTTCGCGCCACACCAAGTCGAGGCTTTGCATTGCGCCGCTCTTGTGCAAACAAAGCGGGAACAGAGAAGGGGAACTTTATGCCCAGGGTCAACCTTGAAGCCATCCCGCAAACCAACGCGACGGGCTATCCCGCGCCCTTTGACAAGGCGGTTGAAGGCCGCTGGTACCGCCGCCTCGCTCCCGCCACCGGACTTACGGATTTCACCGCGAGCCATGTAGTACTCAAGCCCGGAGCCTGGTCGTCGCAACGGCACTGGCATGATGGCGAGGACGAGATGCTGGTAATGATTGCGGGCGAGGCGGTGCTGATCGAGGACGATGGCCGCACCCTGATGCGCCCCGGCGACGTGGCGGTCTGGCCCAAGGGCAGCACCAACGGCCATCATCTGATCAATGAATCGGATGCTGACTGCGTGTTCGTCGCGCTCGGCGGCGGGAAAAAATACGACATCGGCGGGGGCTATTCCGATATCGACATGCTCTTCACGCCAAACGGCTATACGCACAAGGATGGGACGCCCTATCCCGTGAAGCGGCTGCCCTAGCCCTCCACCGGCCCCTCGAAGGCCTCGATCACCCAGTCCTCGGCCTGCGCGCCGCCGATCCATTCCTGCATGTACGGATGGCTGATCACCGCCTGGCAATAGGGCAGGGCAAATCGCGGCAGGGGAATCGAGTAAGTGATGAAGCGCGTGACGACGGGTGCGAACATCATGTCGGCAGCCGACCAATCACCGAAAAGATAATCGCCTTCGCCGCCGAAGCGCGCGCGTGCCTCTGCCCAGATCTGCATAATGCGCACCACGTCGGCCTGTACGTCGGGAGCGAGCTCGGTCGCGGGGTAGATGCGGCGGATATTCATGCTGTGACTGCGGCGGAGCGCTGAAAAGCTCGAATGCATCTCGGCCGCCATCGATCGCGCCATCGCCCGCGCCGCCATGTCCTCGGGCCAGTATCCCCGCGTGCCGGCCGTTTTTTCGTTCAGATAGTCGATGATGGCAAGGCTATCCCAGACCACGATATCGTCGCCGTCCCACAATATGGGTACCTTGCCGCCCGAGGGTGCGAACTCGTCGCCTTCGCGGCGGTTCGACCAGTCCTCGTCATAAAGCGGGACGGTGATCTCCTCGAACGCCAGCCCGCTTTGCTTGGCGGCCAGCCAGCCGCGCAGACTCCAGCTTGAATAGGCCTTGTTGCCGAGGAAGAGTTTCATGGGATCTCCAGATTCCTCTCCCGCTTGCGGGAGGGGAGGCGTTTCGTCAACTCTCCACCGCCTCCAGCACGGCCGTCCTGAGCTCGGCGATCCCCATACCCTTTTCGCTGCTCGTCGCGATCACCTCGGGGTGTGCGGCGGGGTGCTTGCGCGCCTCCGCCTCGGTCGCCGCATGGACCGCGGCGAGGTCGCTCGCCTTGATCTTGTCGGCCTTGGTGAGCACGAGGCGATAGCTGACCGCCGCGACGTCGAGCATTTCGAGTATTTCGCGGTCGACGTCCTTGATCCCGTGGCGACTGTCGATCAGCACCAAAGTGCGCTTCAACACCTGACGGCCGCGCAGATAATCGTTCACGAGGAAGCGCCATTTCTTGACGACATCCTTGGGCGCCTTCGCAAAGCCATAGCCTGGCATGTCGACCAACCGGAACACCAGGGGTGCGCCCACGTCGAAATAGTTGAGCTCCTGCGTCCGCCCCGGGGTCACCGAGGTTCGGGCCAGACCGTTGCGGTTCGTCAGCGCGTTGAGCAGCGACGATTTGCCGACGTTCGATCGCCCCGCAAAGGCGATCTCCGGTACCGAGGGCGCGGGCAGATGCTGGAGCGCAGGGGCCGATTTCAGAAAGGCGATCGGCCCCGAAAACAGCTTGCGCGCCCGTTCGGGGCGGTCGTTAGCCGCATCATCGTTCATCATCGTTGCCCTGGCCGAACCTCACTTCACCGGCGCCGCTTTGAGCTGCGGGAACTTGCGGTACATCCACTGCTGCTGGGCGATCGACAGGCAGTTGTTGGTGATCCAGTAGAGCAGGAGCCCGGCCGCGAAGGGTGCCATGATGAACATGAACAGCCACGGCATGATCTTGAACACCTGCTGCTGCACCGGGTCGGTCGCCTGCGGATTCAGGCGGAACTGGAGCCACATGGTGATGCCCAGGATCAGCGCCAGCACTCCGATGCCGAGGAAGGAAGGCGGAGTGAAGGGCAGCAGCCCGAAGAGGTTGAGGAATTGCGCAGGGTCCGGCGCCGAGAGGTCCCTGATCCACAAAGCGAACGGCTGGTGCCGCATTTCGATGGTCAGCATCAGCACCTTGTAGAGTGCATAGAAGATCGGAATCTGGAGGAGGATTGGCAGACAGCCGGCGAGCGGGTTGATTTTCTCGTCCTTGTAGAGCTTCATGAGCTCCTGCTGTTGCCGCGGCTTGTCGTCCTTGTAGCGTTCCTGGAGCGCCTTCATCTTCGGCTGGACGAGCCGCATTTGCGCCATCGAATGGAACTGCCGCTGCGCGATCGGGAACATCGCGGCGCGAATGACCACAGTGAGCAGCATGATAGCGACGCCGAAATTGCCTACCTGCTTGAACAACCAGTCGAGCAGCTTGAAGATCGGAATTTCGAAGAAATCGAACCAGCCCCAGTCGATCGCATGCGACAGGCGCGTAATGCCCAGCTTCTTCGTATAGGTCTCAAGGACGCTGACTTCCTTGGCGCCTGCAAAGATGTGGCTCGTGGTGGTCTGCTGGCGTCCGGGCGCTACCGTCGCAAACTTGCGAGCGAAGAGTGCCTGGTAATTATCGGGTGTTGGCGCGCTCAGCGACGCGTCGACGCGTTCGTTCTGCGAAGGGACAATCGCGGCGAGCCAGTATTTGTCGGTGAAGCCGAGCCAGGCCGCGCTCTCATATTTGGCGGGGCCGCTCTCATCGAGATCCTTATAGTCGACATCGAGGATCGACTTTCCGCCCAGATAGCCGGTCGGGCCGATATGGATAGTCCAGCTGCTCTGTTCGTGGGGATCGGTCGGCTTCCCCTGCCGGTCGATCAGCGCATAGCTGCTGGCGATCACTGGCGCGGTGCTGCTGTTGGCAATCGTCTGCTTTGCGGTGATCAGATAATGATCGTCGATGCTATATTCGATGCGAAAGCTCTGGCCGGTGCCGTTCGTCCAGCTGAGCGTCACCGGCGTCGTCGGCGTCAGTTTCGTGCCGGTTGCGGTCCACAGAGTGGCGGGGCCGGGTACCGCGATCCCCTGCGCCGACCAACCGAGACTGGCGAAATAGGCGCCCTTGGTCCCGCCCGGCGCGAACAGGCGAACCGGGGGCGCATCCTTGTCGATCGTCTGGCGGTACTTCGTGAGCGTGATGTCGTCGATGCGCGCACCGACGAGGTTTATTGAACCCGATAGCGCAGGTGTCTCGATCGGGATGCGATTGCCATCGGCCAGAACGACCTCGACGGGACGGATCGCCTGCGGCGCGGGGGCAGCGGGCGCCGGGGCACCAGGCGCGGGCAGAGCGGTGGGCTGGCCCTGCGTCGGCGGCGTGGCGATCGGGGCCGCGCTGTCACTTCCGGCGACAGTCGTGGTCACGTCGGGCTTGGCGGGGGTCGGAAAAAAGCGGTCGGCGACGAAATTCCACCCCAGCAGGATGGCCGCCGACAACAATATTGCCGCGATCAGGTTACGCTTGTCGTCCACGCTCTTCGGTCTCTCTTCGTCTCAAAAATGTCGGGATTCGGGCCGTCACGGAACCGGGTCATGGCCATGCCCGCCCCAGGGGTGGCAGCGCAATAGCCGCTTTGTCGCCAACCAGCCACCCTTGATCGCACCATGGCGCTGCAGGGCAATGATCGCATACTCGCTGCATGACGGCGCATAGCGGCACGTTGGCGGCAGTATGCGCGATGGACCAACTTGCCAGGCGCGTGCAAGCAGGATGAGTAGGCGAGCGATCATCGCAAAACCCCGGGAAACCGCTCGGCTCGCGGTATGCTTCGGATCTCCGCGCACTTTTGCGCATGACCGCCAGGAGGGGACGGAGAGGCTGCGCCCTCACCGGTCATTGCGCCAGCTTCTTTGCGGCCCGCCTCAGAGCTGTATCAAGATGTCCGCCCAATTCGGCAAAGAGGATATCATTGCCGCCCGGACGGCCGATGAGCACATGGTCGGCCCCCGCGATCCCCGATCCGGGCAGCGCCGTGCGCGCGAGGGCGCGCAGCCGGCGCTTCATCCGGTTGCGGGTAACGGCATTGCCGACCTTCTTGCTGACCGTGTAGCCGATGCCGATGCCCCTGTCCGCGTCGCCGCGTGGGCGGACGAGCAGCACAAAGCCGGGCATGGGAAAGCGAAGGCCGCGATTTGCGGCCAGGAATTCGCTACGTTTGGTAAGAGTTCGCACCAGCATTGCTGGCGCCGAAGCGTCGGCGCTTAGGCCGACAGCTTCTTGCGGCCGCGCGCGCGGCGGGCGGCAAGGACCTTGCGGCCGCCGACAGTGGCCTTGCGGGCGCGGAACCCGTGACGGCGCTTGCGCACGAGGCGGCTCGGTTGATAGGTACGCTTCATCGCGAAATCCCCAAAATCTCTTCAATCGTTGCAACGAAAAAGGGCCGCCAAATGCAGGCGGCCGCCAATGGGGGCGCGGATAAGCGAGAGTCGGCGCAAAGTCAATCGTCATCGGACGCCTTTTCCAGCGCTTCGCGCGCGCGTCGCCGCGCGGCGCTCGCGCGTCGCATGATGCGATCGGTCCATGCTGCGTAGCGGGGATGGCGCCGCTTGAAGCGTACATAGGCGCGTTTCGCCCAAGGGCTGTTTTGCAAGCTCAGCATCAGTCCGGCGGGAAAGAGGATGATGAAACCGGGCCCTGGCAGCGGGCCGACAATCGGCGCTACGATCATCAGCAGCAAGCCGAGCAGGAAGAGCGTGAAGCGCACCTGCGCGTTCGAGCGCAATCGCTGGTAAAGGCCGGGCTTCTCCATGCCTGGCGATGTGGGAAGGCGAAATCCGTGTTGCAAGGCTAGGGCAGCGCGCTTTCGCAGGCTTTCGCGGCTCCGCGGCAGCGAAGCCAAGAGGAACTTAATCGAGCGCTACGAAGCGCGCCATGTCGCCGCGCGTCAGATAGCGGACATCGTCGTAGGCAGTGCTGTTGGTCAGGGCATAGAAGTCGCGAGCCTTTGTATCGTCCATACCCATCTCGCGGTAATAGGAGAGGTATTCACCGTGGACCGGGTGGCCGGCAGGGTAGTCGTTCGCCTGCCGGCCATCCTCGTCGATCCAGCTATGCACGCCGAATTCGGCATCGGCTGCGGCGCGGCGGCGGACGCCCGCGAGCCACAACTCGACCGCGCCCGACCGCACCGAGCCCCCCGCGGGCACGATCGTCTCCAGCCCGGCGCGGCGGATTGCGCGGGCGAGGACCAGGTTCGCTTCCTCGTCGAGGCTGCCGGGGCAGTCGATCATCTCGATCCGCCGGAGCCCGGGGTAGGCGGCGAGCATCGCCGCGAACTGGCGCGGCGTCGCCGCGGTCACATCACCCGCCATTTGTGCCGTTTCGGCGTCGATGACCGCGAAGGGACCGAAATGCGTCTTTGCGGGACCGCGCGCCAAAAGCGCGGGCGAAGGCGCATAACGCCGCGCCCCGCCCCTATCGGTCTCGGGGGTAAGCGCCTCTTCGTCGAACGCCTCGCCTTCGAGCAGCCATCCCGCGAATTCTTCGTCGTCGCTATCCTGCCCGCTCCCATAGGTCCAGGTCACCGTTGTCGTGGTCACCGTGACGAATGTCTGGGCATGCGCCGGGGCCAAGGCGAGCAGCGCCGCGAAAGTGGCGACGATCAGCGTGCGGGCGAGGGCAGCCGGTAAAACCATGCCACCACCTTCGCGCGCGCGCGGCTAGCAAAGGGCAAACAGGCGCAGTCAGTGCGGCATTAACCCCATTATGGGGCAGCGCCGGGGGGTCAGTCGCGATCGGGCGCCCCGAAAGGGAAATAGGAGCGGTAGGGGCGTGCATCATCGACGCAGCGCTTGACCGATGGATGGGCGAGGAGCCTTGCTCGGTAGCCGCGCAGATTCTCGTACCGCTCAGAGATCCGGTAGAGCCAGTCGGCGTAGAAGAGCGAGGGCGCTGCCGCGCAATCGGCGAGAGTAAAACCGTGGAGGGTTGCCCATCCGCCGGGGGCCAGCTCCTTGTCGAGCCAGCCGTAGACCCTCTCCAGCGCCGTCTCGCATTCGGTGCGGATCGCGGGAACATGCGCGTCGGGCCCGCGCAGCGCGTCGGCAACGACCGCCTGCATCTTGTTCATCACATGAAGGTCGAAGATGCGGTCGAGAAAGCGCACCCTCAGGGCAGGCTCGAACGCCGCTGGAACCATCTTCGGTTCCGGGACCAGGTGGTCGAGATACTCGATGATGATCGACGATTCGAAAATCGGCGTCCCGTCAAGCACGATCAGCGGGAATTGCCCCACCGGCCAGTGCGCCTTGAGCTCCGGCATATGGGACGGAAATTCAGGGTCGACCGATCTGTACTCGAACGGGATGTCCTTTTCGTAAAGCGCGATCAGCGCCTTCCAGGTGTAGGAGGAGAATGGGTGGCCATAAAAGATCAGCATGAACGGGTCTCCTTGTTGCGCGCGAACCAGGCGATCGGCCAGCCGACGAGGAAGATGTGGGGAAGGAAAAGCGCGGCGGCTCTCGCGATATCCGCGGGCGGAAAAGGCGATCCAAAGCGGATCGGCAGGACAATGGCGTTCATCACCAGATAAAGGGAAATGCCATAGATCGTGCCGCTGATCCACCAGGGCCGGGCGCCGAGCGCGGGCCAGCGGCGGACGGCGGCGAACCATGCCGCTACCATCGCCGCCATCAGCGCAAAATGGACACCGAGCCCGGCGATCGCGCCCCCCGTGCCCCAAGCGTGCGCGCCGGGAAAAGGCCCGCTCGCGACGCCGCGGAGCATGCCGCCGACACTGCCGCCCGCGATCAAGGTCATCCCGGCAGCATAGGGCGATATCGAACGTTCCCGCGATCAGCCAGGCGCGGACCCCCGCGCGCCGCGGCGCGGCCGTCACGCGGCGCTGACCGCAGCTTCGATGGCGGCGATGTCGATTTTCTTCATCTTCATCATCGCCTCGAACGCACGTTTCGCCAAGGCCTTGTCGCTTCCCATTGTCGCATTGGTCAGCGCGCGCGGGGTAATCTGCCACGATACCCCCCACTTGTCCTTGCACCAGCCGCATACACTTTCCTCGCCGCCGCTCCCGACGATCGCATCCCAGAGCCGGTCGGTTTCCTCCTGCGTGTCGGTGTGGACCTGGAAGGAGAAAGATTCATTATGCTTGAAGATCGGCGGACCGTTGATCCCGATGCATGGCGTGCCGAGCAGCGTGAAGTCGACCGCGAGCACCTCGCCCTCCTTGTTGCCCGGCGTGTCGAGAGGAGCCCGGTGCACCGCGTCGACGCTACTGTTGTTGAAGGTCGCGGCGTAAAAGGCGGCTGCTTCCTCGGCATTGCCTTCATACCACAGGCAGAGGGTCATGGGGTTGCGGGTCATTGTCCTTCTCCTTTCAAGGGCGTACCGATCGACCAGAGATGTCCGAAAGGATCTCGAACCTGCGCATAGCGGTCGCCCCAGAACATGTTCTCGGGCGACATTACTGAGGTCGCGCCGGCCTCGATCGCGCGGGTGTACCAGCGGTCGGTGTCGTCAACCTGCAGGTGCAGCACCGTCCCTGCGGGCGCGGGAGCGGGGCCGCCCGAATATTCGGGGAAGTCATCGTGCATCATCAGCGACGCCCCGTTGATATGGACATGGGCATGCATCAATCGCTCTCCATCTTCGGCTGGCACGCGGGTGACCTCCCTCGCGCCGAACGCGTTGATGTAAAAGTCGATCGCGTCCTTGGCGCGTTTGTCACCTATGGTGAGATGCGGGGTCAGGCCGCCGGTGGGCGCCTGGTTCGCGGGGGTAGTCATCGTCTCTCTCCTCTTTCAATCCCCCTCTTCAGGGGAGGGTTAAAGCGCCTCAATGGCGCGGTCCGACGAGGCCGAATGTCGCGCCCTGCGGGTCGACGCCGTTCATCGCGAATTCGCCGCCCGGGATTTCCATCGGTTCGCTGCTGATCGTGCCGCCATTCGCTGTGACCGCGGCGGCGGCGTGGTCAATGTCGTCGACCCCGATATAATAGGTCCACACCGACGCGGGCGCGGCGGGTCCGAGCCCGACCACGGCGCCGATCGTGACATCGCTGCCCACTTGCAGGAAACGATAAGCGCCCAGCTCCCCCATGTCGAATGCGCCCTCCTGCCTCCAGCCGAAATGCTTCCGGTAAAAGGAAATCGCCGCGTCGGGGTCGCTGGTCATCAGCTCGTTCCAGCGTACATGCTGCGCCTCGGTCACCGAGAAGGCGTCGCTGTCCATGTCCTCCATCCCGGCAGGCGGGATCGGGTTCATGACATAGAAGGCAGCGCCCTGCGGGTCGGACAGCATCGCGATGCGCCCCACGGGCAGGTCAGTCGGGGGCATGTGCACCGCGCCGCCGTCGGCGGCGATGCCCGCGATGGCGGCGTCGACATCCGGTGTATAGAGATAGCCCATCCACGCTGGCCGGGCTCCGCCTGCGAGCATGTCGGCGCTCAAGGCCAGCACCCCGCCAGCATTTCCACCGTCGCTGCGACCAATCATGCGGTAATCGACGCCGCTCGCCGCTGGGTCGGCGTGCGCCGCGATCGTCCAGCCAACCACTGCGCCGTAAAAACGCGCTGCGGCATCGGGATCGCTCGTCATCAACTCGTACCAGATGAAGCTGCCCATGGGATTGGTCATCATCTTGCTCCTTGAGTCGGGCTCAATAATCTAGGCTGGGGAAGAAATTGCCCCGCCCTTCGGGGGTCATGTCGAGCAGCCCCCAAAGCGGATCCACAAGATCGCCGGCGCGGTGGTGCTGGCCGGGGTCCTCGGGCGCATAAGCCATTTCGCTCGCCCAATGATGGCGAATGGTGTCGCCGTCCTTGCAAAAGACGTTGAAGATCGTCTCGTCCCAATCCTCGCCTTCGCCCATGCCTCGCTCGGCGCGTTTCGCGCTGCTTAGCCGCCGCGTGTCGCCGAAATAGGCGGCCGAATAGCGGCCCTCGCCGTCGGAGAGGAACTGAAGGTGCGGCCAGCGACGCTCCCTTGCCCGGGCCTCGAGCCGCGCCATTGGCGACTTGGCGACGATAAAAAGCGGGGCGCGTTGCCCGACATGCCGCGCCGCGCCGTCGATCGCGTCGAGCAGATGGGTGCAGCCGGGGCACGGCGTTGCGCGCTCGGGCCCGAACATGAAGCTGTAGAGGATGATCGCGCGCTGATCGCCGAAAAGGTCGGACAGCCGAACCCTTTCGGTACGCTGGTGTGCGCCCGTACGCTCGAAAACATAATCCTCGGGTATCGCTCCGCCGCGCGGCAGCGCCCGCCGCTGCGCCGCAACGGCTTCAATTTGCCGCCGCAGCGCGATCTCGGCGTCGAGCAATGCCGCGCGCGCGTCGCGGTAGTCGGCGCTTTCGTTGGGGAAGGCCAGATGTTCCATCGCCATTCTCCTCTCGTCATTTCTGCCGCGAAAGCGGGACATGGAGGGCACCCGGCGCGCGGAGATGCGCTCCTGCTCGGTCGCTCATCAAGCGCTCCGCTGGCCCGCCGGCCCGCCGCTTTGCGGCGGCGCGGATCCAATGGATCAGGCGTCCAGAATTGGCGTGAACCCGCCATAGATCATGCGCTTGCCGTCGAACGTTTGGTCATTCGGGTCGGGCTGCATCCGTTCGTCGGACATGATCTTCTCCCATCCCGCGATGCGCGCCGCCTTGCTCGGCCATTCGATCCAGCTGAACACCGGTGTCTCACCGGTCTCGAGGTGCACCGCGCGCTTGAAATCGGTGACTTTGCCGTCATGGACATCATCACCCCAGCATTCGAGCACGCGCGTCGCGCCATAATCGAGGAAGACGATCGCCGCCTTGTCTGCCATCGCACGATAGGCGTCCTTGTTGGCGTCTGGCACCGCGACGAGGAAGCCGTCGGTGTACCCCATCGGCCCGCCCAGGCCTTCGTCGACGATCGACTCGAAACCTGAAACGATCATCCTTTGTCCGTCGAAGGGCATGCCTTGCCCCATGTCCTGCATCCGCGAATCGCTCATCATCTTGCTGTTCGCAGCGTCGCGCGCCGCGCGATCGGGATATTCGAACCAGCTGAAGACGATTTCCTCGCCCTCCTTGGCTTCGACCGCGGTACGAAAGTCATTGAGCTTGCCGGCGGGCACGTCGTCACCCCATGTTTCGACATGGCGGCGAACGCCGAATTCCTTGAAAAGAGCCACCGCTTCGGCAGCGTGCTTGCGATACTCTTCCTTGCTGGCGCTCGGCACCGCGAGGACAAATCCTTCGACATAGGTCATCATCTCTCTCCTTTGTTCTTCTTGCCCTTCAAGAGGGCTCCTTATTCCCCCACGGGTCCCGCTTCCTCGCGAAACGCCGCGAGCTGGGCCTTCAGCGCGCGGTCGAAGCCCGGCCTGGCGAGGCAGCGCGACAGATAGGCCTCGAGCTTGGGGTGCTCGGCAACCGCGCCGCTCTCGATGCCCTCGCGCAGAACCGTCGCCATCGCGATGTCGGCGACGCTGAAATCGCCCGCCAGGTAAAGCCGGTCGCCCAGCGCCGCGGCCAGCTTGGCGAAGCGCTGGTGAATAAACTCCATCAGCCCCGGTCGCCGCAGCTTTGCCCATTCCTCTTGCGCGGCGAAAAGGTCGACGTTCGTTAGCTCGAACATCAAGGGCTCGACGCTGTTATAGGCCGCGAACAGCCAGCTGGTGACGGTCGCGCGGCGCTGCGGGTCGCGCGGCAGCAACGCTTCGTCCTTTTCTGCAAGATGGAGAAGGATCGCGCCGCTTTCGAACAGGCGCACGTGGCCGTCGCGCAGCACGGGTACTTGGCCCCACGGCTGGTCGCGATAATGTTCGGGCGGGCGATTGACCGCGCTGATCAGCTTCTCGGCATAGTCGATCCCCATTTCCTCGCACGCCCATCGGGGGCGAAGGTCGCGGACGAAGCCGCGCGCGAAATCAGGGACCCAGTCGAAAGCGGTGATTTCTATAGTGGAATTCGGGTTTACGGACATGGATCCTCTCCTCGAATCTCTGGGTTCGCTGCCCTTCTAGAAGAAGGTGTCGGGCAGCGGCGGCGTGGCGTCGTCGAGAAAGGGCGTGACCATTGCGGCGATCGTTGCCGCCTCAGCCATCAGGCCGATGTGCGAGGTGCCCGGCAGGATGGCGAGCCGCGCCCGGGGTGGCTCGGTCATGAATCCCTCAACGACGGGCTTCATGTCGTCGCCGCCACGCAGTCTGAACAGCTTGATTGCATGGTCGAAGGTCACGCCGTCGGCGTCGCCCAGGACGATCATTGTCTTGCCGGAGATTGCGCGCAGCTGCTCGTCGCTGAAGGCGAAGGGCGTCGAATCGAGCGTCTTGATCGCCGCGACGAGTTTCGGAAAGCCGTCTGCGGTCGGGGACATGTCCCGATAGGCTTTCTCCATGGGAGATCCCGTCAGTGCCTCGGGGGTCATTTGGGCAATGGCGGCGAGCACTTCGGGATACCAGCCGCTGAGGCTTGCCGTGCCCGACAGGATCACCTGCTTGTCGATGCGATCGGGATGGCGGACGGCGAGGGCGACCGCGGTGCTGCCGCCCATCGAGTATCCCAGCACGTCGGCCCGCGCGACACCCAGATGGGCTAGCAGCGCCGCCGCATCGTCCGCCATCACTTCATAGCTGATCGGGCCGCCCACGTCGCCGGTGCGGCCGTGGCCGCGCGCATCAATGGTGATGATGGGACGCGATCCGGCGAAGCGATCGACGAGTGGCTTCATCGCCTCGCCTGACATGAAAGCGCCGTGAAGGATGAGCAGCGGCCTCTTGTCCGAGGCGAGATCGCCGTGAACCGCATAATGAAGCCTGGCGCCGTTGACATTGGCGGTCCCGGGTCTTGCCGTGTCGGCGGCGGCGACCGGACCGATTCCTTGCGGCGGCTGAGCCTGCGCAGGCGCGACGGCGGCGAGAAGTAGCGCCGGGACCAGCGCCGCGGAGCGGCGCAGTGTTGCAATCGGGAAGGCGGAAAAGGACATGGGAATTTCCTTCCTATGTTTGACGGAGCCGGGTCCGGCCGCCCTTGGCAGGGTCAGTCTTCGGCAGCTTGAACGGGGATCAGCCGGCGCAAGGCGGGGTTCCGCAGCCACAGCCCACCCCACAGCATGACGCCGAGGTAGGCGCCAAATAGCGTGTGGGTCGGCAGGGGGCTCTCGATACGTAAATGGGTGGCAATCGCCCCGCCCAGATAGCCGGTGATCAGGATTGCTCCGAGCACAGCCGTGCGCGGCCAGATGTGGAGCAGCGTCGGGAGCAGGAGCAGCACGCCGAGTGTCCGCATCGTTGTGACGTCCAGCCGCCAACCAAGGCCGGGCGGGCTGTACGCGAGCGCCAATTGCGGCGCGATCAGCTTGGTTCCGCAGTCAATGAGCAAAAAGGCGACGACAAGGCCGCTAAGAGCGCGTCCGAAAATCAGCGCCTGGCGGGAGGGGATGGCTATCATCGTCTCTCTCTCCTGCTACGTGAGGTCAGGATGCGACTTCGGGCACCTCCGCCTCGCCGCTCGCGACGGCGGGGTCCATCCAAAAGGGCCCCCAGACGTGGCCGTCGGGGTCGAGGAGGTCGCGGCCATACATGAAGCCGTGATCCTGCGCCGGGTTGACGTCGGCCGTGCCGCCGTTTGCAGCTGCAGCCTCGATCATCATGTCGACTGCCTCGCGGCTCGCCATCGCCAGCGCCAGCGACACTTCGCTGGACGTCGTCGGGGCGATCGGACGATCGGTGAAACTCTTCCACTTCTCGTGGGTGAGGATCATGAGGAAGATACTCTCCGACCACACCATCGCTGCGGCGGTGTCGTCGGTGAAGCGCGGCTCGTTGGTAAAGCCGAGCGCAGTGTAAAAGCTCTTCGACTTCTCAAGGTCGGCAACCGGCAGGTTCACGAAAATCATCCTGGGGATATCGGTCATGGGGGAATCCTCTCTCTTCTCTCTCTCTTTTCAACCTCTGCCGAACAGCATGAGGATGTAGCGTTTCAAATGGGCGACGCTGTCGCGGGCGATGGCGGCCTCGTTCGCGGTTTTCGCCATGATGAAGGCGCCCTGCAGCACCGCCTGGACATGCCGCGCGAGGCTTATCGCGCTGACACCGTGCGAAATGCCATGGCGCGCGATCGCTGCCTCGATGTCCGGGGCCAGCGCTTCGCAATAGGCCGTGATACTCGCCTCGCAGGCGGCCCGGATCGCGTCGTTCGTCGCATAGGCTTCCTGCACCATCGTCCCGACGAAGCAGGTGAAATCCTCGACCGGGCCGTCGATCATGGCGAGGCGGAAGTCGATATGGCCAATCAGCCGATCAAGCGGATCATCGAGCTTCGTGTGCGGGGGAATTTCGAACATCGGACGCGCGCGTTCCGTCCAGCCGTCGGCGGCAGCAACCGCCAGCGCGTCCTTTGATGCGAAATGGTGGAAAAAGGCGCCCTTGGTGACGCCCGCTGCGGCGCAAATCTCGTCGACGGTCGTAGCGGCATAGCCCTTGCGCCGAACTGCCTGGTGCGCCGCCGCGATCAGCTTGTCACGCGCGCTTCCCCGCGCCGCCCGTCCGCGGGAGGGGGCGCCGCCGCCCGCCTGGGGGACTGTGCGAGCGGCGGCAGCGGCACCAGGGGTGCGCGAGGGAGTGGAAGGGCGCTGATTCGTCGTCATGCGAATCTACATACCGACTAGTTGGTATGGTGTCAAATCGGTCCGGTGCCGGGCCGGATGTCCGCCTGCCGGTCGCCGGATCAATTCGGCGATCGGCGAGGTTTGACCTCATCTCAAGAAAGCTCCTCTGCCGTACATTCGTGGTCGCACTTTGCCAGAAATGCGACGGGGCGCGCGCGCTCACCGGGCCCGCCGATTACCTCGAGCGAGGCTGGACCTTGCAAAGACCTGCTGCGGGCTCCGTGCCTTGTTTCAGGCTCCGCAGGGATGCAGGAATGAGAGGGGTGTGGTCCGATGATCGGCGGAGCACGGGACTTGAGCGCTCGAGCCTGCATCATGCCCGTGGGCGAAATGGCTTGCGCTATTCTGGCATCGGCCGCGCAGAGGATCCCCGCCGGGCCCATGCAGGCCAAAGCCGGGTTCGGGGGATCGAAGAGGCGCCGCGGGCAAGCGTGCAGAGAGCACGAATATCCGCCCCGCTGGTCCCACAGACGTTAAATCGGCGCTTCAGATACCGCCGGCGGCTGGTTTGTTCGCCACCACCTCGAGAGGCGGCGGGGCCTTCACCGCCGCGGGGGCGGCGCCGTGGCGGCGGTGCGAAAGCTTGCCGTCAACCTTGCCGCCATTCTCGATCGTGATTGTTTCATACACCACATCGCCTGTGATCCGCGCGCTTGCGTGGACCACGAGGGTCTTGGCTTCGATCGAGCCGTCGAGCAGGCCGGCAATCTTCGCGGTCTCTGCGACGATCGCACCCTTGATTTCGCTTGCCTCGCCCTGGACGAGATTCGCGCATTTGAGGTCGCCCTCAATCTTTCCGTCGACGTGAAGGTCAACGCTCGCCGCGACGTTGCCGGTGATGACCACGTCCGATCCGATGATCGAGAAGGTGGTGTGGCGGGCTCCGGTCGCCATCTTAGCGGGCTGCGATGGGGTTGCCGGCGTTTGCGCGGGCGAGGGCGCCAACCCGCTGTCGGGCGTCGGCTTTGACTTCGAGAACATCGGCTTTGGCCTCCAGGAAGCGGCGCGGATTGACCGCGACGCCGTTCAAACGGACTTCGAAATGCAAGTGGCTGCCGGTCGAGCGGCCGGTCGAGCCCATCCGGGCGATCTGTTGCCCCGCGGCGACGCGCGCGCCCACGGCGGTGTCGAAGCCGGAGAGGTGGGCGTAGCGGGTCATAATGCCCTGCCCGTGATCCACCTCGACGACATTGCCATAGCCCGAGCGACGGCCGACGAATGCGACCTTGCCCGGTGCGGCAGCGAGGATCGGGGTGCCGAGCGGCCCGGGGAAGTCGAGTCCCGCGTGCATCGCGCTCGCTCCGGTGAAGGGATCGTGACGATAGCCATAGCTCGACGAGAGCATCAAGACATGCGCAGGCTGGCCCGACGGAATGGCAACGAGAGTGCGTTCGAGGACCTCCATGCGGAATAGCGCGCCCTCGAGCGCGGCAAAGCTCTTGCCGAGCGCGCCCGCACGGCCGATCCGACCGCGCCACGGAATGAAGGGACCACCCTGCCCGATGCTCGCCTTCTTCACGAGCGATTGGGGGTCCAACCCGAGCTTGGCGACCGCCGCACCCGCCTTGCTCGCACGCGCATTGACCGCGGCGAGCAGCTGCGCCGAAAAGGCCTCCTGCCGTGCTTCGATCTGGGCAAGCACCTGCGCCTCGGGCGGCAGGCGCGGGTCTACGGCGCTGGTTTGGAGCGGACCTGCGTCTTTATCGGCCGTACCCACATCATTCGTCTTCGCTGCTGGAAGCGGCTCGGCGCCAAAATAGGTTTTTTGCCAATCTTCAAGTTGCGCCTGGCGCTCGTCGAGGTCGGCGGCGATTTCGGCGACGCGATCCCGATATTGGGCAATGCGGGCTTCGCTGGCGGCGGCCGCCGCCTCCTTGCGCGCGACCTCCGCGCGTTCGCCTGCGGTGAGGATCTGGTTGATGAAAACGGTCAGTGTGGCCCCGGCCCATATGAGCAGCACCGCTGCGGCAATCAGCGCGACGCGCTTTTGCCACACGGCGCTCACGCGCAGGAAGCGGACATGTCCGTGAGTGCGAACGAAAATTTCATGGTCCTGAAACAGCGCATTGAAGCGCTGGCACCAATGGCGCAGGCCCGTCGATAGCGAAGACAAGTAACGACCCCGTCTTTTATTTTGGTGGAGCCCTCCGCCCCGGCATGGGGGGCGCTTTAACAGCGGTGTCAGTCCAGCGCGAATCTTCGACCCCCGACTCAAGCTGAATCGAAAGGGGGACGCGATGAATCGTGAAAAACAGCCAGAATGGTGGCTTTTCTGCGCAAAATCGCGACGCCGAATCGCCGCCAAGGCCTTGAACAAACGTGGACCAAAGCCATCGTTGACGGCTTGCTTACCATTTCCGGCTAGGCGGGAGCGGGTGACGCATATGCCCGATAATTCCGCAGCGTTCGCGGCTGCCGATACCGGCGCGGCAACCCGCCAGGCGCGGCCGCGATCGGCCGTGAGCGCGGGCGTCGGCATCGTCGGCCTGCTAGGCCTGTTTGCCTATCTGCTGATTGCGCGCCATGCGCCCGAAATCGCGTCCTTCTTCGGTATCGACTGGGGCAACCGGGCGCGAATGGATGGCCCGGCCTCGGCGATCGCGAGCGTGCTCGCCTGCGGCCTTCCAATGGTGCTCTGGTCGCTCCTCGTCGACAAGGTGCACCGCAACCCCTCGACCGGAATCGATTGGTCGATGCGCCGGCCGTGGCGCGAGACGATCGACATAAGCCTGACCAAGCTCGCAGGGCTCTGGGCGACCTGGGGCCTGATCGCACTCGGCTATGCGACAATGCGCTATTATTGGTCTGGGCAATATGCGTTCTCCATGGAGCTGCTCGCGCGGGCCGCGCCCTGGCTTCTCCTCATATCTGTCCCCTATATGCTGTGGCTCGACCGCCGCCTCGTCGAGCCGCGCGACGGTTGCTACGCCTTCGGCCGCTGGCTGATCGCGCCCGGGGCGCAGGTTGAGGGCCGGGCAATTGGTCATCATTTCCGCGCCTGGGCGGTGAAGGGTTTCTTCACCGCCTTCATGCTGTCGATCGTCCCCGGGAACTTCGCGGCGCTCGTTTCGGTCGAGATGAGCGAGGTGTTAGTGAACCCCTATATGACCGGGCTTTGGGCGATCAATCTTCTCTACCTGGTCGACGTCCACATCGCGACCGTCGGCTACATCCTGACGCTGAAGCCGCTGGACGCGCACATCCGAACCGCCAACCCCTATGGCATGGCATGGGTCGCGGCGCTCATCTGTTATCCACCCTTCATCCTGATGAACGGCGGCCCACTCGACTACCAGATTGGCGGGGCCGACTGGGGCTATTGGCTTGCGGGCCACGAGGCGCTGATGATCGTCTGGAGCGTGGTGCTCGTCATCCTGATCGGACTCTACGCCTGGGCAACAATGGCGTTCGGCATCCGCTTTTCGAATCTCACTCACCGCGGCGTGATCACCCACGGCCCCTATGCGCTGACGCGCCACCCTGCCTATATCTCGAAGAATCTGAGCTGGTGGGTCGGCTCGCTACCCTTTCTCGTCACCAGCGGCGGCTGGGTCGAGGGGGCGCGCAACACGGCCCTGCTCGCGCTGGTCAGCAGCGTCTATTACTGGCGCGCCAAAACCGAGGAAAAGCACCTCCTCGCTGATCCCGCCTACCGGGCCTATTGGGACTGGGCTCAGGCCAACGCGCTGGTGCCACGGCTGTTCGCTAAGCTGACGGGGCGACGCGCGCCGATGGTCCGGCTTGAGCCCGATCCGCGCGTCGGGCCGGTCGTCTAGCCAAGGTTCGCCGCCCAGCGATCACGCCCGCGAAAATGCGCGGGTGATGGTCTTGCGCGACGCGATTTGCGCCGTTACGGGACTCCTCGTCTTCGAAACTGGCGGGCGGTTGCCCGCCAAGTCGAGGGCCAAAGGAGAAAAAAGTCGATGAAATCCCCTCTTGCGGCGTCCTTCGGCGCCTTGTTGTTGCTTGCCGGTTGTTCGGGCGAAGCCCAGCCTGACACCAAGACCCCCGAAACCAAGACCGCGGTCGACGAAGCGAAGCTGCCCGACACTGGCGGCGGCGAACCCATTGAACTGAGCGCGATCGAAAAGGGTGAATTGCTGCGCCTCGACGGCGAGCGCGAATGCAGCTTCACCATCAAGGGTCAGCAAGGCCCGGCCCTCGTTGCCCGCGCCAATACCGGCGACGACGAACTCGCCTCAGGCGCCTACAAGCTTGGCGGCAAAGTCCTGCGCGTAGCGGGTTCGGGCGGATTCAAGGCGCTCGAGAAGGGCATGGAGTTGTCGGGCCCTGGCATGAAATTGACAGTGAAGCCGGGCCAAGGCGGACAGGCGGCGACGCTTTTGGCGCAGCGCACCTATGGCGGCGAACGCACCTATGAGGGCGCGTGGGCCTGCAAAGCCTGATCCTGAACCTTTTCAGGCGCCGGGCTCGCGAACGCGAATGAGCCCGGTCGAGCGCATCGTCATCACCGGCTCGTCGTGCTGGTTGAAGACGGTGAGTTTCGACTGGAACAGCCCCATTTCGGGCCGGCTTTGCGACCGCCGCTTGCTCAGCACTTCGCTCTCGCAGCGGAGCGTGTCACCGGGATAGACGGGCTTCAGCCAACGAAGCTCGTCGATCCCGGGCGAACCCAGACCCGCCTGCGCGCGGGCCCGCATGTGATCGACGAGCATCCGCATCGTCATGGCGCCGGTGTGCCAGCCACTTGCCGACAGTCGCCCGAAATGCGTGGCTGCCGCTGCCTCATCGTCGAGGTGGAAGGGCTGTGGGTCGAACTGGCTTGCAAAATCGATCACCTCTTCGCGCGTGACCTGCTTGCGCCCGAAGCGCTCAACTGCGCCGACCTCGATATCTTCATAATAGAGCATGGCGGTCCTATGCGGTGCCGGGACGGTCGAAAGCAAGCGCGCTAACGCTCGATCGGCTTTACGAGGGCGCCTGTCGCATCGCTCGGCAGCGGCGCGATGCCGATCAGCTTCATCAGCAGCGGATAGACCTCGATATTGTCGACGATCCCGATATCGCCCTTCAGACCGGCATTTGCGGCGACGAACAGCGCGAGCATGTCCGGGTCCTGGTTGTCGTAGCCGTGGGCACCGCCCGCGATGGGCCATTCGGGCTCGCCCGCGATGATCGACCAACCGGGCTCGGCGATGCAGATGATCGCAGCGACGCGAGCGTTGCTGCCATAGTGGAGCCGCGCGGGAAGATCTTCGCGGCGCCGGCACTCCATGTGATCGTGCGGCTTCAAAAGCGCCGCGAACACGCGTTGGTCGGTTGCTGCAGTGGGCTCGATCGCGGCATAGGGGCCCGTTTCGACGGCGATGATACTGGGGAGGTCGATGAAGTCGGCAAGCTGGATCACCCGCGAGGCATCGACCGCCCGCATGCCGTGGTCGGCGACAACCAGCATATGCGCCGGCTGCCCCAACTCCTGAAGCCCCTGCGCCAGTTCGCCGATCCGTGCATCGACCGCGGCGATCGCCGCATTCACCTCGGCGCTGTCGGGACCAAAGCGATGTCCCGCAGTATCGACAATGTCGAAATAGAGAGTGACGAAAGTGGGACGGATCTCCGCCGGCCGCCGCATCCAATCGAGAATGGTGTTGACGCGCTGGGTGTCTCCGACGTTCTGGTCGAAGCGCAGCCAGTCGTGGGGTCGGGCCCCGTGGATATCGACCTCGCTGCCGGGCCAGAACATCGTTGCGCTGCGAACGCCCCCCTTTTCGGCCGTGACCCACGCTGGCTCGGCCTCGTCCCACCAAAAGCGGTCGAGCGACTGCTTTGCATCTCCTAGACTGAATATCTGGTCGGGACGGCGTGGATCGATCATCCGGTTTCCGACGATGCCGTTGGTGTCGGGCCGCTTGCCGGTGACAATGGCATAATGGTTGGGGAAGGTCTTGGTCGGAAAGGATGGGCGCAACTTTCCGTGGGCACCCTCGGCGGCAAGCCGTGAAAGGTTCGGGGTGAGGCCACGGCCGAGGTAATCGGCGCGGAAGCCATCGATCGAGATAAGAATTGTCACGGGCGGCCGCTCGCTGTCTTCCTTGGCCGGTAGCGGCGCGGCGATGATGGCGAGAAGGGCGAACATCATCGCGGCGATTCGAGTCGGGATCATGCTCCCAGAATGGACGGAGGGCAGGGCGGCGACAAGCCGTGCGTCGCCGTACATTTGTCATCGGTCGGAAATTCTCTTGCAATTCAGACGCCGGATGGTGATCCGGTTTCAAACGCAACAAGGGAAAGCCAGGAATGAAAAAGACTTTGGTCGCCATGATGATGGCGGGGGCAGCGTTCGTCGCCGTACCAGTAGGCGCGCAAAAGGCCGACGATGCCATTGGTATCATCGACCAGGGTATGAACCATAGCCAGGTGATGCTCCTCGCGCACGAGATGACCGACGGGCTTGGCCCGCGCCTCACCAACTCACCGGGAATGCGCCGCGCCGAGCAATGGGCGATCGACAAGTTCCAAGGCTGGGGGCTCTCGAACGTCCGGCGCGACGGCTTCGAATTCGGCCGCGGGTGGGAGATCGTCTCGGTCAGCGCCCGCATGACGAGCCCGCGCCCGCTCACGCTCACTGCTATCCCCATCGCCTGGACGCCGCCAACCAACGGCGCGATCTCGGCGCCAATCATCGTCGCACCGATGTCGAAGGAAGAAAATTTCGCCGAGTGGCGCGGCAAGCTCGCGGGCAAGATCGTTCTCATTTCGCTCCCGGGTGAGGGTAGCGAACCGGACAAGCCGGCCTTTCGGCGTCTCGGCGGTGAAGATTTCGAAAAGCTCGAGGCTTTTCGCCAGCCGAAATATGATCCCGAGGCGCTCAACCGCCGCCTCGAGCGCGTGACCTTTCCCGAGAAGCTCGACGCCTTCCTGAAGGCCGAGGGTGCACTCGCCTGGGTGCGCCAGTCGTACCGCGACGGCATGCTGGTGCACGGCGAAGGCTATAATTACCGTGCCGGGCACACGCTGGGCCTGCCGGCGATCGAACTTGCCGCGGAGGATTATCGCCGCCTCGCGCGCCTTGCGAAATCGGGGCCGGCGCCCCAGCTCGAAATCGACAGCAATGTCCGCTTCGACGACAGCGACACCAAGGCCTATAACATCATTGCCGACATTCCCGGTACGGACCCCAAGGCGGGTTACGTGATGGCAGGCGCGCATTTCGACAGCTGGGCTGCAGCCGACGGCGCCACCGATAATGCGGCGGGAAGCGCGGTGGTGATGGAGGCTGCGCGGATCCTCAAGGCGCTCGGCGTCCGGCCCAAGCGCACGATCCGTTTCGTGCTATGGAGCGGCGAGGAGCAGGGGCTGCTCGGCAGCCTCGCCTATGTCGACAAATATCTCGCATCGCGTCCCGGCCCGGCGGAAGGAGAGGACGGCAATCTTCTCTATTATGGCTGGCCGAACCGATATCCGATCACGCCGAAGCCCGGCTATTATGACCTCAAGGCCTATTTCAACATGGATAATGGCTCGGGCAAGCTGCGCGGTATCTATGCCGAGGGCAATGTCGCTGCCGTGCCGCTGCTCAAGGAATGGCTGGCGCCATATGCGAGCCTTGGCGCAGACCGCGTCGTCGCCGCCAATACCAGCGGTACCGACCATGTCTTCATGCAGTCGGTGGGTGTGCCCGGCTACCAGTTCATCCAGGACCCGCTCGACTATGGATCGCGCACGCACCACAGTAATGCTGATACCTACGACCATCTGAAAGCCGAGGATCTTCGCCAGGCCTCGGTGGTGATGGCAGGCATGCTGCTCGCCTCGGCGAACAGCGACAAGACGCTGCCGCGCTTCCCGGTGCCGAGCCAGCCCTCGCCCTATGATCCGTTCAAATATAAGGATCCGAACGAATAAGAAACGACAATGGCAATCCGTTCCTGCCGGCTCGTCGAAGCACAATCCTTTCTTCGGCCCGCGAAGGAAGGAGCAAGCCTTCGGCAGGCCGAGGGCGGATAGGTTTTACGGTCATTCCGGGATCAAGCGGACATCTTGATCCCGGAGGCGCCATTCTCGATCACCCCCGTCGCGCGTTTCGACAGGTTGTTCACAGGGGTTGTCACCTTGTCGACGACCATGAAGTGCGTCTGCCACGCCTCATGGCCTACGTCACAGACCATGTATCCGCGCTGGTCGTTCGCGAACTTGAGCTCAGGGTTGCGGGCCAGCCATTCATCGGTGCCCTGTCGCTTGTCGCTGCCGTCACCGCCGCTCGAAATCGACGTGCCAACGAATTCGCCCGCAACAACCTTGTCCTTCAGAACGAGGTCGCCGCAGAAATTCTGATGCTCGTCGCCGGTCAGAACGACAGCGTTCTTGACGCCGCCAAGGCGGGCCAGCATCCGCTCGCGCGGGGCCTCGTAACCCGCCCAGCTGTCGAGGTTCAGGATCTTCTGTGCCTCATCCGCAAAGCGCCGCCGGTCGAGCGACATCATCGTCACCTGCTGCGCGATCGCGTTCCACGTCGCGCCCCCTTCGCCTAGGTTCTTGGCGAGCCATGCCTCCTGCGCCTTCCCTAGTACCTGCGCATTCTTGTCGAAAACCTGTGGGCAGGCTGGCTTGAAGCCGTCGCCGCAGGGCTGGTCGTCTCGATACTGTCGCGTGTCGAGCAGCTGCATCGACATGAGGTTACCATAACGCAGCTCGCGGTGGAGTGCGACCATGCCTCCGCGTGGGAGCAGCGCGCGGCGCACCGGCATATGCTCGTACCATGCCTGCATCGCAGCCTGCTTCTTGAGCATGAAGACCTCGGGCGGCGGCGCATCGGGATCCTCTGCATCGAGCCCCAGTTTCCAGTTGTCGCGGTCCGACACCCAGTCGTTGCGGATCTCATGATCATCGAAGCTCGACAAAAAGGCGTGGCTGCAGCGCGCCGCCTGCAGGTCGATATCGCCGAGTTGCTGGCTGTACGCGGTACGAAAGTCAGAAAGGTCGATCAGGTTGCGAAAAGCATTCTTGCGCACCGGCCGGCTCGGCAGCCCGTCCGGGAACAAATAATCCTGACTATATTCATAGATGAAGTCGCCATAATGATAGACAAAGGCCAGGTCTTCGCGCGCCAGGTGTCGGTAGGCACCAAAAAATCCCGATTCGAAATGCTGGCATCCGCAGACACCGAATTTCAGCGTGTCGACGCTCGCGCCGACCATTGGAAGCGTGCGAGCGCGGCCGCGAAGGCTCCGCTCGCCGGCGGCGGTAAAACGGTAATAATAGGGGCGATCCGCCTTGAGGCCTGCGACCTCGACATGGACGCTGTGCGCAAGCTCGGGATGTGCAAGCTCCGTGCCCCTGGCAACGATGTCGCGAAAACCACCGTCGCTTGCGACCTCCCAGTCAACGGGCACCGGCGCAAGCGGCATGCCTCCGTGCGGGGCCATTGGTTCGGGGGCGAGGCGCGTCCAGATGACGAAGCCGTCGCTCGAAGGGTCGCCTGCTGCAACGCCGAGACTGAAGGGAAAATCTCGGAACAGGCCGCCCTCGGCGCGCAGGATCGCGGGTGCCGACACGCCGGCGAGGGTAGCGGTGGCGAGGAAGTGACGACGGCTGACCATGAGGGCTCCTGGAGGCTGGCGCCGAGACTTCGACTCGGCGCCGAGGGCCATAGCCGAGCATGAAGGAGATGCCCATTGCCTGCATCGCGGCCCTCTTCTTGCGGCTTGTCAGGGGTCTTGCGTTGAAAAGAGGTTCAGCATCACCCCTGCGAACCCTCGGTCCGGGCCGCTCCTGCGGCGACAGATAGGAGATTAATCATGGCCGGCAGGCCTTTCGCCCAAGGGTGGCCGGCCGCGCCTATTACAGCCCCAGCGCCAGCCGCGCGAACAGCGTCGCCCCGACGGGCGACTTGCCATAGACCGCATCGAGCGCCCTGGGCTTGGCGAAGGCTGCAAGACTGCCTCCGATCGCAAGGTTCAGCGGGCCGGTCAACGGGATGCGATAGGCATAGCCGGCCTGGAACTTGGTCAGGCGAAACGCGACGTCGTGCAGCACGTCGTCATGATCGGGAAACAGCTCGTCGCTGCGAACATTCTCGACCCGCGCGAACAGCGTGTGATGCCTGTCGACGTCCCAATTCGCCTCCGCAAGCCACGCCGTTAGCGTGTCCCCAGGATCCCGGTTCTTGGCGCTAAACGCGGCCATCGCTGACCAGCCTTTCCGATTTGCGAACTGGACGCTCGCGGTGGTGCGAAGTTCGTCTTTTCCTGCGTGTTGGGCTTCGGGCTCCTTGAGCCCCGCGTGGCTGACCTGCACGGCCCATTCAGGCGAGGGCGTCCAGGTTCCGCGCAGAGCCCAGCTGTCCAAACGCGGGCTTTCGATGCCCCAGCGCTTTTCGTCGGGTTCGCGCCCGGTAAACAGTGAGGCCTCGAGTTGAATCTCGGGTCCTTGATAGCCGAGCGTCGCGACGCCGTAGGTGATGTGGGTTGAATCGAACCAGTGATGAGTGATCGGCGCCTCGGGATTGTAGCGCGCGCTTTGGCGGTGCATGAAGGCGCTGGGGCCGATCGCAGGCTCGCCGACCGGACCGCCATAAAGGAATAGGCGGCTCTCGCCCCCGACCTGGACATCGAGACGGGCGGCAAGTTCCATGAAAAAGTCGTGGGGATGCTGGCGGTCGACGAGCGGCACGCCGCCCGCGGTTTCCCCGGTAGCGAAGAGATTGGGGTAACCGCGATTCGCCATGAGCGGTTCGAGGCTCATCATCGACTTGAGCTGGATGCGGCCCCAACCGGCGTCCTTTTCGGCCGACACCATCAGCATGGACTGGACATAGGCCTTGTCGTCGCCGCGTGGTCCCGATTGGTGGGTATAGACACCCCACGCGAAGCCATGCGCCATGAGCACCCAGTTGCTCCCGGTCACCAGGTGGAGCCCTCTGTGCCCGCCCTCGTTTCCGGGAAGCCTCGAGGTTCCCGAGCCTTCGCCGGGTGGGACTTTGGCGTCCTGCTCCATCGCACCATGTCCCATCGATGCATGATCCATCGCACCGGCTTCGTGCCCCGCATCACGCTCGAGGGGCGAGTCGGGGCTGGGGGCGGGCGGCGAGTGGCCGGCGTGTGCGCCATGATGCTGGGCTTTGGCGACCATGGGGGTGAGGGCGAGGGCCGCCGCGAGTGCCAGCAGCGATGTTTTCGACATCATCATCTGGTCGCCAAGGGGCTTAAGCGGTGCCGAGGTCAAAGCCATATCCGCATCATCCACACCGCCATGGCAATCATCATCAGATTCTCTGTGAGCGAGACGAAGCCCAACGGCACCTTGCTGCTGCCCCCGACGCAGGCGCACTTGAGTGTGCGCTTGTCGATATAGACTGCCTTGTATACGGACACCGCGCCAATGGTGCCGATGAACAATGCGACCGGGATCGACAGCTCCGGCAGCGCGTGCGCGGCCATCAAAACGCCCGCCAGCCCCTCGGCAAAGGCATAGAGGCTCGCATAGGGGACCCAGCGGCGGGCAAGCAGGTCATAGTTGAGGAACATGGTCGCGAACTTGTCGATGTCCTGCAACTTCAACAGGGCGAGGACGATCATGCTGAACGAAACGAACCATTCGGCTGCGCGGATGGAAAAGGCCTGGCCCTCGACCGCGAAGCTGGCAGCGAGCGCCATCAGTGCGGTCATCGCGAACAGAGCGATGACCGGCGTGTAGCTCGCCCTGTCGGGGTCGGCGACTTTTAGCCCGAAATGCCGCCGTAAATCGTCATAGCCGCCGATGCGCACCCCCTCGATAAAGGTCTGCGGTGTCGTCTTGACGCCATGCTCGGCCTTGAACGCCTCGGTCTCCTCGCGCGTCGTCAGCCAGCGATCGTCGACCGCAAAGCCGCGCCTTTTCAGGAGATGCTTGGCCTTGAGGCCATAAGGGCAGATGTGGTCGGGCATGACCATGCGATGGAGGATTGCCTGTTTCATGCTGCCTCTATAGCGTCTGTACCATGGTACGGAGTCAAGCAATGTCCCTCACGATTGGAAAGCTCGCTGCGGCGGGCGGCGTCGGCGTCGAAACGATCCGATATTATCAGCGGCGCGGGCTCATCGGCACCCCGGCGCGAAGCGGCGGGGACGGCTGGCGCGGTGGCATCCGTCGCTATGATGACAATGATCTGAGGCGCCTGAAGTTCATTCGCGCGGCGCAGGCCGCGGGTTTTACCCTCGAAGAGATTTCCGAACTGCTCGCGCTCGAAGAGAGCGACGATCGCGCCCGCGTGCGCACGCTGGCGCGCCAGCGCGTCGCGGCGCTCGATGAAAAGATCGCGCAGATGTCCGAAGCCCGCGCGGCCCTCACCCGCCTCGCCGACCAATGCGCCGCGAGCGACAAAGGGCCGTGTCCCATATTGGCGGCCTTCGAAGCGTAGGCGCCCGTCCTTGAGAAAATAGGGACTTCGCCTCGCTCGCCGCGGCCAATCCGGGCACCGCTCCCGCTCAGCTATGGAGGAAATGCATCACGTCCCCGTCCTGCACCACATAGGCCTTGCCCTCGGCGCGCAGCTTGCCCGCCTCGCGCGCCTTGGCTTCGCCGCCGAGAGAGACATAGTCGTCGAAGGCGATCGTCTCGGCGCGGATGAAGCCCTTCTGGAAATCGCTATGGATCTCTCCCGCCGCCTCGGGGGCGGTCGCGCCCTTGTGGACGGTCCACGCGCGGGCTTCCTTGGGTCCGACTGTGAAGAAGGTTAAGAGGTGGAGCAGTTCGTACCCGGCGCGGATTACGCGTGCGAGTCCGGTTTCGTGGAGACCCATTTCTTCGAGAAAGAGCATGCGTTCCTCAGGATCCATCCCCACAAGCTCACTCTCGATCGCTGCAGAGACAATGACCGCCTGTGCGCCCTCTGCCTTGGCCCGCGCGAAGACGGCCTCGCTGTGGGCGTTGCCCGTGGCCGCATTACCCTCCTCGACGTTGCAGACATAAAGGACGGGCTTGGTGGTGAGGAGCTGCGCCTGCTTCAGGATCCGGTCTTCCTCAACATCCTTGGGCTCGGTCAACCGCGCAGGCTTGCCGGCGCGCAGGAGGTCGAGCGCCTGGCCGAGAACCGAGGCCGCCGCCTTGGCTTCCTTGTCGCCGCCGGTCGCCTTCTTCTGAAAGGCCGGCACGCGCTTTTCCAGGCTTTCGAGATCGGCGAGCAGCAATTCGGTCTCAACCGTCTCGGCGTCGGCGACCGGATCGACTTTGTTTTCGACATGCTGGATGTCGTCGTCCTCGAAACAGCGCAGCACGTGAACAATTGCGTCGACTTCGCGGATGTTGCCGAGGAACTGATTGCCGAGCCCCTCGCCCTTCGAGGCACCGCGTACAAGACCCGCGATATCGACGAAGGCGAGCTGGGTCGGAATGATCTTCTGACTGCCCGCTATGGCGGCGAGTTTTTCGAGCCGGTCATCGGGCACGGCGACATTACCGATATTGGGCTCGATCGTGCAGAAGGGGTAATTGGCCGCCTGCGCGGCCTGCGTCTCGGTCAGCGCGTTAAAAAGGGTGGACTTGCCCACATTGGGCAGCCCGACGATCCCGCATTTGAAACCCATGAAATCATCCAATCGTGTGGAAACAGGCACGCCCCTTAGCGAGGGGGGGCGGCCTTTTCCAGATGCGATAAAAACTTGCCGGGTTCCGCCGGACCGAGCGAGGGGCGCGGTGCGGGCCAAATCACCCGCGCGTTGCGGAACGTTCATTTATGAGGGGCTAGGGCCGGGCGATGGGCCCGCCCGCCAACCTCGCTCTATCGCGGCCCTTTGCCGCGCTGCTGATGCTGCTCGCACTCACCGCTGCCTCGCGTTTCGAGGCAGCGGTACTCGACGAGCTGAACGCCATGCGCGCCGACCCGGACAGGTACAGCGAACGGCTCCTCGATTATCGCGACCGGTTCGATGGGCTGATCGTCTATGGCGAGGATGAGGAAAGCCCCGTTCAGACCCGCGAAGGTGTGCGTCCGGTCGACGAGGCGATCGGGGCTCTGCGTCGCTCTGTTCCACTGCCGCAACTGCGCGAAGGGCGGCTGCTTGCGCGGGCGGCCGCCGATCATGTCACCGCGCAATCGCGCTCTGGCGAGGTTGGGCATTATTCCCAGGGCCGCAATCCGCCCGCGCGGCTCGTGGCCCGCGGCGGGGGCCAGTACGTCAGCGAGGTTATCGCCTATGGAGAGGGGAGTCCGGAATCGGTAATCCGCCAGCTGCTCGTCGATGATGGTGTTCCCGGGCGCGGTCACCGCTTCGAACTGCTTTCGGCGCGATACCGCTATGCCGGCGTTGCGTGCGGGCCGCATCCCCGTTGGCGGAGCATGTGCGTTATCGAGCTCTCCGAGACGCCCGACGGGAGCCCACCGCCGCCGCCTCGTCGCGGTCCTGGAACGCCCTAGCGGCGCCCCCGGGCCCGGTTATGCCAGCCGCCGGCCAAAGACCTTGACTGGCTGCAATTCCCAATCGAGGTGTTCGTAGAATGCCGCCGCCGGATTCCCCTCGCGTACCATCAGCTCGACCTTTGGACATCCGCCTTCGCGTAGCCAATCGCACGCCGCGCCGACCAGTCGCCGAGCGATGCCGCTTCCCCGGTGATCGGGCAGCACACCCAGATAATAGAGCCAGCCGCGATGGCCGTCGAAACCTGCCATTACCGTGCCTACGATCGCGCCTTCCTCTTCAGCGAGCAGGATCGTCGCGGCTTCATGGCCGAGCGCCCGAGTGAAATCGGCTCGCGCATCGTTCCAGGGACGTGTCAGCCCGCATGCTTCCCAGACCGCGATGGCTTGTTCGGCGTCACCCGCCGTGGCGGGGCGCACCCGGGTCATGGCTGCAGTCTCAGCGCGAGGTCATTTTGGAACCGTACATCGTCCCCTTCTGCGAGCCACCGCGCCTCTGCGGCGATCGCGCCGAGCAAGTCGGTCAGTGGTTCGACCTCGCTCTTGTGATAATTGCCGAGCACATGGCCGGTCACGCGGTCCTTGTGCCCCGGATGGCCAATTCCGATCCGCACCCGGCGGAAATCGTCGCCGATATGCGCGATCATGCTGCGGATGCCATTATGGCCCGCCGCACCGCCCCCGCGCTTCACCTTGACTTTCATCGGGGCGAGGTCGAGCTCGTCGTAGAAAGCCGTGACCTCCTGCGGCCCCAGCTTGTAGAAATCCATCGCAGCGCGCACACTGCGGCCGCTTTCGTTCATGAAGGTCGCGGGTTTGAGGATCAGCACGCGTTCGCGTCCGATCCGGCCGTCCTGCAGCCAGCCTTGGAATTTCTTCGTGGGCGCGGCAAAGCCGTGCATGTCGGCGATGACATCGACCGCCATGAAACCCACATTGTGGCGGTGCATCGCATATTGGGGCCCGGGATTGCCGAGGCCGACCCAGAGCTGCATGATTCTGCCTTTCCCGGGGTCCGGAAAAGCCCCTTCCTCGAGAGGGAAGGGGCTTTCCAATTGGATCAGGCTTCGTTGCCGCCTTCGGCTTCGCCTTCACCATCGTCCTTCGTCGTGTCACCGTCGCTCGACTTGAGCGCGGACGGGGCAACAATGGTAGCGATGGTGAAATCGCGATCGGTGATCGCGCTTTCAGCGCCCTGGGGCAGGGTGACATTGCTGATGTGGATCGAATCGCCGACGTCGAAGCCGGTGACGTCGATCACGATCTCGTCGGGAATCTTGTCCGCTTCGCAGACGAGCTCGAGTTCGTGACGAACGACGTTGAGAACGCCGCCGCGCTTCAGGCCCGGCGAGGCTTCTTCGTTCTGGAAGATCACCGGAACCGCGACCTGAACCTTGGCATCCTTGGCGATGCGCAGGAAGTCGGCATGGATCGGGCGATCCTTGACCGGGTGGAAAGCGACGTCCTTGGGCAGCGTGCGGATCTGCTTGCCGCCGACCTCAATCATCACGACCGAGTTCATGAAGTGACCCGTCATCAGCTGCTTCATCAGCAGCTTTTCTTCGATATGGATCATCAAGGGTTCTTCTTTGCCGCCATAGACAACGGCGGGGACCCGGCCCTCACGACGCAGTTCGCGCGAGGCTCCCTTGCCTCCGCGTTCACGCGTCTCGGCCGACAGCACCAGCTGGTCGCTCATTTCTTTTTCTCCGAAACAGATTGCACAGTCCGCCACGCCTCCAGGGATGACCATGGCGGAAGCGCGGGCGCATAGCGGGCGCCGCGTTAAAATGCAAGCGCGGGCCCGATGAGCGCGCCGGCGCGGGTCCTCAGAAGCTGAGCTCGTCGTAGAGGTTCGACAAGTCGTGCCCCCAGGCTCCTTCATATCGGTCGAGCAGGTCGTGCGCGGGCGACTTGCCGCTTTTGGCGATACGGCGGAGCGGCTCGAGGAAGCCGACTTCATTGTCGCCCATTGAATTGACCTCGCCCCGGGCCGCGAGGCCGGCCGCGGCGATGTCGAGTACCGTGTGCGCAAGGTCGCCGACGGTGCCGCCGCCGGGCGCCGGGGCGTCGAGGCCGTCCCGTGGCACCGCGTCGCGCAGCCGTTGCTGATCCTCGATGCTCCAGCCCTTCACCAGGTCCCAGGCCGCGTCGAGCGCGCCCTGGTCGTAGAGTAGTCCGACCCACAGGGCGGGAAGCGCGCAGATGCGATTCCACGGCCCGCCGTCGGCTCCGCGCATTTCGAGGAAGCTTTTCAGCCGGACCTCGGGGAAGGCGGTGGAGAGATGGTCGGTCCAGTCGGAAAGACGCGGAAGCTCGCCCGGCAGCGCAGGGAGTTCGCCCTTCAGGAAGTCGCGAAAACTCTGCCCGGCCGCGTCAATATATTGGCCGTCGCGGAACACGAAATACATCGGGACGTCGAGCATATAGTCGACATAGCGGTCGTAGCCGAACCCGTCCTCGAACACGAAGGGCAGCATGCCCGTGCGCGCGGGGTCGGTGTCGGTCCAGATGTGGCTGCGGTACGACATATAGCCGTTGGGCTTCCCCTCGGTGAAGGGTGAGGAAGCGAAGAGCGCCGTCGCGAGAGGCTGAAGGGCGAGACCGACGCGGAATTTCTGTACCATGTCGGCCTCGCTCTCATAGTCGAGGTTGGTCTGGATGGTACAGGTGCGCAGCATCATGTCGAGGCCCAGGGTGCCAACGCGCGGCATGTGGTCGAGCATGATCTTGTAGCGGCCCTTGGGCATGATCGGCAGTTCGCCGCGCGTCTTGTCGGGCCACATGCCAAGGCCGAGGAAGCCGAGGCCGAGTTCGGCGCCAACTTCCTTGACCTGTTTCAAATGCCGGCCCGTCTCCGCGCAGGTCTGATGGAGATTTTCGAGCGGCGCGCCCGAAAGCTCTAATTGCCCGGCAGGCTCGAGGCTGACCGTGCCGTCGCTGCCGGCGAGCGCGATGACATGGCCGCCCTCGATCACCGGCTCCCACCCGAAGCGGGTGAGCGCCATCAAAAGGTCGCGGATACCTCCGGGCTCGTCATAGGAGGGCGCGCGATGGTCCTCGGTGCGATAGACGAATTTCTCGTGCTCGGTGCCGATGCGCCACATCTCGCGGGGCTTTTCGCCCTTGGCCATGGGCGCCGCGAGCTGGTCGCGGCTTTCGATGATGGGATCGTCTCGATCTGAAACCTGCCGCGTGCTCATGCGCGAGCATTTAGGGTGCAGCGAGCGATCTGACCAGTGGGTGATTGCATCACTCGGCCAAGCCCGTTGTGCCCCAATCCCCGCACGCCGCCATCCAGATGCCGGTTGCGGCGATAGCCGCGGTCTCGGCGCGCAGAACACGTGGACCAAGCGTGATCCGGCGTACCGCGGGCAGGGCAAGCAGTGCCCCGCGCTCCCGGTCGGTGAAACCTCCCTCGGGCCCTGTGAGAAGCGCGGCGGGGGCGGGCGCGTCCGCGTGGGGGAGCGGGATGCCTCCGGCTTCGTCGGCGAAGAGCAGTGTGCGCTCCGGAGGCCAGGCCTTCAGCAGCTGCACAAGCTTCACCGGCTCGCCGAGTTCGGGGAGTGCGGTGCGGCCGCACTGCTCGCACGCCTCGACGATCTGCGCCTCGATCCGCTCGCGTTTGACGCGCTCGACAATCGTGCGTTCGGTAATGACGGGTTGCAGACGCGCGACGCCGAGTTCGGTCGCCTTTTCGATGATCCAGTCGAGCCGCGACTTCTTGACCGGCGCGAAGCAGAGCCAGAAGTCAGGCACGCGTTCGAGCGGACGCGTTTGCCGCTCGACCCGGACGGCCAGTGACCTCTTGCCTGCCTCGGCGATGCTGGCGAGCCACTCGCCGCTGCGATTGTCGAAAAGAAGCAGCGGATCGCCCGCCCTCGCGCGCATGACGTGGAGCAGATAATGCGCCGCCGGCCCCTCGATCACCGGCGCGCTTTCCGGACCGAGCGGCTGGTCGACGAACAGGCGGGGCGTGCTGGCGGGTGGCCAGGCGGGTGTCGCGGGCATGGCGTGGGGGATAGCCGATGCATGCCGCTTTGCCCAGCCGGCGCAGCGCAGCGACCCGCTGTTCCAATTCGGAGCAGAGGCGTGCGCGATAAGCCATTCGGGCGCGGGTGCGATTAGCTTTTTGGTAAGCAGTTCGGGCTTAGGTGCACGATACCAGCCACGCATCTGAGTGGGCCGCGTGCCTGGTCTTGGGGGGTGTTAGAGACCATGCGAGGGACCATCTTCCGTCGTTTCCATCAAGGCGCGAACAAGCTGCTTCGCGACCAGCGCGGTAACGCCATGTTCCTGACAGCGGCGGCCGTTGTGCCGCTGATCGGCTTCGTCGGTTCAGCGGTCGATATCGGGCGTGCCTATATGGCCGAGCTGCGGCTCCAGCAGGCGTGCGACGCCGGCGTGCTCGCCGGGCGCCGCGCGATGGCGGGCGGCATCTATAGTTCGGCCGCCCAGGCTGAAGCCGACAAGATGTTCAATTTCAATTATCCGGCGGACAGTTACGGCAGTCACAGTATCCGCTTTGAGTCCGAGGCCTCGGGTAAATCGGACGTCGCGGGCACCGCGAGCGCGGTCTTGCCGACGGCCCTGATGTATATATTCGGCAAGAACCAGTTCGACCTCACCGTCAACTGCACGGCGAAGCTCGAGATTTCGAATGTCGACGTCATGCTGGTGCTCGACGTGACGGGGTCGATGTCGAGCGCGAACAGCGGCGATACGGTAACCAAGATCGAAGGTTTGCGCGCGGCGGCGATCGACTTCTTCGGTACATTGACCGATGCCGATATCGGCGACGGGCGAATTCGCTTCGGTGTCGTGCCTTATAGTTCGTCGGTCAACGTCGGCGGAATATTGATGGCAAAAAATCCCGACTGGTTGGCGGACCAGGTGACGCTGCCGTCGCGTGTTCCCAACTTCACGGTGACCTTCGGCAATGCATCGACCGAAGTAAGCGACATCTATACCGACGGCACGACGACGGCGGGGAGCTGGAGCAGCGGCTCGAACGTCGACAAGGGCCTGTGCAGCAGCAGCTCAACACCTCCCCCCGATACGACGCCCACCACAGGGAGCAACAAGCCGACCCGCAATCAGACCGCACAATATGTCGATGGCGATGGCAATCGCATCACAACCTACGACAAAAATCAGAAATACACATATTATAATTATCAATATGTAATGTCCGGCAACAAGTGCAAGTTGCAGGAACGGGTAATGACCTTCACTCGGACCTACAAGGAAACGGTGACCGAGGAACCGGTTCAGACTTTCAAGAACTATACCTACCAGAATCGCTCATTTGATGTCAGTTACCTGAAGACGGGGACGACGCTTGTCACCAACACGGGAAACAATGGCGTCGATGCGAATGTTTCCTGGGCGGGATGCATCATCGAGCGCGGAACGACGGCCTTTTCTTCCACCAAGACCGCGCCGTCTGACGCCTATGATATGGATATCGACCTGGTGCCTGACGCGAGCGACGATGATACGCGCTGGAAACTCTTCCTTCCCGACGTCACCTACGACCGTTCGCAAACGAGCCCGCTGACGACGACGAGCAACTACAAGAACTTCGTTGCGAAGGGCGGCGACTATGCCGCTTGCCCGGTGCCGGCGATGAATCTCACCGAGATGACCAAGGATGATGCGAGCACCTTCGCCGCCTACATCAACTCGCTGCAGCCCAGGGGATATACCTACCATGACGCCGGCATGGCGTGGGGCGCACGGCTCATATCTCCGACCGGGTTGTTCCAGGAAGAAAATGAGGCGGCTGCGAACGGCCGGCCGATCAGCCGCCACATCATCTTCATGACCGACGGCGACATGAGGACCCCGCGATCGAATCTGTCGCACCAGGGGCAGGAAAGATCGATGCCGCGCATCGGCGCGACCAGTGACGATGATGCGATCGCGCGTCACAACAATCGCTTTGTTCAGCTGTGCAAGGCGGCCCGCGAGCGCGGAGTCACTATCTGGGTCGTGTCTTTCGGAGTTGGCAGCAACAGCAATCTCAATAAATGCGCCTCCTCGGGGCAGGCCTATGAAGCGGACAACGCGGCCCAGCTGAATGAGAATTTCCAGTCGATTGCGCGCCAGATCTCCAAGCTGAGGCTATCGAAATGATGCGCGGGGCGAGCCTGCTGCAACGATTGTGCCGCGAGGAGCGGGCTGTCGCGCTCGTCGAGTTCGCGCTGACGGCACCGCTCTTCCTGCTCGTCCTGATGGGCATTTTTGACTATTCCTGGCAAATGTATGCGCAGCAGGTGCTGCAGGGATCGGTCAGCGACGCTGGACGCGACGCGACGCTCGAAATCTACGCCGCGGACCAGAATGCTCTCGACACGCGCGTTCGGGATCAGGTGCAGCGCGTTTTTCCGAGCGCCGATGTGAGCTTCAGCCGAAAGGCTTACGACCAGTTCAGCGAGGTCGGGGTCGAGGAGCGCTACACCGACGCCAACGGCAACGGCAGCTATGACGTTGGCGAGTGCTATGATGACAGCAATGGCAACGGTCGCTGGGACCCCGATCGCGGCCGCACGGGCAATGGCGGCGCCGATGATATTGTTCTTTATACCGCCTCGATGACGTTCGATCGCGTTCTGCCCGTTTGGCGAATGCTCGGTCAGCCCCAGTCGGTGACGCTTTCCTATACCACAGTGCTGCGGAACCAGCCGTTTGCGTCCGGTTCCGACGCTCCGCCGGACAGCTGCCCATGACCGCCCGCGTGCCTTTTTTCCTGCGCCTTCGCTCCATGCTCGCACCGATCGCGCGCAATGTCCGCGGGGCCGTCATTATCGAAATGGCGCTCGCCATTCCTTTCCTGGTGCTGGTCGGCCTCGGCGGCATTGAAATTGCCAATCTGACGCTCACCCATACGCGTATCAGCCAGCTGGGCCTCAATACCGCGGACAATGCCTCCCGCATCGCCTCGGGGAGCAATCTCGCGCAGCCGCAGGTGCGCGAAGCCGACATCAACGACGTGTTCACCGGGGTCGAAAAGCAGGCCGGCAAACTGGATTTCAAGCAGCACGGCCGAATCATCCTGTCGAGCCTTGAGCGCAACAGCGATGGCGGACAGTGGGTTCACTGGCAGCGTTGCTACGGTGACCTCAAGGTCGAATCCAGCTACGGAAAAGAGGGTGACGGAGAAACCGGGACCGGTTTTCCAGGAATGGGACCCAAGGATGCGGAAGTGACGGCGGCGGCGGGAACGGCCGTCATGTTCGTCGAGATCGTGTACGAATATCAGCCGCTTCTCTATGGCAAATGGTTGGGTCCGCGGACCATCCGGTCGACTGCGGCGTTCAACATCCGCGAGGCGCGGGACCTCACCAAGGTTTACAACCCCTCGCCCGCGGCGCCCAAGTCGAGCTGTTCCTGACGCCGGTCGTCCCGGGTCAATCAGGCATTTATCGCGGACGCATCGGCTGCTATCGCCCGGGGCGATGACCGCGGCGCATCCTCCCGACAGCCAGCACCAGGGTTTCCTTGGCCTGCTTCCCGCCGCGATGCGGCCCTACGCCTTGCTTGCGCGCTTCGACCGGCCGATCGGCTGGTGGCTTCTCTACTGGCCTTGCGCTTGGGGGCTGGCCCTCGCGGGCGGCGCGCGGAGCCATTGGCCGCTCTTCTTTTGGATGCTGCTTGGCGCGATCGTCATGCGCGGTGCGGGCTGCGTTTATAATGACGTCGTAGACCGCGACCTCGATGCAAAGGTCGCACGCACCGCCTCGCGGCCACTTCCAAGCGGGGCCGTGTCGGTGCGAAACGCGCTCTTGTGGACCCTCCTGCTGTCGCTCATCGGGCTGATCGTCCTGTTACAATTGCCCCGTCCAGCGCAGGTCGTCGCGGTGATAAGCCTCGCGCTCGTCGCGGCCTACCCTTTCATGAAGCGCATCACATGGTGGCCGCAGGCGTGGCTGGGACTCGTGTTCAGTTGGGGTGCGCTGGTCGGCTGGGTCGCGGTCGGCGGCGATGGCGGTCTTACGCTGCCACTGCTCTACGCCGGATCGATCGCCTGGGTGATCGGCTATGACACCATCTATGCGCTGCAGGACATAGAGGATGACGCGCTCGTGGGGGTGAAGTCGAGTGCCCGCGCCATGGGAGGACAGGTCCGCGCCGGGGTGGCGCTCTGCTATGCCACCGCGCTTCTGCTGTGGGCAGGGGCGCTGTGGACCGCGAGGCCGGACCCGCTGGTATTCGTCGCGCTGGTGCCCGCAGCGCTGCACCTCACCGGGCAGGTCGCGACGCTCGAGCCTGCGAACGGCGCCGACGCGCTCGCGAAGTTCCGCAGCAATCGCCTCGCAGGGCTTCTTGTATTTGCCGCGATGCTGGTGGTGGGAAGCGCGGGCTGACTATTCCGCCGCGAGCAGCTCTTCGGCGCCGCCGAGGTCCACCGAGACGAGGCGGCTGACGCCCCTCTCGATCATCGTCACACCGAACAAGCGGTGCATGCGCGCCATCGTCACCGCATTGTGGGTGACGATCAAATAGCGGGTATTGGTCTCGCGGCTCATCCGGTCGAGCAGATCGCAGAAACGTTCGATATTGGCATCATCAAGCGGCGCGTCGACCTCGTCGAGAACACAGATCGGAGCCGGGTTGGTGAGAAACAGACCAAAAATCAGCGCCACCGCAGTGAGCGCCTGTTCGCCGCCCGAAAGCAGGGTCAGGCTGCCGAGGCGTTTGCCGGGTGGCTGCGCCATGATCTCCAGCCCCGCCTCGAGCGGATCGTCCGAATCAACGAGTTCGAGATGCGCCTGGCCGCCGTTGAACAGCGTCGTGAAAAGGCGCTGAAAATGGGCGTTCACCGCCTCGAAGGCGGACAGAAGACGGACGCGGCCCTCGCGGTTCAGATTGCCTATCGAGCCGCGGAGACGGTTCACGGCCTGCTGCAGCTCCTCGATTTCGGCAGCGTTCCTCTCACGCTCGGTATCGAGTTCGACGAGCTCGTCGGCGGCGACCAGATTGACCGGGCCGAGCCGTTCGCGATCGGCGATCAGCCGATCATGCTGCGCCGATTCGGCCCCCGCGTCGCCGACGCTGTCACTCTCGAATCCTGCCTTTTGAGGGAGGAGTGGCGGGGGGCATTCGAAGCGCTCGCCCGAAAGCCGGCCC
Organism: Sphingomonadales bacterium; assembly: GCA_044508875.1. Classification (GTDB taxonomy): domain Bacteria; phylum Pseudomonadota; class Alphaproteobacteria; order Sphingomonadales; family Sphingomonadaceae; genus Sphingopyxis; species Sphingopyxis flava_A. Next base: position 27,924 of record JBIQHE010000020.1, on the reverse strand, counting down.
ATTTCGACGCGGCGCAGTTCGGCATTCTCGGACCGTGCGGCCGCGCCGGCGCGGGTCTCGCGCGCCGCAGCGACGCGCTCGCGAATGGTGGTGAGGGCCGTCTCGGCCTCGCGCAGAGCGGTCTCCGCCTCGCGCTCGCGCACCTCGGCCTCGGCGACCTTTTCGCGCAGCGCTCGCTGCTGTGTCTCGGCGGCTTCGCGGTCGGCGGCGAGCTTCTCGGGAAGGTCGGCGAGCTTCACGGCTTCCTCGGCAAGGAGGAGCGCGCGCTTGTCCATGTCGGCGACGCGGCGGGCAGCCTCGCCGGCGCGGGCCTTCCAGCTCTTGATCTCGGCGCTCACCACCGCCTGGCGCTCGCTTAGCGCCGCGAGCGCGCGGTCATGGTCGGCGAGCGCGCTCTGCGCCGCGCTGGCATGCTGACGAGCACTCTCGGTATCGGCCTCGGCGCCGTCGAGCGCGGCGCGCGCAATCGTCTCATCGGGCAGCGCCGCGAGCGCTGCCTCGTGCGCCGCGAGCTGTTCGGCAGCCTCCCTGGCTGACGTCGCGATTTCGGCGAGGCGGCCAGCGAACAAGGCCGCGGCATCGCGGTGGCGGTCGAGCGCCGCCTGTGCCTGATCGGCGGCACGCAGCGCGCTGCGCCGCGTTTCATCGGCGTTGGCGAGCGCCTTGCGTGCAGCAGTGGCCGCTTCGGTACGCAAGACGAGCGTCGCTGCTGCCTTTTCGCGCCGGCTCCGCAGCTCTTCGACGCCGAGTTCGACCTCCGGCCGCTGCGCGGCCAGTGCGTCCAGGCGATTCTGGCGCTGCAGGCGTTCGCTTGCGGTCGCCCCGTCTCCACGCGTCACAAAGCCGTCCCAGCGGCGCATCACGCCGTCAATCGTCACCAGGCGCTGGCCGACGAAAAGCTCCTGTCCCGCGTCGATCTCCGCGACTGCAACCTGTGCAAGGCGGCGTGCGAGTTCGGGCGGTGCATCGACGAACTCGGCGAGCGCGCGGGTCCCCGTCGCAAGATCGGGATCCGCCTTTAACGCTTCGGCGCCGCGCCAGCTTCGCGCCGCATCGGCCCCCGTACCGGCGTCCAGGTCGTCGCCGAGCGCCGCTGCGAGCGCGGCCTCATAGCCTGGTTTCACCTTGATCCGGTCGAGTATGCGGTCGGCGTCGCTTCGCGCTGCGGCGAGCGCGCGCTGGAGTGTCGCGGCCTCGCCTTCGAGTGCGGCGAGCGCGGCGCGGGCCTCGGCGAGCCCGGCATCCACGGCTGCGAGGTCGGAGGTGGCGGCCTCGCGATCAGCCTCGGCTCCGGCGAGGGCGGTCTCGGCTTCGGCAATCGCGGTCTCAGCGCGCGCCGCGGCCCGCGTCCTTTCTTCGACATTCGCGGCGAGGACAGCGCTGTCGCCGAGGCCCGCCACCTCGGCTTCGACCCGTGCGCCTTCGCTCGCAATTCTCCGCACCGCCGCTTCGGCGCTGTCGCGCGCTCCGCGTGCGACGCGGCGATCGGCGGCCTCGCTCGCGGCCTTGGCGCGCGCCTGCGCCAGCGCCACCTCGGCGTCGCGCAGTCGCGTCTGTGCCGCTTGATGGGCCTCGACGAGTGCGGCCTTGCCGGCGCCGTGCGCGGTGATGCGCTGCGCGAGGTCCTTGCTTTCGGCATCGAGGGCGGTCAGCGCGCCATGTGCATCGCGCGCGAGCTCCCCTTCGCGCTCTCGGTCTTCGGCGAGCCGCCCCTGCTGCGCCGCGAGATCGTCGATCCGCTGCCGCGCCGCGCGTTCCTCCCCGGCCAGGCGAACCTGCGTGGCCGTCGCCTCGGCGAGGGCGTCACGCTGCGCCTGCGCGTCGGAGCGTGCGGACGCAAGGCGCGCGGCGACCTCTGTCTGCGCGCGCGACAGCGTCTCAAGCTCCTCCTGTGCCGCCTTCACTGCGGCTTCGGCAGCATCGGCGTCGCGGCGGGCCTGATCGGCGGCGGCCGCGGCATCGCGCCATCGCGCGAAGATCAGCCGCGCTTCGGCGACGCGGATCTCTTCGCTCAGCTTGCGATAGCGTTCGGCGGCGCGGGCTTGGCGGCGGAGGGCGTTTGCGCGCACCTCCATGTCAGCGACGATCTCCGAGAGGCGCAAGAGGTTGGCTTCGGTCGCGCGCAACTTCTGCTCGGCGTCCTTGCGGCGAACGTGGAGCCCGGCGATCCCCGCGGCCTCCTCGAGCATTGCGCGACGCTCGGTCGGTTTGGCGGCGATGACATTTGCAATCTTGCCCTGGCTGACGAGCGCCGGGCTGTGCGCGCCGGTTGCTGCGTCGGCAAAGATCAGCGCGACGTCCTTTGCTCGTACGTCGCGGCCATTGGCGCGGTAGGCGCTCCCCGCGCCGCGCTCGATGCGGCGAATGATCTCAAGCTCGCGCCCCTCGCTCGCGTCGGAGAGCCCCGCGACAAGCGCGCCTTCGGTATCGCAGTGGATCGCGACCTCGGCAAAGTCGCGCGCCGGGCGGGAGGAGGTGCCGGCAAAGATGACATCCTCCATGCCGCCGCCGCGCATCGACTTGGGGCTCGATTCGCCCATCACCCAGCGGATTGCTTCGAGGAGATTCGATTTGCCGCAGCCATTGGGGCCGACGACACCTGTCAGGCCGGGCTCGATGCGCAATTCGGTGGGTTCGACGAAACTCTTGAACCCCGTCAGGCGCAGCCGCTTTATCTGCACGAAAAGCTCCCGTGCAGATTATCGAATCGCAGGCTGTGCAACGGTGGCGTCACATATCCCCCTGGCGTCGTCATGCCGTGCGGGCGGGGGAGTCGCAAGGGGCTTGAGACCGATGGGCCCCTCAACGCTGCGGTAAGGGCAGACGTCTCAGCGTGCCCCCATCGTGCGCAGACGGTCGCGCAGCAGGGGCCAGGTCGCGATGCCCTCGGCAACCTGGCCGTTAATGACGAAAGTGGGCGTGCCTTGAACATTATATTGCTGCTGCGCGGCGCTGGTGCCGTCCTCGAGCTTCTTGATGCCCTCGAGATTGGCAAGGCAGGCGCTTACCTGCTGTCCGGTCATGCCCCGCGACTGAAAAAACTCGTCGAGTTTCAGTGCCCTGGCGAGCTGCTGGAAGCGCACCGCGGGCGCTGCATTCATCGCCGCCTCAAAGCCTTGCTGATTGGCCTGCGCGGCTTCAAAAATCTGCGCCTGCGAGGCGAAGGCACTCTGGGTCAGAGGGAAATAGCGCTCGGGCGGCGCGCAATGGGTGAGCGCGGCGGCGGTCAGGTCGACGCCATCGCGCACGAAATTGCGCAGTTCGAGGCTGACGCGGCCGGTGTCGATAAAGTCGCGCTTTAGCTCGTCATGGCTCTCGATCGCGAAATCGGCGCAGTGCGGGCAGGTCAGCGACGCAAATTCGATGATCTTGATCGGCGCGTCGGGGTTGCCCATCACATGCCCCCCCTCGGGGGTGAGGGCGACGAGGTCGGACCAGCTCTTGCCTTCAGGCGCGGCCACCTTTGCGATCACCTCCTGTTCCTTGGCTGGGTCGGTCTTGCTGTCGCCGCAAGCGGCGAGCGCGAAGGCGCCGAGCGAGGCGAGGAGCGCAATGCGCAGCGTGGGCAAGGTCTTGGGCACGGTCTTCTCCGTCTGATTGTATTGGGGTTGTCTTACTTCTGCTTGAGCGCGGCGTCGAGGATCGGTTTGAGATCGGCCCAGTGGCCGACTTCGACCCTGCGGCCGTTGACGAAAAAGGTCGGCGTCCCCTCAACCTTGTCGGCGTTCGCCCCGATGGTGGTCATCCCCATCAGCTCGGCCTCGGCGACCCCGCTTTCGAGGCACGCGTTGAGCTGGGCCGGGGTGTAGCCGCGGCCGCGCATCAGCGCGTCGAGGCCGGTGTCGGCCGCCATTCGTCGCGTCCGCTCGCCAAGCGAGCCTTGATACCACGGCGCCTGCTGCGCCTGCGTCATCTTCGCTGCCTTGCCGAGCCATGCAGCCTGCGCGGCGAAGATCGCCTGGTGATCGGCGGCGAACGCCTTGGGTCCGCCGCAGCGCGCGAGCATCGCCGCGGTCATGTCGAGCGGATCGCGAATGAGGTTGCGATATTCGAACAGGACAAGCCCCGTGTCGATATATTGGGTCTTGAGAGGAACTCCCGCCTCCTTTGCAAATTCGGCGCAATGCGAGCAGGTGTAGCTGAAATATTCGACCAGCTTCACCTTCGCCTGCGGATTGCCGATGCTATAGGCGCCGATCCCACTTTCGGTGACCGTTGCCGACCAGCGCGGGCCCGTGGGCTTGGCAGGCGCCGCACCGACAAGCAGCGCAAGCGCGGCGGCGGAGAGCGCTGTGACGGCGGCGCGGCGGGGCAGCGATGCGATGGCAATAGCGAACATGGTCGAGCCGGTCTTTCTATCAACTGATCCGCGGCAGTTTTGGCGGCGCGGCGAGCCCCGCGGCCATGCGTTCGAGCACGGTTCGAAGCTCGGGATCGCCGATGTCGCGAAGGCTGTCCCCCAGTTCGGCGGGTACGGGCTTCAGCATTGCGGGCGGCTGAACGGGCGCCCGCGGCACTATCTGGCCATGCGTCATGCGCACCTGCGCGATGGCGGCATATCCAAAGAAGCGATTGACGGCGGAGATGATGTCGGGCGCGACATGCTGGAGCATCGGCGCATGCGCACCGCTTATCGTCAGGTGGAGGGTGCCGCCCGCCTTCTGCCCGGCAGGAAAGCGAATCATCGCAGGCTGGGTAACGTCGGCCAGCTTTGCGCCGACGATCTCGCGCCAGCGGCTGACCACCGACGACTGGATAAAGCCGAATTTCCGAAACGCGGTGCGTCCAATTTCGGGGACGAGGTCGGAAATCGCGCGAGCCTCGCCGCCGCGCGGTCGCTCATAGGGGCGCGCGGTCGCCTTCGCCTTCGCGCTCCTCTTCGCCTTCGCCGCCCTGGCGGGGGGGCCTTCGCTGCCAGCATTCGCCATGGGCGCCGCCATGCCACAGCCGGGGGGTGAGCGTCCAGATGAGGCGGAAGAAGGAAGGCCCAGAAAAAGGGATAGGCCACCGGTGCGCCGCGCCGCCCCCCGAAAAATCGCTTTCCTAGATTGGACCCCCGTGCCAGCCTCGCGGCATGACTCCCCCGCTCCCCCCGGTTTCGCTTGCGCCTCTTCTTCAGCCCTCGCGCCCGCATTTGGCGAGGGATATTATGGCACCGGCCGTGCGGGACCAGTTTGGCACCTGCGAGCGCACGGCAGGCGGCGGCGATAATGCGCACCCGGGCAGGGCCGATCCGCACGCGTGCTGGGTGGGTCTGCTCGTTGAAGGGCGGAGCTACGGGCGATGACCAATGGCGCCGCATCCGCGGCGCGCGACTTCGCGCAGCGCTTGCTCGCCTGGTATGATCGCGCGGCACGGCGCCTGCCGTGGCGCGTGCCACCGGGCAGCAGCGCGATGCCCGATCCCTATCGCGTCTGGATGGCGGAGATCATGCTCCAGCAGACAACGGTCGCCGCGGTCGCAGGCTACTTCGAGCGCTTTACCGCGCGCTGGCCCACCGTGGCCGATTTGGCAGCCGCCGACGATACTGACGTCATGGCGGCGTGGGCGGGGCTCGGCTATTATGCCCGGGCGCGCAATCTGCTCGCCTGCGCGCGTGCCGTTGTAACTGAGCATCGCGGGCGGTTTCCCGAGACCGAGGCCGGCCTTCGCGCGCTGCCCGGGGTCGGCGATTATACCGCCGCCGCGGTTGCAGCGATTGCCTTTGGCCGTCCGGCGGTGGTGGTCGATGCCAATATCGAGCGCGTGATCGCGCGCCACAGGCTCATCGAAACCCCGCTCCCCGCTGCAAAGCGCGAGATCAAGGCCGCACTCGCGCCGCTGGTGCCGGACGATCGTCCGGGCGACTTCGCCCAAGGCCTGATGGACCTCGGCGCGACCATCTGCACGCCGCGAAGCCCTGCCTGCTCGCTCTGCCCGGTGATGGACGATTGCCGCGCGCGTAGCTGCGCCGACCTCGAACGGCTGCCGGTAAAGTCGCCGAAAAAGGCTAAGCCGCAGCGTTACGGCGTTGCGCATTGGATCGAGCGCGACGAGCGCATCTGGCTCATTCGGCGCCCGGCCAAGGGTATGCTAGGCGGAATGCGCGCGCTCCCGGGCGGAGAATGGTGCGCGACGCCGCCTCCCGAGTCGGGCATTGCGCGGGTCGACCATAGCTTTACCCATTTCGACTTGCGCCTCACGCTGGTGCGCGGCGAATGGCCCGACGAAGCCACCGATGCCGCAGCGGAAGGCGAATGGTGGCCGCTCTCGGCGCTTGACGCGGCGGGCTTGCCGACGCTCTATCGCAAGCTGATCGACAGGCTGCGGGAGGTGAAGGAATGAACATGATGGTGACGCGCCGCGCGCTGCTCGGCGGAATGGCTCTGAGCGGCGCCGCCGCGCTCCTGCCCGCAACGGCGTGGGGCTTTCGGGCTGACGGGGCGAGCCTCTATCCTGGGACCAATGCCTTCATAAAGGGCTTCGTCGACCGCCGCGAGCTTGCGAGCACGCTCGCCTGCGTCGGCAAGGGGCAGGAGGAGGCGCTGAGTTTCGGCTACGGCACGCAGGCGATGGATTCGGCCAGACCGGTAGGCCCCGACACGCTGTGGCGGCTCTATTCGATGACCAAGCCCGTTACCGCGATTGCGGCGATGCTGCTGATCGAGGACGGCAAGATGGGACTTGACCAGCCGATCGCCGACTTCCTCCCCGCCTTCAAGGCAATGAAGGTGCAGAATGTGCCCGACGGATCAATCACCGAGGTGCATCCGGCGAAAACGCAGATCACCGTTCGCCACCTTCTTACCCACACCGCTGGGCTCGGCTACAACATCATCCAGAAGGGGCCGATCAAGGCGGCCTATGACGCCGCGGGCATCGTGGGCGGCCAGGTGAGCCGCCTGCCGATCCCCGGCCTCGCGCCCGTCACCGCGGCGCCCAGCCTTGCCGCCTTTGCCGACCGGCTTGCTGAACTTCCCTTGGTCTACGAACCCGGCACGCGCTGGAGCTATTCGGTCAGCCTCGACCTTACAGGGCGGCTGGTCGAGGTCGTGTCGGGCCAGCCCTTCGACGCCTTCCTCAAGACGCGCATCTTCGATCCGCTCGGCATGAAGAGCACTTGGTTCCAGGTGCCAGCGAGCGAGGTGCATCGGCTGACAACCAACTATGCGCCGGTCGGGGGTGTACTGATCCCGATGGATCCCGCGACGAAATCGATCTACCTCGACAAGCCGCCCTATCCATTCGGCGGCGGTGGGCTGGTATCGAGCGCGCGCGACTATGACCGCTTCCTTGCGATGCTGCTTGGCGAAGGCGAGACTGGCGGTGTGCGTATCATGAAGACGGAAACCGCGCGGCTGGCGATGTCGAACCTCATCGATGACGCCGTCGACCGCAAGGGCACCTTCATCGAGGGTGAAGGTTTCGGCGCCGGTGGGCGCGTGTCGCTCCCGACCTCGGCTGCCGGCGAGGGGCTTTACGGATGGGCGGGCGCGGCGGGTACGGTCGGGTTCGTCGACCGCGTGCGGGGTTACCGTGTTGGCGGCTACACCCAATATATGCCCTCCGACGCCCTCCCCTTCCAGTCCGGCTTTGCCAAGGCCTTCTATCAGGATGCATTGCGCTGATGGTCATGCCGCTCGGATTCACAGGGGCGAGACTCGATCGCGCCGACCAGGTGCGCGTCGATGCGGAACGCTTTGCAGCCGCAATGGCGGATCCGCGCGCCTTGTGCCTTGCACTTGACGGTATTGATCCGATTCCCGGCGAGCGCGGGGGCCTTCGATGGGAGCCCTTCGATCGTGCCGATGATCGGGCGGTGATCCTGCTCGGCATCGACGAGGCCGGGGTCCCGCATTTCGTGCGCGAGCCCGGGCCCGGGCAGCGCATCGATGCGCGCTCGCGCACCGTGATGCGGCTGCTGCCGCTCCTGTCGGCCGAGGAAGCGGCGCTCTATGGCGGCGCGCGCAGCCTCGTCGACTGGCACGCGCGGCACCGCTTCTGCGCGGTTTGCGGCGCGCCGACCTCCCTGTTCCGGGGCGGTTGGGGGCGGCAATGCAGGACCTGCGGGGCCGAGCATTTCCCCCGCGTCGACCCGGTTGTGATCATGCTTGCCGAGTTTGAAGAGCGCGTGCTCGTCGGCCGCCAGCCGGGCTTTCAACCCGGTTTCTTCTCCGCGCTCGCCGGTTTCGTGGAGCCGGGCGAATCGCTCGAAGAAGCGGTTGCCCGCGAATTGTTCGAAGAAGCGGGGATTCGTGTGACCGACGTCTCCTATGTCGCAAGCCAGCCCTGGCCCTTCCCTTCCTCGCTGATGATCGGTTGCCGCGCCCGCGCGCTGGGCCCTGCGCTGACGCTCGACACGACCGAGATCGAGGCTGCGATGTGGGTCGATCGCGTGGAGGTCCGCGCAGCGCTCGCGGGGGACATGGGCGCCCCCTTCATGGCCCCGCCCCCGCTCGCCATTGCGCGGCATCTGCTGGAGGATTGGGCAGGGTAGGGCCGGTCACGTCAAGACCGGCACCAGCCGCGCACGCAGAGCTTCGCGAAGCCTTCTCTTTCGTCCATTTCTCGTCAGGAGGAAGGCCTTTCGGAACGCTCAGGGCGAACAGGCCTCAAAAGAGGGGCGCCTAAAGCCGCCGGCCGGTGATCCGGCTGATTTCCTTTGCCACCATCGACTCGACCATGGCCGGCAAATGGGTGTCGAGCCATTGTTTGAGCATCGGGCGCAGCGCCTCCAGCACCACTTCTTCGACGGTGCGGCCACCCGGGGCGGGCGCGGCGGGCGCGGGCGCAGCGGGAGCGGGCGCAGTGATTGCGGCGCTCAGCGCGCTGAGCGACTGGCGTGCGGCGTCGGCGCTTTCGGAAGAAACGAGCTCTTCGTCGGTCACCGCGGCCGCGGCCGCGGCGTCATCGGCTTCTTCCTCGGCGAGGTCGAGGATGTCGTCGGCGGGGCTGGGCGCGCGCGCGGATCCGGGCGCCTCGTCCCGCGCGATCACGCGCCGGATCGACGACAAAATATCCTCCATCGACGGTTCTCGCGACAGGTCGCCCATATATGTCCCTTCCGGCGCGCCCCTCACGGGCGGTTAACTATCTCTTACCGGGCGGGGAGGAACCTTGCCAAGCCCTATTGTTGGAGCGCGGGGTCAACCGGGCCGATCAGGGGATTGGTGCCCTCGGGCACGCTGGCATCGGCTGCGGCGACGTTGCGCGTGTCGGTTGCCTGCTGCTGCGGCGCAGGATCGTCGGCCCAATCCCAGATCTGGCCCTTCACGCGCGCATAATTGGCGGCGGGATCATAGAGCGGGCCTCCCTCAATGCCGAGGTCGCGTGCCTCGGCCTTGCCCATCGCTGCGAGAACAGAGAAGGCGGCAACATAGCTATTGCGCTTCGCCGAGACGAGCTGGACCTGTGTGTTGAGATATTCCTGCTCGGCGTTGAGGATGTCGAGGATCGAGCGCGTGCCGACACTGTTCTCTGCACGCACACCCTCAAGCGACAGCGCATTGGCGCTCACCGCCTGCTGCGTCGCTGCAATCACGCGCTCGTTCGCCTGCCACGCGGCATAGGCGCCGCGGGTCTGGGCAATGACGTCGCGTTCGGTCGCTACATAGGTCTCGATCGCCTGGCTCGAGCGCGACTGCGCCTGGCGGACCTGTGCCGAAGGACGTCCCCCCTGGAAGACCGGGATGGTCAGTGAGACGCCCGCCGCCGCGCTCGACGTTTCCTGCGACACGCCGACGCCGGGAACCCCGCTCGACAGCGAGCCGAGGAAATTGTTGTAGCCGCCGCCGAGCGTCGCCGACAATTTGGGCGCCCGGCTGGCTTTCGCGGTGCCGATGTCGGCGCGCGATGCGTTGACCAGCTGATTCGCCGCCTCGATGTCAGGGTTATTGGCGAGCGCAATCGCGACCGCATCCTCCGCGGTCGCCGGCAGGTTCGGGAGTGGCGGAGGCGGCTGAAGGTCGACCGGTGCCTCGCCGACAAGCCGGATATAGGCCTCGCGGCTGGCGATGAGATTCGCCTCGGCGGTGCGCAAATCGCCCTCGGCAAGCGCGAGGCGCGCCTCCGACTGAGCAACATCGGTGCGCGTCAGGTCACCGATTTCGAATCGGTCGCTCGTCGCCTGCAAATTGGTCCGCAGGACGGAGACATTGTTCTGGTTGAGCTGGACGATCGCCATGTCGCGCAGCACGTCCATATAAGCGCCGACGACCTGCGCGAAGACGCTCGCCTCGGTTGCGCGTAGATCAGCCTGGCCCGCCTCGACGCGATATTTGGCTGCCCTCACCGCATTGCGGACCGCGCCGCCCTGATAGATGGGGACCGACAGCTGCGCGCCGGCACTGACGGAGCGCGCGGGCGACGAGAAACTGTTGCCCGGGATAACGATATTCTCGGTATAGTCGGTGCTCGTGCCGATGCTCGGGAGGCCGAAGCTCTTCTCGATGGGCACATTTTCGTCGTTCGCCCGCTGACCCGCACGGGCAGCGGTCAGCGTCGGATTATTCTCATATGCCTTTGCGAGCGCCCCCTGCAGCGTTTCGGCCTTGGCGGCAGAAGCCATCATCAGAGCGCTGACCGCCAGGCCGGCGAGCCAGCGGCTGCGGGGCAATCTGTGGTCTGGATCGTGCATGATCGTTTCAGCCTGATGAAATGGGAGAGAAAGTTTTTTAGAACCGGAACCCGGCAGGCGCCTCGAAGCCGGGCAAGGGCGCAACGTCCATGTCGGCAAAGGGGCGCAGCGCGACGATACCGCCCGCCTTGACGCCCTGAACCAGGCGGACAACCGCACCTTCGCGCCGGGCCGCGACGAGCTTGCCGCCTTCGGCAAGTTGATCGGCGATCGCATCGGGCAGAATCTCGATTGCGCCGTCGATGATGATGCGGTCGAACGGGGCGCCATCGGGGACTCCGGCCGAAAGCGGGCCTTCGATCCAGCGGATGGCATCCGAAGCCGTCGCTTGCCGTCCCGCTGCGATCAGTGCGGCATCCTCTTCGAGCGCGTGAACTTCCGCGCCGAGGCGGGCGAGCAGGGCCGCGCCATAGCCTGTCGCGGCGCCGATGAGCAGAACGCGGGCGCCGGGGCGAATCGCTGCCTCGACGAGCATCCGGCCGGTGACGAGCGGAGCATTCAGGTAGCGCCCGCCGCCAAGGTCGATCGCGCGGTCTATATAGGCGACGCTCGCGAGCGGTGCGGGCACATGCGCCTCGCGCGGCTCCGCGGCCATTGCAGCCACGACGGCGGGGTCAATGACGTCGTTGGTCCGAAGCTGGCTGTCGATCATCGCCGAGCGCATCTCGGCCGCGCTGATATCGCTCAATTGGGTTGCCATGCCTGCCATCCGATTCCTGGAGTTTCAACCTCGCGGCGCAGCTCTAGCCGAAGCTGCGCTGTATTGCAATAGTAATACAGCCATGCTGCCCGCACCGCCGCCGCGCATAGCGGCGCGGAAGAACGCCGCCAACCCCGGATCGCGATAATCGCGGCGGGTCAGGCGAATCCTTGACAAGGCGGCGAAAGCCCCTCACTAGCGCAACCCGTCCAACACCCGGCCGTCCGCTCGTGCGGCAACGGCAGTTCGGCGCGAGGCCCGATGGCGGAGTGGTGACGCAGCGGACTGCAAATCCGTATACGCCGGTTCGATTCCGGCTCGGGCCTCCATAAATTTCCCGTTTAAATTCAGTCTGTTGCTTGCAGCCCGCCTTTGGGAACAGGCCGCGAACGGTTTACATCCATGTTGCGCCATGTTGCGCGCTTTTACGCGGTTTACACCGGCTTACTGGCACGCGCAGCGGATCATCGACAGGATGAACAAGGAGATCGGGAGCGGAAAGCTACCCTCTCGCCACTCCCATGCCGCCGGATCAGGTGCGCTCGCAGCGATGGAAGGTGCCGGCGTCCCCCATGCGCGAACCGCGTTCATAGTGGGTCTTCGTCGCCGCGAGCGCCCCGTCGACCACGAACTCTCCGTCGATCATATAAGCGCCTCCCATGGCCGCTTCGACCTTGAGCAAGCGGGCAAGGATATGCCCCGCACCGATCATCGGCATCCCGTTGCGCGTCCAAAGGCCGGGGCGCCGGTCTAGGCCGGGGAAGAAAAGGCATCTGAATCCATCATACTTGCGCTCAACCATCGCGCCAGCCAGGTCAGGCATAGCGCCGCTCCACCGGCCGGCGAGCATGCAGAGCTCGGTAGGTCTGGTCTTGGATAGGGAGTGGCGCGCGATGGCGGTCATTGGATCAGACGGTAACCTTGGCGAGCAGTTTGAACGCCGCATCCGGATCAGCGTCGACCATGCCGAGCAGGGTGCGTGCTGGACCCTCGGGCATACGGCGGCCCTGCTCCCAATCCCGGAGAGTGGCTGCGCTGATATGCAGCTTCTCGGCAAAGGCAGCCTGAGACAGCTTCGCCTTGCCGCGGATCGCCTTGATGTCTGGACCGGCCACGATCTTGCCGCGCGCAGTGTCGCCCTCTGCGAAGGCAATCGCGTCATTAAGACCAGCGGCGATCTTGTCGAATGCACCCTTTGCCATGTGGGCCTCCTCTACAGCGTGCTCTTGAGAGTTTTCGTCAGGGCAGCGAGAGCATTGCGCTCGCCCTGCGATAGCGAAACCTTCTCGCCCTTCCCGAATACGGTGAGCAGGAAGGCAGGCACGTCATCGCCAGCGAAATAGGTGATGACGCGATAGCCGCCCGACTTTCCTTTGCCGGGCTTGGCATAGCGAAGCTTACGGGCTCCGCCGCATCCCGGCATGATATCGCCGGCCTGCGGATTGGCTGCGATCAGATCGACAACCGCCGCACGTTCGTCATCGCTCATACCCACATCCTTGGCGGCAGCGAGATAGGCATTTGTTTCGATGACCGTCTGCATGCGAATTATATACGGCGTTGCCGTAGGCAGCGCAAGGAAGAAAATACGGCAATGCCGTAATGAGGATTGAGCCGATTGATGCAGAACATGGCGGAAAGGCGCGACAAAAATCGCGAGTCCTAGGTTAGGAGGAACGAAACTGCGTGCGCTAGGGGACCGCAAAAAAAGCATCAGCACCCGGTTTCGGCGCATCGCTCGGTTTGAACTTTCGCTCGGTCTCGGCAGGGGATGAAGCATCGCACGAAATTCCGGGGCTCGCCGTGGTTCGGATGATAGTTGAGTTCTCGCTCCGCCTCTTTGCGCGCCGCGGGCACTTCTTCGAGGGTGCGAAACGTGCCGAGGCATTGGTTTTTCCCGCCGCGCCGGATGGAAGCCTGCCAGCCCTGCATCCGGCGGTTCCAGAAAACCCCAGAGGCCCCCGATCGGTTGTTCTTCGCACGGGCTGCATTGTGATGGCAAACCTGGTGCTCGACATCGCGCAGATTGGAAATGCGATTGTCGCGCGGATCGCCGTTAATATGGTTGATTTCGTGCAGCGGCCATTGGCCAAAGTGGAGAGCCCAGGCGACGCGGTGGGTTTTGACATACTGGCCATTGATCGGCCCTTGATAATAGCCGCAGCTATCGATGCCGATCAGAGCCTGCTTTTCTGCAAATCGACCGTTCCAACAGGCGCACGTCTTGCGGCGCGCCTGCTCGGATTTGCCCGCGAACATCGACCCACCAGCGCACAGGTCCCCTAGTTGGGAACAGCCGGGTCACCGGCGCGCTGATATGGGCGCCCATTGGGCAAAGGATCAGCGCGCGACGTCGTTCGCTCCGTGGGCGGCGCTGGCGACGGCTGCGGGTGAGAAGGGTGCGAAATCCCCCCGCAGGCCGTGCTTGAGCGATGCGAGTGCGAGGCCCCGCGCTGCCGAATCTTCGATACTGGCGCCTTTGAACAGGCCGTCCAGCACTCCTGCAGCAAAGGCGTCGCCCGTGCCAATGCGGTCGACGATCGGCGCGACCACGCGCGCCTCGGTCTGACAACTGGCATCGCGGCGGTCGATGCGGGCGGCAAGCTCGTGCCGATCGGACCCCACGATGTGGCGCGCGGTCGAGGCGATGTGCTCAAGGTTCGGGAAGGCGCTGAGCAATGCAAGTGCCGCCTCGCGCCGCCGTTCGCCACCTTCGCCCGAAAAATCGCGGCCAAGAAGCAGCGCGGCGTCGCGGTGGTTGCCGAACAGCAGGCTCGCTTCGCTGATGATTGCGCGCAGGGTCGCGGCCGGGTCGGCGTCCCAGCGCTCCCAGAGACGACCGCGCCAATTGCCGTCGAACGACAGGCCGAGCCCGGCAGCGCGCGCCGTCCTTGCGGCGGCGAGCGCAGCGTCTGCGCTCTGCGGGCCGAGCGCGGGGGTGACGCCCGAGAGGTGAAGCCAGCTCGCATCCGCGAGCATCGCGTCCCAGTTCCACTCATCGGCTTCGGCGGTGGCGAAGGCCGAGTCGGCGCGGTCGTAGAGAACCTCGCTCGCGCGCGCAGGGCCCCCCGGCAGATGATAATAGAGGCCGACGCGCCCCGGCCGGCGCAAAATGGCGCTGGTGTCGACTCCGTGGCGACGCAGCTCGGTGATGGCGGCATCGCCGATCGGACCTTCAGGAAGCGCGCTGACCATCCGCACCCGGTACCCGAGCGCGGCCAGCGCGACCGCAACATTGGCCTCGGCGCCGCCGACGTGGACGTCGAACCGCGGCGACTGGAGCGGTTGCTCGCCGGCGGGAACGGCTAGTCGAAGAACGATCTCGCCGAAGCAGGCGATGGTGTTGGCAGGCTCGATCATGAGGCAAATCCGGGGTCGGTGCTGGCGGTGCAGGCGATGCGCACCGTTTCGCCGAAATGAGCGGTTGCGGTCTGGCCGGGCGCTATCGGATGCACGCCGGTAATCGCGCCCGCCGAAATCCACTGCCCCGCTTCCAATGCGATCACGCCGTCCATATGGAGGTCGACGAGAAAGCGCAGCGAGCCGAGCGGGCCATCGAGAATGTCGCAGGGGCGGCAAGAGCCAACGCGCGATCCCTCGATTTCGGTGATAACGATCCGGTCGAAGCTCTCGGCATCAAGGCGCGGGCCGAGAAGCAGACCGTTGTTGATGCCGATATCGGCGATAATCCCGTAGGGCGCGTGATCGTGAACGTCGGGGGCTGGCGAACTTGCAACCTCGAAGCCGGCACGGATTTCGTCGATGAAGCTCATTGCTTCCCTATCGCTCGCGAGGCGGCGGGTGGGAACCGCGGACAAACGGAGAATGATTTCGGCCTCGATCGCGCCCACGCCGCCGGCAAAGACGCGCGCGTCGCCGGGCGCTTCGCCGTCAAGTTCCGCCACCCGGAGCACCGGCCCGGCGAGACGCTCGGCGCCCAGCGTCTCGATCAGCGTTTGCGGAATGCGACCGACCTTCCATCCGAGCAGCGGGACGCCGAGCGCGGCGCAAAGGTCGCGCTGGACGGTATAAGCGTCCGCGAGGGTCGCAGGGATCGGCGCGGGAAAGGCCGCCAGTGCCTGGCCCGAGCGGCGGGCTTGATGCAGCGCGGCAGCTGCGCCCGTTCCGGCGCTCATGGGAGAAAAGCGCGGCGCATCAGGCGAGCTTGGCGCTCAAGAGATAACGTTCGCGACTTTCGGCGGCACGCTGCCGCAGTTCGACCATTGCGCGTTCCTCGGTCTCGTCGAGCATCGATTCGAGCAGGCGGTTAAAATGGCGCCGCATCGCAAGCCGCGCTCCGCCCGCGTCGCGCTTCCTGAGCGCCTCGACCACCCCGGCATGTTCGGCCTGACGCGCCGCACCGTCCTTGCGGCAGATCATCGAATGGCTGGTG
Organism: Sphingomonadales bacterium; assembly: GCA_044508875.1. Classification (GTDB taxonomy): domain Bacteria; phylum Pseudomonadota; class Alphaproteobacteria; order Sphingomonadales; family Sphingomonadaceae; genus Sphingopyxis; species Sphingopyxis flava_A. The sequence continues at coordinate 12,216 of JBIQHE010000020.1, read as the reverse complement.
CGCACTTCGGGCAGTTCAAGGCGCATTCGCCACAGGCTTTCGATGACATGTATGATCGCCTTGTTGTTCGATGCAGCGGCGATCGTCATGTGAAACTCGCGATCGATCACGTTGATCTCGTCCTCGCTCGCATCTTCGTTCGCCATCGCCTCAAGCAGGCCTTCCAGCTTCTCGAGCGTTTCAGCCGAGATGGTCGGAGCGGCAAGCGCCGCCGCCTCGGCCTCGAACAGCGAGCGTGCTTCGGTGAGCTCGAAGGCACTGACCTGAGGCAAGATGCCGCCATCGCCAGGCAGCTTTGCCTGGACATAGGCGCCGGCGCCGGTGCGGATATGGATCCACCCCGTTGCCTGCAGGGCGATCTCCGCCTCGCGGATCGTCACGCGGCTCACCTCGAAGCGCTCGGAAAGTTCACGCTCCCCGGGCAGCCGCGTTCCCGGCGGATAGACTCCATCGAGAATCAGCCGGCGAATCGCATCGGCAACATCTTCAAAAAGGCGGCGTTCGGCCATGGCTTAATCGTCTCCCCACATAGGCATCAGCCCCTGCATACAATCAGGTATGACAATTTTGAAGCCATGACCGCACGTCATCATCTCCCCGTCAGATCCGTGCGCGAATGCCGACGAAATATTTGGAGCCGTAATAATGATATTGGCGGCTGCTGCCGTAGACCGGCATGTACGTTGTCTTGGGCTCGTTGAAGATATTGAGCGCCTCGAACCGGAGCGACACCCCCTTCATCAGAGCCAGCGAAGCTCGGAAATCGAAGGTTTCGTTCGGTGCGACAAAGCGGAGCTGGCTGTTGCCTCCGACAAAGTCCTGATAATAGTTCGACCGGTAATTGTAGATTGCCTGCAAGGAAACCGGGCCGATCTCATAATAGGCCTGCGCCGAGAGAACGTGCTTGGAATAGCCCGACAGGCCAGCAGGGGCGATCAGGCCCGGCGACACGGTTTCGGTGTAAGGATCGTAAATGTCGCCGAGGCGAATATCCTCATTCTCGAAATTGGCGTCGGCATAGTTGTAGCTGACCTTCGCGCCCAGCCCGTCGAGGGGCTTTGGCAGGAAGCTGAAGCGCGTCGCCGCCGTCAGTTCGAGGCCGTAGACCCGTGACTTGTCGGGGCTGTTGCGCGTCTGGGTGACCGGAACTGTGACCTGCTGACCGTCGATTGTGAAAGTCTCGTCATAGACGACCGGCTGAAATCCGCCGGTAAACTGCTTGTAATAGACCGTCGCGGCAAGCATCGTGTCCTTGTTGGGATACCATTCGAGCGCGGCGTCGGCGTTCCACGACATCAGCGGCTTCAAGCGCGGACTGCCATTGGCGCGAACATTGTCGATCGCATTTTCGATCGAGGTGAAGCTGCCTCCATCCTCCAGCGTAATGGTCCGGCCCGCGCCCAGCGCACTGGGGTTGGGACGCGACATGGCGCGATATCCCGCCACGCGCAGCAGCGTATTCGGCGCGACCTCGAAGATGGCGTTGACGCTCGGCAGGATGCGCGTGGTGCTGGCCTTGATCGTTTCGGTTTCGTAATCACCCGTCTCGTCAAGGTGGAAGGTTCCATCGCCATTGTCGACGAGGATAAGATCGCTTCGGAGCCCTTTTGAGGTCACGTCGGTCTTGACGACGCGGACGCCGAAATTGCCGCGAACCGGCATCGACCCGATCTCGCTGTCATAATCGGCCATCAGATATCCCGCATAGGTGCGTTCGGTGACGTCGCGGTTGGAAACCGAGCGCAGGTCGTCGGGAAGACCCGGATCCTCGGTCCCTAGATATTCGCGGAACAGGCAATCGACGTCGAATGTTGCCCAGCTGTGGATGCTATTGCCCGGCGCGTCGCTCAGATAATCGGTCTGCGGAAAGGCCTGGCGGCAGATGTTGTTGATCCGTCGATCTTCCTCAATTGCAGGGTTTTCGTTGAAATCGCCGTTGCGCACATCATAGTCGCTGAACTTGAGCTGCGCGACGCGAACGCCAGCGGACAGTGCGCTCAGGAAGCCATCGAGCTCATATTTGGCATCGAAGCGTCCGGCGACGATCTTGTTGTAACGGCGGCTCTCGTCGCGGCGGAAGCGCGCGTCGTCCCAGAAAAGATCGTGGTTGTTGAGGTCGAAGCGCGGATCGATCGTGATCGTCGGGATAAAGCTGCCCGGCGCGATATCATAGATATAGGGAATGCGCTGATTGTCGATCTCGGTGCGGACCCCGTTGACGTCCATCCGGTCGGTGCGCAGGCGGAAATTGCGCTCGGTTTCGGAACGGATCGTGCGTGAGTATGACCCATCCGCCGTGAGGGTCAGCCGGTCCGAGGGGGTCCATTCGACCGAAAGGCCGCCGCCCAGATATTCCTCCGAGCGCGTCAGCGTCGAGCCGTTGGATTCGAGCGAACTTGCCCCTTCCAGGTGCGAGACGATGCCATTTTCATCAAACTCGACATTGGTGAGGCTGCGCCGCGCCTCCGAGATGGTCAGATCGCGTCGGTTCTCGACAAAGGTGCGGTCCGAATATTGAAGGTCGAGGTTGATGTTGAACCGGTCCGAGGGACGCCATTGAATTGCACCGAACACGGCGTCGCGCTGGTCGGTCTCGCTAATCTGGCGGAATATGTAGCTGTTGGGGACGAGATAATAGGGAATTCCGTCGCCATAATTATCACGGCTGAGTTCGGTGCAATTATTATTGATGACCGTGACGTCGGCGCGGCACGCGGTCCAGGTGGTGCTCGCGGCGTAGGTCTCTTCGGGATTGTTCGTGTCGTTGCGCTGGAAGCCGATCGAGATACCGATGGTGTCATTCGCGAACTGGTCGACATAGCTCACCGTGCCGCGCCAGCCGACCCCGCCGCTGCCGCCGACGATGCGGTCTCCATAGGGATTATATTGGGCCTTGAGCTCGCCCTGAATTCGCGTTCTGCCATAATCGAGCGGACGCAGCGTGCCAATCTCGATCGTGCCGGCGACACCACCCTCGACAAGATTTGCCTGCTGCGTCTTGTAGATTTTGATCTCGTTGACCAGTTCGGAGGGGAACTGGTTGAAATTGACCGAGCGGTCGCCGCTGCCATTGGTCGCGTCGCGGCCGTTGAACGTCGAGTTCGAAAGGAAAGGGCCGAGGCCGCGCAGGGCGATTTCGGACGCATCCCCTTTTTCGCGGTGAGTCGTGGCGCCAGTGATTGTCTGGATTGCCTGGCCGACCGAGATGGCGGGAATGTCGCCGATATCATCGGCCGCCAACGTGTCGACAATCGCGGTCTCGCGGCGCTTTGCCTCGATCGAGCTCTGGATCGTTTCGCGGATGCCCGAGACGACGATCGCATCACTATCATCCTGAGCCGCAGCACCCGCGTCCTGCGCCGCTGCAGGCATTGCAACAATGAGCATCGGGCCGGTCCCTGCGAGAAGCGCGGCGCGCAGCGCGCGGGTCGGATTGCGAGAATTCACTGTATCTCTCCCCTTGGTAAATCGAGTCTTTTCGGAACCGGCTAGTCGAATATCTATACCAGTTTGTCAACCATCGTGGCAGGCAAACTGGACAGTCCAGAGCCGTCAGGTGCTAACGGACGAGTTGACTGCGCAGGTCGGGAACGGCCTGGGCGAGCGCCTGCGTGACAAGCTTGGCGACGACTTCCGCCCCGACGTCGCCGAGGTGCGTGTAGTCGAACTTTCGGGTCATTTGGCCGCGGGGTCCTTTCCCCTCGACCCGAGGCGGCGGCGGCGGCGGCGGCGCAGGGCGCGCCTTGAGCGTCGTTCCGGCTTTCGCGGCCGCAAGCTCCTCCGCCGTCGGCGGCTCCTGCGCGAGCTGGGTTGCAGTTTCCGCCCCCATCTGCTGCGTCTGCGCAGCGCTCAGCGCGTTGAGGTCGACGAGGGGCACGCCCTCGGCCTTTGCGACCGCGCGCACCTGATCCGACCAGCTCTCGAGCGTGTTCTGGAGCTTGCCATCGCGAAACTCGCGGCGGGTTAGTGGCGTGAGAAGCACCGGAGTTGCGCCGGCCGCGCGCACCTCGGCGACGAATCGTTTCAAGTTTGCGGGGAACTCGGTGGTTTCATCAGTCCAGCGTTCAGCCTTGCTCGACTGGTCGTTGTGCCCGAACTGGATCAGCACAAAAGTGCCCCGATATCCAGCGACCTTCGCCTCCGCGAGCGCGATGGCCCACGAGCCTTCCTGACGATAGCTGCGCGTGCTGCGCCCGCCGCGGCCGGTGTTAAGACAGGCGACCGACGATTTGACGTGCTTGGCGCAAAAGGCGCCGCCCCAGCCGCTATGCGGCGCCATCGTCGAATCCCCGACAAGAATGATCTTGTAGGGCGCAAGCGGGGGCGCGTCGGTGCGCGCGCGCTCGGTGGCCTGCGCCCCGCCGGCGAGAACCGTGGCAGCGACGAGGCTCGTGATCAGTCGGCGCATTTAGGATCTCCCGCTTAAGAGAAGGCGAGGCCGCCGTTGATGTCGAGGCACACGCCGGTGAGGAAGCTTGCGGCCGGCGATGCAAGGTAGGTGATGCTGTCGGCAACTTCGTCGGGATGGCCTTCACGGCGCAGCGGCGTGTTGCCCGCGGTCGCGGCGCGCCCTTCGGGCTTTGAGAAGATATCGTGGAAGCTGGTGCCAATGAGGCCGGGGCAGACCGCGTTGACGCGGATGCCCTGCGGGCCGAGCTCCTTCGCCATCGACCGCGTCCAGGTCATCATCGCTCCCTTCGCGGTCGCATAGACCGACGCGCCGGGTCCGCCGCCGTCGCGACCGGCGAGACTCGACACGTTCACAACCGCAGAACCTTCCCCGAGGAAGGGCAGCGCCCCTTTCAGGACAAGAAAGGCCGATTTGAGATTGAGCGTCATCACCTGGTCAAAGAAGGCTTCGTCCATCTCGCCGAGCGTCTTGCGCGCGACCATGCCGCCCGCGAGGTTGACGAGAATGTCGAGCCGGCCGCTGAATGCGATCCCGATCTCGTCGAGCATCGCCCTCACGGCGCTGCTGTCGGTGACGTCGGCCTGGATAAGGAAGGCTTCGCCGCCCGCGGCCTTGATCGCGGCGAGCGTCTCTTCAGCCGCTTCGCGGCCGCTGTTGTAGTTGATCGCAACGCGCGCGCCCGCGCGGGCAAGGGCAATCGAGACCGATCGGCCGATATCGCGGCCGCCACCGGTGACAAGGGCGGTTTTCCCCTGGAGGTTCATGTGATGCAATTCCTTATTCTTGGGTGGGTTGGGATGGGGTGGCGACCGGTTCGACGCGGCCGCCGATCAGTCGGAAGGCAAGAAATGATAGCGGGACGATTGCGGCCGACAGCGCGAAAATCGGCGCGTAGCTGGTCTTCGTCAGCACCGGAACAAGCCAGGTGGTTATCAGCGTTCCCGCGACCGCGGCGGTGCCGCTGATCCCGGCAAGGCTGCCGACTGCGCCGCCGCCGAACCAGTCGCTCGGCAGCGTCTGGATATTGCCGATCGCCGTCTGGAATCCGAAGAGGATGCACGCGATCAGCAGCACCGCGGTCAACGGGTCAGCGGCGCGGATCGTGAAGAGCAGGGCGGGCAGCATGATGGCACAGCCGATCCCGATGGAGAGTGTGCGCGCCCTGTGGACGCTGCCGCCGCGGTCGATGATCCGCCCCGCGAAAAAGCCCCCAAACAGACTGCCAAGCATTGCGCCGACGAAAGGAACCCAGGCAAAGAGCCCGATCTGCTTGACGTCGAAGCCGAAGGTTTCGGCAAGATAGATCGGCAGCCATGACACAAACAGCCACCAGACCGGATCGAGGAAGAAGCGCGACAGGATGACAGCCCAGCTTTGACGGTAGCGTAGCAGTTCTCCAAGCGGCATACGCCGGTCATCGGCGCGGCCAGCCTCGCTACGGCCGGCGAGAATATAGGCGCGTTCCTCGGCGCTGAGACGCGGGTTGGCGTCGGGATCAGCCTTGTAGAACCAGAGCCACGGCACGAGCCAGATCAGTCCAAGGATGCCGACGAACACAAAGGTACCGCGCCACCCGAACTGCACGAAGAGCAGGGCGACGAGCGGCGCCGATACGATGCCGCCAAGAGACGCTCCGGCATTGAAGATGCCCTGCGCGAGCGCGCGCTCACGCGAGGGGAACCAGAGCGCATTCGCCTTGGCGGCGCCAGGCCAGTTGCCTGCCTCGCTGACACCCAGCGTTGCGCGCAGAACGCCGAGCAGCGGCATCGAGCGGACCAGGGCGTGCGCGGCGATCGATAGCGACCAGAAAAGGATCGAGACTGTAAAGCCGAGCCGCGTCCCGATTGCGTCGAAGACCCGACCGAAGAGCGACTGGCCGAAGGCGTAGGCGATCATGAAGATCGTCACCAGGAGCGCATAGTCTTCCTTGGTCGCGCCGATGTCCTTCGACACCTCGGGCCACATCACCGCGAGCGCATTGCGGTCGATATAGTTGATCACGGTGGCAAGGCCGATCAGGCCGATCACGCACCAGCGCAAATGCCCCTTCATTGAGCGTCTCCCTTGGCGAGGTCGAGGCGGCCGACGGGGCCGGTCCAGGCGAGGCTGCGACCGGCGACGGTCGCGTGGTGGCTTGCATCCGCCGAGGTGTCGTCGGCGATCGCGACGGCAAGGCGTTGGCCATCGACGAAGGTGATCAGCACGATGTCGGCGCCGTCCTCGCGCCGGTGCGCGAGCGAGCCGATGCGCGAACTGCTCGCTACCACCGCTTCGGACGAGGCGTCATAGCGCCCGTGCGGTTCGAGCAGGCTGACGAAGGTCGTCGCGGCGGCGCCGTCGACGCGCTGGATCAGCGCGGGTTCGCGGCGAAGATTGAATTCGGGATCATTCGCGCCGCTTTCGGCGAGGATGAAGCGGGCGCCCTTGGGGGGCGCCATGTGGTAAGAGTAAAAGCGGCTGTCCTGCATGAAGGTGAGGCGCGCCGCGCCGTTGCGGGTCCCTTCACCGTCGACCCATAGATGCTGATAACCGTTGGCGCTTCCCAGCACCGGCCGCTCGGCCAGATGCTGGTCGAACGCAATGTCGCTGTCGATGATATGTCCCGAAAAATGCAGCGGCAGGTCATAGCGATGCCTGCCGCTGCCAGTTCCGTGGAGGATATCGAGGATCAGCGGATTTGAAAGGCCGTCGACGTTGAGCATGACGAGCGCGCGGCGGATGGTGACGCCGGGATATGCGCCTTCAATTTCGGCGATCGACCAGCGGGTCGGGGCGTCGAGGCCGGCTGAAAGCTGACGCGTCGGTACCGTTTCACCCACCTTCCATTGGCCGCCGAACTGGCTTTGCTCGTCGACGACGAGCGTGTTGTGCGCGACGGTCGCGCTCGCCCAGCTGTCATTCTCGGGGAGGTAGCGCCCGCCGCGCTTCGCCTCGACGTTGAGGAAGCGTGCGGCGCCATAGTCGGTCACGACCGCGCCGGTCTCGTCATAATAGAGCCAGTTGAGGCGGTCGAAGTGGCCGTGTCCCATGCCCTGCACGCTGTTCTTGGCGACCAGAAGCGGACCATTGGTTCCGCGACTCTCGCGCAGGAGAACGAGTGCGCCCTGCTTGCCGTCGGGACCGTCCCCCAGCAGGCGCGAAGTGAAAGGCCAGGGTCTTGCTTTTCCCGCAGCGACATCGGCGGCGAGCATCTGCCCGGCCGGCGTGAGGACCGTACGACCCTGCCACTCGGCGATCGACAGGAAGGTGGGGTCGTGCGTCGCGGCGTAGGCAATCGCAACGCCATGATAAAGTTCTTCGGTACGCAGGCTTTTGTCGGGCATCGCGTCGTTGATCGGAATGAAATAACCCGAATGGGTGACGTCGATTGCGGTGCGAACCGCTTTCAGCACGATGCCGTCCCGATAGTCGAAAATCTTGCGCTGCGGCTCGTTCGCTTCGATCGCGGCGGCGAAGACGACGAAAGGCTGGAGCGCGTAACGCTGATAGTAGGGGCCCTCGGCATAATAGCCGTCGGGCGAAAACAGCAGATCAAGCTGGCGCAGGAAGCCCGCCTTTCCGCTCTTGTCGAGCCCCATCAGCGCCTTGTCGACCAGATCGCGGTCGCCGAGGAGATAGCCAGCGAGACCGACCCCGGCGCACGCCCAGGTCGCATGATTGTGGATGCGATTGATGACCTGAGGCGAACCGTCGGAGAGGAATCGCGCCATCGGGCGAATGACGCCCTCGTCAATGCGGCGGCGGTCCTCGGCGGAGAGCGCCTTGCGGATCTCGGCATAGCCTTGGACCGCGTTGACGAGGAAGACGCTGTCGTTGAGGCTCTGCCAGAACAGACGCCCGGGCACCTGGTTTGCTGCGGCGGGGTGCGGCCCGAGCGCCGGATAGAGCTCGGCATAGGCGAGCAGCATGTCGCGGACATGATCGAGATAGCGCCGGTCGCCGGTGAGCCGGTAAAGCTGGCCACCCTCGAAGATGATCCGGTAATTGCGCTTGTGCTGTTCGTGGGTGAAGCCGCCCCCCGGATCCTTGGGCACCGGCACGTTGATTCCCGCCTTGATTGAGGCGTCAAGATCGCGCTTTGCGCCGGTAATCTCGGCTGCGAAGAGCGGAGCATAGGCCGGCTGCGCGGATGAAGGCTGCCCGGATGCCGGCGCTGCCGCAAGCGGCAACGCGCTTGCTGCGAGGAGTAGCGCGAGTGTTCGGGTCATGGGCGGCCATCCGTGAGATTGCCCGCGAGTATGGCGCGCAGCGGCCCCTTGTAGACCAGTTCCTCGATGCGCGGCGCGGGGGTGGCGCGAAAGGCGTTGCCGCTGATGCGCGTGTGAGGTTTGCCGACCGTGTGGACGACGACGAGCGGCGCTGACTTCTCGAAGCTGTTGCCGAGAATTTCGCTGTGCTGCACCCCCGTTAGGCGGAGCGAAGCACCGCCCGCGCCGCTGTCTGAGACGTTCGATCCTGTCATCGAAAAATAAGGGCCGAAGGTGCTTTCGTCGGTGCCCTTTCGCAGAAGATCGGCCACGAGACCGACCCGCGCAAAGCTGCTCCCGCCAATCTCGAGCCGTTCAACCGGGTACCAGCCCTTGGGCTCCTGTTCTCCCGTGCCCAGCACAACCGCACCGCTCATGTCGGAAAAGCTGCTGCCGAGAAGCTCGATCGCGTTCGCGAAGGTGCCGGGGGCCATGACGATGCCGTCGAGCCGCGCCGCCTTGCCAGGGCCGCGGACCGACACGCCCTTCATCTCGATTTCGTAATTGGGCGCCACCTCGGGCGCTACCGCAATTAGCGCCGCGTCGGCGCTCGCACCGCGCGCATCGAGCGTCAGGTCGGCCAGGCGCAGACCTCCGCCCGCCTCGATACGGGCAAAGGCGCCGCTCGCGACATGGACGACCGGCGCGGCGCCCGCCTGTCCCGCGATGGTCAGCCTGTGTCGGACCACAACCGGCGAGGCCACCTCATAGACGCCCCCGGCAAGCGCGAGCGTATCTCCTGCGCGCGAGGCGCCGACTGCGTCGGCGAGCGACGCGCCTGCCGCCAGTTCGACGGTGCGACCGGAGCCGAAGTCCGCTTCGGCGGTGTCGGGGCGGTACCAGGAGGCGCCTACCTCTTCGCGCTTTACGGGAACCAGATCGCGCGGCGCACCGACCTTGGCGAGCGCGGGATCGGTAGGGTAGAGAAGGCCGTTGGCAGCGCGCTCGAACCGGAGTTCGCGCTGTTCGACACCGCGCGTCACGAGCGGCTGCGCGACTGCCGCCTCGACATTGCCCGAAAATGTGATGCCACCGATATCGTCCTCGGCGCGGAAGGGGTCGGTGTTCTTGGTGCCGCTCACGAGATTGCCCCTGAACTGGCTTTCGACCGGCGGCGCCGAGCGTTCGGCATCTGCGCCCGCGGCGAGAGTGATGCGCGCGCTGTCGAGGATCGAGTTACGCTCGATCAGGGCATTGGAAACCTGATGGTAGCGGTTGATCACCGAATTGGGCACGCCGTTCATCACGGTGAGGGCGCTTCTGAAATCCTTGCCCGCGAGCCCTTCCATATAGTTGAAGCGTATGATCTGGTCGCGATTGATTACGCGGACGCCGCCGCTGTCGGGCACATGGTTGCCAAGGAAGATGTTGCGCTCGACAAGATTGCCGTTGCCGTGGCGCAGCACGAAGGCGCCCTGCGATGAAAGCACCAGATTCTCGCGAAGGATATTGCCGCCGGACTTGACCGAGACGATCTCGACCTCGCCGCTGGTGCGGTCGAAAATGTTACGCTCGACGACCGTGTGGCTGTCGGACAGCGATTCCTCGCTGGTGCCGATGCGGATCGTCTCCCCGCCGTTCGAGCCCAAGGGCGGACGGGGGCCGAAATAATTATGGTCGATGCGGTGTCGGTTATCGAGCGGGTCGCCGGACTTGCGGATCACCGCCAGGGTGACTCCGCTATTGGTCTTGCCCTCGAAATGCGAGTGATCGACGCGGTTGTCGGTGCCGTATATCGCGACCCAGATATCCTCGGAGCGCCGGTCGGGCTTGCTGAAGCCGTCGATGACGACCTCGGTAATGCGTGTGTTGCTCGCGAGCATCTTCGAATCGCGGCGGAAGCTGATAACTTCGCGCGTCGGACTGGCGCCGCGCTTGAAGACGAGTCCGGAGACCACAAGGTGGCGGCCGCCGAGGCGAAGATTCGAGGCGCCAGTGAGCAGCACTTTGCCCTTGGTCTGTGCGGTGAGGGTGATTGGCGCCTCGGCAGTGCCTGTGCCGGTGAATACAAGCTGCGCGTCGCGCCATTCGCCATCGCGCAGGACAATGGAATCGCCGGGCTTCGCGCTCTTTACAGCGGCCTTATACTCGGTCTGGTCGGCCACGAGTATCTCGCGGGCCTCGGCCGCCTCCATTGCAAAAACGCAAATCGCCCCCATCAAAACAGCCCGCAGCAGCATCGCGCCCTCTCTCCCGGTTCACCTCTTGTGCTCGCATTGGACTATACAACTGGTATGACGATTTCAACCCTCTTTGGCTGTCAATCTGTCAAACCAGCATAGGCCTTTGAATCGGCGCAGACCCGAGAGGGTTCAAGATATTCACGCACATGATAGTGAATGTTGACTCGCGAGCGAATCTGACTCATACAAGGGGCGAGGCGGTGCCGGAGAGCCCCGCCCGGGAGGGAGAGTCATATGAAGGTTCAGCTTCTCGCGTCCGCATCGGCGGCCGCTCTGTTCGCGCTACCCGTTTCCGCTCTCGCGCAAACGAGCGAGGCCGATACACCGGCCGAAACCACCGCACAAAATGCACCCCGCGGCGGCAACGATATCATCGTCACCGCGACGCGCCGCACCGCCCGGCTGCAGGATGTGCCGCTCAGCGTCACCGCCTTCGGTCAGGAGCAGCTCGATGATCTGGGTATCGTCGGCTATGAGGGGATCGCCCAGAACACGCCGGGCATCGTTGTCAACCGGCCGACGCAGAATTTCAACAATTTCACCAGCCGCGGGATCAATACCAACGGTTACAGCGCCGGCCTCCAGAGTGCGGTTGCCATCTACGTCGACGAGCTGCCGATCTCGGCGAACGGCAATTCGACCATTCTCGACCCCAATCTCTATGACGTCGAACGCGTCGAATTTCTGCGGGGGCCTCAAGGGACCCTGTTCGGATCGAACTCGCTTGCGGGCGCGATGCGGATCATCACCAAAAGCCCCGACCTCGACGATTTCGAAGCCTCGGCGAGCGCTGATATCGGTCTCACCGGATCGAGTTCGGTGCGCCAGCGCTACAACGCGATGATCAACATGCCGATCATGACCGACCAGCTGGGGCTGCGCGTCACCGGCTATTACCGCAACGAGGACGGCTGGATCGACAATATCGGAACCGGCATCAAGGATTCGAACAGCCTCGAGGCCTATGGCGGCCGCGCGATCCTGCTGATGCGCCCGAGCGACCGAATGACGGTGAAACTGCTCGCCTCCTACGAGAACAGCAAGCCCGCCGATTCGGCGCTGACCAACCCGGCGCTCGGCAGGTTCGTGCGCCGTTCGGACCGCCCCGACCTGTTCCAGGGCAAGCTCACCAACTATAATGTCACGGTCAATTACGAGTTCGACTTCGCCGAACTGATCAGCTCGACGACGCTGTCGGACTATGACGCCTCTTTCTACGTCGATCTTGCAGGCACCTTCGCGCAGGCCTTTCCCTTTGCGCTCGACGCATACGCCTATGACGACCTGTTCGTTCAGGAGACGCGGCTTGTCTCGCGCACCTCAGGGGAATCGCTTCAGGTTAACGCGGGGTCTTGAGTGAGGAGTTTCTGGAGGT
>JBIQHE010000019.1:0-71553 GCA_044508875.1 Sphingomonadales bacterium | reverse complement strand
AACGCTGCGCGCGATCAAATCGGAACGCTGCGCGCGATCACATCGGAATCCGCATGCGGCTGATGACATAGGGATCCGAGACTTGGTCGGCCAACGCCTGGAGGCGCCCCAACATGGTCAGTGCACGGTCGTGCGCAAGCTGCGCTGCCTGGATAGGCAGCGCACCCTCTGGCGGCGGCAGAGGGACGACGCCATAGTGATTCTCGTATGGCTCCGGGTAACGGACCAATTGTTCGCGTACCGCGTGCGCAGATGGTTTCTGTGCATTTAAACCTAACCAAGCTCGATGACCGATCTATATTAGTAAGGTTTATATAGAAAACCCTCAACAAGAATAGTGTCGCTGGCGTTTTGGTTAGGCTTAGTGTGATCACACATTCCCATCGCCCCCCACCTAAGAATGGCGAACCTAAGGGGCGCAGATCGGCACGTGGTGCTAGAAATCGCCGTGACAGGCGCGCATCGCGAGAGAGAGCGGCACAAAAATGCTGGAGGAAAATGTTACCGCGGACCTCGGCGCCATTGCCGCAATGGCGGCGGACCATATTCAGAACCTTCTCGGGGCCGAAGCTTCATGACGGTGGGACGAATCCGAACTGGCGGGGCGCAAGGTAGTTGCGCTTATCAATCCTGCAGCCGACCCGCGCCCTTCGCTGGCCCTGCAAGCCTAGATCTTCTTCTCGAAGAAGAAATCCGCATAGGGATCGTCATTGAAGCGATCAATCTCCAACCATCCGGCCGCACGATAGAGTTGTGCCGCTTCCGGCAAGGCCCGGTTGGTATCGAGCCGGAGCGTCCTCACCTGCAACTCCCGCGCGACAGTTTCGGCTGCGTTCATCAGGCGCATTCCTAGGCCGAACCCGCGCGCTTCACTCGAAACCCAGAGCCGTTTGATTTCCGCAAAGCCACCGCCGTTTCCCTTAAGGCCCACACATCCGACGGGATGCTCGTCCGACATGGCGACAAGAAAAGCGCCCCGTGGACGCACCATGTCGCGGGCCGCAGGGTCCCGCGACCGTGCCACGTCGAAACCGCCTTCGAACCGGCGCCCAAGCTCCGCATAATATTGTTCAAGGCAATGGCGCGCCGCCTCGCCCGCCGGGTCCACTTCTTCAATCGCGATATGATCGCGGACGAAGACAAGCGCTATCAGATCCATGGCCTTCAGGACCTCTTCCGGCCGCGGCGCCCGGGCCAATATGTCGAGAGCCTGCTTATCCGAAAGTTGCTCATATGTTGCAAATTCCCTGGCGCCGTCGGACGTCAGGCGAGCCACGCGGCGGCGCCTGTCCCGCGGGTGTTCCTCGACGGTGACAAGCCCCTCTTCTTCCAGCCCGCGCAGGAGACGGCTCATCAACCCCGAATCGAGCCCCAGATAATCGCGAATGTCGGCGATATCCTCATGGCCAGAGCCGATCGCGTTGATCACCCGCGCGGCACCGAGCGGACGGCCGCGACCCAGAAAGCAAATGTCTAGGGCGCCCACCTCGCGCGTGATCGCCCGGGTAAACCGCCGAAAGCGGCTGGCAGGAGTGTTTCGCATATTGCCTGACTTAAGTCAGATATAATGGTTCGTCAACCAGAGCCGTCCGCCGCCCCCCAAGGGCCGGTAGCAGGTCAGCATCGACGAGGAGCCGCTCTCGCGAAAGACATGATCGGATGGATGTGTCGCCCCAGCGCGGCGCCATTCTCGCGCGTCAGACCTGCAACGCGGTACCAGCGCTGGATCGCCGATCACGATCAACGGTCGGCGATATTGTCAGGGACAATCGAGTTCGCGCCGCGGACTGTCGGGCTGAAGCCCGTGTCCCTTCATTCTTGGAGACTTATTCAGCGCGATGCATCTGTCGCGCCACCCTCGTCGAAGACGACTCGTCCTGCCACCATCACCCGGCGGACATCGGCCAGCCTCGTGATCTCATCAGCCGGGTCGCCCGCCAGAGCGACGATGTCGGCGAGGAAACCGGGCGCTATTTGGCCGCGCAGCTGCGCTTCCCCGAAATGGGCTGCCGGCGCTGTCGTCAAAGCCTCGAGAACGGCCTGCCACCCAATGGCGGACCCCAACAGACGAAGTTCAGTGCTGGTGTCAAAAACATCGCTAAAGCCGGCATCGGTTCCGAAGAGCACAGCGCCCCCCGCATCGCGAAATGCGGAGGTTTGCTGAATGGCATGCGCGACGGGGGTGGACGGATGCGGGTCGAGTTCGAACAGGGCCAATGTCGGAACCAGCGCTACGCCCCTCGCGGCGATCTGCTTGGCATATTCCGGCGACCATGGTCCCATGAGGGGCACGGCATGGGCCAGGACATTGACACCGTTCTCGACGGCCGCTTCCAGGCCGGCCTGGTTGGTCGGATGAGCAAAAACAGGCCGACGGGCTCTCTCCGCTTCGCGTGATATGGCAGCAATGATCGCGGGGGGCATGATCGCGACATCATCTTCCCCGCCCACGATCGATCCGGCAAAGAGCTTAACGCCCTCGGCTCCCTCACGAAGCTGCCGGCGAGCCCGGTCGGCCGCCTCGACCGCGGTGGCCACCTCGGCCGACGGCAAATCAAATGCTTCATAGAAGGGTCTTGCGTATATCGGTGTGGCAGCCTCCGGATAGAATGGTTCGCGAACACTCAGAACGCGCGGCCCGACAATACGTCCGCCGGCCAGACGGCCTGCTATCTCGGCTGCGACCTCGGTTGTCGATGCAAGATCGAAAACCGTCGTGAAACCCCACCGGGTAAAGGTGCGCTCGAGTTCACCTTGAATCTCTTCGTCGCTGGCCAGTTCAGCACGGAGATATGTCGGCGTCACCAGATGCACATGGCTGTTCCAAAAACCTGCGGTGAGCGTGAAACCCGCCCAGTCAAAAACCTCATAATCATCGGGAATCGCGGTGGAGTGACGAGAGCCTAGCTTCTCGATTACGCCGTCGCGGATCAAGATCACCGCGTCCTCGAGGGGCGGCTTGTCCGGCGCAGTGTAAACACGCTCGGCGATCACGGCGCGCGCCTGCGCCTGCGCCTCTCCCGTCATTCCGACGAGCGCGAAGGTCGCGGCAAGCACGAGGCCAAGGCTCTTTTGGCGGAGATAATCCACGAGCGTCATCTCCTAGAGTTTGAAGACGCGTTCAGCGTTACAGGCAAGGAAATCGCCCGCAAGCTCGTTATCGAGGTCGAGTTCGGGCAACCGTTCGAGACAGCGATCGGGCGAGAGCATGGGCCAGTTCGATCCGAACAAGACCCGCTTGCGTCCCACCCCCTTCATCCACTCGACAAAGCTCGCCGGAAGCCGGTGCGTCGCATAGGCGGAGGTATCGACATGGAAATTCGGAAACTTGGCGGTCATCAAGGTCAGCTCGTCAATCCAGGGAAAGCCCACATGTCCCCCCACCACGACAAGCTCGGGGAAGTCGAGCATCACATCCTCAAGATAGGGTATCATTCTCCCGGTTTCAGAGCGACGGAGCGGTCCGGTATGTCCGATCTGCGTGCAAAAGGGCACGCCAGCATCGATACATGCAGCATAGATCGGATAATAGCGACGGTCGTTAGGAGGAAGATCCCAGAGCCAGGGAACGGCGCGAACCGCAACAAAGCCCTCTACGCCGCACCAGCGCCTGACATCGCGGACCGCCGCCATGGGATCACGAAGGTCGACGCTCGCAATGCCGCGAAATCGATCGGGCGCACGCGCGACCTGCGCGGCGACCTCTTCATTCGAAATCAGAAAGCCTTCCGGACCGCACCAGGCTGAAAGGAGCGCCAGCGAAACGCCGGCGCTATCCATGGCCTCCAGGGTAGACTCGACGCTCTGTGGGACCGTGGCCGCTCCCCCGGTCCACCGCGCGAGCGTCTGCAGCCACGAACTCGCAAGCATTCGCTCCCCGGGAATCTGCGCCCAAACATCGATAATCTGCACGTCACGACCTCCATTTTGATAAGGAGCGCCATCCCGCCTTGCGCGTTCTTTTTGGCAAATGCCATTCAGAACACGGCAGCATTCTCCGCTCATGTGGCAGTTTTCTAGGGCAAAAACAGACCGAACAAGGAACGAGGCGCTCGTCGGCTTTCCCTGGCGCCGCCCAGGTTGAATAGCGGCGCGCTGCAGTCACCGCGTGCTGACAGGACTTCGCATCAGGTAGGACCCAGGCCCATAGGGGCCGGTCTGACCCGGGGCGATCTCTTCAAAGCCTTGCGTCCGCCAATAGCTGTCGGCGCCATTGACCGCGACAAGGCGGATTTCCCGGCAGGCCGCGCGGCGTGCCTGCTCCTCGACGAAGGCTGTTGCCTCGGCGCCGGCGCCCACCCCCCGCGCTCCGGGAAGCAGCGCAATATCGTGCAGATAATAGATTTCAGCAGGCGCGGGAATCTCGCCCAACAGTGCCCCGAGTTTGGGCACCGCGCCGCTATGCCAGGGATGCGTGACGAGAAAGCCCGCAATTGCCCCATCGCGTTCGTACACGCGGCACCCGGCCGGATAGAGGTCAAGACGCTCGGCGTATACCGTGCGCGGTTCGGTGAAGGCTCCGTGCACAGCATCCGAAATCGCGACAACGGCATCGAGATCGGTGGCGCGCATCTCGCGCCAGCCGCCGGTCATGACGGCGACAGGAACGGCGCTATCACGGCGCCGGTCACACGCAGGGGGCGGCCGCTCGCCTTGTCGAGCAGCGCCCATATTGTCCGAGCGCGGACGTGCACGCGCCCATCCTCGCCCGTGAATTCCATGAAGCGATCGAATTTCGCTCCCTGCGGCGCATCCGCAACCCATGTGCGCGCCGTGACGCGGCCACCGGGCCCGAGAGCGCGAAGATAGTCGATCTCGTGCCTGACTACGACCCAGATGTAGGCGTCCTTGTGCGCCTGCGGCGCCGCCGCCTCCCAATGCGCGGTCGCGACCCGCTGGATCCACTGAACCCACACCGCATTATTGACGTGGCCAAGTTCGTCGATCGTGTCGGGCGTCGCCACCAGATCGAGCGTGAACGCCTTCATGCGAGCTCGACGGTGGTCACCATATAGCCCGCCTCACGCAGCGCGGCGACGAGGCTGTCGAGATGCTCGCGGTCACGCGCTTCGCATTCGATGTCGGTGATCAGGCCCTTCGCGGGCAGAGTCGTGAAAATACGTTGGTGATAGATTTCGATGATGTTGACCTGCTTCTCGTCAAACAGCTTCATCACCTTGAAGAGCGCGCCCGGCCGGTCCTGCAGGCGGACGCGGAGCCGCGCGATACGGCCCGAGCGCGCAAGGTCGCGCAGCAGCACATTGGCAAGAAGGCGGGTGTCGATATTGCCGCCGGTCAGCACAAGTCCGACCTTGCGCCCCGTGAACTCCTCGGGATGCGCCAGCATCGCTGCAAGTCCCGCAGCGCCCGCACCCTCGACCACCGTCTTCTCGATCTGGAGGAGCAGACTGACGGCGCGTTCCAGGTGACGCTCGGCCACCAGAACAATGTCATCATTGAGATCGGCAACGAGCTTGCGCGTATAAGCGCCCGGCTCCTTCACTGCGATGCCCTCTGCCAGCGTATCGCCCTCGCACGCCATGTCGACGCCATTGAGCTGTGCATACATCGAGGGATAAAGTTCGGCCTGGACGCCCACGAGGCGTATGTCGTTCTTGATCCCGCGCGCTGCGATACCCATGCCCGAAAGCAGCCCGCCACCGCCGATCGGCACGATCAGCGTGTCGAGTTCGGGGACGTCCTCGAGCATTTCGAGCGCGACGGTCCCCTGCCCCGCGGCGACGTGCGGATGGTCGAAGGGATGGACGAAAGTGAGACCGCGCTCCTTTTCGAGCTCGCGCGCATGAGCGTAGGCATCGTCGAACTTCTCGCCATGGAGGACGATCGTCGCGCCATGACTTGCCGTCTGCGACACCTTCACCTGCGGCGTCGTACTCGGCATGACGATCGTGACAGGGACGCCGAGCCGCTTGCCATGATAGGCCAGACCCTGCGCATGATTGCCTGCCGACGCCGCGATCACGCCGCGCGCGCGCGCATCCTCGTCGAGGAGAAGCAGCGCATTGAGCGCGCCGCGCTCCTTATAGGCTGCTGTGAATTGCAAATTTTCGAACTTCAACCAGACGTCGGCGCCGACCAGCTCGGACAGCGTCTGCGAATGGAGGGTCGGTGTGCGCACGACCGAACCATTAATTCGCCTCGATGCCCCGCGCACATCATCCAATGTGATCGCCGGAAAATTGGCGGCGGAGGTCAGGGTGAGTTGATCGGTCATAGCGATAGGCCCCCTACCCCATCTGGCGCGCCGCGCAAACCATGGTTATGGACCGGACATGAGCGAAACATCCTACCGTATCGCCTTCATCGGCACCGGCGTCATGGGCGGGCCGATGGCAGGGCACCTCGCCAAGGCCGGCCATAGCGTCGTCGTTTACAACCGCACCCGCGCCAAGGCAGTAGCCTGGGCGCAGCAATATAGTGGCGGGGTGGCCGCAACGCCCGCCGAGGCCGCGCAAGGGGCCGACATCGTCCTCTCCTGTGTCGGCAACGACGACGATCTTGCCGAGGTGACAACCGGCGCCGCCGGTGCATTCAATGCGATGCGCGCGGGAGCGCTGTTCATCGACCATACCACCGTTTCGGCATGCATCGCCCGCCGGCTTGCAGCCGAGGCCGAAGGGCGCGGGCTGCTCAGCCTTGACGCCCCCGTTTCAGGGGGCGAAGCGGGGGCGCAAAATGGCACTCTCTCGATCATGTGCGGGGGCAGCGCGGAGGCTTTCGCAGCAGCCGAGCCGGTGATGCGCGCCTATGCGGGCCGTATCGTCCATATCGGCGGCCCCGGCGCGGGGCAGACCACCAAGATGGTCAACCAGATTGCCATCGCCGGGGTTATCCAGGGCGTGTCCGAGGCGTTGCGCTTCGCGCAGGCATCCGGCCTCGACACCGACAAGGTGTTCGAGGCCGTATCAGGCGGCGCCGCAGCGAGCTGGCAGATGCTCAACCGCTGGAGCACCATGGCGAGGGACGAGTTCGATTTCGGCTTCGCGGTTGACTGGATGCGCAAGGATCTAGGCCTTGCGCTCGAGGAGGCACGGGTCAATGGGGCAACGCTGCCCGTGGCGAGCCTCGTCGATCAATTCTACGCCGACGTTCAAAAGGCGGGCGGCGGACGAAAAGATACAAGCTCGCTGGTGACGAGGCTGCCGAAATGATCCGCCGCGCGCTTTTCACCTCGCTCGCTCTCTCGCTCGCGCTACCCGCACAGGCCGACACGCTCGTCGACAATGTCAACGGCATCACGCTCGACCAGGACGGCAAGCTCGTGCGCTTCACCGGGCTTGTCATCGACAAGGACGGCAGGGTCGCGAAGCTGCTTGACCGCAAAGACAAGCGCCCCGAGCGGCCTGATTTCCGGGAGGACGGCAAGGGCCGGACGCTGATCCCGGGGCTGATCGACGCGCACGGTCATGTCATGGGGCTCGGCTTCTCGCTCATGTTGCTCGACCTTTCGGGCACCAGCAGCCTCGCCGAGGCCCAGGCCGCGATACGCCAATATGCCGCCGACAATCCCGAAGTGCCGTGGATCATCGGGCGCGGGTGGAACCAGGAGAAATGGGGCCTGGGCCGTTTCCCGACCGCCGCCGATCTCGACGCCGCGGTCGCCGACCGTCCCGTCTGGCTCGAACGCGTCGACGGCCATGCCGGCTGGGCGAACAGCGCAGCGATGAAGACGGCGCGCGTGACCGCCACAACCAGGGCGCCCGAGGGCGGGCGCATAGAAATGGAAGGTGGCCAGCCGAGCGGCATTTTCGTCGATGCCGCGACCAGTCTTATCGCCTCGGCCGTCCCAAAGCCGCTCGCGCGCGACCTCGACCGCGCTTTCCTGCTCGCGCAGGCAAAGCTGCTCGAAGAGGGGATCACCGCGATCGCCGACATGGGCACAACGATTCAGGACTGGCAGGCCTACCGCCGGGCGGGCGACAAGCGGCAGCTCGCCATTCGCATCATCAGCTATGGCCACGACATTGACAATATGGCGCTGATCGGCGGGCCGGGGCCCACGCCCTGGCTCTATGACGACAAGCTGCGCATGGTCGGGGTGAAGCTCTATCTTGACGGCGCATTGGGCTCTCGCGGGGCCTGGCTGAAACAGCCGTACAGCGACGCGCCCGGGCAAAAGGGGCTGCCGCTTCTCACCCCCGCGCAGCTTCGCAACAAGATGGTGCGCGCCTCAATGGACAAGTTCCAGGTCGCGGTCCACGCTATCGGCGACGCCGCGAACGCCGAGGCGCTCGATGCAATCGCCGACCTGACCGCCGACCTCCCGGGCGAAAGGCGCTGGCGCATCGAGCATGCACAGGTCATTGACCCGGCCGACATCCCGCGCTTTCAGCAACTGGGCGTCGTCGCCTCGATGCAGCCGATCCACCAGCCATCGGACCGCCTGATGGCGGAAGCACGGCTCGGGCCGGAGCGGCTGACAGGAGCCTATGCGTGGCGGAGCCTCGAGAAGGCCGGCGTCCGCCTCGCTTTCGGGTCCGACGTGCCGGTCGAAAGCGCCAATCCCTTCCCCGCCATCGCCGCCGCCATTTCGCGCACCGATGCTGCGGGTCAGCCCTTCGGCGGGTGGCACCCCGAGGAGGCAGTGAGCCGCGAGACCGCGCTCGACGGGTTCACGCGCAGCGCCGCTTTCGCAGGCTTTGCCGACGACCGGATCGGAACGCTGATGCCAGGGATGCGCGCCGACTTCCTGATCCTCGAAAGCGATCCCTTGCTTGCGAGCCCCGACGAGATCCGCCGCATGACTCCGCTCGAAACCTGGGTCGGCGGCTATCGCTACTACAAGAAAAAGGGGAGCTGATGGACCGGCGGCGCCTCCTCGCGGCGCTGGCGGCCGCCCCGGCGGCGCTGACGCTCGGGGCGGCGAAGAAGGAGCCCGGGCGACGGCAGCCGCCCGAACCGCGCCGCGCGCGCCGGCGTAAGGGGTCCAAGGCCCCCGAAAGGCAGGTCGACGTCGCCGTCGTGGGGGCGGGAGCCGTTGGCGCCTGGACCGCGTGGCATCTGGTGCGCCGCGGTTTCAGCGTTCGCCTGTTCGACGCCTATGGCGCGGGGAACGGCCGTGCCGCGTCGAACGCGCCCTCGATGATGCTCGATCCGGTCCAGGGCGGCGATCCTCTCTACGCCGGGCTGGCCGGGGAAAGCGCCGCGGCATGGGAGCGCCTCTCGGACACGGCGAGCCTCCCGATCCTCACCCCTTGCGGGGCGGTGACCGCGCTCGCCCCGACCGACCCCGCGTTCGAGCTACGCGCCCCCGAGCGATTGACCGGCCATGAGCTCCGCCTCCGCTACACCCAGATCGCCTGGCGGCCCGAGGCGGCGGCGCTGGTTGCCGGAAAAGGCGCAATGCTCGCCGGCCGCCGCGGGATTCTCGAGACCATTCTCGATGCGCAGGTCACGCCCGAAGACGTCGTGATGCCCGCCCCGCTCCGTGACAAGCGCCGCGACCTCTACATGCTTCCCGATGGTGGGACCGCGAAAAGCCTCGTCTACGCCTGCGGCGCGTGGCTGACCGAACTCTTTCCGCAGATATTGACCCCGCAACGGTTGTCGGCGGTGCGCCACCAGCTGTTTCACTTCGGCCCCGGCCAAGGCGACACACAGTTTCGCCCACCCGCAATGCCGGCGTTCGTCGATCGCGCCTATGGCTTCAACCTCCTCCCCGACATCGAGGGGGTGGGCATCAAGGTTTGGAAGAGCGCGCCCGACGCGACCATCGACCCCGATAGCTTCGACCGCCGGGCGGATGATCGCGCGCTGGCCGATGTCCGAAGATGGCTGACCACTCGGCTCCCCCGGCTCGCTGGCGCTCCGGTGGTCGCCAGCGCGGCCATCCACGACTGCCGCACCATGAGCGGCGACCTGCTGCTCGACCGCCTGCCGGGTCATCCGCGCGTCTGGCTGGTTGGCGGCGCCGCGGGCCGAGCCTTCGCCCTCGCCCCTGCCATTGGCGCCCGAGCGGCCGCGCATGTCGAGGATGCAGCGCGCGAGATCGAGCCGCGCTGGGCGCTGGGGCGGCTGCTTGGCGGCGTGACGGTTTAGTCCTTTCTTCTACCCTTATCATCTCTCATTGCCCGCAGGGAAGCGGCATGGCTATTGAGCCTTGCCCCGAGGGGCGGGCGGCGGTCACCGCCTCCCGCGTTGTCGCAGGGCGCAAGGACGAGGCAAATATGAAACTCAGCGACTGCCATAATATCGACGATTTCCGGAAGCTGGCGAAAAGGCGGCTGCCGTGGCCTGTCTTCGATTATATCGACGGCGCCGCGGACGACGAGGTTACGCGGAGACGCAATCGCGAAGCCTTTGACAATTGCGATCTCATCCCCCGTGTCCTCGCCGGGGTGGAGGCCGTCGACATGAAGACGACCCTCTTTGGGCGCGAAATGGCAATGCCCCTTTTCCTGTCCCCAACGGCGCTCCAGCGCCTCTTCCACTGGCAGGGCGAGCGCGCCGTGCTCCGTGCAGCGGCGCAGGCCGGAACGGTTGCGGGTATCTCGAGCCTTGCGACAATCAGCCTCGCCGAGGCCGGCGCGCTGACGAGTGGTCCCAAGCTCTTTCAGCTTTACGTTCATCACGACGAAGGCCTCAACCGCGCGATGCTCGACGCCGCCCGTGAGGCGAAGTTCGACGCGGTCGCGCTTACCGTCGACACCATCGTCGGCGGCAACCGCGAACGCTGCCTGCGATCGGGCTTCACTTCGCCGCCGCGGTTCACGCCGCGAAACATGATCAGTTATGCGGCCAAACCCCTCTGGGGGCTCAACTATGTGCTGCGCGAGAAGTTCAGCCTGCCGAATCTCGCGACGCACGTGTCCGAGGGGTCGAGCGTGCCAAAATCGGTCGCCGAATATTTCACGACAATGCTCGATCAGAGCCTGGATTGGAAGCGCGCCGAGGCAATCCGCAAGCAGTGGGACGGCCCTTTCTGCCTGAAGGGCATCGCCGCGGCCGAGGACGCGAAGCGCGCCGCGGACATCGGCGCCACCGCGATCATGGTATCAAACCACGGCGGTCGTCAGCTCGACGGGAGCATCGCGCCGTTCGATGCGCTGGCCGAAATCGTCGACGCTGTCGGCGACCGGCTTGAAGTGATCTGCGACGGAGGCATTACGCGCGGCACCCACGTTCTGAAGGCACTTTCCGTGGGCGCCAGGGCCTGCTCGGGCGGGCGCCTGTACCTCTATGCCCTCGCCGCGGCGGGAGAGGATGGAGTTGCGCGCGCTATCGCGCTGCTTCGCGCCGAAATCGAGCGCGGGATGAAGCTGATGGGGGCAAGAAGTCTCGCCGATCTCGGCCCCGCGAACCTGCGCTGGCGATAGCTTGGAAAAAGGGGCGGCCTCCCCCCTGAAAACCGCCCCGGCCCGGCGTCAGAAGGACGCGCCGAGCGAAAAGATTACCGCCCCGTCAGCGCCGATTGCTTCCTTGTACCCACCGAATTTGGGCTCATCGGTGTTGACGTAGGAAACGCCGAAGGTGAGCATCTTCCAGCTCGCCTCGATCCCGACCGAATAGTCGACCACCTCACCGTCAAGACCGCCAAGGAAGCTGTCGCTCTTGGCATAACCGATGTGCCCCTTCAGGGTGAAGGGCGTGTTCGGGATCCCTACACCGGCGTCGGAGAAGATGTAGACCGCGCTCGCATCGCCGAGCGAGTCCTGCCCACCGGGTGCCCAGGCAATGCCAGCCTTGAGCGACGCGGGACCAAGGTCACCCGAGAGCGAGAAATATGGCTCGATTACCGAGCTATCCGAGGTGCCAGGGTAGAGATAGAGGGTCGCACCGATATCCGCGGTCAGCCCCGGCGTCACTTCTTTCGCAAAGCCGCCGAACACGTCGAGCTCGGTGCCGTTGGCAAAGCCGATGCTCGACCCCCAGGTGCCGACATAGAAACCACTGTCGTGGCTAAGGCTAATGCCGCCCTGGATCGCGGCCTCTTCGTTCGACTGGCTGAAACCGCGGAAGCGATAGTCGCTGACGACGGTTGCGCTGCCCGAAATGGTGATGCCGCTGCTGTCTTCGGCTTCCTGGGCATGGGCGGTGGTAGAAAGCGCCGACAGCGCAAGGGCCATGCCGAAGCATGCGCGGGAGAAAGTCTTCATGGGTTGATCCCCTGATTAGGTTGAAGGATCGTCCCTGCCTGCCGCACGGGCAGCCGGCCTCATTCGCGGGCCGGTCTGTTCGTGCGTGAGTCGGATGTTCACCAAGTTGCTGCGGCGCACAACGAAAAGTTGGGAGGCGCCGCTTTTTAAATATCCGAATGTGACAAATTTACAACAGCGCCTTGCGCCAGACCTTCAGGCGTCGTAATAAAATTACGAGGAGGCCCTTGCCCGGGGCTTGGCAGGGGTCGATTCCGTTAACTGACTTTCGTCAATTCAGAACGAGAGGCCCAGCGAGAGGACAACGCCTGCATCGAAATATTTGTCGAGGGCCTTCACGCCGGACGCCGGAATGTCGGTGTCGACATATTTGATCCCGGCGGTCAGCCGGCCGAAGCTCGCCGAGGCACCGAGCGACCAGTCCCAATAGCGCCCGCTGGGTGCGAGTGCGGCGAGTGCGCCATCGGTATGACCGAGCGAGGCCGACAATGTCAGCGGAGTTGTCGGGATGCCTGCCGACAGGTCCGCTGCGAGATAGAGGCTGTCGTCGTGTCCCAGCGCGGCCTGGCTCGGCGCATAGGCAATCCGGACGGCAGCCTCGGCCGGGCCCAGCATATGCGACAGACGCGCTGCCGCCTCGACATAGTCACTCGGGCCAGCGGCTCGTTTCCCGTCTGGGTACCAATAATAGGTGAGCCCCAGATCGATAGATGTGCCCGGCATCACTTCGGCGGCATAACCGCCGTAAAGGTCAAGTTCCACCTCTCCCGACACGGGCGTGTCCTCGATATTCGACCCCCATGCCCCGAGATAAAGGCCGCTATCATGGCTGAGCGTGACCGTCGGCTGCACCGCGATGTCGCCGCCGCTGAGTGAAATTCCCCGAAAACGATAGTCTGTCACGGCTTCGACCCCGGCCGAGACAATGATCGGGCCGCTTGGCACTTCCTGCGCGGTGGCGGGCAGCGAGGCAAATCCGGCAAGCAGGAAGAAGGCGGCGGCGAGAGGGTGGGTCATCGTCTTTCCTCATGGTCTGTCGGGGCTTAGACCTTGGCTGCCGCGCCGCCGATGCGCAACTGCTTTGCCAAGCAGCCGCGGGACGGCTAAAGAGCGGGCACTCTCCCCGAGGACGACCTTAATGAGCGATCACAATCCCGGCCTGCGCCCCTGGCGCGACATCGCGCGGCGCGACTGCCGCCGTATCATGGTGGGCAGCGTCCCCGTCGGCGGCGGTGCTCCGATCAGCGTCCAGACGATGACGAACACGCCGACGAGCGATGCCGCTGCGACGATCGAGCAGATTCGACGCTGCGAGGACGCCGGCGCCGACCTGATCCGCGTGTCGTGCCCCGATACCGAGTCGACCGCGGCTTTGGGATCGATCGTGCGGGCGGCCCGTATACCGATCATCGCCGACATCCATTTCCATTATAAGCGGGCCCTGGAGGCAGCCGACGCGGGCGCTGCGTGCCTGCGCATCAACCCGGGCAATATCGGATCTTCGGAGCGCGTCGGCGAGGTCGTGCGCGCGGCAAAGGCAAACGGCTGCGCCATCCGCATCGGGGTCAACGCCGGCTCGCTCGAAAAGGACCTGCTCGAAAAATATGGCGAGCCGTGCCCCGAGGCACTCGTCGAAAGCGCACTCGACCACATCAAGCTGCTGCAGGACCACGACTTCCACGAATATAAGGTCGCGGTGAAGGCGAGCGATGTCTTCCTTGCGGTTGCCTCCTACATGCAGCTTGCCGAAGCGGTCGACTGCCCTCTCCATCTCGGCATCACCGAGGCGGGCGGCCTCATCGGCGGCACGGTAAAGTCGGCGCTGGGTATCGGCAACCTGCTCTGGGCCGGGATCGGCGACACGATCCGCGTCAGCCTTTCGGCGGAGCCCGAAGAGGAGGTCCGCGTCGGCTATGAGATACTGAAATCACTTGGCCTGCGTACCCGCGGGGTCCGGGTCGTCAGTTGCCCGAGCTGCGCGCGCCAGGGTTTCGACGTGATCCGCACGGTGCAGGCGCTTGAAGATGCTCTCCAGCACATCAAGACGCCGATGTCGCTCTCGGTGTTGGGGTGTGTCGTCAACGGCCCGGGGGAGGCGCGCGAGACCGACATCGGCATCACCGGCGGCGGCAACGGCAAGCACATGGTCTACCTGTCTGGCGTGACCGACCACCATGTCGCGGACGCCGACATGATCCAGCACATCGTAAAGCTCGTCGAAACCAAGGCGGCCGAGATCGAGGCAGGAAACGCCGTGAGCATGGACACATTGCACGGCAAGGCGGCCTAGAGGGTCGCCGCTTGCTGCCGCGGCAAGTTGCGGGCGTTGAGCAAAGGCATTGAGGATTGACTGGCGCTCCCCAAAACGCGATCGCGCCGGCCCTAAACTGCGCGGTGGCCATCGATCTTCGCCGCGTGGGCGAGGGCCCATATTCACGGTCACCTCTCCTGCCGCTCCTCGGCAAAGACCAGATTGGTCGCATATGCGCGGGGCCAGGAGTTCGAATGGCTCAGTTCGATGCCCTCGTCGGTCTGCCCCACCTCCTCCTGCCCGGCGCCGCGGTCGGATTTGACAGCCGCGCGAACAGCCGACAAAGCGCGCGCATGACCCTCCATATCCGCCCGGCTTTACCCGCTGACCTCTCCCTGATCGCCGGGTTCATCCGCGACCTTGCCGACTATGAAAAGCTGACGCACGAGGTTCGCTTCGACGAGGTGACCCTTGGTCAGAAACTTTTCGGAGAGCGTCCCTATGCCGAAGTCGTAATCGGCGAGATTGACGGGACACCGCAGGGGTTTGCGCTCTTCTTCCACAATTTCTCGACCTTCGAGGGAAAGCCCGGAATTTACCTAGAGGATCTGTTCGTGCGCCCCGATGCGCGCGGATCAGGACTCGGCCGGGCCCTGCTCGCGCATCTTGCGAAGCTCTGCGCGGAACGCGATTGCGCTCGCCTCGAATGGTCAGTCCTCGACTGGAACCTGCCCTCGATCGGTTTCTACAAGAAGCTCGGCGCCCGGATGATGGACGAATGGACGGTGATGCGCGTCGACGGCGAGGCGTTGACAAGGCTATCCGGCTCCTGAACCTTGCATCACGCCGGAGAGATCCGGCGTGATGCAAGACCGCGTTAGCGAGCCCCGCGCGGCTTGCGCCTTTCCATCGGCCAGCTTGGCGCATGCGCGTCTGACAGCCGTTTCGCCTCGGCGGGGGCAACGCCGAGTTCGGTCAGCGCACGCTCCAAGGCATCCGAAGGCGGCACCGCGATATCGGGCAAAACCCCCTCGCCTTCCCAATCCTTTCCTGTCACGGGGTCGTAGGTCCGCCCGACCGGGATGAAGGCCGCGTAGCCGCCGCCCAAATCCTCGCCGCGTCCGAAGTGATTGGCCCCGGCCGTCGGTGCGCCGACGAGGACGCCGCGGCCCGTGTGCTTCATCGCCAAAGCGAAATGCTCGGCTGCCGAAGCGCTCGCCCCCGAGGTGAGCACATAGATCTTCGCGTCGCGCAGCCGCGGGTCGGCATTTGGCGTCGCCCAATGTTCGCGCGCGACCATCCCGGCAGCGCTTGGCGCCATCCGCACCGAGGCAACGCCCTCGATCGGCGAACCGCCCGCGGCGTCGACCGACGCGCGCGTGGCCATCGTCACGAGACGCGTTTCCTTGTCGAAGAGCCAGGGAAATATGACGTCCATCTGGTCGAGCCCGCCGCCATTGTGCGTGCGAATATCAAAGATGATCGCCTTCGCATCGGCATGGTCGGCCATGAATTTCGCCGCAGCGGCGGTCACATCGGGATCATCCGGGAAGACATTGAACCGGACAAAGGCGATCCCCGGCGCGATCCAGCCCGCTTGCTCGACCGGCACCTTGGGCGGTCGCTGGGCTGGCGCCGAGCCGCCCGGGGCAGGCGGTGATGCAGCGGGTGAGCCCTGAGGGACGCGCAGGCGCAAATGGCCGTCGGAAGCTACCGCCCGGACATCGGTGTCAATCGCCGTAGCGAGCGCCTCGCCGGTCAGTCCCCGGTAGCGGCCCGCAGCGATGCCCGCCCGGATGGCTTCGCCGTAGCGCCTGCCGGTTTCAGGATAGAGATAGTCGCGCTCGAGCAGCTCTGCATATCGGGCGGCAATAGCATCGGCGCTCACCGCGTCGGTCGCCAGTGCCGACGGTGCGGCTGCGAAGGGTGCCGCCGTCATCGCAGCGGCGAAGAGCAGCGGGGGCAAAATCCGTGAAAAACCTATCATATCTATCTCCAATCCAGCCCCGGCCGGAGGAGGTGTATCATATGATCAATACATATCAACTACATTTGTAATCGAACGTGCTCAGCGTTTGCGTGCAATCCAGAGGAATAGCACGCCGGCCACCACCAACCCAACTCCGTTGCGCGTCCAGACCGTATCTCCGAGCATGAAACTGCTCGCAGGCCAGCGAACGATGTTGAGCCCTTGAAGCATCCAAAGTCCGCCTATCAATATGGCGGCGACTCCGATCATCGCCGCCAGCCCCTTTACAATCCCCATCTTGCCTCTCCTCTGCCGACACCGCGAAAGCTGGCAGAAAGCCCCGGCCCTGTCACGCGCCGCTGCAGCCCGATGAGGGGACGCAGCCAGTTCACGCGCCGCCCGCCGAGATAGAAGGCCCAGCAGGCCGCGATCGTCGCCACGACAAGGATCGCAAAACTCCGGAGCGGCGCCACCCCCGCCAGGAGCAACCAGTATCCCACCAGGACGATCGCCGTCTGGTGAACGATGTAGAAAGGGAAGACCGC
Organism: Sphingomonadales bacterium; assembly: GCA_044508875.1. Taxonomy (GTDB): domain Bacteria; phylum Pseudomonadota; class Alphaproteobacteria; order Sphingomonadales; family Sphingomonadaceae; genus Sphingopyxis; species Sphingopyxis flava_A. The sequence goes on along the minus strand of JBIQHE010000019.1, from coordinate 54,672 downwards.
CTCGGCGAGCATCTGCCGGCTCTGATGGTCCCGGTTCCAGAAGCGATCGGCGATCCCAAGGAGCGCCACGATCGCCGCCCAGCCCTGCACCAGCCGGACCGCCATGAACCAGGTGACAATCCCGGGGGGCGGCGGCCCCTCGCCGGGCGCCGTCCAGATGGCCCAGGCGATATAGGCATAGGCGGCGACCGCCAGCACCGCCGCGGTGCGCCAGCAGCGCGCCACCGCGAGAAACAGGATCGGCCTCACGCGCAGCAGCCAGCCGGTGAAAAAGGGCACCAGATAGTGGAGGTGGTTGGGTCCATCGTCGACCAGCGCATGCGTCTCCTGGTAACCCGGAAAGGCATAGAGGATCGCCATCCACGCGGCGAGCGGCACGATCATGATCCCCCACCCCCCGAGCAGCCGCGCTGCTCCATCGGCGATCCGGGCCCGCAGCGCTTTGGGCATGAGGAGGAGCAGCAGCGCTGCGAGCATCGTGTATGCGAACAGGTAGACGACGAACCAGAGATGCTGCCACGTCGGCAGAACGATGCCCCCGAGCGTGCCGAAGCGGAAATAGTCGCGCGCCCAAAAATGCACAAAGCCGCCTGCATAGCCGTGCTGCGTCACGAGCTCGATCCAGGGCTGGACCGGGATCACCACGATCATTCCGAAAGCGAGCGGGATCAGAAGCCGCGCGCTGCGTGAGCGGATGAAGGCCCTCGGCGTGCCCAGCTTTGCAAACAGCGCCGCGCTCGCATAGCCCGAGACAAGGAACAGCAAAGGCAGCCGCCAACTGTTGGTCGCCAACATCGGGATTTGTACCCAGTCCATCGGGTGCGGGGTTTTGACGTGCCAGCCCCACGGCACGAAATACATGCCGATGTGATAGAAGATCAGCAGGCCGAACGCGCCGATCCTGAGCCAATCCATTCCATAGTGTCGCTTCGTTTCCATCGCCGCGAATCTCCTTTGCCGGTTCGTTCCGCAGCCGCTAATCCGAGGCGTGACCGGCGGGCGACCCCGGCGGGACGAGAAGCGGAGCCGGTGTGACGGACGAAAAGGCACGAGGGACGAACGGCGGCGCAACCGGGACGAATGGCGCCGCCCGCAGGCTCAGCGCTCGGGCGCTCACCGCGCTGCTCCTCGGCGCGATCTTCCTCTTCGGGCTCGTCCGCATCACGGCCAATGTTTATTCCTATATTGCCGACCGCGAAGGCGCGGGCTTCGCTGCCTCGCCGACCATCGTCTGGATGCTCGAAGGAAGCAGCCTTGTCGCCTGGGCGGTGATGCTCGTTCCCTGCTGGTATAGCGTCCAGCGTATCCGCCCGCCCCGCGTTCCCCTCCCCGCAGCGGTGGCGATACACGCGCTGTTCGCCATTCCTGTCTCGCTCGGTCATGTCGCCTTGATGGTCGCTTTTCGCGCGATGATCTGGCGGATGATGGGGATGGATTATCATTTTACGGCTCCCCACGGCTCGCCGATCATCTACGAATTCCGCAAGGACCTCTCAGCCTATGTCGAGTTCGTCTTCATCCTCTTCCTCGTTCAATGGCTGGTTGCGCGCTACGCGGCCCCGCCGATCACGGCGCCCGAACGCCGTACGTTGGCAGTCGGCGATGGATCGATCACCCATCATCTACCGATTGACGAGATCGAACATGTCTCGGCGGCGGGCAATTATGTCGAGATCGCCTGGCGCGGCGAGCGGCTGCTCCACCGCGCGACGCTGAGCGCGCTCGAGGCGGAACTGGGCCCTGCCTTCGCCCGCATCCACAGGAGCCGCCTCGTGCGCCGGGCCGCTGTACGGCGCGTCGTCACTCACAAAAGCGGCGATTTCGACCTTGAAATGGAAGGCGGGGAAACATTGCGTGGGAGCAGGCGCTACCGCGAGAATCTGGCCAGGTGACGATCTTGATTAATTGAGCACCCGCCACGCAAGCTCTGCGAACTCGCACAAGAGGGGTCGCGTATCGCGCGGATCAATGATGTCCTCGACTCCAAATTTCTCCGCGGTGCGGAAGGGCGATCGAACCCGATTGAGGCGCTCGCGGATTGCCGCGAGATGTGCTGCAGGGTCTTCTGCCGCTTCCAATTCACTCTTATACGCGACCTCGACACCCCCCTCGATCGGCAGGCTGCCCCAGTCCCCCGACGGCCAGGCAAAACGGTATTGGAAACGCTCCGCGTTCGACATCGCGCTCCCCGCGATACCATAGGCGCGGCGCACCACGACCGACGCGAGCGGGACCGTCGCGCGGTAGATAGCGTTCATCGCCTGCACCCCGTATCGGATCGTCCCCGTCCGCTCCGCCTCGCCGCCGATCATGAAGCCGGGGTTATCGACGAGGTGGACGATCGGAAGGCGGAACTGGTCGGCAAGTTTCACGAAGCGCTCGGCCTTCTCGCTCGTTTTCGCATCCCACGATCCGCCGAGATAGGAGGGATCGCTCGCCAGCACCGCGACCGGCCAGCCGTCCAATCGCGCGAAGGCGGTAATCGCCGCCCGCCCCCAGCGCGACCCCATCTCGAAGACACTGCCTACGTCGAAGACGGCATGGCAGATGCGCCGCATCGAATAGACTTGCTTCGCCTCGCGCGGCACGATCGAGAGCAGGGCATCCTCGCGCCGGTCGGCCGGATCGCTGCAGGCAACGCGCGCGGCGCGATCGTGGATCGAGGACGGCAGATAGGAGAGGAAACGCCGCGCTGCCGCAAACGCCTCGGCCTCGCTTGCCACCTCCTCATCGACGACGCCGTTGCGCGTGTGGACGTCGGTTCCCCCCAGTTGCTCCCGGTCGAGCGTGTCGCCGATCGCCGCCGCTACCGCCGGCCCGGCTGCAAACAGTTGCGAGAGGCCGCGCACCATGATGCTGTAATGACTGGCAACCACCCGCGCCGCTCCGAGCCCCGCGGTCGGCCCCAAGGCGAGCGCCACGACGGGCACCGTGTCGAGGTTCGCGATAATCTGGTCCCAGCCAGGAACGTGCGGGATATAGGTATAACCCATGTCTTCGAGCGTCTTGACCGATCCACCGCCACCGGTGCCATCGATCATGCGGATCAACGGCAGACGATATTCGTGCGCCATCGCCTCGCACTGGATGAACTTGCGGTGCAGCGCTGCATCGGCCGCGCCGCCACGCACGGTGAAATCGTCCGCCGAGGCGACTACCGGTCGGCCATCGATATTGGCGCGGCCGAAGATGAAATTCGATGCCGCCAGATCTTCAAGCTGGCCGTCCGCGCCATAAATGCCGCGCCCGGCGATCTTGCCGATCTCTCGAAAGCTGCCCGGATCAACGATCGCGGAAAGCCGCGCGCGGGCGTCCATCTTGCCGCGGCTATGCTGGCGCGCGACCTTTTCCTCTCCGCCCATCTTCTCCGCCATCGTGCGGCGGCGTGCGAGCTCGTCGACTTCTTTTTTCCAGCTCATGCGGACAAAGCTAGCTTACGTTGACGGAAACGTCATGCCATATTCGCGGCAATTGAAATGGGAGAAACAGATGACCGATATCAATCTTGCGGGGCGTACCGCGCTCGTCACCGGCGCCTCGCGCGGGATTGGGCGGGGGATTGCGCTCGCCTTGGCCAAAGCGGGCGCCGACATCGCGGTGAACTATACCCGCGACGGCGATGCCGCGGCCGATACCGTCGCCGCGATCGAGGCGCTCGATCGCAGGGCAAAGGCCTATCAGGCCTCGGTCACCGACGAAGAGGCCTGTGCTGCGATGGTAGCCGCGATCGAGGCCGATTTCGGGGCGATGTCGATCCTCATCAACAATGCCGGTATCGCCAGCCGCGGCCGGGCGGTCGCGGACACCGACCCCGCGGAACTCGAGCGCGTCGTCGCGACCCACGCCTTCGGCCCGCACCGCGTCAGCCGCCTCGCCTTGCCGCAGCTCCGCACGCACAAGCGTAGCGACATCATTGTCATTTCCAGTGTTGCCACGCTCAGCAACAGCGCCAATGGTGCACCCTACAACATGGGCAAGGCAGCGGGCGAAGCGCTCGCGCTGACGCTTGCCAAGGAGGAGATGAAGAACGGCGTCCGCGTCAACATCGTCGCTCCTTCGCTTACCGTCAGCGACATGGGTGAGCGCCTCGCCCGGGCCATCACCGGCAACGACGATATCCACCAGCTCGATGCCAAATTCCCCTTTGGCCGCGTTTCAACTCCCGACGATGTCGCCGCCGCGGTGCTGTGGCTCGTCAGCGACGCCAACCCCTATTGCTCCGGTCAGAAACTCAACATCGATGGCGCGGGAATGGCGAATTTCCGTTGAGGCGGGGGCGATGCGGCCGGCTCATCCTGCTCTCCTGAAACCTGGAGTGCCGGCGGCGGCCGAAGAGGCGTGGTCTCGTATCGAGCGGAAAGCTCAAAGACGGGAAAAAGGGCGCAATCGCGATTCACCGCTGCTGCCGCTTGCTGTACGCGCGGCACATGCGCGCTGATTCGCCTTCGCCACTGATCCCGTTTCTCGTGGCGTGCGGGGGGATCGCGACCTTTTCCTCGATGGACGTGCTCATGAAAGGGCTGTCGATCGGGATCGGCGCCTATAATGCCGTGCTTTGGCGGACAATCGCGGGGACGCTGCTGAGCGGCCTCGTCTATTTCGCCGCACGTCCGGCCTGGCCCGATGGCCCCACGATGCGCATTCATGCAGTGCGGTCGCTGTTTGTCGCCCTGATGGCACTCGGCTTCTTCTGGGCGCTTGCGCGATTGCCCATGGCGGAAGCGATCGCACTGGCTTTCGTTGCGCCGCTGCTGGCGCTCTATATGGCGGCAATTTTCCTGCGCGAGCGGATCGGCGGCCGATCGATCGCCGCCTCGCTGCTGGGCTTCGGCGGCGTGCTGGTGATCGTCGCGGGCAAGTTCGGCGGCGAGCGCGACCCCGAGGCCTTGTGGGCGGTCGGCGCAGTCTTCCTCTCGGCGGTCTGCTACGCCTACAACCTCATCCTCGCGCGGCGGCAGGCGAAGATCGCGGGACCGATCGAGATCGCTTTTTATCAGAATGCATTCGTCGCGCTGTTCCTCGCCCTTGGTGCGCCATGGTTCGCAGCGCTTCCCGGGGCAGCGGACACCGCGCCGATCGTGGGCGCTGCGCTCCTTGCAATCACCTCGCTCCTCCTCCTGAGCTGGGCGTACGCCCGTGCCGAAGCGCAGATTCTGGCGACCACAGAATATACGGGCTTTCTGTGGGCAATGATCTTCGGCTGGTATTTCTATGCCGAACCGGTGACGCTCCCCACGCTCGCCGGGGCGGTTCTGATCGTTGTCGCCTGCCTGATCGTCGCCCGCAAGGCGCCGCACAGCGACCCGATCGAACCAGCGGCGGCTTAGACCGCCGCGCGCGAAAGCCGGTCGTTGATCGCCGCGCCCAACCCGTCTGTGGGAATAGTTGCAACTGCGATCCTCGGTTTCTCGCTTGCAGCGCCAGCGTGGAGAGCGTCGAAGAGATGCGCCGCCGCCTCGGTCAAGTCTCCTGCGGCGCTCAGCTGATAGTCGCCCGACAGGTCAGCGAATCCGATGCCGAATTCGTCGTCGGCGAACTGTGCCGCGTCGAGCCGCACCGGCTTTCCCGGTGCATAATGGCTCGCGAGCATTCCAGGCGCCACGACCTCCGCGCCCTGCCGCCCCGTCACCCCAAGTCCGCTCGCCGCGTGCAACATTTCGGCGGTAACAGGCCCCGGCCGCAACACCTCCACTGCGCCGCCAACCACCCGCGCGATCGTCGATTCGACCCCGGCCGTCGTTGCGCCATCATCGATAACAAGGGCGATCCGGTCCCCAAGGCTCGCCAACACATGCTCAGCTTTCGTCGGGCTCACCTGTCCGCTCGCATTGGCACTCGGCGCCGCGAGCGGCGCACCGGTGGCGGCGAGCAGCGCCTGCATCGCCCGGTGCCCGGGCACCCGGAGCGCGATCGTATCGAGCCCCGCGGTCGCGATTCGCGCCACAGGACAATCATCCGATCGCGGCACCACGAGCGTCAGGGGACCCGGCCAGAATGCGTCGGCGAGCGCAAGCTCGGCCGGACCAAACACGCCCAGCCGGGTCGCGGCAGCGATATCAGGCGCGTGGACGATCAACGGGTTGAAATCGGGTCGGCCCTTGGCCGCATAAATGCACGCGACAGCCTCGGCATTGCGAGCGTCTGCGGCAAGACCGTAGACGGTCTCGGTAGGCACGGCGACCGGCTGCCCCTTGGCGACCAGCTGCGCGGCGCGCGCGATGGCGTCAGGCCCGAAGGGGACTATCTGGGTTGCAATACTCTCGATTGGACGCTCGGCCATGCCGCGCTATAGCGCCGGGCGCAACGGAATCACCCCCAAAAGCGGAAATGCTCATGACCTACACGGCGCCGACCACCGAACAGCTTTTCGTCCTTAATCACATAGCGCGTGTGGACGCGATGGCGGCGCACGAGCGATTTGCCGCGGCAACTCCTGACATGGTCGAGGCGATCGTCACCGGGATCGGCGACTTTGCAGCCGAGGTCTATGCCCCCCTCAACCGCGTCGGCGACACCCACAATCCCAAGTGGCAGGACGGCAAAGTCACGATGCCCCCGGGCTTCAAAGAGGCCTATAAGCAGTTCGTCGAAGCGGGCTGGGGGAGCATCGACGGCCCCGGTGAATATGGCGGACAGGACCTGCCCTTCACACTGGCGACCGTGGTGATCGAGGCGCTCGGCAGCGCCGACATGGGCTTTACGCTCTGCAATATCCTGACCCCTGGGGCGATCCACGCACTGATGGCCTATGGCACCGAAGCGCAGCGGACGACCTGGCTTCCAAAGCTGATCTCGGGCGAGTGGAATGGCACTATGAACCTCACCGAGCCGAGCGCGGGCAGCGACGTCGGCGCGCTGCGCTCGACTGCCGAAAAAGTCACCGAAGGCCCGAACGCCGGGCTCTACAAGATAAGGGGTCAAAAGATCTTCATCACGTTCGGCGAGCACGACCTCACCGATAATATTGTCCATCTCGTCCTCGCACGCACCCCCGGGGCACCTGAAGGAACGCGCGGAATCTCGCTCTTCCTCGTTCCCAAATACCGCCTTGATGTCGACGGCAATCCGACGATTTCAAACGGCGTCCATTGTGCTTCGATCGAGCATAAGCTCGGCATTCACGGATCGCCGACCGCGGTGATGGTCTATGGTGAGGGCGAGGATTGCCTTGGCGAGATCGTCGGCGAGGAAATGGGCGGCATGCGTGCAATGTTCGTGATGATGAACAACGCCCGCCTGATGGTCGGCTGTCAGGGGGTCCAGATCGCCGAACGGGCGACGCAGCAGGCGCAGCGCTATGCCGCCGAGCGGGTGCAGTCGGCCCTCGCTGGTTCACCCGATCGCACCCCGGTGACGATCGACCGTCACCCCGACGTTCGCCGGATGCTGTGGCGGATGCGCGCCCAGACCGAGGCCGCGCGCGCGCTCGTTTATTATGCCGCAGCGCAGATCGATTTCGGTAAACTCGGCGACGAAGCCGCAGCGATGCGGGCCGAAGTGCTGATCCCTCTCGTCAAGGCGCATGCGACCGACATCGGCTGCGAGGTCGCAAGCCTTGGCGTCCAGGTGCATGGCGGCATGGGCTTCATTGAGGAAACCGGCGCCGCCCAGCATTATCGCGACGCGCGTATCGCCCCCATCTACGAGGGCACCAACGGCATCCAGGCGGCTGATCTGGTTGGCCGTAAGCTGGGAATGGCGGGAGGTGATCTCGTCCGCGGCCTCATCGATGATATCGCGCAGGGCGCGGGAGATTTTCCGGAACTACAGCAACTTGTCGATGCGTGCCGCGCGGTTACCGACTGGATGGTGAGCGCCGGTGCCGCCGACCGGCTCGCGGGAAGCTACCCTTATCTCACCATGCTCGCCACGGCGACCTGCGGCTGGCTGATGGCGCTTCAGCACCGTGCTGCCAAGGCGGCGCTCGGCGAAGGCGGAGACACGGATTTTCTCGAAGCCAAGATCGCTTCCACGCGCTTTTATCTCGAGCAGATCGTCCCCGCCGCGGCAGGACTTGCCCCGGCGGCCCTGGCTGGTGACGCGGCGCTCCCGCCGCTGCCCGAAATCGGCTGATTTTTGGGGCTCGGAGGGTCGTAGGGAGGGGCCCCGGGCGATCATTATTAACGCGATGATAACCATCGCCCGCTAGGTCCGACCAGCAATGGCCGGAGAAGCGCGCGTGTCGTTTATCGCGAACAAGATGATCATCAGCTGGCGCTCCTTTGCGCTGTCTGTCCTCTTGTGCATCGTCGTTGGGCTGTCGAGCCTTGCCGAGCCTCTTGATATGATCGTGGATTTGGCCGTCGGGCGAACGGGATCGCGGCCGGTCACCGGCGATATCGTGATGGTCGGACTCGATGATCGTACGCTTGGCAGCGTGCCAGGAGGACGCTTTTCGCGCGCTGAGCACGCAAAGGTTATTCGGGCAATCAACCAAGCCGGCGCCAAACGTCTGGTCGTCGACTTTTATTATCAGGAACAGCAGCGCGACAGCGACACGCCGCGCCTGGCCTCTGCGATCCGCGACATGGACGATCGCATTATCCTGGCCGTGTCGACTAAGTCGGTGCCGGGAACGGATCGCGTACTCTCGATCTTTCCCGATCCTGACGTCGCCGGCCCACGCGCTCAGCTCGCAAGCATCGCATGGGACTATGAATTCTGGCAGGTCTGGAACGTCCCACTGATGTATGAGGCCGATGGACGCTTGTTGCCGAGCATTTCAGCTGCGCTGGCGAACAAACGTGCGAGTAAGCCGACCGAGTTCCGGCTCGATTTTTCGTATGATCTGTCGACAATCACCGAGTATAGCGCACTCGACGTGATGACGGGCAAGATTGGCGCAAAGGAGCTCGCGGGCAAGGATGTTATCTTTGGGGCCACGGCCTCAACGCTTCCCGACCAGCACTATCTGCCCGGCCATGACTTGGTACCGGGCGCCTATATTCACCTGATCGCCGCCGAGACGCTGAAGCGGGGCAGCCCGGTCGACATTCACTGGCTGCCCGCGATGCTCGTCGCTCTCGCCTCTATGATGGCTGCCCTCCTGACGCCGCTCGAAAGATGGTTCGGATGGATAGCAGCCGGCACTGCCGCGGTGCTGGTAGCTAGCAAGGTTCTACTTGCCGGGGCGCTAATCACCTCCTCGATCGGAGCTGGCCTCTGTATGATCGCAGCGGTCAGTGCCAATGTCTCGCGCAGGCGTCGCCGTTTTTCGGCGCAGCGCGAGAATCCGGTGTCGGGCCTTCCCAATTTCGAGGCGTTGCGCAGGCAGGCGCCTTTCGGCAGTGCGACCGTCATTGCCGCCAAGCTAGTCAATTTCGAGGACCTCGCTGCCTTTCTCCCTGGCGAGGGCAGCCAGCAGCTCGTCGACCAGGTCGCGCGCCGCCTCACGCTCGCTTGTCACGGTACACAGCTTCATCACGATCTCGACGGCACCTTCGCCTGGCTTGTCCCCTATTATCAGCACAGCCAGATCGAGGGTCATCTCGCCGGGCTCGCCGCGCTGTTCAACGCGCCGCTGACCATCGGGGAACTCAGGATCGACGTCGCTATCGCATTCGGCGTGAACGACGAGTTCGAAGGCTCGAACGCGCAGCGCCTTGCCGCCGCGCTCGTCGCCGCGGAAAAGTCGATCCGTACGCGCGCGCTGTGGACCAAATATACACCGCGCCAGAAAGAGGACGCGGGCTGGCAACTCTCCTTCCACTCGCAGCTTGAAGACGCGCTCGCCGGGGGCGACATCTGGGTCGCATTCCAGCCGCAATTTGAGATCTCGACCCGCAAGCTCGTGGGGGTCGAAGCGCTCGCGCGCTGGACGCACCCGACGCGCGGGCCCATCCCGCCTGACGAATTCATCGTTCAGGCCGAAAAGAGCCAAGACATTTATCGCCTCACCCTTTTCGTGATGGATCAGGCGATCCGTTCGTCCGCTCACCTGCGCAGCCGCGGGCTGCCGGTCAATATGTCGGTCAACCTGTCGGCAACGCTCCTCGATCATAGCGACCTCGTAGGGACAATTCGTGTGATGCTGACGGCGCACCATCTGCCGCCCGAAGCGCTCACGATCGAAATCACCGAGACCGCGCAGATCGAGAACAGCCGCCAGGCGCGCCAGACGCTCGCCCAATTGCGCCGCACCGGGATCCGCCTGTCGATTGACGATTATGGCACGGGCCAGTCGAACCTTGAATATCTGACGCAGATCGAGGCCGACGAGATCAAGATCGACAAGCGCTTCGTGATGACCATGCGCGATTCGCAGCGAAACTTCGAAGTCGTAAAATCCACGATCGACCTCGCCCACCGCCTCGGGGCGGTGGCGGTAGCCGAAGGCATTGAGGACGCCCCGACAATGGCCCTTCTCGAACAGCTTGGCTGCGACGTCGGACAAGGCTATCACCTTGGAAAGCCGCAGCTATTTTCCGAACTGGCAGCAAACCTTCTCGCTTCCCCGCACAGCCGCTCTGCCTGACTGCCATTCTGGTAGTATCTGTTAAGGTTAAGACTCGCTTTACCATATTTTTTAAGGTATATGCCGCGTTAACTGTCCTGGTTGGCAGTGGGCATCAGGAGTCTTAAACATGGCATGGATTTGGAAATGGGTTGGCGGCGGCGGCACCGGTGGTGGTGGTCTCCCGGCCTGATCCCTGAAGGGATTTTAAAAAGGGGCTCCAGCGTTGCTGGGGCCCTTTTTCATTCCCGAGCCCGCGTAACTCGCCCCGGCATACCGCCCCAAGGGCGGAGGACATAGACCGCGTCTAGAGTCCCAAACCCAAAGCGTCGCTTGCAGAAAAATTGCCGTGGTCGGGGCCCCCGGCTCGAAGATTTTTTTTGCCTCCGCCTCGCCCTCGCGCATCGAGGCCCGCAACCCCGCGGAAAGCCTCAGATGCGAGGCGCGAGACGTTCAATCCGAGCGATGAACCGAATCAAAATATCGACGAGTCGAGTCATTCATCCATCATTTACCGTCTTGCATAGTCGGGCCGACGTGGCACTATAGATGGTGGGTCGGCCGACGGGGGCACCCAATAATTAGTATTTGGCCGAAAATGGCGGATTTCCGGCGCCCTTCCGATATGTGCCCGGGAAGAAGCTTTTTGCGCCCTAAAATATGTCCCCCGGACGCGAGATAAAATGCTAGGCTGGGGCATCGTCCCCGAGTCGAACAAGACAGGAACAAAGCGCGCTGCGGCGCGCGCAGAACGGGGCGAGATCGATGGATTTTCGGGAAACGGATCGGGTGGAGACGAACGACGTGGCGACGATGGAATTGGCAAAGAACGACGCGTCCGCAGCGACCGAATCGGCCGGCGGCGCGAAGAGCGAGCCACCGGCGCCCGCGAAACTGAACGACGGCGACGAGCCCAAGGTCCACGCCCGCCGCTTCAACGTTGTCACCGACGCGAGCCGCGATGCGCTGCTCACCGATTTCGGCAAAGAAACGCTGCAGGACCGCTATCTTTTGCCCGGAGAATCCTATCAGGATCTCTTCGCGCGTGTCGCCTCGGCCTATGCCGACGACCAGGATCATGCCCAGCGCCTCTATGACTATATCTCGAAACTGTGGTTCATGCCCGCAACCCCGGTGCTCTCGAACGGCGGCACGGGTCGCGGCCTGCCGATCAGCTGCTACCTCAACAGCGTCGACGATAGCCTCGAGGGCATCGTGGGCACCTGGAACGAGAATGTCTGGCTCGCCTCGCGGGGCGGCGGCATCGGCACTTATTGGGGCAATGTCCGCGGCATCGGCGAGCCGGTGGGCCTCAACGGAAAGACGAGCGGCATCATCCCCTTCGTCCGCGTGATGGACAGCCTCACCCTCGCGATCAGCCAGGGCAGTCTTCGCCGCGGCTCGGCCGCCTGCTACCTCGACATCTCTCACCCCGAGATCGAGGAATTTCTCGAGGTGCGCAAACCCTCAGGCGACTTCAACCGCAAAGCGCTCAATCTCCATCACGGCGTGCTGATCACCGACGAGTTCATGGAGGCGGTCCGCGACGGCACCGAGTTCAACCTCCGGAGCCCCAAGGATCAGAGCGTCCGCGGCACCGTCGACGCACGCTCGCTCTTCCAGAAGCTCGTCGAAACCCGCCTCGCGACCGGCGAGCCCTATATCATCTTCATCGACCAGGTGAATCGGATGATGCCCAAGCATCATCGCGACCTCGGCCTCAAGGTTTCAACCTCAAACCTGTGCAGTGAGATCACGCTGCCAACGGGCCGCGACCATCTCGGCAATGATCGCACCGCGGTCTGCTGTCTCTCGAGCCTCAACCTCGAAACCTGGGACGAGTGGAACGGCGACAAGCGCTTTATCGAAGACGTCATGCGCATGCTCGACAATGTCCTGCAGGACTATATCGACCGCGCTCCGCCCGAAATGGCGCGCGCCAAGTACAGCGCGAGCCGTGAACGCTCGGTGGGCCTCGGCGTCATGGGCTTCCACAGCTTCCTCCAGGCCCGCGGCCTTCCGTTCGAAGGCGCGATGGCGAAATCGTCGAACCTTCGCATCTTCAAGCATATCCGCAGTCAGGTTGACCAGGCGTCGATGTTGCTCGCGAAGGAACGCGGCCCCTGCCCTGATGCCGCCGATCAGGGCGTGATGGAGCGTTTTTCGTGCAAGATGGCGATTGCGCCGACCGCATCGATCAGCATCATCTGCGGCGGTACGAGCGCGTGCATCGAACCGATCCCGGCGAACATCTACACCCACAAGACGCTTTCGGGCAGCTTCGTGGTCAAGAATCCGCACCTCGAAAGCCTGCTCGTCGACAAGGCGAAGAATAGCGATGCGGTGTGGAACTCGATTCTGGAGAAGGGCGGCAGCGTCCAGCACCTCGACTTCCTGACGCAGGACGAGAAGGATGTGTTCAAGACGAGCTTCGAGATCGACCAGCGCTGGCTGCTCGAGCTTGCCGCCGACCGCACGCCCTTTATTGACCAGGCGGCATCGCTGAACCTCTTCATCCCCGCAGACGTCGAAAAATGGGACCTCTTGATGCTCCACTACCGCGCGTGGGAACTCGGCATCAAATCGCTCTACTATCTCCGCTCGAAATCGGTGCAACGCGCCGGCTTCGCCGGCGGGGTCGAGGCCGACAATACGCCCGAGGCGGCGAAGTTTGAGCTGTCGGCGGGGACGACCGACTATGACGAGTGCCTGGCTTGCCAGTGAGGCCCGCTCCGCCCGTCACCCAGCGAGAGCTGCCATCGCGGGCGAGCAGTGAAGTGAGCGATGCCAGCCTTTGCCGGCATGACGATTGAGATTTGACGCAAGGATAGACCGATGCCTTTGTTGGAAGCCCGCAAGACCTACAAGCCCTTCGAATATCCCTGGGCCTATGATTTCTGGAAGCGCCAGCAGCAGATCCACTGGATGCCCGAAGAGGTGCCACTGGGAGAGGATTGCCGCGACTGGGCGCAGAAGATCAGCGATCACGAGCGCAACCTCCTTACCCAAATCTTCCGCTTCTTCACCCAGGCCGACGTCGAGGTGCAGGATTGCTACCACGACAAATATGGCCGCGTTTTCAAGCCCACCGAGATCAAGATGATGCTGACCGCGTTCAGCAACATGGAAACGGTCCATATTGCCGCGTACAGCCATCTTCTCGACACGATCGGCATGCCCGAGAGCGAGTATGGCATGTTCCTCGAATATGATGAGATGCGCGCCAAGCACGACTATATGGGCAGCTTCGGCGTCGACAGCGACGAGGATATTGCGCGCACCCTCGCGATGTTCGGCGGCTTTACCGAAGGGCTGCAGCTCTTCGCCAGCTTTGCGATGCTGATGAACTTCCCTCGCTTCAACAAGATGAAGGGCATGGGCCAGATCGTCAGCTGGTCGGTGCGCGACGAAAGTCTGCACTGCGAAGGCATCACGCGGTTGTTCCACGCTTTCGTCAAGGAGCGCGACTGCCTGACCAAGAGCGTGCGCGAGGACATCATCGACTGCTGCCAGAAGACGGTGCGGCTCGAGGACGCCTTCATCGACCTTGCCTTCGAACAGGGCCCGGTCCCCGGCATGACGCCCAAGGAGATCAAGCGCTACATTCGCTACATTGCCGACTGGCGCCTCGGCCAGCTCGGGTTCCAGCCGATCTACATGATCGACGAACACCCGCTGCCCTGGCTTGCGCCGCTCCTCAACGGCGTCGAGCATGCGAACTTCTTCGAAACCCGTGCCACCGAATATTCAAAGGCCGCGACGCGCGGCGACTGGAACACGGTGTGGCAGAGCTTCGACAATCGCAAGAAAGCGAAGGCCAACGATGACGGTGCCCCTGGTCCCGAGGCCGAAAGTGACGGCGAGGACATGTTCAAACAGGCCGGCATCGCGGCCGAATAAGCGCCCGCCCCTCCCGCAGGCGGGAGGGGCAGCGACATATGCGAGCCTGCTGGCCGAGCGTAGCGGAATGACCCGGAAAGCCGCGGGCGTCCGCGTCTGAAGGAGCCAGAGCCCGCGCATGACCGAAAAGAAGCCCAAAGCAAAACTGCTGATCCTCAGCCAGCCCCAGCGCGCCTGTCTCGAGGGCCTCTCAAACCGCCGGCCGCAGCTCCCCTCCGACCCGATCCGTGACGAGCTCATCGCGCTCGGCCTGGTTACGCAACAAGGGGCAAAATGGGCGCTCACGGCCATAGGCAGGAAAGTGCTCGCAGCGGGGTCGAACCGGCGGAACAAGGGTGGGTTCTCGGTTTGAAATAGTCCGCAATCTCGGCACGTCAAAGCCCCCGCCCGGTGGCACCCGCCGAACGCCCATTCAGACGCTAATGCACAATCACCCCGCCTGGCACCGCCCCCACGCCCGCAGCAGCGAACAACACACCTCCGCGCACGGCCTCGGGTGAACCATCGAGCAGCGGAAGCATCACCAGTTCGCGCGTCGTCTCGCTATCGTCATCGACGACCAGGCGTAGCGACGAAAAACCGAAGCCGCTGCGTTCGACCACCACGTCACGAACCGCCTGCAGCGGCCACGAGAGGATGCCGCCGCGATAGAGCCGTACCCCATCGTGAAAGATCCAAGCCTCCCGGTGGCGCCATAAGCGCAGGCAGATCCAGAAGGCGAACAGGGCAAAAAGCATCGCCGCGCCAGCCGCTGCGTTGCCAAACAGGGCCGCGCGGAGCATCGCCTCCACGCCGTCGGCCGACACGGGCACCGCCTCCCCTGCCGCGACGGCAAAGAAGACGAGCGCGCTCAGGAGCTGCCCTGCCAGCAGCGGCTTTGGCTTCAGCCGCGCAATTACGATGATTTGCCGATCCCGATTGGTCATCGCCGGCACACATAGGGATGGGGACGCCAGAGCGCCAGCGGGGAGGACGATCCTCGCTGCGGCACGGAAGCGCGGAGGACCGCGGCGAAATGCGGGCGACGCGCTTCGGGCAAGGGCAAAGACACCGGCCCGCCAGAGGCGAGCGTCGGGGCTCCTATCTCCCCTCGCTGAGCATGGGGACACAAATGCCTCGGAACGCCCCTAGAGGCGGGCCGCGAGCTGCTCGAGCATCGCCTGGACGGGCTGCGCGGGCTCAGGGGCGTTCCAACCCGCCTCGAGTCCCGCGATACGTTCGAACAACCGCTCGCTGGCTGCGATGATCCGTCCGATGTTCGGATCGAACGCGTCGCAGACCCCCCAGTCGGCGGGAATTGGCTCGCCGATGCGCGCGGCGCTGTCCTCGGGGCCGGCGCCCGCATCGCCCGCGATCATTGCGCGGCGGTGAAGCAGCCAGGCAATGATGTGCATCAGCCGCGTCGTGGTCTTGAGCGATTCGCATGCAAGACTGAGCTGGAGGAGGCTGTCGCGCTGCCCCGAGCCGAGATCGCGCGCCGCGGCGAAGGCGGAATGCGCCTCGTCGGCAAGCAGCATTGCCTCGACATAGAGATTTTCCACCTGCGCGCGCTGCACCGGCGGCGTGGACGACAGGTGTTCATGGCCCCCTCTGGTCATATCGGGCACGATGGCACGGGCGTGCGCCGGGCCGCAACGCCGCTAACCATTTTTTTGACAGGCCGCGCGTCCCGTTTTGAAGAAACCCGCCCGTTCAGGCGATGATGTCGGGGATGATCTGGTCCTCACACCATGCGATCTCGTCACGCAAGCGCAGCTTCTTTTTCTTGAGCCGAGCAAGCTGAAGCTGGTCTGGAACTGGCCCCTCGCTGAGCGCGATGATCGCCGCGTCAAGGTCGCGATGCTCGACGCGGAGCAGTTCAAGGCGCTGGGCAATGTCTTCGGGGTTCACGCCCGCTTCCTGCCACGAACACGGCCCGTCCGCAACGGGGACCGGATGAGCGAATCGCCACGACATTCGCGGTGATTCATGATTTACTCATGCGTGCCAATCGAGTCGAAAAGGAGAATGGCCCATGAGCATTTCGCACCTTTCCGCCCTGAAGTCCCGTCACGCGGACCTCGATGCGAGAATTGCGAATGAGGAACGGCGACCCGCCCCCGATGGAGCCCTGCTCGCACAGATGAAAAAGCAGAAGCTCAAAATCAAGGAAGAGATGCTCGCGGCCAACTGACCGGCCGCACGTCCCTGCCGCCTTCGCTGGCACGTCCTTTCGTGGAACGCGTCAGCGCCGGCGGTAGATGGGGCTCCCATTGAGCCCAGCTCGCCGCAGGTGCGGCGGAACATCCGATTTCGTAACCACCTGACGGCGCACCGCCTGCGGATTGACCGGGCGGTCGAAGGCGATGCCGAACTTGCCCTCGCCGACCCATACGACGCGTCCTGGCACCACGCCGACATTCCGAAGCTCGACCTCGACCGTGCCGCCCTGCGTCACCTTGGCATGGCCTTCGGCGAGCATGCCGCCGACCGAGAGATTGCGCACGCGCACCGTCACGGGGCCTTCGACCCCGGGAAGGACGAGGTTCGCCTGCAGAAACAGGCTATCGCGATCGGCGCTGCGCGACAGCGCCGCCACCTGTTCGTCGACTGTTTCCGGTATCCGCGATTCCATGCGCCCCATTCCCGCACCCAATGTTTCAGGAGGGCAATCCTAAAGGCCAGCCCTTGCAGAAACGTAAATGGACGCAGCAGCGGGCGTCAGTCTTCGCGCGAGATCCGCTCGTTGCGCTCGTGCCGCTCCTGGGCCTCGAGCGTCATCGTCGCGATCGGCCTCGCCTGCAGCCGCGCAAGCGAGATCGGCTCGCCCGTCACGGCGCAATAGCCATATTCGCCCTCGTCGATGCGGCGAATCGCTGCGTCGATCTTGGCGATCAGCTTGCGTTGGCGGTCGCGCGTGCGAAGCTCGATCGCCCAGTCGGTCTCGCTTGATGCGCGATCGGCAAGGTCGGGTTCACGCAAGGGACCGTCCTGAAGATGCGCGAGCGTCGATTCGGCTTCCGACAGGATCGACTTCTTCCAGGCAAGAAGCAGGCCGCGAAAATATTCCTGCTGCCGCTCGTTCATGAACGGCTCGTCTTCACTGGGAATATAGTCCGAATCGAGATTGGATTTGGCTTGGCGAAGCGCGTCGGCACCAACATCGGCAATCTGGGTTGGCATAGCGGGCTTTTCGCGTCCTTTCCTCTCGCCTGGCCGCCGTTGTGACGGTCCAAGGGATTGCGCCGCGCCTATAGCCAGCCACCGGTTGCGATACAAGCGCCTAAGCGATTGATAGACGATAGGGCTGAAGCAAGGCTGAACCGCGCGCTGCTTCTCACCATGGTCCGCACGCTCGCTCCAGGTCCCGATTTTCCGCCTCGCGCGGGCCGCCGTTGTTAACCAATGGCACAAATTCCGGCCCTTTCCGTTCCGTTTCGAGACAGAAAGGGTCATTCACCTTGATTCCGCCCGTCAATTCCCGCTCTCGGACAACCAAACGCGGTTAACACAATTGTCGCGTTCACAAAGCTTTGGCCTTTTGCCGGTAGCCGAAGGGCAAGCGGGGGCCGCGATGGGGTGTCGCGCCGCCTAGCAACGGGAAAGAGAGAGAAACCTATGTCTGTCCGAATGGCTCTCGCCAAGCTTTGCGCCTGCACCTGCGGCGGCGCGATCATCGGCAGCGGCGCGATGCAGGTCGCAGATGTGCCGGCCGCTGCTCACGCGAAGGCCCCCTCCTGCAAGCCCTGCACCAAGAAGGTCGTGCGCAAGCGCCACGCCGCAAACCGCAAGGTCAAGCGCGTACGCCGGGTTGTCACCACCAAGCGTGTGATCCGGACCGCAACCCCCCAAACACAGGTCGTCACTCAGACGATCCCGCTGCCCCCCATACCCTATGCCCCCTTCCCGCCCAGCGGTGGATTTGAAGGCGGCGGCGGCGCCGGGGTGACAGTGATCGGGGGCGGCTTCGGGGGCGGCTTCGGCGGCGGCTTCTTCGGAGGCTTCTTCAGCGGCAGCAGCGGGGGCAGCAGTGGCAGCGTCGTCGTCACCTCGACGACCACCGGCGGCGTGAGCACCTCGACCAGCAGCACTTCGGGCGGCGTGTCGACCTCGACCGGCGGGGTGAGCACCTCGACCTCAACGGGCGGGGTCAGCACCTCGACGGGCGGCGTTTCGACCTCGACGGGCGGGGTCAGCACCTCGACCGGCGGCGTTTCGACCTCGACGGGCGGAGTCAGCACCTCGACGGGGGGCGTGTCGACCTCGACGGGCGGCGTGTCGACATCAACGGGCGGGGTGAGCACCTCGACCGGCGGCGTTTCGACCTCATCATCATCCTCGTCCAGCAGCAGTTCGTCGTCGAGCTCGTCCTCCTCTTCCTCCTCCTCGTCGAGTTCCTCCTCGTCAGGCGGTAGCAGTTCTCACGGCCATGGCAGCTCGAGCTGGGGTGGCAGCTCTTCGCACGGCGGTTCCTCGTCGCATGGTGGAAGTTCGTCGCACGGTGGCTCATCCTCGCACGGCGGTAGTTCGTCGCACGGCGGCTCCTCCTCTTCATCGGGCGGGTCGAGCAGCAGCTCTTCTTCGAGCTCCTCGTCGTCCTCCTCTTCATCCTCGTCCTCGAGCTCGACCTCGTCGGGCGCGACCGGTGGCAGCAGCAGCTTCGGCGCAAGCAGCAGCTCTTCGTCCTCATCCTCATCCTCCTCCTCGTCGTCGTCGAGCAGCTCTTCCTCGTCATCGTCGAGCTCCGGCGGGAGTAGCGGGGGCTCTTCGGGCGACCCGACGCCGGTGCCCGCGCCGCCGATGATGCTGCTCTTCGGCGCCGCCGCCGCGGCACTCGTCGCGCGGCGCCGCGCCGCGAACCGCAAGGGCGCGGAAAGCGAAGCCGCATAGTATTTCCTGACGGCCCGGTGGGGGGCATGGGGCCGTCAATCGAGGGTCGCTCTTCGGAGCGGCCCTCTTATTTTGGGTCCGTCGCCTGATCCTTCTCCCTGGAAGGCAATCCCGCAACGTCGCCCTTGCACCGCCGGCGCAGCCCCGCCATAGCGCGGCCATGCACGATATCCGCCTGATCCGGGAAAACCCCGAAGCGTTCGACGCCGGCCTCGCCCGCCGCGGGCTTGCCCCCCTGTCTACCGAAATCCTCGCGGCCGATGCCTCACTCCGCGCGCTCCAGACCGACATGCAGGCCGCCCTCGCGCGCCGCAACGAGGCGTCAAAGGCCATCGGCCAAGCGATGGCGAAGGGTGACAGGGATACCGCGGAAGCACTGAAGGCCGAGGTCGCAGCCCTGAAGCAGCGCCTGCCCGAACAGGAAGCTCAGGAACGCGAACAGCTCGCAGCGCTGCAGAACAGCCTCGCCGCACTACCCAACCTCCCCGCCGCCGACGTGCCCGAAGGAGAGGACGAGGACTGCAACATCGAGATTTCGCGCTGGGGCACCCCGCGCAAATTTGACTTTGAGCCCAAGGAACACGCCGATTTCGCGCCGGCGCTCGGGCTGGATTTCGAAACCGCGGCCAAAATGTCGGGCGCGCGCTTCGCGTTCCTCAAGGGGCCCATGGCACGGCTCGAACGCGCGCTCGGCCAGTTCATGCTCGACAAGCAAACGACGCAGGCAGGCTATAGCGAATGCGCAACCCCTCTGCTCGTCCGCGACGAGGCAGCGTTCGGGACAGCGCAGCTTCCCAAATTTCGCGAGGATCTGTTTCAGACCACCGACGGAATGTGGCTGATCTCGACCTCCGAGATGAGCCTCACGAACGCGGTGCGCGAGGATATATTGGCGGAGGCCGACCTGCCGATCCGCATGACCGGACTTACGCCCTGCTTCCGTTCGGAGGCCGGGGCCGCGGGGCGCGATACGCGCGGCTATATCCGCCAGCATCAATTCTGGAAGGTCGAGCTGGTCTCTGTCGTCCGCCCCGAGGACAGCGACGCCGAACTTGAGCGCAAAACCCGTGCAGCCGAGGCGATCCTCGAGGCGCTCGAACTTCCCTATCGCAAAATGCTCCTCTGTGCAGGCGACATGGGCTTTGCCGCGCGCAAGACCTATGATCTTGAGGTTTGGCTGCCGGGGCAGAACAGCTATCGCGAGATTTCGAGTTGCTCGAACTGCGGCGATTTCCAGGCGCGGCGCATGAACGCCCGGTTCCGCCGAGAAGGCGCCAAGGGGACCGAGTTCGTTCACACTCTCAATGGCTCGGGCCTCGCCGTAGGCCGGACCCTCGTCGCGATCCTCGAAAACTACCAGCAGGCCGATGGCAGCGTCGACATTCCGCGGGCGTTGCTCCCCTATATGGGCGGGATCACGCGGCTGACGCCGTGAGCCGACGTCCCGATCCTCCTTCCGCCGGCGAGGAATCGGCAAGCGACGCTGAACGGCCCAATAGCGAATAGAAAGAGACAATCGTGCGCATCCTCCTCACCAACGATGATGGTTACCACGCGCCCGGCTTCGCGGTGCTCGAAGCCATCGCGCGCCAGCTCAGCGACGATATCTGGGTCTGCGCCCCCGCCGAGGAGCAGTCGGGGGCTGGCCACTCGCTCACGCTCTCGCAGCCCGTGCGCGTCCGCCAGCACGGCGAGCGGCGCTGGTCGTGCACCGGCACCCCTACCGATTCGGTGATGATCGCGATCGGCAAGCTGATGCCCGAACGCCCAGACCTTATCCTTTCGGGCGTCAACCGCGGCGCAAACCTCGGCGACGACGTCACTTACTCGGGTACCGTCTCGGCAGCGATCGAGGGCGCGCTTGCCGGCATTCCCGCGATCGCCTTGAGCCAGGTCTATGCGCGCGAGGGCATGGGCGACACCGTGCCCTTCGGCGCAGCGGAGGCGTGGGGCGCCAAGGTGCTGGCGCCGTTGCTCAAGACTCCGATGACGCCGCGCACGCTCATTAACATCAACTTCCCCGCCCTCCCCGCCGACGCGGTGCGCGGCATCCGCGTCACGCGGCAGGGCTTTCATGATTATGGACGCGGCTCGATCGTCGAAGGCACCGACCCGCGCGGCTATACATATTATTGGTTCGGCCTCCACGGCATCGAGCATTCGCTGGGTCACGATAGCGACCTCGAAGCGATCGACGACGGCTATATCTCGGTCACTCCGCTCCAGCTCGACCTCACCCACGACGCCTCGCTCGCCGCGCTTCGCGGCGCCTATGAGGAATAGGGGCCGACCCGACCGCATCGTCCCCGCGCGGCACGAAGTCCCTCTTCAGCCGCAGGCCCCCTCCCCGCGCAGCTCCCGGACAGCGCCTGCGCCGAGCAGTTGGGCAGGCCGAGAGGGGACGAAGGGATAGGGCAGCGTTCGCAAGGAGTTGATAAGGCGAGAAGGACCGCCGACGATGGGCGCGTCGCCACTTGCCAATCGCGGCGAACCACGGACCATTGCTTCCAATATTCGAAAGCAGTTGACCCGGCGAAGCGACTGCCCCCACCATGGTCCGCGATGGCAAGGCGATTGAGCAAAAGCGTTCAGCGGCAATTCGACGTACTCCGCCGCGCGACGCGCTGGCCGGTGTGGGCCGACCTCACGACCCGGCTCGGCGTCGCCTTTCTGCTGATCGGCATCGTCGTATTGGTCCATTGGAGCGACCGCGGCGGGCTGCAGGACGCTTACGACGGCCATGTCAGCTTCCTCGACGTCGTCTATTTCACGATGATCTCAGTGACCACGACGGGCTTCGGCGACATCACCCCGGTGTCGGACCGATCGCGGCTGATCGAGGCGGTTATTGTGACGCCTATCCGCATCGCCGTGCTCTTCATTTTCATCGGCACCGCCTATCAATTTGTCCTCAAACGTACATGGGAAAAATGGCGCATGGCCCGCATCCAGGCAAAGCTCACCGACCATATCGTCGTCCTCGGCTTCGGCGTGAGCGGCAGCGAAGCGGTCAAGGAACTCATCGCGCGCGGCACGGACCCCGCAAAAATCGTTGTCATCGACCAGGCGCGCGGGCGGATCAACGCCGCCGAGCATCTGGGGTGTAACGTGCTCGAAGGCGATGCATCGAACGACGATACGCTGATCCATATCCGCATAGCGCAGGCGCGATCCGTACTGGTGTCGGCAGGCCGCGATGACACCTCGATCCTCATCGTCCTCACGGTCCGCCACCTGTCACCCAACGTTCCCATCAGCGTCGTCATCCGGGCGCAGGACAATGAATTGCTTGCGCGCCAGGCGGGCGCGAACAACGTCATCAACCCTGTCAGCTTCACCGGTCTGCTGCTTGCCGGATCGGCCGAGGGGGCACATGTCGCCGACTATATGGCGGACCTTGCCGGCATCGCGGGGCGCGTCCAGCTCGTCGAACGGCCGGTTAGCGACGAAGAAGTGGGCCGCAGCCTCGAGGATCTCGTCACCGAAGGCCGGGGCCTTCGCATCTACCGCGACGGCAAGCCCTACGGCTTCTGGGAAGAGGAAGCGAAGCGCCTACAGGCAGGCGACCATGTCGTCGAAGTCGTCCGCTGCACCCCCCGCGAGGCCGATCAGTAAACGCCCCCCTCCCGCGGCGCAACGGAGCGCCGGCAGGCCCCATATTGTGTGCAGGCTCCGTTTGAGGAGACCGGGTCGCGCCGCGCTATCCCCGCCAGAACAGCCAAGCGGCCCACAGCCATCCCGCGATCAGCAGCGTTCCCCCCACCGGGGTCACGGCGCCGAGCCACCGCGGCCCACCGAGCGCCATCACATAGAGGGTGACAGCGAACAGCGCCGAACCCGCGAGCAGCAAGGTCGCCGGCCCGCGCGCGCTGCCCATGATTGCCAGCACCGCGACCGCGTGGATCAGCTGGTAAAGGCCGCCGGTGCGCAGCCAGTCGGCCTCCTGCTGGCCCGCCGCGCCGTGCGCACCAAAGGCGCCGGCCGCCACCGCCACTGCCGCTGAAATCGCTGCCATCACCGCCAGCATCATTCCCTACCCTTTCGCTGCGAAACTTGCGCTCCTGCATGGCTGCGCGCGCCGCGCGTGACAAGGGCCTCAAAATCGACTAAAGGCGCGCCCGATCATGACAACCAAGACTCTTCCCGCCCAGCCGAAAGTCGGCATGGTGTCGCTCGGCTGCCCGAAGGCGCTGGTCGACAGCGAACGCATTTTGACCAAGCTTCGCGCTGACGGCTACGGCTTGTCGCCCGACTATGCGGGCGCCGACGTCGTGCTGGTCAACACCTGCGGCTTCCTCGATTCGGCGAAGGAGGAGAGCCTGGAGGCCATCGAGGAGGCGATGGCGGAGAACGGTCGCGTCATCGTCACCGGCTGCATGGGCAATGAGGCCGAGGCGATCCGCGCACGCTTCCCGAAAGTGCTCGCGGTGACCGGGGCGCATCAATATGAGCAGGTCGTCGATGCAGTTCACGAAGCCGCGCCGCCGACGCAGGGCCCGTTCGTCGATCTCGTGCCCCAGGGCGGCCTTAAGCTCACGCCGAGGCACTATAGCTATTTGAAGATCAGCGAGGGCTGCAATCACAGCTGTGCTTTCTGCATCATCCCCGATCTTCGCGGGAAGCTGGTATCGCGCCGCGTCGACGCGGTGCTGCGCGAAGCCGAAAAACTCGTGGCAGCAGGCACGCGGGAACTACTGGTGATCAGCCAGGACACATCAGCCTATGGCGTCGATATAAGGCACGAAACCCGCCAGTGGCATGGAAGCGAAGTTCGCGCCCACATGACCGACCTCGCACGGCATCTTGGCCAGCTTCGAACCATTGACGGCCGCGCCCCCTGGGTCCGTCTTCACTATGTCTACCCCTACCCCCACGTCGACGCTGTAATCCCGCTGATGGCCGAGGGTCTGCTCACCCCCTATCTCGACATCCCCTTTCAGCACGCGAGCCCGAAGGTGCTGAAGGCGATGAAGCGGCCCGCCAACGAAGCCAAGGTGCTGGAACGACTGAAAAGTTGGCGCGCCATCGCCCCCGACATCGCGATCCGCTCGAGCTTCGTGGTCGGCTTTCCTGGCGAGACGGAGGAAGATTTCCACTATCTCCTTGAATGGCTGGAGGAAGCACAGCTCGACCGCGTCGGCGCGTTCCGCTTCGAGCCCGTCGCGGGAGCCCAGGCGAACAGCCTGCCCGACCCGGTTCCCGAGGAGGTCAAGGAAGAGCGCTTTCAGCGCATCATGGAAAAGACCGCCGCGATCAGCGCCGCCAAGCTCCAGGCCAAGATTGGTCGAACGCTGCCCGTGATCATCGACGAGGTCGGTGAGGCCGACGAGGAGGGCAATATCGGCGCCACCGGCCGCAGCCAGGCCGATGCGCCGGAAATCGACGGCCATGTCTACCTACGCGATGTCGCTTCGTCGCTGAAGGCCGGCGACATCGTCGATGTCGAGATCGAGGACGCCGACGAGCATGATCTGTTCGGGGTGGTCGCGCCCTAAACCGGGCTCATTTGTCAGAAGAGGCGGGTCAAGGAATAGAAAAGGGCTGCGACCACTGCGCTTGCCGGGATGGTGATAAACCAGGCCGCGACAACATTGCCGGCAACGCCCCAACGCACCGCGCTCGCGCGGCGCGCCACGCCCGCACCGATGATGCTGCCGGTGATCGTGTGCGTCGTCGAAACGGGAATGCCAAGCAAGCTCGCGGTAAAGACCATGATCGAACCACCCGTTGAAGCCGCGAAACCCTGGTGGTGCGACAGCTTGGTAATGCGCCCGCCCATGGTCTCGATGATTTTCCACCCGCCCGACAGCGTACCCAAAGCGATCGCGATATAGCAGCAGAAGGCGACCCAATGCGGGACGTGGAACTCGCCGCTCATATAACCGGTCGAATAAAGGAGCACTGCGATAATCCCCATCGTCTTCTGCGCGTCGTTGAGCCCGTGGCTCAGCGAGTAGGCGGCCGAGGAGAAGAGGTGCAGCGTCCGAAAGCTGCGTTCGGCAAGTTTCGCGGTAACGCCCCGCAGCGCCCAGCTGCTCGCCAGCATGACCAGCATCGAGAGCAGCATCCCGAGCAGCGGCGACAGGAAGATCGCGATGACCGTCTTGTTCAGTCCCGTCCACTGGATGCCCTCGAACCCCGCGTGCGCGACGCCCGCGCCGACAACACCCCCGACCAGCGCATGGCTCGAGGAAGAGGGAATGCCCTTGAGCCAGGTCACGATGTTCCAGAACATCGCGCCCACCAGCGCGCCGAACACCACCGACGGCGTTACCAGATCCTTGTCGATCAATCCCGCCCCGATGGTCTCGGCGACCTTGTGCAGCGCCGGGAATGCGAGGCTCAGGAAATAAGCGGCGAAGTTGAAGAATGCCGCGAACAGCACCGCCTGTACCGGGCGCAACAAACGCGTCGCGACGACCGTTGCGATACTGTTCGCCGCGTCGTGCAGCCCATTTAGGAAATCAAACGCGAGCGCCAGCAGGATAAGGCCGGCGAGAAGGGGAAATGCCAGTTCGTGCATGGTGGGGCGCCCCGCCTAGGCGTGGTCGATGACCAGGCCGTCGATTTCGTTCGCGACGTCCTCGAACCGGTCCACGACACGCTCGAGGTGGCTATAGAGCTCGCGCGCGATCATGAAATGGATCGTGTTCGTTTCGCCATGCTCGCGGAACAGCCGCTTCAATCCGGCGGCGTGGATCTCATCGGCGTGGCCTTCCATTCGCACGAGTCGTTCGGTGAGCTCGTGGAGGCGCGCGCCGTTGGCCGAAATATTCCGGAGCAGCGGCAGGGCTTCGACGGTCAAACGCGCGGCATCGACAATGATCCCGGCGATATCGCGCATCTCGGGGTAGAATTCGCGCACGTCATAGAGGTCTACCGCGCCAGCGGTTTTCTGCATCTCGTCGATCGCATCATCCATCGAGGCGATGAGGTCGGTGATCGCACTGCGGTCGAACGGGGTGAGGAAGGTGCGCCGCACCGTCTGCAGTACCTCGCGCGTGATTGCGTCGGCGTCGTGCTCGCGCTCGACAATTTCCTGGATATGGTCCTCCATACCCTCGCCGCCTTGCAGCAGCCGTGCGAGAGCTTCCGCCCCCGCGGCCAGCGTTGCCGCATGGCTTTCGAACAGTTCGAAGAAGTTGCCCTGCTTGGGAAGCAGACGCTGAAACCAGGCGAACATGTGGCTAACCCCCGTTTTCTCGGCTATATTTTCGACGACGCCACTGGTGCGGGCAACGGCGCGAAAGCCCGTGTCACCAAAGGAGCTGATCAGCGCCTGCAGGTCGGCCTCATCGACCACCTTTGCTGCCTCGTCGAAAGCGAACCAGCGCCGTTCGCGCTCATTCTGTTCTTTCCACTCGTCGAGTTCCCGGGTCACCGCAAGCGGAAAGACCTCGACGTCGAGCATCACCGACGCGCCATTGGCGCGACGCTTGCGATATTGATAGCTCCCGATCGGCGTCGGACAGACCGCCCCGATGACACCGGCCTCTTCCTCGGCTTCAATCGCAGCCGAGGCGTGGCGGGGAAGACCATTGAGCGGATTGCCCTTCGGAATCACCCAGCGCCCGGTGCCGCGCGAAGTGATCAGCAGAATTTCGGTGGGACCATCCATTCCGGGGCCGCCGAAACGGTAGGGGAGAACGGCTATCTGACGCATTCGAAAGCCCTCCCTTTCCGTGGCAGCGGCTGGTGATGAGACGTTGGGGACGCCCCTATGATAATATCGTCACAGCGGCAATGCCCGCGCTGGCCCGATGCCCGCTTTCCGTAAACGTCAATTCGATTGCAAATTGCAACGCTATGCGTAAGCTGCTTCCTTGGAAACGCAGAGCCCGAAAACGGGCCGGCGCCATATTCGCTGGAATGGACGGGAGACGAGACGATGGCAGGCACGGCGACGATGCAACGCCCAGGAGGCACAATGGCTGCCCCGGTCGATCAGGATGTGCTGATCGTTGGCGCGGGCATTTCGGGCATCGGCATGGCGGTGCATCTCCAGATGAACTGCCCCGACCGCAGCTTCGGCCTCGTCGAGCGACGCGCCAACCTGGGCGGCACATGGGATCTGTTCCGCTATCCCGGCATCCGATCGGACAGTGACATGCATACCCTCGGTTTTGTTTTCGAGCCGTGGAAGCATGAAAAGTCGATCGCCGACGGGCCCGCGATTCTCGAATATCTGAACCGGATCGTCGATGAGCGTCACATTCGCGAGCGTATTCGCTTCAACCGCAAGGTCGTGGGTGCAGACTGGAGCAGCGCGGACGCTCGCTGGACGGTGACGATGGAGGATGAGACCGGGCAAAGGTCAACGACGACCGCGCGCTGGCTCTACCTGGGCTCGGGCTATTATGATTATGACGAGCCTTATGATGCGCATTTCCCCGGTCGCGAGGATTTTGAAGGGGAGATCGTCCATCCGCAATTCTGGCCGGAAAATTTCGACTATTCGGGCAAGAAGGTGGTCGTGATCGGATCGGGCGCGACGGCGGTTACCATCGTCCCTTCGATGACGGATAAAGGCGACGGCAAGGGCGCGGCGCACGTGACGATGCTTCAGCGCACTCCGACCTGGTATTTCATCCGTCCCGCGAAGGACCGGATCGCGAACTTCCTGAGAAAGGTCCTGCCTGAGGAACTTGCCTACAAGGTCACGCGCTTCAAGAATGTGCGGCTCCAGGACCTCGCTTTTCGCCGCGCGCGTGAAAAGCCCGAGAGGGTGCGCGATTTCCTCACCAAGAAGCTGAAGGCGGCGCTTGGAGAGCGTTACGATGAGAAGGCATTCACGCCGCCCTACAACCCATGGGAACAGCGTCTGTGCCTTGTACCCGACGCCGATTTCTTCGAGGCGATGAAAGCCGACAAGGCGTCGGTGGTCACCGACCATATCGAGCGCTTTGACAAGACCGGCATCCAGCTCAAATCGGGCAAGCACCTCGAGGCCGACATCATCATCACTGCAACCGGGCTCAAACTCGCCGTCGCAGGCAAAATCCCGGTACGTGTCGATGGCGAGCCCGTCGATTGGAGCCAGCATTTTTACTACAAGGCGTGCATGTTCTCGAACGTGCCGAATTTGGCGGTCGTATTTGGCTATCTCAACGCCTCTTGGACCCTGCGGGCCGATATCGTGGCCGAGTATGTCTGCCGCGTCCTCAACCATATGCGCGATACCGAGACCGAGGTCGCAACCCCCGTACTCGCCGACCCGTCGAGCCTCACCGAGGAGAATATCTTCGATTTCTCCTCAGGCTATATCCAGCGCGCGCTGCACATCATGCCGAAGAATGCTGATAAAATGCCCTGGCGACTGAATCAGAATTATGTGCAGGACCGGATCGACATGCGAACCGGCGCGATCGACGACGGCATCCTGAGCTTCAGCCATGGAGGCGCCTCGAACGCGGCCACGGCGCCTGCGGAGCTTGAGGCGGCCGAGTAGGCATCGCCGCCGACGCGACGCTTTTCCGGAAGCGGCCGGGATTGCTTCGCTTCGATTAATCAGTCGGCGTGTTCAGGCTTGCCCTTGCGCGGGCCCTTCGCGAAATCCTCGAGCTGCTTTTCCGTCATGCTGTCGGCCATCTCACGCGAGGCGCCCTTGAGTTTCGATTTGGGCGTATCGCCGCGCTTGGCGCTCAGCGCGGCGCCGGCCGCTTTCTGCTGGGCTTTCGATTTGGCTGGCATATCTTGTCTCCTGCCTGTCCCCGCTAGCCATTAACGATCGTGCCGCCGTTGGGATGCAGCACCTGGCCCGACATATAGCTGCTGTCATCGCACGCCAGGAAGAGGAAGGCGGGAGCCACCTCATTGGGCTCGCCTGGCCGTTTCATGGGTGTGCTTTCCCCGAAATGCTCCACCTTGTCGGCCGGAGCGCCCCCGCGCGGGTTGAGCGGCGTCCAGATCGGCCCCGGAGCGACGGCGTTCACCCGAATACCCTTGTCCACGAGGTTTTCGCTTAGCGACCTGGTGAAGGCGGTGATCGCGCCCTTGGTCGCGCTATAATCGAGCAGCCCCCTTGACCCCTGGTACATCGTCACGCTCGTGCAATTGACGATGGCTGCGCCCCTCTCAAGGTGGGGAAGCGCGGCCTGCACCAGATAGAACATGCCGAATATGTTGGTCGAAAAAGTGCGTTCGAGTTGGGAAGGGCTAATGTCGCGGATGTCCTCCGCGGGGTGTTGCTCCCCGGCATTATTGACAAGTATGTCGAGCCGCCCGAGCTTTTCGAGCGTCTGGGCGACGATCCTTTTGGCTGCCGCCACCTTGCCGACGTCTGCCTTGATGGTAATCGCGCGGCGTCCTTCGTCGCGGACGATAGCAGCCGTTTCAGCAGCGTCGCTTCTGTTTTCCAGGTAGACGATTGCGATGTCCGCCCCCTCACGCGCGAAGAGGGCGCAAACCGCACGGCCGATACCGCTGTCGCCGCCGGTAACGATGGCGACTTTGCCCTCCAGGCGGCTCGAGGCGGGGTAACGCGGCTGCCATTTTGGCGCCCGCGCGAGGTCGGCTTCGCGATCGCGTGGTGGCCTCGCAATCGATTTCGTCGTGCCGACTTCCTTTGCAAGTTTCGTCGCCGCGCGCTTCTTGCCTTGCTTCTCCTTCGGCGTCTCGCCGATCTTTCCTGCTTTTGGTTGCTTGGCCAAATCGTCTCTCCTCAGCTCGCAGGCAAAAAGTCCCGCGCATATTCGGACCTCACCGCGTTCACGATCGCCTCGGACATGGGCAGGTTGATCGTGTAGCTCCCCTCCGCATAGGGGCCGATCTCATAGGGAGCGATCGCGATCGTGAGACGATCGAGATATTTGCCTTGGGAAGATCCCAACCAGACAGTTTGGGCCGAAGCCGAGGGGCATGTGCCGAACGGGCTGTCCAGCTCGCGCGACCAGCTCATCCCGCGCGCCGACTTTGCCCGCTCGATCGCAGCGCACAGGTCGTCATTCACGGCCTTGTCAAAAGCCTCGCCGCTCTTGAACAGGTCGAGCGGCTTCAGCCGCTTCGCATGGTTGCGGTCCCACAGGAGCGAGTCAAAGCTTTGCATCCCGTGCGCGCCGCCCATGTACGTCGCGATCTCGCTCGACAGGCTCAGGAAGCGCGGCGTGTCGGTGATCCGCTTCCAGCTCTGAAGGTGGCTGTGGGCGTGGTAAGGAAAGCCCTCCTTGTCGGCGACGGCCTTGTCTCGCACGGCCGCTTCGAC
The DNA here is from genome assembly GCA_044508875.1 of Sphingomonadales bacterium. Classification (GTDB taxonomy): domain Bacteria; phylum Pseudomonadota; class Alphaproteobacteria; order Sphingomonadales; family Sphingomonadaceae; genus Sphingopyxis; species Sphingopyxis flava_A. The sequence goes on along the minus strand of JBIQHE010000019.1, from coordinate 24,250 downwards.
GAGCGCGCTGCGCTGCGCCGCGCGATCAGCGTCGAGAAGCGCCGCGAGCTTTGGTATGCGCGCAGCCTCGAGTGGATAGCTATAGGCAAACTCGATGAGTTCGTTTGATTCCTTGACGTGCGATGCGGCCGCATCTTCCGCCGCAATATCCTCCGCGCCGCCGGCGGGTGCGCCTGGAACCGCAGCGGCAGCGGCCTTCTCGGCGGGGGTTTGCGTCTTTTGAGAGCAAGCGGAGCCCAGCAGCACGCTCGATAAGAGGAGCGCCGCGATGGGATGGCGTCGGATCGTCGTCATGCGGGGATAACGCCGGGAATCGACAAAGTTTCCCCAGAGGCCTAGCACGCAACCATGATCGACTATTCCGACCTGATCCAGCCCGACAAGGGGCAGGACGCCCGTACGATCCATCTCGTCGACAAGAAGAGCTATGATGAGTGGCTGAAGGGTCGCAGCGCGCGGGAACGCGCGCATCTTGCCGCCGCCGTGTACAAGCCCGAGGCCTTTGCCCATGCGATCCTGCCCGGTGATGACCCGGAGGGATGGTCGGTCGTCACGGCGGTAGCCGATACGGGCAATCTATCGGCTTGGTGCCTTGCGAAGCTTGCACAAGCACTCCCCGAAGGCCGCTATCGGCTCGATGCGCACCAGCCGGGCAAAGCGCTGTTCGGCTGGATGAGCGCGCAATATCGGTTCGACACCTACCGCAGCCGAACCGAGGCAGGCGGCGCGCGCGTTCTCCTGACCGCTGACGTCGCCGCAATCGCGCCGATGGTCGCCGAAATGCGCAGCGTCGCGTTGGTCCGGGATCTGGTCAACACCCCGGCGGCCGACATGGGACCTGCAGCCCTCGAGGCCGAGGCCGAGCGTATCGCCAAGGCGCATGGCGGCAAGCTCAGCGTCACCAAGGGCGAGCCGCTCGAACAGGGCTATCCGATGATCCACGCTGTCGGCCGCGCCGCCGCCAAGCACCATGCGCCGCGACTGATCGAGATCGTCTGGGGCAAGGAAGACCATCCGCGCGTCGCGCTGGTCGGAAAGGGGATCAGCTTCGACAGCGGTGGGCTCGACATCAAGCCTGCAGCCGGGATGCGGCTGATGAAGAAGGACATGGGGGGAGCTGCGCATGTACTCGCGCTTGCCGAGCTGGTGATGTCGGCTGGCCTTCCGATCCGCCTCCATTGCCTCGTCGCCGCGGCAGAAAATGCGATCTCCGCCGACGCTTTCCGACCAGGCGATGTGCTCAAGAGCCGCAAGGGCCTGACGATCGAGATCGGAAACACCGACGCCGAGGGCCGACTCGTGCTTGGCGATGCGCTCGCGAGGGCGGCGGAGGACAGGCCCGAGCTCATCGTTGATTTCGCGACGCTGACGGGGGCGGCGCGGGTAGCGCTCGGCCCCGACCTGCCGGCGCTCTTTGCAAATGACGACGCGCTTGCGGACGAGCTGATTGCGGGCGGTCGCGATCGTGACGATCCCGTCTGGCGCATGCCCCTGTGGGACGGATATGCGGATTTGCTCGAAACCGACATCGCCGACCTCGGCAATGCGGGAAGTTCCGCCTTTGCGGGGTCGATCACCGCCGCGCTCTTCTTGAAGCGCTTCATTCCCGAAGACACGCCGTGGGCGCATTTTGATACATTTGCGTGGCGTCCCACCGCCAAGCCGGGTCGCCCCAAGGGCGGCGCGGCGCTTGGCCTGCGCGCGGCCTGGGCGATGCTACAGCGGCGCTACGACCGACGGGGCCGCAATCCCGTGGCCGACTGAACATTCTTGATCAAGCGCGCCGCGCTGGTCTAATGGCGCGCGATTGGCCGCCCCAAAGGCGGAGATGCTATTAACAGGACGGCATGTGACAGCAGAGACGGGCCTTCATTCCGCGATCCATGGCGTGCGCATGGGACGCCCCGGCCTCGCCGGCGCAGGGCGTGATCGCTTTGGCCTGACCGGTGCGTCGCGGAGCTTCGATCCACGCGTCGTCGCGATCCGTCCGGATCTTGCCGACATCGCGGTTGCCGGCGTTCATTTCGCTCCCCACTATGCAGCGCCAATGATGCGGAGCGGTGTGCTTCCCGCTGCCGCTATGCGCGCCGCACCGTCGCTCGACGCGGACCAGACAAGCGAACTTCTCTTCGGCGAAGGCTTCGCCTTGCTCGATCTCACGGGCGGCTGGGCGTGGGGCTACAGCCTCGCCGATCATTATGTCGGCTATCTCGCCGCCGAAGCGCTCGGGGCGCCGATCGCGCCGACGCACCGAGTTAATATCGCCGAAGCAATGCTGCACACCGCGCCCGACCCGGCCGGCGGGGGTCCTGCCGTCCTGCCCTTTGGCGCGATGGTGATGGGCGAGACCGAGGGCGAGTGGGTCAAGACCCCCCACGGTTTCCTGCCGCTCGCGGCGCTGGTCGAAGCGGGCGTGGAGGAGCCGGACCCAGCGGCGGTCGCCGAGGCGCTGACGGGAGCGCCCTATCTTTGGGGCGGACGCACCGCCCACGGCATTGATTGCTCGGGTCTCGTCCAGCTCGCCTGGAGCGCCGCAGGCGTTAAGCTCCCCCGTGACAGCGACCTGCAGCTCGCCGCCCTTGGTCCTGACAAGGATGTCGCGCGCGACGACCTCGCCCGCGGCGACCTCGTCTTCTTTCCGGGTCATGTCGGCATCATGGTCGACCATGACCGGATCATCCACGCGAGCCGGCGATGGATGGAAGTCAGGACCGAGCCACTTGCCGACCTCATCGCGCGTTCGGTTGAGAAGGGACATCAGCCGCCAGTGAGCGGCATGAAAAGATTGCGATAATTTCACCATGACCCAGACGGTTTTCATCGACGGCGCGGCGGGAACGACGGGCCTTGAAATCGCCGAGCGGCTGGCCGGCCGACCCGAGTTTTCGCTGATCACGCTCGACGAGGCTCGCCGCAAGGATGAAGCCGCACGCGCCGAGGCGCTGAACGCTGCCGATTTCGTCATCCTTTGTCTTCCCGACGACGCCGCGCGCGAGGCTGTGGCGATGATCGCCAACGACAACACCCGCGTCATCGATGCCTCTACCGCGCACCGTGTCGCGCCGGGCTGGGTCTACGGCCTGCCTGAAGTCAGTGGCCGCGCCGCCGTTGCCGATGCGCGCCGCGTGTCGAACCCCGGCTGCTACTCGACCGGCTTCATCGCGCTGATCGCACCCTTGGTGCGCAAAGGGCTTCTTCCTGCGAAATGGCCCTACATCTGCCACGCGGTCAGCGGCTATTCCGGGGGCGGAAAGGCGCTGATCGAGCGGTTCGAGACCGATCGAGACATCGCGTGGCGCGGCTACGCGCTGGCGCTTGGGCACAAGCATGTACCCGAGATGCAAGCGCGCTGCGACCTCTTGGTCCCGCCTCTCTTTTCGCCCGCCGTCATCCCGGCCCATCGCGGCATGATCGTCGAAGTGCCGCTGCCGCTTGCCGCGATGCCCGGCGCGGCGGCGCCCGAACTGCTCCGCGATGCCCTCGCGGCCTTCTATGAAGGCAGCACGGTTATCGGCATGGGAGCTGTGCCCGACAATGGCGAGCTTCTCCTGCGCGCCTCCAGCGAGCGCAGCGACCGGCTGGACCTTTTCGTCTTCTCCAGTCCGGATGGCAGCCAGGCGCGCCTCGTCGCACGGCTCGACAATCTGGGCAAGGGCGCCAGCGGTGCCTGCGTCCAGAACCTCAATATCATGGCGGGTCTGCCCGAAACCGCGGGTCTTTGGCTCTAGGCTCTCGCGAAAGCGCGGCTAGTGCACCGTGTCGAGCGCACTGTCGACAGACAGATAGGTGATCAGCCGCTCGATCTGGCGCCAGCGCGCGAAATGAAGATGGTTGCCGAGGGCGCGATATTGTTCGGCGCGCGCGGCTGCCGCGAAACCCGCTTCCTCGCCGTGCACTTCGATCAGCGCATAGGCATCGTCGACCGCGGCGCGATCGGCGAGAAAAGGTGCTGAAAGCTGCATGGCGTCCCCGGTTGTTTGCTGAGGGTCTGCTGTTAGTGCCCCGCCCTCACCGCGCCGTTCCCAACCGTGATGAACACAGCGGTAAGGTTAACCACGAGCCATCGCGCGTTAACGATCCGTGCCTCTTGTTTCGCCCCTTTGCCGCCGCGACAGGTCGGTGTAGACAGGTTGCATGCGCAAAATCCTCAAATATGCCGCCTTCGCCCTCGTCGCCCTTCTGATCACCGGCGGGATCACTTTCTATGTGATGTCACGTCCCGACGTTGCCCGCTTCTCGGACGCCGAGCTCAGCGGGCGGGTACCCGTCATGGCAGCGCAGCGTCCCGAGACCTTTCCAACGATGAACGTCCCCGAGGCGACGCATTGGCCCGCCGGTGAGGCGCCGGTGGCGGCCGAGGGACTGGTGGTCCAGCGCTTCGCCGAAGGGCTCGACCACCCGCGTTCGATCTTCGTGCTGCCAAACGGTGATGTGCTTGTTGCCGAGGCGCAGAGCCCGCCGCGAGACACCTCGGGCATCGAAGGCAGGGTCATGGGCAGCCTCATGAGCAAGGCCGGCGCCGGCGGAAAATCGGCGAACCGCATCACTCTGCTCCGGGACGCTGACGGCGACGGCAAGGCCGAGGTGAAGAGCGCTTATATCACCGGTCTTAATTCGCCCTACGGCATCGCGCTGGTCGGCGAAACGCTCTACGTGGCCAATACCGACGCCATCCTCGCCTTCCCCTATGTCGAGGGCGAGACAAAGATGAGCGGCAAGCCGAGGAAGATTGTCGACCTGCCGGCAAAGGGTACCAACCGGCACTGGACCAAGAGCCTTGTCGCGGCGCCCAACGGATGGCTCTATGTCGGCGTTGGCGCTGACAGCAATATCGGCGAAAAAGGGGTAAACAACGAGTTCCGCCGCGCCGCGGTGCTCGAGGTGCGGCCCGAGAACGGTTATATCCGCACCTTTGCCGCGGGCCTGCGCAACCCCGTCGGCCTCGCCTGGTATCCCGGCAGCGACCAGCTCTGGACCGTGGTCAATGAGCGCGACATGCTCGGCTCAGACCTTGTCCCCGACTATCTCACCAATGTCGACGAGGGCGATTTCTTCGGTTGGCCCTGGTATTATTGGGGCGGCTTTGTCGACCCGCGCGTCGAGCCCGACGCCGAAGACCGCCGGCAATATGTGAAGCGACCAGACTATGGTCTCGGCGCTCACGTCGCACCGCTCGGCTTCACCTTCACGCAAGGTCTCGACCTCGGCGAGCGCTGGGCAAACGGGGCGCTGATCGCGCTGCACGGGTCGTGGAACCGCGAGCCGGTTGCGGGCTACAAAGTCGTCTTCGTGAAGTTCGGAGCGCGCGACAAGCCCGTCGATGCGCTCCCCGTAACCTTGCTGGGCGGCTTTCTCGCCAAGGACGGGAAGACGACCCGCGGTCGCCCCGCCGATGTCAAGGTTTCGAAGGACGGGAGCGCGCTGGTTGCCGACGATACCGGCGGCGTGATCTGGCGGGTCGCGAAGGCAGGCTGATGCGGCGCCGATCGGCCGCGCTTATTCTTTCGAAAGCCGGCTTCGGTCAGCACCGCCGCTGGCAAGTCCGCGCCCGCCTCCATCGTCTCCGGCGGGCAGCGCAATATTTCGCTTTTCCGCGTTCTGCTTAATCCACCGCGAGAGCAGGGGCGTCAGGAACTGGGCGATGCCAGACCCCCGGGGGGAACTCAGCTTCGGCTCGCCGGCGACATAGGCCAATGTCGCCGCGAGGCGCGCCTGCCCCGGCTCGCACGCCGGCGACATGGCAAGGGCGATTGGGACGAGGTCGTTCATATCGGCCCCTTCCCGCGCGGTTATGGCCCGGCCAACGCCATGCCCCGTCGATCCAAGTAAAGCGGGAGCAGCGTTCGGCGAAGGCGCTACGCCGTAGCCGCCGTCAAACCCGCATCGGCATCAGTACGTAGAGCGCCGGGCTTTTCTCGCTTTCACGGATCAGGGTTGGCGCGTTGGCGTCGGCCAGATGCAGCTCGACGCTGTCGCCATCGACCTGGCCCAGAATGTCGGACAAGTAGCGCGCGTTGAAGCCAATTTCCATCGGCTCGCTGTCATAGCCTGCTGCCAGTTCCTCGGCCGCGGTGCCGTTCTCGGGGCTGGTGACGCTGAGCGTGATTCGATCCTTGTCGAGCCCGACCTTGACCGCGCGGGTCTTTTCGCTCGCGATGGTCGACACACGGTCCACCCCCTGGAACAGGCTCTTGGGATCGACCTTCAGCAACTTGTCGTTCGCGGTCGGGATCACGCGGCTGTAGTCGGGGAAGGTGCCGTCTATCAGCTTCGAGGTCAGCACGGCGTTGCCGAGCTGGAAGCGGATCTTCGACGCCGACAGGCTGATCTCGACATTGCCTTCGGCCTCGTCGAGCAGCTTGCGGATTTCGCCGACACATTTGCGCGGCACGATGACGTCGGGCATGCCTGTCGCGCCCTCGGGACGCGTCACCGTATAGCGCGCGAGCCGGTGCCCGTCGGTCGCGGCGGCCTTCAGCACCGGCCCTGTTGCATCCTCGGCGACATGCAGGAAAATTCCGTTCAGATAATAGCGCGTTTCCTCGGTCGAGATGGCGAAGCGCGTCTTGTCGATAATCTGGATCAGCTCGGCGACCGGCAGTTCGAAGCTGGTCGGCAGGTCGCCCTCGGCGATCACCGGGAAATCGTCGCGGGGTAGCGTGGGCAGGTTGAAGTTCGAGCGGCCCGCCTTGACCTGCATCTTGCCGTCTGCCGCCGACAGGCTCACCTCGGCGCCCTCGGGCAGCTTGCGGGCGATTTCGAACAGGGTGTGCGCCGACACGGTGGTGGTACCCGGCGTCTCGACCTTTGCTGCGACCGTCTCCACGACCTGCAAATCGAGGTCGGTCGCCATCAACTTCAGCTGCCCCGACGCATCCGCCTCGATCAGCACGTTGGACAGAATGGGGATGGTGTTGCGCCGTTCGACCACCGACTGGACGTGGCCGAGGCTTTTCAGGAGCACTGCGCGTTCGATCGTCGCTTTCATTCTAATTTGTCATCCCTGCCTGTTCGGGAGAAGTCCCTGAGGGGCCGCGGCTCGCGGGCGATTCGGCGTCGCGATTCCCTGCCCCTGAAAATGCCAACCTTCCTTAACGCACGCATCGCGCCGCGCAAGCCATGCTTGCAAAGCATCCCCATTCGCGCAAACGAGGGCGCCATGCGCCGCGCCCTTCCCCTTCTTTTGACACTGGCGTTTCCCGTCACCGCCATCGCCGCGCCCGCGGCACTGGGAGTCTTCGACGGCTGGGGCGCCTTCCGCGATCCGGCCGCCCCGCGCTGCTACGCGATCGCGGCGCCCGCGGCGACGATTGGCGTGCCCCAAGTCAAGGCTTATGCCAGCGTCGGCTATTGGCCGAAATCGGGTATACGCGGCCAATTCTATGTGCGGCTCTCGAAGCCGCGACGCGACGGCGCCGAATTGCGCCTGACGATTGGCAGTCGCCGCTTCCTCTTGACCGGCAATGCAATCCACGGATGGGCGAGCGACGCACGGATGGATGCGGCGATCGTCTCCGCGATGCGCTCGGCGCCGAGCATGAGCCTCGAAAGCGTGTCAACGCGCGGCGGCGCCATTGCCGACACCTATCGGCTGCGCGGCGCCGCGACCGCGATCGACGCTGCGGCGCTCGGATGTGCGAGGCTGGGCTGAGCCGCTAAGATCGCGCCAGGCTCGTCAGCGCGTTTGCCAGGAAATCGAGCACGGTTCGCACGCGCGGGACGTGGCGAAGCCGCTCATGGGTCAACAGCCACAGCCCTGTTGTATCCTCGGCCTTGGGAGGGATGCAGCGGATGAGATCGGGTTCGCGATCGGCGAGAAATGCGGGCAGGATCGTCAGCCCCATGCCCGCGCGCACCCCGGCGAGCAGACCCGAGGCTGAATCATATTGCATGACCACCGAGTCTTCGAGTCGGTATTGCCGGAGCCAGGCCTGGTAGGGTTCCCACACGTGGCCGCCGCCGCCGATGAAGGGATGGGTTACAAGTTCATCACGGCTCCGCGGGATTCCGTGGAGATCGGCATAGTCACGGCTGCAGTAAACCGTCCAGCTGTTGTCGGCGATGCGCCGCCCCACGAGACCCGCGCCCGCGGGCTGTTTGCTGCTGCGGATCGCAATGTCAGCCGCCCCGGCGGCAAGGTCGCGCTGCTCGTCGGCTGTATCGAGGTGGATATGGATTTCCGGATGCGCAGCGCGCAGATCGCGCAGGATCGGCGGAAGGATGGTGATCGCGAAAATCTCCATCACCGTCACGCTGACCGTTCCACCAGCGTCGCGCGAGCGGGCTCCCGCCGCTTCGCTGAAGCGGGCCGCCGCATCGCGAACCGCGGCCGCGCTTGGTACCATCGCCTCCCCCACCGGGGTCAGTGCATAGCCCGCCTGCCGGCGCTCGAAGAGATTGAGCCCCGTTGCCGCCTCGAGCGACGCAATCCTCCGCGCGACCGTGGTCTGGCTGACCCGCAGCGCCTGGGCTGCGGCGAGCGTGCTCCTGGTCTCCGCGACCGCGAGGAAAGCTTTAAGATCGTCCCAGTCGAACATGATGTCTTTTGCGCAGTAACCGCGCCAATCGCATTCTGCAATTTTGCAGAATAGTCGCGCAACATCGTTGCTCCCCGGGCTGCTCCGCGCCCTCTATCTTGGATCCACCGGCTTCCTCCCCTCCTCACTGGCCGGACGATGGAGACAAGAGATGTCCAAGCTTCTGATCCTCGCCGCTCTCGCCGCTGCCTCGCTTGCAAAGCCCGCGATGGCACAGCCTCTTCCCCAACCCCGTTCCGTACTCGTCGAGCACAGCGATCTGGATCTTGCGACCGAAAGGGGCGCGAAAGCGCTCGACCGCCGCATCTGGCGCGCCGTTGTCACCGTCTGCGGTACCGCCTCGGACTATGATCTTGAGGGCCGGAACGAGGTCCGTGAATGCCGCCGAGAGACACGCGCGCTCGCTTCCGCCGAGGCCGAGCGGGTGGTCGCGAGCAAGGCGCGGAGCCGAAAGATTGAGGTCACGACGCGCGCGAAATAACCAGCAGCGTGCGTCAACCGCGTGCGGCGAACGCGGCGCGCGCGGCCTCGACTTCGCCCAAATGCGCCTCGGCCCAGTGCCAGACGCCGCAAAAAGCCTCGCCCAGGCTACGACCGAGGTCGGTCAGCCTATATTCGACCTTCGGCGGGATGACGGGATGGACGGTGCGGTGCACGAGACCATCGCGTTCCATGGCGCGCAGCGTCTGCGTCAGCATCTTCTGGCTTATGCGGGGGATGAGCCGCGCGAGATGCGTGAAGCGGCAGGTATCATGCTCCTCCAGTTCCTCCAGCACCAGCAGCGTCCATTTGTCGGCGACTCGCCCGATCAGTTCGGTGACGAGCGCTTCCACGCGCGGATCGACCGGGTGCTCGGGACCGGAGGAATTTTTTTCTAGCGGCGGCATCACACAAATCCATTTCTCTCTCTAAGGTAACTATGGCACTTTTCGGTGCCTACTTTCTTTTGGAGAGCGTAAGCATAATTGAACGCCCTCACCACCCCCAGATGAGGAGCTTCCCCATGAAGACCACCGGTAACACAATCCTTCTCTCGGGCGGCGGCTCGGGTATCGGCCTCGCACTGGCACGCCGATGGCACGATGCGGGCAATGTCGTGATCGTCACAGGCCGCGATGCCGCCAAGCTCGAGGCGGCAGTCACGGGCCGGGCAAACCTGCACGCGATGCCGCTCGACGTCACCGTCCCCGATGCCATCGCCGCCTTTGCGCAGGAGGTGATCGCGCGCTTCCCGGCACTCAACATCCTCGTCAACAACGCCGGCGTGATGATGATGGAGACGCTCGACGCAAAACGGGATCTCGCTGATGCCGAGGCGACAATTGTCACGAACTTGCTCGGCCCGATCCGGCTGACCGACGCACTGGTCGATCACCTTGTCGCGGCGCCGGACAGCGCGATTGTCAACGTGACCTCCGGTCTCGCCTTCGTGCCGCTGCCCAAGGCTCCGACCTATTCGGCAACAAAGGCAGCGCTTCACAGCTATACGCAGGCACTGCGCGTCCAGCTGGAAGGAAAGGTCGAGGTGATCGAACTCGCGCCCCCCGCGGTGCGCACCGAGCTGACTCCCGGCCAATCGACACGCGAGAATTACATGCCCCTCGATGCCTTTGCCGACGAAGTCATCGCCCTGTTCGCGGCGGAGCCGACACCGGCGGAAATCCTCGTCCAGACTGTCCTGCCGCTGCGCAACGCAGAGGCCGACGGCGCCGTCGCCGAGCGGCTGGCGTTTCTGAAAGCGCTTTGACCCCCTGCTCCTTCCCGCGGCGCAGGCCCGGGAGGAGCAGCCGCATTGCGCAAACCGCCCTTCCCCCCTATATGCGCGCGCATCATGCAGATCCCCGGCCATATCGACCCCGTCACCACGGGCACAGTTCCGCTGCGCGGCGGCAATCGCCTCGACCTCGTCGGCCTGACGCGCGAGGGAATTCGGGCGGCGCTCGAGGATGCCGGGCTCGACGCCAAGGCGGCAAAGCTGCGGAGCAAGCAGATCTGGCACTGGATCTACCATCGCGGTGTTACCGAATTTGACGCGATGACCGACATTGCAAAGGCGATGCGTCCCTGGCTGACGGAGCGCTTCATCATCGGCCGACCGACTGTCGTCACCGCACAGGTTTCGAACGATGGCACGCGCAAGTGGCTCCTCGCCGCCGCCGACGGCCAGGAATATGAAATGGTGTTCATCCCCGACGCCGACCGGGGGACGCTCTGCGTGTCGAGCCAGGTGGGCTGCACCCTCAACTGTCGTTTCTGCCACACGGGTACGATGCGCCTCGTTCGCAATCTCACCGCGGGCGAGATCGTCGGGCAGGTGCTACTTGCGCGCGATGCGCTCGGCGAATGGCCCAAGGGCACGATGGCGGGCGGCGCCGACGACGAGGAAGACGACGCAGGTCACTACACTGCAGATGGCCGCATGCTTACCAACATCGTGATGATGGGCATGGGCGAACCCCTCTATAATTTCGACGAGGTAAAGGGCGCACTCAAGATCGTCATGGACGGTGACGGACTTGCCCTGTCGAAGCGACGCATCACCTTGTCGACCAGCGGTGTCGTCCCGATGATGGCGCGCGCGGGCGAAGAAATCGGCGTCAATCTGGCGGTCTCCCTCCACGCCGTGACCAAGGAGATCCGCGACGAGATCGTGCCTCTCAACCGAAAATATGGCATTGAGGAACTGCTTTCGGCCTGTGCCGCCTATCCGGGAGCGAATAATGCGCGGCGCATCACTTTTGAATATGTGATGCTGAAGGACAAGAATGACAGCGATGCGGATGCGCGCGAACTCGTGCGTCTCATCAAGCAATACAAGCTTCCCGCCAAGGTCAATCTCATTCCTTTCAACCCGTGGCCGGGCGCGCCATATGAATGTTCATCGCCCGAGCGGGTGCGCGCGTTCAGCAACCTGATTTTCGAGGCGGGCATCTCCGCCCCGATCCGCACCCCGCGCGGGCGCGACATCATGGCCGCCTGCGGTCAGTTGAAAAGCGCGGCCACGAAGCCGACACGCGCCGAACTCGACCGCATTGCCGAGGAAAAGCAGGCCGCGCTGGGCTAACCTCTTCCCGTTTCCGGAAAACTGCGGGCGGGTCCCGGAGTTGCAGCCTAAGTTCTGGTAATCAGACCAAAATCCTGCTTGCCGGAGAGCATGTCCGGAGCGGCGCGCTCTGCGCTCCTTTCTGTACCGTGTTGTAAAAATAACACAGGTAAGAAAATTGTTCTATTCTGAACGGACCGTTCATTGACGCGACAGGTCCGAACGCCATCTAGGGGCACGGGCCGCGACCCAAAGGGCGCGGTTCCTCATAGAGAAAAGGAATGAACATGAAAAAGTTCGCAGTTGCAGCCGCTCTCCTCTCGGCCGTCGTTGCCGTCCCCGCCATGGCCGCCGAGGGCGGCGAGGCCCGCGTCGAAGTGCGCGGCGGCTACATCACCGGCAGCGGTTTCGACGACGCCACCCTCGGCGTTGCGGCCGGCTATGACTTCGACCTCGGTTCGACGACCTTCGCCGGCGCCGAAATCGCGGGGGACAAGGTTCTGGTCGACGGAGCGGATGTCCAGTTCTCGGCCGGTGGTCGCATCGGCGCCAAGATTGGCGACAAGGGCAAGCTTTATGCCGCAGGCGGTTACACGTTCAGCGACATCGACGACCCCTATGCGGGCGTCGGCTATGAGCACAAGCTCGGGACCAACCTCTACGGCAAGGTCGAATATCGTCACCAGTTCATCGGCAACTTCAGCGACTACGACACCTTCAACGTCGGCGTCGGCTTTGCCTTCTGATTCCTTCGGTCAGACTTAAGCGGAAGGGGCGGTCCCGGCGGGGCCGCCCCTTTTGCTTGGGGCGCAGAAGCAAGACAGGGGAACGTCCGCGCGGAATCCGCCGATTGAAGACCGTCTCGGACGATGAAAGGAGCTGGCTTAGCGGGCCTCTCCCCGACCACTTTCCCGCTTTTCTTTCGCGCCCCGGCGCGCCACGGTGAGGTGATGACTGCTTTCGCCTATATCGGAGCCGCGCTGAGCGAGATCGCCGGATGCTTTGCCTTCTGGGCGTGGCTGCGGATGGACAAGTCCGTTTGGTGGCTCTTGCCTGGCTTGGCCTCGCTCGCGCTTTTTGCCTGGCTTTTGACCCTGGTGGACGCCAATCATGCCGGGCGAACCTACGCTGCTTATGGCGGCGTCTATATCGTCGCAGCACTCCTGTGGCTGTGGGCAGTTGAAGGCGCCAGGCCCGATCGCTGGGACCTGCTGGGCGCGCTCATTTGCCTCGGCGGCGCAGCGATCATTTTCTTAGGCCCGCGCGGGAGCCCCGCATGAGCGTTGCCATCGACGCAATCCTCGCCGGAAAGGCGCGCCGTTTTGGCGACAAAGGCGAAGAAAGCGCGATCGCCAAGACCCCGATCTTGGGGCCGCAGCGTGTGGGCTTTCTCGGGATCGAAGGCGACGAACAGGCCGATCTTTCGGTCCATGGTGGCCCGGACAAAGCCATTCACCACTATCCGCGCGACCATTATGCCTTCTGGCGTGAGCGGCTCGCCGACCATGCACTCCTGGGTCAGCCGGGCGCATTCGGAGAAAATGTCTCGACTAACGGCGTCGTGGAATCGAGCGTCTGCATCGGCGATCGTTTCCGCCTCGGAAGCGCGCTGGTCGAAATCAGCCAGGGACGCCAGCCCTGCTGGAAGCTTGGCCACCGTTTCGGCATCTCCAGCGTTCCTGCGACAGTGGTGAGCAGTGGGCGCAGCGGCTGGTATTATCGCGTGATCGAAGAAGGCGCGGTCGCTGCGGGCGATACACTCGACCTCGTCGAGCGCCCGCTTCCCGACTGGACGGTCGCACGCGTTTTTGCCCTGCTGATCGGCGGTGCGGGAAAGCGCGAGGGAGCGGCGCTGCGCAGCCTCGCGAACATGGAGGCGCTGGCGGTGAACTGGCGCGCGCGCGCCCAAAAGCTGCTGAGCTAAGGGGGTCATCATCGCACCCCCGCGGAAACCGGGGAGCCCATCCACCGGACGGGGCATGAGGGAAAGCGGCCTGCGGTAGCTTCGTCGCCGGCGCACTTTCGAAATGACTGCGTTATTCGCTGTCGGGAAGCGCCGCTTCGACCAGCGGCGCCAGACTCTGCACGATGGTCTTCACCCCCTTGGCATTGGGGTGGATATGGTCGTCGAGCATGAGTGCCGGATCGCTCACCACATTATCGAGAATGAAGGGATAGAGGCTCGCTCCATATTTGGTCGCGAGTTCAGGAAAGATCGGGTTGAATGCCTTGGCATAATCTGCGCCGAGGTTGGGGGCGGCAACCATGCCCGTCAGCAGCACCGGAATGCCGCGACGGTTCAATTCGGCAAGCATGGCGTCGAGGTTAGCGCGCGTCTGATCGGGACCGATCCCCCGCAGCATGTCGTTCCCGCCCAATCCCAGCACCACGAGCGCAGGCTTGGTCTTCACATTGTCGAGCACGAAGGAAAGGCGCTGGCGCCCCGCCGCGGTCGTGTCACCCGAAACGCCGGCATTCTGGATCCGTACACGAATCCCATCGGCGAGGAGCTGCGCCTGAAGCTGGGGGACGAGGCCTTCCTTGGGCCCGAGCCGGTAGCCGGCGTAGAGACTGTCGCCGAACGCGATGACGAGCGGCGCATCGGCTGGGAGCGCGGCCGGTGCCACCGCCCGCACCTCTTCCTTGGGCGCGGCCGGCGCGTCGGCGCCGCCGCATGCTGCGAGTGGTTGGCAAAGCGCGATTGCGCAACCATATATCGAGACAGAACGCCATCCGGCCGTTTTCATTCCAAAGGGTCCCTTCCTTGCCCGACGCCCCCCGACACCAGACCTCTCTGGCGCCGCCGTTGGCGATCGCCGCCCACAATGTGACGCTGACGCTGGGGAGCGACAAGGCCCCCGTCGAAATATTGCGCGGCGTCGACCTTGAGGTCGCAGCCGGCACCTCGGTAGCCCTGCTCGGTCCATCAGGCTCGGGCAAAAGCTCGCTTATGGCCGTGCTCGCGGGGCTCGAACGCGCCAATGGCGGTAGCATCCGCGTTGCCGGGCTCGATTTCGCCGCGATGGATGAAGACGGGCTTGCGCGGGCGCGGCGGGGGCGGATCGGCATCGTGCTCCAGGCTTTCCACTTGTTGCCGACCATGACCGCGCTGGAGAATGTCGCGGTGCCGCTTGAACTCGCGGGCATCGCTGACCCTTTCGGCCGCGCTCGGGCTGAGCTGGAGGCGGTCGGTCTCGGCCATCGGCTCACCCATTACCCCGCCCAGCTTTCGGGGGGCGAGCAGCAGCGGGTCGCAATCGCTCGCGCGATGGCGAGCGAGCCCGCGATTATCTTTGCCGACGAGCCGACCGGAAATCTCGATACCGCGACCGGGCACGCAATCATCGATCTCATTTTCGCCCGCCGCGCCGCGCTGGGGGCAACCTTGCTCATCATCACCCACGACCCCGAACTCGCCGAACATTGCGACCGCGTCGTCACGATGCACGATGGCCGGATCGAGGAGCGCGCGGCTTGAGCCCCGCGTTTCCTCCCGTTCGCACCGCGCGACGACGGACGAGCCCTGAGGGCGGAGCACCGCCGACGAGCCGCTCGACCTCGCTCGGCCCGAGTTCGAGGAAGCGATTTTGAGCATCCCCCTTGCGGCCCTATGGCGGATCGCCCGGCGTGACCTTGCGACACGCATTCGCGGGCTCCGGCTGCTCGCGGTCTGCCTGTTCCTCGGTGTCGCAACGCTCGCCGCCATTGGTAGTCTGACCCGCGGCATCACATCCGAGCTCGAAACGCGCGGGCAGACAATCCTTGGCGGCGACATCGAATTCGGATTGCCGCAACGTGAAGCCACGCCCGGGGAAATGGCCGCCTTCCGGCGGGAGGGCCGCGTCTCCGCCACGATCAGGCTGCGCGCGATGGCAAATGCTGCCGGCGGAGAAGCGCTGCTGACCGAACTCAAGGCGGTCGACGACGCCTATCCGCTCTACGGCACGATGCGGATCGAGAGCGGAGCGCGGCGCGGCGCCCCGCCCCCGGGGCGGGTCTGGATCGGCAAGGACCTCGCCTCGCGCCTCGGCCTCACGCTCAGATCCACGGTGAAATTCGGGGAAAAAACTTTCATTGTCGACGGGATCATCGCCGACGAACCCGACCGGCTGGGCGAGGGTTTCACGCTCGGACCCGTGGCGATCATCGGGCTTTCCGATCTGCCAGCGACGAGCCTCATTCAGCCCGGCAGCCTCTACGAGAGCAAGTATCGAATCCGCCTTCCGGGCGGCGCAGACCCGGGGGCGGTGGGCAAGCGGCTCACCGCCGCATTCCCCGATGCCGGCTGGGACATCGCCGACCGCAGCAATGGCGCACCTGGGACGCGGCGCTTTATCGAGCGGATGGGCCAATTCCTGTCGCTGGTCGGCCTCGCCGCGCTCGTCATCGCGGGCATCGGGGTCGGCAACGGGGTAGCAAGCTATCTCGCGGGCAAGCGTCCGGGACTTGCGGCGCTGAAAGTCCTTGGAGCCGACAGCGCCTCGGTGATGCGCATCTACGCACTTCAAATCCTCGCAGTTGCGGCGGTCGCCATTCTTCTTGGCCTCGCGGTCGGGGCGCTTGCGCCAGCGATTATCACCGCGATAGCGGGCAATGTGCTGCCGGTGAAGCCAGGGCTCGCAATCTATCCGCTGCCGCTGGCCGCCAGCGCCGCCTATGGCCTGCTGATCGCGGTCGCCTTTGCCCTACCCCCGCTCGCAGCGGCGCGCCAGGTGCCGGCAGCCGGGCTGCTGCGCGCCACCGTCGATGGGCTGGCGCGCCCCGAGCCGCGGACTGTCCTTGCGGTCGGCGCCGCGCTCGCGACCATCGTCGCGCTCGCGGTCGGCACCGCGCGTGAGCCCTGGTTCGCGCTGGGGTTTGTCGGCGCGGCGGCGGGATTGCTCCTCTTTCTTGTCGGGCTCGGCTGGCTGGTGCGGCGCAGCGCGAGCCGGCTACCGCGGCCGCGGCGACCGCTGCTGCGGCTCGCAATCGCCAATCTCCACCGGCCGGGTGCCGCAACGGGCGCGCTCGTCGTCGCGCTGGGACTTGGCCTCACCCTCTTTGTCACGCTTGCGGCGATCCAGACGAGCATCACGGCAGAAATCGCGCGCACGGTGCCGCAGCGCGCGCCGAGCTTCTTCGTTCTCGACATTCCCCGCGATAGCGAGGCAAGCTTCCGCCAACTGGTGACAGGGACAGATCCGAACGCCGAAATCAACCTCATCCCCGCGCTGCGGGGCAGTATCACCGAATTTGCCGGCCAGCGCGTCGATGAGCTTGCGCAATTGCCCGAGGGCGCTTGGGTGCTCCGCGGCGACCGCGGATTGACCTATAGCGCCGCGCTGCCGCAGGGGAGCGTGCTGGTCGCGGGCAGTTGGTGGCCTGCCGGCTACCGAGGCCCGCCGCTCGTGAGCGTCGAGGAGGAGGTGGCAAAATCGCTCGGTTTGAAGATCGGCGACACGCTGACCGTCAATGTGCTGGGCGTCGAGGTGCAGGCAAAGGTCGCGTCCTTGCGCGCCGTCGAGTGGGACAATTTCGGCCTCAACTATGTCCTCGTCTTCTCCCCGGGAAGCTTCGACGCCGCGCCGCACAATATGGTGGCGACCGTCGCGGCAAGCGCGGCCGCGGAAGCCGCGCTCGCCCGCGACATCCCGCGCGCCTTCCCCTCGGCCTCGCTCATAGCGGTGCGCGACGTGGTGACCCAGGTAACGGGCCTTTTGACCCAGATGAGCCAGGCGATCGCGGCGGCAGCAAGCATCGCGATCCTGGCCGGAATAGCGGTGCTGATTGGCGCGATCGCGGCGAGCCGCGAGCGCCGCGTATATGATAGCGTGATCCTGAAGCTGCTCGGAGCAACCCGGCGGCAGATATTGGCGGCCCAGGGGGTGGAATATGGCCTGCTCGCGGGGGTGCTCGCGGTGCTGGCGCTCGGGCTGGGCCTCGCCTCGGCCTGGTATGTCGTCACGCAGCTCTTCGATTTTCGCTTCGCTCCCGATCCGCTGATCGTAGGTCTGACTTTGCTCGGCGGCGCCGGTCTTTCCTTTTTAATTGGCATTGCGGGAAGCTGGCCCTTGCTCTCCGCGCGTCCGGCGCGCGCGCTGCGTAGTCTCTAGCTCAGCAAGCGCACGACCGCCGAAATGGCTGCTATGCCCAGCACCACTGCGACCATCGCCTGCCAGACATGCGGTGGCACGCGGCCGAAATGGCGCCCTCCGGCCCAGTTTCCGAGCCACATGGGAACGAAGAGCAAGAGAGCAATCAGGAAAAGCCTCTGTGTGGCGATGCCCACCCAGAGCGCCGCCGCCGTCCCCGCAATCGAGGTCAGGAAAAAGATCAGCAGCATTGAGGCGCGCGCGACGCGGGGCTCCAGGTGGCGGCGCAGGTAAAAGGGGACCACCGGCGGTCCGGGCATTGCCGCAAAGCCCGTCAGGATGCCCGAAGCAATCCCGGTGCCGATCACCGCACCGCGTCCGGGCCGGTGCCCTTCGGGCTGCTTGGGCAGCAGCACCGCGACGAATGCGCCGACCGCAACCACGGTGATCAGCAGCCGCGCGACATCGGGGCGCGTGAGGTCGAGCGCCGCCATCCCGATCGGCGTCGTTGCCATGGCAATGAGTCCGATCGGTAGCCCGGTTTGCCGGTCTGCGTCCGCGTGGATCATCCGCAGCCCCACCGGGCCGATGAGCAATTGCAACAATATGCCCAGGACCACTGCCTGTGCCGGCGGGATGATGAGCCCAAGCAACGGCACGAGGATGATCGCCATCCCGAACCCGGTCAGCCCGCGCACATAGGCGGCTCCAAAGGTCATTGCCGCCGCCCCCGCAAGCGTCAGCGGCGCAAAGCCGAGAATCGGGCTCAGGGCCGTCAATCCGCGCGCAGATCCGGCGGCGTGGCCTCAGCCTTCAACATCGCAATCGCCTCGACCAGTGGCATGATGCGCTGCCCCTCCTGACCGAGCGTGCGGACCGCCACCGTGCCTTCCTCGGCCTCCCGTTTGCCGACAACGAGGAGATGAGGGACCTTGGCGAGGCTGTGCTCGCGTACCTTGTAGTTGATCTTCTCGTTGCGAAGGTCGCTGTCGACGCGGATGCCCGCGGCGCGAAGCTGTGCTGCGGCGTCGGCCGCATAATCGTCGGCGTCTGACACGATCGTGGCAATCACCGCCTGTACCGGCGCGAGCCAGGTTGGGAAGCGACCTGCGAAATGTTCGATCAGGATGCCGATGAAGCGCTCGTAACTGCCAAAGATCGCTCGATGGAGCATGATCGGGCGGTGGCGCTCACCATCCTCACCGATGTAGCTTGCGTCGAGACGCTCGGGAAGGACGCGGTCGGACTGGATGGTCCCGACCTGCCAGGTTCGGCCGATCGCGTCGGTGAGATGCCATTCGAGCTTGGGAGCATAGAAGGCTCCCTCACCCGGCAATTCTTCCCATCCATATTCCTCGGTGGCAAGGCCCGCGCGGACCACCGCGTCGCGAAGCTCCGCCTCCGCCAGGTCCCACATTTCCTCGCTGCCGAACCGCTTGTCGGGGCGGAGCGCGAGCTTGATCGCATAGGAAAAGCCAAAATCCTTGTAGATCCGGTCGGCGAGCGCGCAGAAGCTTTGCACCTCGTCGATGATCTGGTCCTCGCGGCAAAAAATATGCGCATCGTCCTGCGTGAACTGGCGCACGCGCATCAGGCCGTGAAGCGCGCCGTGCGGCTCATTCCTGTGGCAGCAGCCATTTTCGTAGATGCGCAGCGGCAGGTCGCGATAGGATTTGATCCCCTGGCGGAAGATAAGGACATGCGCGGGACAGTTCATCGGCTTCAATGCCATCCACTGCGCCTCGTCGGACACCAGCGGCCCTTCGTCCGCAGTGTTCGGAATCTCGTCGGGGATGACGAACATGTTCTCGCGATATTTGCCCCAATGGCCTGACTGTTCCCATTGGCGCGCGTCCATGACCTGCGGTGTCTTGACTTCCCTGTAGCCGGCGCCGTCGATCGCGCGGCGCATATAGGCTTCCAGTTCGCGCCAGACGATATAGCCATGCGGGTGCCAGAAGACGCTTCCATGCGCCTCTTCCTGGAGGTGGAACAGGTCCATTTCGCGCCCAAGCCGGCGATGGTCCCGTTTCGCGGCTTCCTCAAGCTTGTGGAGATGCGCGTCGAGCTGCTTCTTGCTCAGCCAGCCAGTGCCATAGATTCGGGTAAGCTGGGCGTTCTTCTGATCGCCTCGCCAATAGGCCCCAGCGACCCGCATGAGCTTGAAGGCCTGCGGATCGACCTTGCCTGTGCTCGCAAGGTGCGGGCCGCGGCACATGTCGAGCCAGTCATCGCCCGACCAATAGACGGTCAACTCCTCGCCCTCGGGCAATTCCTTCGCCCATTCGGCCTTGAAGGTCTCGCCGTCCTTTTCCCACTTGGCAATCAGCGCCTCACGGCTCCAAACTTCGCGGCGCAGAGGCTTGTCGGCGCGGATGATCTCGCGCATCTTCTCCTCGATCGCGGGTAGATCGTCCATTGAGAAGGGGTCTCGGCTTTCGGGGGCTTTCACATCATAATAGAAGCCGTCCTCCGTCGCGGGACCGAAAGTGATCTGCGTGCCGGGCCACAATGCCTGCACCGCTTCGGCAAGAATATGCGCATAATCGTGCCGGACGAGTTCAAGCGCGTCAGCCTCGTCGCGGCTGGTGATCAAGGAGAGCGCCGCGTCGGCTTCAATCGGGCGCATGATGTCGCGCACTTCGCCGTCGACCTTCGCCGCGAGCGCGGCTTTCGCAAGGCCAGGGCCGATGTCGGCCGCGATTTGCGCCGGCGTTGTCCCGCGCGCCACTTCACGGGCAGAGCCATCGGGAAGGGTAACGCGGATCATGTCGGACATCGTAAAAACACGCCTTTCGGGGCAGAATTGCCGCGCCCCTTTGCCAGTATGCGCGGGGAGCGGCAAGGGGCGGATTAAAGTCGATTGGCACGGCAGCGCGCCACGGCTAAGCTGGTGTCATGGCCGACGTTCCCCGCCACAGCATCGCCGCGATCCTGCCGTGCCGCGACCTTGAGGCCAGCACCGCCTTTTACGCCCGGCTCGGACTCGAGGTGTTGAGCGACCATGGCAGCTATCGCCTTCTTGGTGATGGCGCGGGCTGGCAGCTTCACCTGACCGCCGAAACGCCCCCGGAATGGCTGGTTCCGGGTCAGAATCCCTTTGGCCTCTATTTCTACACCGAACGGGTAGCCCAGATCGCCGAGGCCGTCGGCGATGCGATCATCGGTCCAGTGAAGGCACCGACTCACACACCGTGGGGCATGTATGAATTCGCGGTTTCGGATCCCGACGAGACACTCGTGCGCATTGGCTGGCCGAGCCGGCTCATAGCTTAGATCGCCCGCATTTTCGCGGCTTTCGCGCCAAGATTGACAAGGTAGCCAATCAAAGTGTCAATATCCCTTGACTTTTATCGCGCGATACTGTCAATGTTCCTTTACTAAACAACAAGGGAGCTTGACTAATGGCGATGAACCCGGCGCAGCGCCGTTATCTCGGTCGCATGATGGTCGTTTCGGTCACTTATATGGCCGCGATTTTCCTGGCAGGCTCGCTCTTGCCCAAGGGGTCGCCAGCGACGCCGATGAGCGTCGCGATTGCGCTGTTGCCGGGCCTCGCGGTGTTCGGCTTTATCTGGGCGATCGGGCGCTATTTCAGCGAACTGACCGACGAATATCTACGGCTGCTCGAGATCCGCAAGGCTCTGGTTGCGACGGCGCTGGCGCTCGGCGTCGCCAGCAGCTGGGGAATCTTGGAAATTTATACCGACGTACCGCGCTTGCCCGTTTTCTGGGTTTTCCCAATCTGGTGCCTCGGGCTCGGAGTGGGCGCTGCGGTCAACAGACTGACATTCGGGGACGGGGGGTGCGCATGAAGAACCGCCTCAAGGTGCTGCGCGCTGAGCGCGACTGGAGCCAGGGCGATCTTGCCGAACGGCTCCAGGTTTCGCGCCAGTCGGTCAACGCGATCGAAACGGGCAAGTACGACCCGTCGCTCCCGCTGGCTTTCCGTATCGCCGACCTGTTCGGCCTCGCCATCGAAGACATTTTTCTGAAGGATTGAAGCCTTGCGAAATCTCCTCCCCATTTTGGCGCTCTTCGGGCTCCTCATTGCCAATCCCTCTGCCCATGCCGATGCTGCCGAGCCCACAATTTCCTGCACGCCTCCGCGCATCGAGGGCAAGCGAATCACCGTCGCGGTCGAAGGCGAGGGCCCGGACGTCGTGCTCATCCCCGGCCTTTCCTCACCGCGTGCGGTTTGGGACCAGACCCGTCAGCAGCTGAAAGGCAGACATCGCCTCCACCTGGTGCAGGTGCGCGGGTTCGGTGACGACGCGGGAGTGAATGCGGAAGGCCCGGTGCTTGAACCGATGATGCGGGAGCTGGCGGATTATATCGACGATTGCATCACCGACGCGGGGCGCCCCGCTCCTGCTGTGGTGGGCCATTCGCTCGGCGGGCTGACCGGATTGATGATCGCAGCGCGCGCGCCGCTAAAGGTCGGGAAGCTGATGGTTGTCGACGCAGTGCCGTTCATCGGCACCATCTTTGCTCCCGGCGCGACGGCCGAGATGATGAGGCCGCGAGCGCAAGCGATGGCGGCCGCGATGCGCGCGCATCATGGCGCGCCAAAGGCGGCAGGCGCGCTCGCCGATCCCGGTCCAGAGAGCATGGCCGGAAGCCTGTCGAACACCCCAGCGGGCCGTGCGGCGGTGGCGGGCTGGATGCGAGATGCTGACCCGCGGGTGAGCGCCCAGCTTTTCTACGACGACATGATGACTGATCTTCGGGGGGAGCTCGGGCAGATCACGGCGCCGGTCACTCTGCTCTATGCGCAGGACGACAGCATGATGTCGGCCGAAGCAGCCAGGGCAGCGTTCGAGCCGCAATATGCGGGCGTTGCCACTTTCAAGGCGCGGATGGTGAAGGGCAGCCGGCATTTCATCATGCTCGACCAGCCCGAGGCCTTCGCCGAGGCGCTCGACGCCTTTTTGGCAGAGTGAGTTCGGGCTGCCATTGAAACGCGCGGTGACCACCCGAGATGCTGGCGCCCGCCTTGCCCGGATCGCCCGCCCCCGCTAGGGGAAGGGCAGCCGGAAAGGAGCCGCCATGTTCAAGCGCCTGTTCGTCGATCATCCGCGGAGCGTCGACGAGAATTACATCGAGCATTTCGGCGTCGCC
This sequence comes from Sphingomonadales bacterium, assembly GCA_044508875.1. Lineage (GTDB taxonomy): Bacteria > Pseudomonadota > Alphaproteobacteria > Sphingomonadales > Sphingomonadaceae > Sphingopyxis > Sphingopyxis flava_A. The sequence continues at coordinate 1,478 of JBIQHE010000019.1, read as the reverse complement.
TCGCGCTTCGGCTTGACGATGGTGTGGGGTGGGCTGTGTGCGCTGGTCCATGCGTTCGTGCCCGGCTGGTGCATCACCACCGGCAGCGATACAATCCGGCGACTCAACCGCATCATGGTCGAGCAGCGCCGCGCGAAGGGACAGGCCGTGATGCAGATGCAGACTGTCGATTGGGTTATCTGACCGCGTCCGTGGCCGAGCTTTCCTCACCTTCCTATCTCGATCGATCCGGTCGCCCGCGCCTTGCCTATCGTCATGTCGAGGGCGCGGGGCCTACGATCGTGTTTCTCCCCGGCTATATGTCCGACATGGAAGGGGGCAAGGCGAGCGCGTTACTTGCTTGGGCGGCGGCCGAAGGACGTGCCTGCCTGCTTCTTGACTATTCGGGGTGCGGCGCATCGGACGGCGCGTTTCGCGAGCAGACATTGCTCGATTGGCGCGGCGATGTGCTAGATCTGATCGACGCCAAGGCGGAGGGCTCGGTGCTGCTCGTCGGGTCGTCGATGGGCGGCTGGCTCATGCTGCTGGTGGCGTTGATGCTGCAAGGGCGCGACGGTCCGGGCCGGACCGCGGGGTTGGTCGGCGTCGCTGCAGCGCCCGACTTCACCGACTGGGGTTTCACACCGGAAGACAAGGCCATCATCCTCGCCGAAGGCGCGCTGATCGAGGAGACGCCTTATGGCGACCATCCCTATGTGACGACGCGCGCCTTCTGGCAGTCGGGCGAGGCGAACCGTCTTCTCGACGCCGAAATTCCTATCAGCTGTCCGGTGCGCCTCCTCCATGGGCAGGAAGACGGCGACGTTCCCCCCGAGATCAGCCTTCGCTTGTCGGCGGCGCTGGCGAGCGAGGATGTCCAGATCACGCTGGTCAAGGGCGGCGATCACCGCCTTTCGCGCGAGGGCGATATCGCGCTCTTGATCGACACGGTCGCGCGCCTCGCGACCAACTCCCCTGTCGCGCGCGCCGCGACCCCTATCTGAAAGAGAGCCATGGCCCGCAGCGATTTCCGTTTCCACCTTACCAAACGTGTCCGCTACGCCGAGATCGATGCCCAATCGGTTGTGTTCAACAGCCGCTATCTTGAATATTTCGATATCGGCATCACCGAATATTGGCGCGCGGTGGGCGTTTATGATCGCTGGCCGCACAACGAGAGCCCCGAATTTCATGTCGCGCGGGCAGAGGTTGACTACAAGGCACCCATCCTTCTCGACGAGCAGATCGATATATGCGTGCGCTGCTCGCGGGTCGGGCGAAGCTCGATGACCTTCCTTTTCGAGCTCCACGGCGCGGGCCGCGACGACCTGCGCGCGACAGGCCTTGAGGTCAGCGTCCACGTCGCGGAGGCGCGCGGCGCACCCCAGCCGGTGCCCGATGACCTGCTCGCAATGTTCGAAGCGTTTGAAGGACGGCCGCTTCGTGCCTAGCCGCTCTTATTCGTGACGATGTTGTTCTTGGGGAAGATCAATCGTTGG
>JBIQHE010000018.1:0-72339 GCA_044508875.1 Sphingomonadales bacterium | reverse complement strand
CGCGTCGTAGCCACGGTCGGCGATCACCCGCTTCATGCCGATAGTTTCACCGATCTGAGGTGGTCCCGCCTTCTTGGACAGTTTGGCGGCTGAGTTAAGCTAATCCCGGTTGTCGTTCATGCCGCCTGTTTGATCATCAGATCATGGGGGGCATGCCCCCCATGATCTGATTGCCCGATCCGCCGATAGGCCTCGACCGGGGTTCGCCCGGCCAGGCCCGAGTGCGGACGCTGGGTGTTGTAATAGGTGATCCACCGGCCAAGGCCAGCCCGCAGCTCGGAACCGGTCTCGAAGGCATGGAGGTAGACGCACTCGTACTTCAGCGAGCGCCAGAGCCGCTCGATGAAGACATTGTCCATCCACCGGCCCCGGCCATCCATGCTGATGCGGACCTCGGCCTCGCGCAGCACGCTTGTGAAGGCGAAGCTGGTAAACTGGCTGCCCTGATCCGTGTTGAAGATTTCCGGCCTGCCGAACCGGGCCAGTGCCTCCTCCAGCGCTGCGACGCAGAAGCCAGCGTCCATCGTGTTCGACAGGCGCCAGGCCAGCACCTTGCGGGTCGCCCAGTCCATGATCGCCACCAGGTAGAGGAAGCCCCGACGCATGGGGATGTATGTCACATCGGCGCACCACACGTGGTTCGGCCGCTCAATCGTCAGCTTGCGCAGCAAATATGGATAGATCCGGTGCTGCGGGTGCGGATCGCTCGTGCGCGGCCGCTGGTAGATCGGCGTCAGCCCCATCTTCGCCATCAACCGCCGCACCCTACGACGACCAACATCCCGGCCATTGCGCCGAAGATGCCGCGCCATCTGGCGGCTGCCATACCATGGGCAGTCCAGGAACGTCGTGTCGATCACCGTCATCAGCGCCAGCGTCTCGTCCGTTTCCGGCACCGGCGCATAGTAATAAGATGAGCGGCTGATCCGCAGCAGGCGGCACTGAGCCGAGATCGACAGGCGGTGGTGAGCAGGTTCGACCATCGCCCGCCTCCGGTCCACGCTCATCGACCGAAGGCTTTCGCTAAAAAATCCCGCTCCACCACCAGTTGCCCGATCTTGGCGTGCAGCTTTTCCACCTCGCTCTCGCTGGCAGCCCTGGCAACATCGCCCGCCCCGGAAAAGGTGCCTGCCATCCCATCGATGGCTTGCCGCTTCCAGGACGCGATCATCGTGTGGTGCACGCCATGCTTGGCTGCCAGCTCCGCCAGCGTCAGGTCACCCCGGATCGCCTCCAGCGCCACCTTGGCTTTGAAATCGGCGCTGTAGCGCTTTCTCGTCGTCTTCATTCCCGTACCAATCCATCAGGTCGGGATTAGCTTAGCATCCTGTCCAGAAAACCGGCACCACCTCAGCCCTCGTAACGGGCTCGCAATATGTCGCTTTTCTCTTTGCGGAACCTTCGAACACGCTGAGCACCGCTACGATGCCTTTTTCAGGGCCATTCGGCAGCGACCAAATGCCGGGCGGAAAATTTGTTTATGCAAATGTGGGTGGGGATTTCAGCGCGCTGACCACGACGACCTGGGATGGAGCCCTGGGATCCGGGACAGGTGACGTCTGGTTCAAGGCCAGCTTTTCTCAGGCCGACGCTGGCGCAGTCCCCGAGCCCGCGGCATGGGCAATGATGCTGGTCGGATTTGGCTTTGTGGGTGGCGCAATGCGCGCTGCGAAACGACGACAGCGAATTAGCGTTTCCTTTGGCTGATCCGAGCTAGACCTGCACAATCGCGTTGTTTGTCCGACGAGGGATCGCCGGTGGCCCGGACGAACAGAGGCAGCGAGCGGCCGAAGCGGGACCCGGCACATAAGCGGTTCCAGGACCTTGGCTGACGAAAAGCGATGTCAGGAGCTTTTTGGTGACGAAAGTCGCCTCTTTCACCTTGGACATAGCCAAATTGCGGCATTGACCGGGGCCTCGTTTTTGACGGACACGACTGCGAGAATCCCCGTGCAGGCGCGAGTCCAAGAAGCGAGACGCAATTCGGCGCCCAGGGCCTGGCGCGGACCTGCGCTCGTCCCGAGGTTGGCCGCTTGGGGATCCCCCTGGTTCAGGATCACTGTCGAGGCAAGGCGACATCGCGAGAGCTGTTCAGTCCGTGCGACTGGCCTTCGTCCCTCCCGCTGCATCGGCGCGGCGATGATGGAGACTGAGCGCCGCAAGGCGCCGGTCGCGCCAGGCCCGCTTTGCCTCCAACGCGGCGAGCGAAGTCTGCGCCCGCATGGCGCTGTCAACGCGGGACACCGCGTCCGCGGGCCATGAGTCTGCGCCGGCGAGCTTGGCGAAGCCCGGGCCGTAACGCTCTGCATAATCGCGAAAGCCCCCCGGAGCGTTCAGGTCCATCGTTTCAAAGGGACCCATGAAGGACCAGCGCAGTCCGAGGCTGCCCCGCACGATAGCATCGACCGCATCGGCATCGGCGATGCCCGCCTCGACAAGCTCCAGAGCCTCCCGCGCGAGCGCCGCCTGTAGCCGGTTCATGACAAAGCCGTCGATCTCACCGATCACGACGGGAACCATTTCTGCGCGCCGCAGCAGTTCAGATGCACGCTCGACAACCATCGGGTCGGTGAAGGCGGCGGGTACCATCTCGACGGCAGGAAGCAGATGAGGCGGATTAGCGGGGTGGGCCACAATGCAGCGGTGGCGTCCGGGCAGGCCGCTACATACGGCGGTACAGGTCAAACCGGACGAGGAACTGGCGAGGATCGCACCCGGTGGTGCGCTGGCGTCGAGCCGTGCAAATAGATCCTGTTTCAGGTCGAGAAGCTCAGGCGAGCTTTCCTGGACATAGACTGCCTGCGTGACGGCTTCCTCCAATGTCGGCGCAGGCGTAAAGCGTGCCAGGATATCTGCGACGGGTTCATCAAGCAGACCAGCGTCAGCGCTTTCCTGCAGCGATGCCGAAAGGCGGGCATGCGCGCCGGCGAGCACCGTCGGAACGGGATCATGCAACATCACCGGATGGCCCGCCCTTGCGAAAACGACCGCCCAGCTCAACCCCACAAAGCCGCAGCCAATGATGGCAACGGTCTGATCCTGTACCTGATTGCTCATTACTCACTCCTCGTCGGCCGTCCGCAATATTCTGAAACAGATTAATCGGCGGTCCAGCCGCCATCGATCACCAGCGATGTTCCGGTCGCCAGCGCCGACGCGTCTGAGGCGAGAAACAGGACGGCTCCCATGAGATCTTCAACCTTCCCCAGACGTCCCAGCTTGATTTTGCCAAGCACCGACGCGCGAAACTCGAAATCTTCGAAAAAGGGACGGGTCATCGGCGTTTCGATGAAGGTCGGCGCGATGATGTTCGATCGGATGCCGTGCGCGGCCAGCTCAAGCGCCATCGCCTTGTTGAGACCTTCGAGCGCCCATTTGGACGCGCAATACAGCGTTCGGTTCGGACCGCCCACATGGCCCATCTGCGAGCCGATATGAATCACGCTGCCAGCGATCCCCGCCTCGATCATTCGCCGCGTGCAATGCTGGGTTACAAAGAATGTGGCTTTGACGTTGAGGGACAGGACGGCCTCAAAATCCTCCGCCCCGACATCGTGCATCGGCATTGGCCGATTGGTACCGGCATTGTTTACGAGGATATCAAATGGCTGATTACGATCAAAAAAATCGGCCGCGGCGGCGAAATCGCAGACGTCGAGGGTTTCGGCAATCGCCCGGCCGCCCCGTTCGTTTATGGCTGCGGCACCGTCCTCGATCTCAGCCGTTGACCGCGCAGCCAGCACGACTTCCGCGCCGGCGTCAGCGAGGGCAGCAGCCAGCCCGAGGCCGATGCCGCGGCCGGCCCCGGTCACCAGCGCACGGCGGCCATCCAACCGAAAACTGGGCGTGACGGGCAACATGGCAGTTTCTCCAAACGGTGCAGCAGATTCTGAGTCCATCGCTGGAGAAAAGCGCCTAATCCACAGTGCCAAGCCAAATGTTCGCTAGGTGGACATCATGGGCCAGTTCCGTTTTCGAAATGCCCCTGATTTGGCATTCAGGAAGGATGAAATGTTCGTCCTGCGAACAAATTTGCGCCGGCCCATAGGTCATTTTCGAGCGGCATTCATATCCCTCCGCATCACCACAGTGGGAAAAGGGAATATGGGAATGCTCATCAGGAAACATCTATACGGAGCGGCTGCAACCATTGCGGTAGCGAGCCTTTTCCCGGTCGCGGCGCAGGCACAGGATGCCGGCACAGCGCCTGAGGCCAGCAGCGACAATAGCGATGTCATCATGGTCACGGCGCGCCGCCGGAATGAAACGCTCGTCGATGTGCCGATCGCGATTTCAGCCATCTCGTCGAGTGCCATTCAGGAGCGCGGCATCAACGACGTGACCTCGGTGTCGCAGATGACCCCGGGCCTGCAGTTTGACAAGGGCGCGTCCCCCGCGGACGTGCGGCCCAGCCTGCGCGGCATTTCGCTCATCGAAGGGCGCTCCAATGTCGCGATCATCGTCGACGGCATCGACGTGACCGGCGTGTCGCTGAACACGCTGGTGGGCGGCAGCGGTTCGCAGACTGCAGCCGCGCTGATGGACCTCGAACGCATCGAGGTCGTCAAGGGTCCGCAGACCGTGTATTTTGGCCGCAGCGCGTTCGCGGGTGCGATTCAGTTCATCAGCAAGAAGCCCGAGTTCAACACGGGCGGCACCGTGAACGCCGCGATCGGCGATTATGGCCGCCGCGAAATCACCGGCCACATCACTGGTCCGGTCATTGGCGACACGGTCGCGGCCAAGCTGTCGGCGACCTATCGCAACTTCGGCGGCTTCTACAAGAATCCGGGCAACGGCCAGGGTCTCGGCGCCAGCGAAGTCTGGGGTGTCGGCGGCTCGGTTCTGGTCGAAAAGGACGGCTTCGAAGGTCGCTTCTCGCTGAACTATCTCGACGAGCACAACACTCCGGGTGCCGGCTATGTGACCCTGCGTCCCAACAACACGCTCTATGGCGTCAGCCGGATCGACGAAGATTTCTTTGACCCGAGCCAGGTCGCGATCTCGTCGAACATCAAATATAAGGGCAATATGTCGCAGACATGGCGCGGCGTTGCCAACATGACGCTCGACCTCGGCGGCGGCTTCAGCCTTGCGTCGGTAACCGGCGTGAACAAGACCAAGTCGACGCTGCAATTCGATTTCGACACGAAGCGCGACGACGTCCCGGCCGGAGTGGATCTTGGCGGCGGCATCTCGAACTGCCTGCCCATCGTCTGCGTCGGCATTTTCGAGTTCGACAACGACCTTCAGCAGCTGAGCCAGGAATTGCGCGTCAGCTATGACAGCGACAATCTGCGTCTGCTGGGCGGCGTTTATGTGTTCGACGAAAATTACAGCGAACTCGATTATACGCGCTTCGTCGGATCGCAATCGTTCGTTACCGGCAACCGCACCGGCATCACCCCGCGCCTGTCGACGCTGAACACAAACACCTACTCGGTGTTCGGTTCGATCGACGCCGACGTCACCGATCGGCTGACGCTGACCGGTGAGCTGCGCTACAACCATGAAATCATTCGTGCGGCGGCGGCAACCGAGTTCAACATCCTGTTCCAGAACGGCAACACGGGCATCACCTTCCGCGGCAAGGAAAAGTTCGACAGCTGGCTTCCGCGAGTCAACGCGAAGTTCCAGGTCAGCGATGACGTCAACATCTATGGCAGCATCGCGAAAGGTGCAAAGCCCGGCGGCTTCAACGTCGGCCAGGTCCGCGAGGACCTGCGTCCCTTCGGCCAGGAAACGGTCTGGACCTATGAACTCGGCACCAAGGGCCGCATCGGCGGTCGTCTGATCTCGTTCGATGCCTCGATCTATTATTCGGATTGGCGCGACGTTCAGGTCACGACAGTATGCTATGGCGTCAGCAGCCCGTTCGGACCGGAAGCGGAATGCCCGACGGCTACGGCTGTGTCGCTGAACTATATCGTCAACGCCAAGAAGGCCGAGGTGAAGGGTGCCGAACTCGGCCTCACCATTCGCCCCTCTGACGCGCTGACGCTCACGGCAAACTATGCCTATGCCGACTCGACCTTCGTCAACTTCGAGGCGCGCGATGTCTATCCCGCCCCGGCCGGAACCGATCGTCAGTTCGCCGGCAACCGGATGCCGCTGGTTCCCAAGCACTCGGCTTCGGCGTCGATCCGTTTCGAGCAGCCGGTTGCTGACTCGGCGTCCGCGTTCATCGACCTGTCGGGTCGCTACCGTTCGTCGCGCTATGCCCGCTTCGACAACCGCGTCCTGCTCGATAACAAATTTGTTGCCGACGCGCAGATCGGCCTCAAGGGCGACGATTGGACGGCTCTGGTCTTCGTTGACAATATCTTCAACGATCTGACGCCGGACTTCGCGCGCTATTGGGGCAACTTCAATCCGAGCCAGCCGAACGGCGAATTCATTGCCGCACCGGCGAAGCGTTCATTCGGCCTGCGTCTCAGCAAGGACTTCTGAGCCCAGCAAAGCGGCGCGGGAAGGGCTGTGTAAAGGCCATCTCGCGCCGCCCCTCTGGTCCCGGGCCGGGGGACAATCCCGCCCGGTCCACATATAGAAAAAGGGCGCCGTTCAGACCGAACGGCGCCCTCTTGTCCAGCATCCCCTGGTTCGAAGATCAGGGGTAGGCTAGTTCCAATCCGCCCGAAACCGTTATCGTCTGCCCCGATACAGACGCTGCAGCATCGGAGAGCAAGAAGGCTATAACGGTTGCGACCTCCTCGGGCAGGCCAACCCGGCCCAGCGGCGTTTTTGGCTCGATCATCGCGCGAAAGGCACGCGCGCCCTCTTCACCGAGAGAATCGGCGACGCTATCGCTCCAGATCAAACCGGGCAGCAAGCTGTTCACACGCACATTCTGGTCCGCGGCAGAAAATTTAGCGGCATAGCCCCGAGACAATCCGACCATGGCGGCCTTGGATGCGCTGTAGGCCGAGCCGCCTGGCCCGGCGCGGGTACCGGCGACCGACGAGATATTGATCACCGCCCCGCCTTCCCTCGCCATGAGCGGTGCGAGCGCATCGGTTCCGAGACGCACACCGCGACAGTTGATATCCGTCAGAAAGTCGAGGTCGCTCGACGTCAGTTCACCGATCGGCCGGTTGCGGGATTCGCCGGCATTGTTGACGAGCCCGTGCAGCGCTCCGCGGGCCTCGCCGATCGCCTGCCCCGCCGCGCCCCATGCCAAAGCATCGGTGACGTCCAACGGCACGACCATACCGTCGCCGCCCGCCGCGCGCACCATTGCCAGCGTTTCTTCGGCGAGGTCGAGCTTTCGTCCGCCCACGGCGACGAAGCCGCCACAGCGGCCGATTTCGATCGCAGCCGCCCGGCCGATGCCCGACGTAGCGCCGGTCACCAGCACGGTCTTGCCGCGCAGCGTGGCACTCGCCGAACCGCGCCCGTCACCCAGGAGAAGCTCGGCGCCAGTCATGAACTGGCTGCGTGAATCGGCAAAGAAGCGCACGGCTTCCCCCAACGCTTCCGCCGCCACGTCGGGGACGCAAAGCAGACGGTTGGAACGCAGCGCGAGGCCCGCTTTCTGGGCGTCGTGCAGCGCCGCGGCCGTCAGCAACCGGATCGATTCGGCCGCGGCGTCACTTCCCGGCACCGCGCCGTGCGGCGCTGGCGCAAAGCCAAGCGTCAGCAGATTGCCGGTCCCCTGCGCGCCGAACAATGGCAGCGCGAATTTCGCACCGCGCCACGCGGTTGCGATCACGGCTTCCGGATCGGACGGGGCATTATCGGCGGAGGGCGCGGTGACGACAAAGTCGACACCCGCGCCTTCGGCCGTTAGGCGATCGATCACCGCGAGCCAGGCCGCGTCGCCATCGTCGCTGAACTCGATCACCCGGTAACCGGCATCGCCGAGCGCCGCCGCAGCAGTGGCGCCCAAGCGCGAGGCGGCATTCGCCACCAGAGCGGTGCCGATCATGCGAAGTCCCGGCCGAAATTGACGTAGATTTCGACCTCTTTCTCGGCGCGAAAGGCCGGAACAGGCTCGCCCGGGGGGATGAAGAAATAGGCGCGGCCCGCGATCGCCGGCTCGCCGTCAGCAGACAAACCTCCATCCAGCACGAAAATCTCAAGATAATCCTCGCGCGTCCCCGCGGTGCTCGCCCATCCTTTCGGCAGGCGCGCAAGCGCGGAACCTTCCCCGGTTACCGGGTCGCGGCTGAGCAGGCACGTGCTGGCCGGTTGCCCCAGCAGCGTGGTCTCCGACCAGCCAAGCGCCGCGATCGGATCACCATAGGCTGCGGGCGGCCGCGGCGGGGCATCGCCGCCGACCACGTACAAATCGTCATGCTCGGGCTCTTCGACGAAGTTAAAGGCCAGGTCCTGCCCGACGCGAGACAGGAAGAGACTTTCCTGCGGCACCACGCTGTTGAACCCGTGGACGGTGCGCGGCGGGTGGAAAACATAAGAGCGCGGGACAACCCATGTCCGCTGGTCGAAGCTGAAATAGCCCTCGATCCCCAGTATCTCCTCATAGGTCACATGATAATGCGCGACCGATGGCGCCTTATAACCGAGCCCCGGATCCATCCGCTGCAGTGCGGTGCGTGCGCCCGTCTCGCTGTCGCGGCTGAGCAGCTTGCTGAACAGGCCCGGAGGTCCGAGCGGGGTCCATTCCATTGCATCCACGTCGAGTCCGATAATCCTGGGTCTCACACTCTGCTCCTTTGCCATTTTCCCGGTGGGATACTATGCGCGTCGCGTGCACTGCCGCCGGGTCGATGGACTTTTGTTCGCCAGGCGAACTAAGCGGGACGGCGCAAGGCGCCCGGGATCGTGGGCGTGTCACTAACAGTCCAGCCATGGGAGAAATATAGCATGACTGAGACGAATGATCTCGCCTACGATATTTCGGTTTGCGTCAACCGCGACGAGATCGAGCCGGAGTCCACCGAGCTCTGGGGGCCTTCGCCAGTGGAGATCCGCCCACTGCGCCGCCTGAACGACGGAAGCCTTCGCAGCGCGCTGGTATCACTTTCGGCGGGATGGTGCTGCGAAACGCCGCTGAAACTGTCCGCGATCCAGCAGTTCGCCATCCTGTCAGGCCGGCTGCGCTTCGGAACAGCAGAGCTCGGCCCAAACGCCTTTGTCGTCGTGCGAGGGGGTGACACGATGCCGCCCATCGCCGCGATCGACGACGCGGAACTGGTGCTCATTCAGAACCCCGGTCAATCCTACAGCGCTGACACGCGACAGGGCAGCGCGATCGTGACCCCGGACATATATGCGATCGAACCTTTCACGCCCGTCATCGGCGGAAAGCCGCTGGAAGGTTTCGAGCGCCGCGTCCTCTGGATAGACCCCGAAACCGGCGCCGACACCCGCATGCTTCGCGTACCCGCAGGATTTCGCGGCGCCGGCGGACCGAGCTGGCATCCGGTCGAAGAAGAGATCTTCTGCATCGAGGGGGATATCCATCCCGACCCCAGCCGCCCGATGCGCGCAGGATCATATCTGTGGAATCCCGCGCGAAGCATCCATGGCTTTGACGAATATACCGAAAAGGGCTGCATCCTGCTCGAATGGCACGACGGCCCCTGGGATCTGATTCACGCCTGAGGTCACAAATGAGCCCGCGCCTCGGATAGCGAGACGCGGGCTATGGCCCTTGCCGGGCGGTTCGAGATTATCCTAGGCGATGACGGGCTCGGCCCGGCCAGCGTAGGGCACATCGCGCTGACCATAGCGGCGCACGCGAACATTCGCCTGCTCGCCATGTCCCGCGAAGCCTTCGAGCGCGCACAGCCGGCTGCAATATTCGCCGATCATCGCTGACGCCGCATCGGTCGTGACGCGCTGGTAGGTACAGGTCTTCAGGAACTTGCCGACCCAGAGCCCGCCGGTGTAGCGCGCCGCCTTGCCGGTTGGCAGGGTGTGATTGGTACCGATGACCTTGTCGCCGTAGCTGACGTTCGTGCGCGGTCCGAGGAACAGCGCGCCATAGTTCGTCATGTTCTTGAGGAAATAGTCGGGATCAGCGGTCATTACCTGGACATGCTCGGAGGCGATCTCGTCGGCAATGGCGACCATCTCCTCATCGCTATCGGCCACGATGACCTCGCCATAGCTTGCCCATGCCTTGCCCGCATGGTCGGCGGTCGGCAGTATCTTCAGCAGGCGCTCGATTTCAGCCATCGTGTCGTGCGCCAGCTTTGCCGACGTCGTGAGCAGGATTGCCGGACTGTCCGGTCCATGTTCCGCCTGGCCCAGAAGGTCGGTCGCACATAATTCACCATCGGCGCCGACCTCGTCGGCAATCACCAGCGTCTCGGTCGGCCCGGCGAACAGGTCGATTCCGACGCGGCCGAACAATTTGCGCTTGGCCTCCGCGACAAAGGCGTTGCCCGGTCCGACAATGATATCGACGGGCTTGATGCTTTCGGTACCGATCGCCATCGCGCCGATCGCCTGGACGCCGCCGAGAACGTAAATGTCGTCGGCGCCGGCCATCACCTGCGCGGCGACGATTGCCGGCGCGGGCTTGCCCTGGAACGGCGGGGCGCACGAGATCACGCGCGGAACGCCCGCGACCTTTGCGGTAATGACCGACATGTGCGCCGAGGCGAGCAACGGATATTTTCCGCCCGGAACATAACAGCCGGCCGCGTTGACCGGCACATGCTTATGGCCCAGCACCACGCCCGGCAGCGTCTCGACCTCGACTTCGTGCATGCTGTCGCGCTGAATCTGCGCGAAGTTGCGCACCTGCGCCTGCGCGAATTCGATGTCCTTCAGATCCTGGCTCGACAATTGGTCGAGGCAGTCCTGCTTCTCGCGATCGCTCAGGACAAGCGATTCGGGATTCCAGCCATCGAATTTCTCCGAAAGCTCGCGTACCGCGGCGTCGCCGCGCTTCTGGATATCCTCAAGAATGCGGTCGACCGTTTCAGACACGCTTTTCTGGAGGTCGGCGCGTTCCTGTTGGGGCGCACCGCGCTTCAGCCAAACCGCCATAAATTCTCCTGATCTGATGTTGGACTCAATGCGGGCGGTGCGACCTCAGTCGCGCGCCCAGCGGGCGTCGAATTCCCACACCGCGGGGAAGCCGATCTGCTCGCAGAACTTTCGGAAATCATAGAGCGGCACCGAAGGATCCGTGCCGGTTCCCTTTTCATGCAGTGCGGCCAATGCCTTGTGCACGGCAGCGGCCGAGGCAAGGCTGGTCAGCGCCGGAAAGATTGCGACCTGAAAGCCCAGCTTCTGCAACTCGTCCCTGGTCAGAATGGGCGTGACACCGCCCGACGCCATGTTCGCCAATATGGGCTGGTCGAACGCCGTGCAGACGGTCGCCATTTCCTCCTTAGACGTAAGCGCCTCGGGGAACAGGACGTCCGCGCCGGCTTTGGCATAAGCCTCCATGCGCCGCATGACGCCGTCGAACCCCTCGAGCTGGCCTGCGTCGGTGCGCGCGATGATCAAGGTGTTTTCATTCTGCCGCGCATCGCAGGCGACCTGGATACGCAGCACCATTTCCTCAAGCGACACGACGCGTTTGCCAGGAACATGACCGCACTTCTTGGGAAACTCCTGATCCTCGATCTGGACGCCCTCGACGCCCGCCTTTTCATAAGCGCGCACCGTGTGATGGACGTTGAGCAGCCCGCCATAGCCCGTGTCCGCATCGGCTATGACGGGGGCATTCGAGGTCTCGACCAGCGTCGCCATGCGGTCGACCATCTGGGTCACCGACGCTATACCCGCATCCGGAATGCCGTGCGCCGAAGCCGTGAGCCAATATCCGGTGCCGTAAACCGCGTCGAAGCCGAAATCATTGGCAATGACCGCCGTGATCATGTCCTGGATGCCGGGCGCCAGAATGAAGTCGCCTGCGGCAAGACGGCCACGCAAGGTTGAATTAGTCATTGACGAAAGCTCCGCGAATCCGCCACCCGGCTTCGATCGCGGGTGCGTTCGCTGATAGTCCACCGCGGCCTATCGCCGGACAATGTGTGGCGGCGCGAATATTCGTCAGGCGAACAACGCGTGACGCCATGGGGTACAGGTCCGCCGAAAAGCCAGCATGTGTCAGTCGGGATCCTATCGGCAAGGCAGTATTGAATTCATGAAAGCAGAGATGACAGCGCGCTCAAGAAGCGGGTGGACGGTGATCTTCGCCCTGCTGCTCGTCATGACTGTCTGCCACGGCGTGATTACGTCGGGCCTGCCGGCGCTCGACAAGACCCTTTTAGAAAGCTTGAACATATCGCGCGGCGACCTCAAGCTGCGCGAGAGCATCTTCCTGTTCGCTTCGGGGCTTTCGGGCCTCGGCATAGGGCTGCTGACCACCCGCCTGCGCCCGCGAACGATCGTGTTGCTGGGCCTGATCCTGCTTGCGATCACGCTCACGGCCTATGGCCACGCGACATCGATCGGCCAAATCTATATCCTCTATGCGGTGCTGGGGATGTGCTATGCCAGCGCGCATGTCGTGATCGTGGTATTGATCGTTCGGCAATGTTTCGAGGTTCGCCGGGCGCTGGCGATCTCGGTTGCCCTGTCGGGAACGAGCATCGGGGCAGCTGTCTTCCCGAGCCTGATCGTTGTCGCGCTCGAACATTATGACTGGCGTGAGGTTCTCACCGGACTGGCGATCCTTCCCCTCGCAGTATTGCCGGTCGCCGCCTATCTTTTGCCGCGGCTGCGCGTAGACGAGACGCTGAACCCGGAAGCGGCCGGGGCCGCTTCGCCGCCGTCGGTCTATCGCCGCGGCCCGCTGGTCATCGGGCTGTTGCTGGTCGCGATCTTCGCGACCTTTTTTGCCTCGACCGCCTTCCTCCTCAACCTCTTTCTCTATTTGCAGGATATCGGACTGTCGGCGCGACTGACCGCGACCGGTGTCAGCACCGTGTTTGTCGTCGGCCTGTTCGGCAAGGTCCTGGTGGGAATGGCGGCCGAACGCTGGGGAACCTTCCAGGTCTGGACCAGCCAGCAACTCGTCCTCCTGTCCGGCGCCATAATCCTGACGCTCGCCAACCCGTCGATCGTCTTCGTCGGTCTCGCTCTGCTCGGCATGGGCTGGGCCGGCTGCTACGTGCTGACCCAGGTCGTCATTTCCGAAGTTTTCGCAGGCCCGAGCCTGGGGCGAATTGCCGGAAGCTTCATCGTGTTCGAGGCATTGTCCTCGGGCAGCGGCGTGTGGATCGCGGCCTCAGCGGCCGATCATTTCGGAAGCTATCAATGGGCTTTTGCGCTGTGCAGCGGGCTGCTTGCGGTCGCAATTATCGCGTCGACGCTGTTCCGGCGGCTGGCCATCATCCCGCCTCAGCCTGCCTCAATCGTCCAATAGTTCGTCCGGCAAGGCCGCCATGTCGGCGCCGATGGCGGCAGCCGTCGCGCGCAGCGGAGCGACGAAGCGTTTGACAGCCTCCGCAAGCGGCATCGCGGCCGAAAAGAAAACGAGCGTCACCGTGCCCGCCAGTTCATCGCCAATGAAAAGCGGCACCGCGATCGACGATGTACGCCCCGGATTTGCGGAGTAGCCCGTGCGCGCAACCGCGGCATAGCCCTGCTCAAGGATGCGGCGGGCCTCCCCTTCCTCTTCGAAGGCTTTCAGCGTGGCGAACTCGGCGCTGGTTGCGATCGACTTGTAGTGCGCGACAAGTTGGCGGCGCACCTCTGGACCCGCGTGCGCGAGAAACGCCCGGCCCGACGCCGAAACGGTGAGCGGAACCTGCCATCCCGGGTAATAATGGTTGAAGGTCAGCGGGGTTTGCGCGCTCGTCGAATCGCGAACGACCATCGAATTGCCCACGCGCGTCACGATGCTGATCGGCCAATGCACCTTTTCGGTCAGCGCCTCGATATGTGGCCGCGCCGTGACGACGAGCCGGTCGTGATTCTGAAAACCATATGCCAGCGCCTGGATCAGGGGCGTGGGACGATAGCGCTTCCGGTTGGGCTCGCGTTCTATCACCCCTTCGTCGACCAGCGCACGCACGATGCGCAGCGCCGTCGGATAGGGAAGCTCCGCCGCACTCGCTATCTCGGTAAGCGTCAATGCGCTGGATCGGTTGATCGCGCGAAGAACCGCGAGTGCGCGTGAGATCGACCGGATGGATTTATCGTCACTCATGATCGCCAGCCTATCGCGCCCGACACCCGGGCGAGTCGGGCCACCCCATATTCGCTAGACGAACAAAAGGCCACGGTCCGGTGGCGACTTGCCCTCGACGCCTCAAGGGTAGCGCCAATGGCGGCGCAGGGGCGTCGTGTCGCAAGAGGGTGATCAGTGCAACAAACAGAAGTCGTCATCGCCGGGGCCGGGCCAGTGGGATCTGTGGCCGCAACGCGCTTGGCCACCATGGGGATCAATGTCATCGTCTGCGAAACCGAGGCCGCGTGCGCGCACGATCTGCGCGCCTCGACCTTTCACTCCGCTTCGATCGAGATGCTCGATGAAATCGACGCGGCCCAGCCGCTGATCGACCGCGGCCTCAAGGCGCCCGTATACCAGATGCGCGACCGCCGCAGCGGTGAATATGTCGAGTTCGACCTGAGCGAAATCGCCGATTATACGCGCTTTCCGTTCCGTCTGCAGTGCGAACAGCACCATATGTCGAAGCTGCTCACCGAACGCCTGCCGGAAACCGCGAATGCCGAAGTGCGATTCAATTGCGAAGTCATCGCGATCGAACAGGATGGAGAGGGCGTCACGACCACGGTCCGCGACCATGGCATCCAGAAGCAAATCCGTTCGAAATTCGTGATCGGCGCCGACGGCTCACACTCGGTGGTCCGCAAGAATCTCGGCATCGGCTTCGAGGGATTCACCTACGACGAGAAATTCCTCAGTCTCTCGACCAGATATGAGATCGAAAACGACGTCGCCAATCTCGCTTATGTGAATTATATGTCCGACCCGGAAGAGTGGCTTGTGCTCCTTCGTGTGCCCGGCCTGTGGCGCGTCCTCGTTCCCGCCGACGTCAACGATCCCGACGAATTGCTGACGGGCGACGAGCGCGTGGCCGAAGTGTTCGGCCGCATCGTTCCCGGCAAGACCATCGAAACCGTCCATCGCACGATTTACCGCGTGCACCAGCGCGTGGCGGAAAGCTTCGTGCAGGGCCGGGCGATGCTGATCGGCGACGCTGCGCACCTCAACAACCCGCTCGGCGGGTTCGGCATGAACAGCGGCATCCATGATGCATGGAATCTCGCGGACAAATTGTGGAAAATCCTCCGCAAGGACGCCGACGCTGACGTCCTCGGCATCTTTGATCGCCAGCGCCGTCACGCGACGCGCGAGTTCATCCAGGCGCAGACCATCGCGAACAAGACCTTCATCGAACAGGGCCAGGGGGAAACGCACCGGGCCCGCATGGAGCAGATGGCCGCGATCCACGCCAATCCCGAGTTGAGGCGCGCCTATCTGCTGCGCCAATCGATGTTTGAAAGCCTTCAAGATGCGGAGAAAGTGGCATGACTGACACGAGCAATCCAACCCGTCGCAACGCTGACATCCAGGGCTATCGCATGAAGTTCGGCGTGCTCGGGCCATCGACCAACACCCATGTGCAGCCCGACTTCGACGACCTGCGCGTGCATGGCGTCACCAACCATTACAGCCGCATCATCGTCGACAACGCCCAGGCCGTGTCGAACGAAACCTTCATGGCCGGCGCCTGGTAAATCAGTAACAACACCATCGCGGCCGTCGAAGGCGTGATGACCGCGGCGCCCAATTATCTGGTCATGGGCATGTCTGCCGTCACCTTCTTCGGGGGCGCGGCGGGCGCTGTGAAGTGGCGCGAGAATATCGAACGCGTGTCGGGCGTCGGCGTGTCGACAGGTTCGGAGGCCACCGCTGCCGCGCTGAAAGCCTATGGCAACATCAAGAAGATCGCCTTCTTCTCGCCCTATTATCCTACGGCGAACGCCGAAGTGGAAAACTTCTTCGCCGACCACGGCTACGAAACTGTCCGGAACATCGCGCTGCAGTGCCCATCGTGGCGGGCAATTGCCGAAGTCACGCCGCGCCAGGTCATCGACACCTTCAAGGCGCTCGACGGCGACGACGTCGATGCGATCATCCAGTGCGGCACCAACGTATCGGCGATCCGCGAAGCCGCCGCCGCCGAACTCTACCTCGGCAAGCCGGTTATCGCGATCAATACGGCGACCTACTGGCACGCGCTGCGCGCCAACGGCATCAACGACAAGGTCTATGGCTTGGGCCGCCTGATGAGCGAGTTCTGAGCATGGCAGCGCCCCAGATGATCGCCGAGCCGCTTGGACGCGTCCGCCCCTCCGAGATCGAATGGGAGCCGCTCGGCACGCACGGCATCCGCCGCAAGCGCCTTGGCTATGACGAAGCCACCGGGTTCGTCACGGCGCTGGTCGACATTCCGGTCGGATGGCACGGCGGCGGCGTCGCGCATTACCACCATGCGTTCGAAGAAGTGTTCATGCTCGAAGGGTCGGTGACCGTCGGCGGCACCCATTATTGGCGGGCTGGTGACTATTTCTTTCGCCCCGCTCAGGTCGTTCACGGCCACGACGAGCGGTCGGAGGAAGGCACCACCGCGCTGATCCGCAGCGACGGTCCGCTCGAACTCCTGCTCGTCCACGATCCGGTCGAGCCCGACGAATATCCCCTGCCCGCCTGTGACGACGGGCGCGGGCATCTTTACAGCCTGAAGGTCGACGAAGTCGAATGGATCGCCGATGCGGAATTCCCCGCGGAATGGCGGATCCGGCCGCTGTCGAAGGACGAACGCACCGGCGCGCGCACGATCATGGTGAAAGTGCCGGCGGGCTGGTCGGCAGAGGCTGGAAGCAGCGCACGCCCGGCTGGCTGGGAAGCATCGGTTCTGTCGGGCAGCCTGAGCGGGCAGAAGGCGGAGTTCATCAGCGGCGATTACAGCGCGGGCCCGGCGGGCACCGAGATCTTCGGCGCCTTGTCGAGCGAGGAAGGCTTCGTCGCGCTCGTCTGGTTGTTCGCGCCGGAGGCTGCGAACTGATGCGCGCTGCGCAGCTCTTCGGGCCCGGCGACCTCAGGATCGTCGACCTGCCCGTCCCCGTGCCCGGCCCGGGTCAGGCCCTGGTGCGGGTCATGCGCTATGCCCCCTACGGCACCGATGTTGGCACCTATCTCAACCGTTATGGCCGCTATGTCGCGGCCTATCCGGTTGGCATCGGAGCTGATTTTTCCGGCGTGGTCGCGGCGCTTGGGCCCGGGGTCACCGGCCTCGCGAAGGGCGACCGCGTTGCAGCGCTCGCGCTTGACCATTGCGGCCGCTGCAGCCACTGCGAAAAAGGCCGCACCAATCTGTGTCTCGACCCTGCTTTTAAGAAGCCCGCGCGGCAAACCTGCTGCGAGGAATATACGTTGGTATCGGCCTGCAAGCTCGCGGTGCTTCCGGACGCCGTTTCGTTCGAGGACGCATCGATGCTCGCGGGCATCGTCGACGCGCTCAATGCTTTCGAACAAATGGGCCTGAAGGCGGGCGACCGCGTCGCGATCGTCGGCGTTGGCGCGATGGGCCTGGGCGCCATCGCGACCGCGGCAGCGCTCGACCTCGAGATCACCGCGCTCGGCGGCACCGGCAAGCGCTGCGAGATGGCTGCCAGCTATGGCGCCAATATACTCCCGATTTCCGCGCACGGCGAAGAGCTGAAGGACCGCGCGCTGGCGCTCAGCCCCAATGGCTTTGATGCGATAATGGAAACGACCGCGTCCGAATGGGGCCTGGCCCAGGCCTTTTCGATCGCAGCCCCGGGCGGCATCGTCGCCGTCACCGGCGGTGGCGATCTGAAACTCAGCGGGTGGGACCTGGTCGAGCGCGAGCTGCGTCTCGTCGGCATTCGCGCGGGCCATCACCAAAGCCAGGCGATGGAGCTGATCGCGAGCGGAAAACTCAGTCTTCGCCAGACGGTGAGCGGCCGCTTCCCGCTCGAGCAAGCCGCAGATGCCTTCGAGCTTCTCGCAGGGCCGGGCGCCAAGGACATCGGCCGCCTGATCATCGACATCGGCGAGGCCGAATGACGAGCCGCACGCTGTACGACAAATTGTGGGACGCCCATGTCATCCGTGACTATGGCGACGGCGCCGCATTGCTCTATGTCGACCGGCATCTTCTACAGGAAACAAGCACGCACCAATCGTTCGTGTCGTTGCGGGAGAGCGGCCGCACCGCGCGCCGCGCCGAAACGCACCTCGCTGTGCCCGACCATGCCGTCCCGACCGACAGCCGCGGCGGGAGCATCGATGACCCGCTGGCGGCCGCGCAGATATCGGCGCTGAAGAAAAACGCGGCCGATTTCGGCCTTCACTATATCGATCTCGAGGACGCACGGCAGGGCATCGTCCATGTCATCGGCCCCGAGCAGGGCTTTACCCTGCCCGGCATCACGCTGGCGTGCGGCGACAGTCACACCTCGACGCACGGCGCGTTCGGCGCACTGGCCTTCGGCATCGGCGCGACCGATTGCGCGACGGTGATCGCGGCGCAGTGCCTGGTGCAGCAAAAGTCGAGGACGCTCGAGGTGCGCCTCGATGGCACCCCGCAGCCCTGGGTCGCCTCGAAGGATTATGCCCTCGCGCTGATCGGCGCGCACGGCGTTGGTTTCGCGGCCGGCCATGCGATCGAATATCGCGGCAGCGCGGTCGAGGTGATGTCGATGGCCGCGCGCATGACGCTGTGCAACATGTCGATCGAGGCCGGCGCCCGCGTCGGGATGATCGCACCCGACGATATCACCTTCGACTATCTGCGCGGCCGCCCTTTTGCGCCGCAGGGCGAGCAGTTCGAACAGGCCGTCGCTTATTGGCGGACGCTTTCAAGTGATGCGGATGCGGTGTTCGACAGGAGCATCACCCTCGATGTCGGCACGCTTGCGCCTTATGTCACCTGGGGCACCAGTCCGCAGGATGCTCTGCCGATCACAGAGAAGGTCCCCGACCCCAAGGACGCGCCCAATGAGGGCGAAGCCCGCCGCCGGGCCCGCGCACTCGATTATATGGGCCTGGCCGCGGGGCAGAACCTCACCGAGATTGCGGTCGACAAGGTCTTTATCGGATCGTGCACCAATGGCCGGATCGAAGATCTGAGGATCGCCGCCGAAGTGGCCCGTGATCGCCGCGTCGCGCGCAATGTGCAGGCCATCGTCGTCCCCGGGTCCACCGCGGTAAAGCGCCAGGCCGAAGCGGAAGGGCTCGACCGCATCTTCATCGAGGCCGGCTTCGAGTGGCGCCATTCGGGATGCTCGATGTGCGTCGCGATGAACAATGATCGGCTGGCGCCGGGTGAGCGCTGCGCCTCGACCTCGAACCGCAATTTCGAAGGGCGTCAGGGCCGCAACGGCCGCACCCATCTGATGAGCCCGGCAATGGCCGCCGCCGCCGCCATCGAAGGTCGCCTCGTCGACGTTCGCGAGCTCGTGTCATGACCCCGTTCACCGCTCTTACGTCAAAAGTCCTGCCGATCCTCGAGGACCGGATCGACACCGACATCATCTTTCCCGCTCGCTTCCTGCTGCTGATGCAGCGCGCCGAGATGGGGCGCTATTTCTTCGCCGACCAGCGCATCGCACCCGATGGCTCGCAGCGAGCGCATCCCGCGAATGACCCGCGCTACGCGGGCGCCCAGATCCTCGTCACCGGCGCCGATTTCGGTTGCGGATCCAGCCGCGAACAGGCCGTCTGGTCGCTCGTCAGCTTTGGCATTCGCTGCGTGATTGCCGAGAGTCTTGGCGAGATTTTCGCCGCCAATTGCCTGCGCAACGGCGTGCTCGGCATCACCCTGCCCCGCCCCGTCATCGACGCGTTGGCCGCGGTCGAGGATCCCGTTACCGTCGACCTGGAGGCGCAGGAAATCCGCGCGGCGGGCACGGCCTACCCCTTTTCCATACCCGCCGCGCACCGCGACCGACTGCTCAACGGATGGGACGATATCGACCTCATCCTCACGCAGGAAGGTGACCGCCTGGATGCTTTCGAGGCCGACCAGCGCCGCGTTCAACCCTGGCTTTATGGAGCGTCCAATGTCTGATGATCTGACCGAAAATTATAAGCGCGCCTTCGGCCGCCGGGTGGGTTTCGGGCGCAAGCCCGCGCTCATCCTGATCGACCTTTGCCGCGGATATTATGATCCGGGCTGCGACCTTTACATGGGAAGCAACAGCTCGCTCGAATCGGCGCTGCGCGTCCGCGAAGCCGCCTCGGCCGCCGGCATACCGGTGATCCTGACCAATGTTGTCTATCACCCCTCGGCCATCGACGGCGGGCGCTTCTTCGAAAAGTCGAAGCCGCTGCGCTATTTCATCGCGGGCGGCGAATATGGCGCATGGGCCGATGGCCTCGAGCCGCGCCCTGAAGAGCTGGTGATATCGAAACAATATCCGAGCGCCTTTTTCGGCACTTCGCTCGCGTCGACCCTGACGGCAGCGGGCTGCGACAGCGTGCTGCTAACCGGCGTCTCGACCAGCGGCTGCGTGCGCGCCACCTGCGTCGACGCCATGTCGCACGGATTTCGCACAGCCGTGATCGCCGACGCGTGCGGCGACCGCCATCCCGATCCGCACAATGCCAACCTCTTCGACATGGACGCGAAATACGCCGACGTGGTCAGCGAGGAAGAGACCATCACATTCCTGAACGGCCTGCCGCGCAACTCCGAGGGCGGCGCTCCATGACCCGTCGCCGCGTCGAAATTGTCGAGGTCGCCGCGCGCGATGGGCTGCAGAATGAAAAAAAGCTGATCGCAACCGAGCAGAAGATCGAATTGATCACCCGCATGGTGGCATCGGGCGCGCGCCGTCTGGAAGTCGCGAGCTTTGCCCGGCCCGACCGCGTGCCCCAGATGGCCGACGCCGAAGCGGTGATCGCGGGCCTGTCGCTGCCCGGCGATGTCATCACCATCGGCCTGGTGATGAACAAGAAGGGTGCGCTTCGCGCGCTGGAAACTCAGGTCAGGGAGCTGGGCGCCGTCTGCGTCGCGTCCGACACGTTCGCGGACCGCAACCAGGGCCAGACCTCGCGGCAATCGGCCGACATGGCCGCCGACGTCGTCCGCTTTGCCCGGGGCGAAGGCCGCCGCGCACAGGTGACGATCGGGGCGAGCTTTGGCTGCCCGTTCGAAGGCGAAGTCAGCCCCGACCATGTCGTCGAGATCGCAAAGCGCATCGCCGATGCCGGCCCGGTCGAGATCGCGCTCGCCGACACCATCGGCGTTGCTGTGCCGCAGCAAGTGTTCGAACTGGTAGGACGCGTCCGCGAGGCTATCGGGTCGATCCCGGTCCGCGTCCATCTGCACAACACGCGGGGCACCGGCATCGCCAACGCCTGGGCAGCGATCGAGGCTGGCGCTGCGACGCTTGACAGCTCGGTCGGGGGAATAGGCGGCTGCCCCTTCGCGCCCAACGCGACCGGCAATATCGCGACCGAAGACCTTCTTTACATGCTCGAACGCTCAACCGTTGTTACAGGCTATGACCTCGGCATGACCATCGAGACCGCCAAATGGCTCAGCGACGTGATGGGGGCGCCGCTTCCCGCGCTCGTCAGCCGCGCTGGCCCCTTCCCGAACCCCAAAGCCTAAGGACCCCTCGCAATGACCTATCGTCTCGGCGTCGACGTCGGCGGAACCTTCACCGACCTGTTGCTCTTCAAGGAGGATACGGGACAATTCTGGCGTCACAAGACCCCCTCCACCCCGCACGACAGTTCCGAAGGCATATTGAACGGTGTCGCGGCGATCTGCGAAAAGGCTGGGATCACCCCGGCTGACATCGAATTCTTTCTGCACGGCACCACCGTCGCCACCAACGCAGTGCTCGAGGGAAAGGGCGCCCGCGTCGGCCTGATCGTCACCGAAGGCTATCGCCAGATCATGCAGATCGCGCGCTCATTCGTCCCCGGCGGCCTCGCCGGCTGGATCGTGTGGCCGAAGCCGCAGCCGCTCGCCGCGCTCGAAGACACGTTCGAGATCAAGGGCCGCATCACTGCAAAGGGCGAAGAACTGCGCCCGATCGACGATGCCGACATCCGCGCGCAGCTTGAAAAGCTGAAGGCGCAGGGCGTCGAGGCGATCACGGTCAGCCTGATGAACGCCTATATGAACGGCGCGCACGAGGTGCGCGTCGCCGAACTCGCCGCTGAAATCATGCCCGACGTCCCGGTTTCGCTCAGCCACGTCGTGCTGCCCGAAATGCAGGAATATGAGCGCACACTGACCGCCGTGGCCAATGCCGCAGTGCGCCCGGTCGTCGGCCGCTATGTCCGCAATCTGCGCGACCGCCTCCGCGGCGCCGGAATGACCGGCACGCTCTCCCTGCTCCGTTCCGACGGCGGCCTGATGACGTCGGAAAAGTCCGAAGAACATCCCGTATCGCTGCTGATGTCGGGGCCCGCTGGCGGCGTCACCGGAGCCATCTGGGTTGGCCGTAACGCGGGCATCAAGAATATCCTGACCCTCGACGTCGGCGGCACTTCGACCGACGTGGCGCTAATTGAAAATCTCGAAGCGCGCCGCGTCCGGACCACCGAGGTCGGCCACCTCGCGGTCCGCGCCTCGGCGCTCGACGTGAAGACCGTCGGCGCGGGCGGGGGCTCGATCGCCTATGTCCCGGAATTGACCGGCGCGCTGCGCGTCGGCCCGCAGTCGGCGGGCGCGGTTCCGGGCCCGGTGGCCTATGGCAAGGGCGGCACGCTACCGACCGTGACCGACGCCAATGTCGTGCTCGGCTATCTGCCCGAGGCGCTGCTCGGCGGGACATTCAAGCTCGAGAAGGAGAATGCCACCAAGGCGGTGCAGACGATCGCCGACGCGCTCGGCATCGATCTTTACGCCGCCGCGCGCGGTATCATCGACATCGCCAACGAGAATATGTTCGGGGCGCTGCGCATGATCTCGGTCCAGCAAGGCTATGATCCGCGCGACTTCGCGCTGATGGGCTTCGGCGGCGCCGGTCCACTGCACGTCAACGCGGTCGCCCGCCTGATGGGCAGTTGGCCCGCGATCTCGCCCGTTTCGCCGGGCGTGCTGTGCGCGCTGGGTGACGCGACGACGCGGATGCGGACCGAAACCGGTCGCAGCTTCTCGCGCCTCGCCTCGCAGACGACGCTCGAGGACCTGCAAGCCGTGCTTGACGAAATGGCACAGCAGACGCGAGGCGAACTCGAAAGCGAGGGCATCGCGCCCGAAGATGTGACGATCCTGTTCGAAATCGACGTGCGCTACGCCGGCCAGGCATTCGAAGTCCCGATGGAAGTGACGCTCGACGAGCTCAGGGACAAGGGCATCGCCGGCATCACTGAGCGCTTCGACGTCGAACATCATCGCCTGTTCACCTTCAACATGGACGCCGAGCACGAGCTGGTGAACCTGCGCGCGGTGGCGCTCGGCCAGACGCTCGACCTTCCGGCCGCCGAACTGCCGAAGGGCGACGGCAACCCGGAAGGTGCCAAGATCCGCGACTACCAATTGTGGATGGACGGCGCCATGCAGGACGGCGCGATCTACGACCGCTCCAAACTGCGCCAGGGCGATATCATCCCCGGCCCCGCAATCGTGATCGAGATGGACTCGACCACCCTCATTGAAACCGGATGCGTCGCGACCGTCGACGCCGTCGGCAACATCCTCATCAACCTCGCCTGATCCGCAAAGAAGGACCCACGCCATGCCCGCACGGATCATTCAGACCAACGAAGCGCCCTTCAACAAGGTCGCTATCGATCCCGTCACGCTCGACATCATCGAAAACGCGCTGCGTAATGCGCGCGCCGAAATGGACGCGACGCTCGTCCGCACCGCCATGTCGCCCGGCATTCGCGAACAGGGTGACGCATTCCCGCTGATCGCTGACCATGAAGGCCGCATGATCGTCGGCCAGTTCGGCAGCTTCATCGGGGGCTTCCTGCGCGGCTATGACGGCACGATCGAAGAAGGCGACATGTTCCTGCTCTCCGACCCCTATTCGGTCGAAGGCGCGATCAGCCACTCGAACGACTGGCTCGTCCTGCTCCCCGTGTTCAAGGACGGCCGCCTGCTCGCCTATACCGCAATGTTCGGCCACCAGAGCGACATCGGCGGCATGGTTCCGGGATCGATGCCGATCCGCGCGACCAACATCTTCCAGGAAGGCGTTCGCATTCCGCCAGTCAAGATTTACAGCAAGGGCGTCTATAACGCCGATGTCGTCAATCTGGTATTGCACCAATCGCGCACACCGCAATGGTGCGCTGCGGATCTCAACGCCCTCATCGCCTCCTGCCGCGTTGCCGCGCGCCGTATCGACGAAATGGCCGATCGCTTCGGCATCGACAGCTACACCTCGGCAACCGGAGAGCTGCTGGCACGCAACTATCGTGCGATGAAGACGCTGCTCGGGCAGGCGATTTCCGAAGAGAAGGTCAGCTTCACCGACTATCTGTGCGACGATGGAATGGGGTTCGGTCCCTATGCGCTCAAATGCACGATGTGGCGCGAGGGCGAAAAGGTCATTCTCGATTTCGACGGCACCGATCCGCAATCGATTGCGTCGATCAACTTCTACATGAACGAGAACATGTTCAAGATGTTCTTCGGCATCTACATGATCATGGTCTTCGACCCGCAGATCATGGTCAATGACGGCTTTTATGACCTCATCGACGTCCGCATTCCGGAAGGGTCGCTGCTCAAGCCGAAATTCCCCGCCGCGCTGTCGGGCCGTACCCACGCGCTCGGCCGCATCTTCGACATTCTGGGCGGTCTTTTGGGTCAGAAAACCCCCGAGTTTCTGAACGCCGCAGGCTTTTCCTCATCGCCGCACCTCTTCTATGCGGGCACCGACGAAAAGGGCGAATGGTTCCAGCTGTTCCAGATCGGCTTCGGCGGCATTCCGGGTCGTCCGATGGGTGACGGACCCGACGGCCACTCGCTGTGGCCGGGCTTCACCAATGTTCCGAACGAATTTCTGGAACGTTACTTCCCGCTCGTCATCGAACGCTATGAAACCGTGGCGGACTCGGGGGGCGCGGGCCTTAACCGTGGCGGCAATGGCATCATCATGTCGTACCGCTTCCTCGAACCGGGCGTCATCGCGCTGCACGACGACCGCTGGTTCGTGCCGCCATGGGGCGTCAACGGCGGCAAGCCCGGCGCCCGGGCCCGCAAGCTGCTCGACAAGGCTGATGGCACCCGCATTGTCCTCGGCAACAAGGTCGAGGATGTGAGGGTCGAAGCCAATGACGTACTCCATTTCATCACCTGGGGCGGCGGGGGCTGGGGCGACCCGCTCGAACGCGAGCCCGAACTGATCGCCAAGGAAATCGTCCAGGGCCTCGTCACGGTCGAGGGGGCACGCGCCTACGGCGTCGTGATCGCGGCCGATGGCACGGTCGACACGGCTGCGACCGAGGCGCTGCGTGCCCAGATCCGCGCCGAACGCCCCGAACCGGGCGTGTTTGACTTCGGCCCCGACATCGAAACCCTGCGCGCCAATTGCGAGGCGGAAACCGGGCTTCCCGCCCCCATCCAGCCCCGTTGGACGCACCACCAAGCATCATAAGGAAATGATCGTGACCGATAGCATCAACCAGGGCGCCCTCAAGGACATTCGCGTCGTCGAACTCGGCCAGCTGATCGCAGGCCCGTTCTGCGGCCAGTTGCTCGGCGACATGGGCGCGGAAATCATCAAGGTCGAACCGCCGGTCATCGACGGCAAGGGCGGCGGCGACCCGATGCGCAACTGGGGCCATGGCGAAGCCAAGCTGTGGTGGGAGATTGTGTCGCGCAACAAGAAGAGCGTCACCGCGAACCTGCGCATTCCGCAAGGCCAGGACATCGTCCGCCGCCTGATCAAGGATGCGGATATTCTCATCGAGAATTTCAAGCCCGGCACGATGGAAAAATGGGGTCTTGGCCCCGATGCGTTGCACGCCATCAACCCGCGCCTCATCATCGTTCGCGTATCCGGTTATGGGCAGTCAGGTCCCTACTCCAGCCGCGCTGGTTTCGGCGGCATCGGCGAAGCGATGGGCGGTTGGCGCTATATCGTCGGTGATCCCGACCGCCCACCCAGCCGCATGGGCGTGTCGATCGGCGACAGCCTCGCTGCCACCTATGGCTGCCTGGGCGCGCTGGCCGCGCTCCATGCGCGTGAAGCCACCGGCAAGGGCCAGGTCGTCGACAGCGCCCTCTATGAGGCCGTGCTGCAGGTCATGGAAAGCCTGGTTCCCGAATATATGGTATCCAGCCATATCCGTAAGCGCACCGGATCGATCCTCGAAGGCGTGTCGCCCTCGAATGTTTATCCGTGCAGCGACGGGGAATATCTGATCGGCGCCAATCAGGATGCGGTGTTCGCGCGTCTGTGCGACGCCATGGGCCGTCCAGAGCTGGCGAAGGACGAGCGTTACGCCACGCACATAGCGCGGGCGCGCAACCTGCGCGAACTCGACGACATCATTGCCGAATGGACCAAGACGCTGACCGTCGAGGAACTGGAAGCGCTGATGATCAAGCATAGCGTTCCCGCGGGCAAGATCTATCGCGCGCCCGAAATGCTCGAAGACCCGCATTTCGCCGCTCGCGAAGCGCTGGTCGAGGTCGAAACACCGAAGTGGGGCAAGTTCAAGATGCAGAATGCGTTTCCGAAACTGTCGGACACTCCATCGAGCATCCGCAGCACCGCGCCGTCCGAAGTTGGTCAGCACAATGACGAAATCTATCGCGACATGCTGGGGATGAGCGACGAGGAAATCGCTGCGCTGAAAGCAGCCCAGGCCATATGATGGGCGCGCCCCGCACCCTCTACGAAAAGATCTGGGATGCGCATGTCGTTGAACGACGCGGCGATGGCACGTGTCTGATCTATATCGACCGCCATCTGGTGCACGAAGTTACCAGCGCACAGGCCTTTGAAGGGCTGCGGGTTGCGGGGCGCCCCGTGCGCCGCCCCGACCTGACGCTCGCGGTCCCCGATCATAATCTCCCGACGACGGCTCGCCGGGATGCCGCGGGCAACCGCGTGCCGATCGACGATGCCTCAAGCGCGGCCCAGCTCGCCGCTCTCGAGGTCAATGTCGCGGAGTTCGGCGTCCCCTATATCGGCGACGCCGACCGCGAACAGGGAATTGTCCATGTCGTGGGGCCCGAGCAGGGTTTCACCCTGCCTGGTACCACCGTCGTTTGCGGCGACAGTCATACCTCCTCGCACGGTGCCCTTGGCGCGCTGGGCTTCGGCATCGGCACGTCGGAGGTCGAGCATGTGCTGGCCACGCAAACGCTGCTTCTCAAGCAGTCGAAGACGCTGGAAGTGCGACTCGAAGGCGAGCTGAGCCCAGGCGTCAGTCCCAAGGACGTGGCGCTCGCTATCGTCGGCCATCTCGGCGCGGGTGGCGGCACTGGTCACGTCATCGAATATCGCGGCCAATGTCTGTCCGACATGTCGATCGAGGGCCGCCTGACGATCGCGAACATGGCGATCGAGGCCGGCGCGCGGTCGGGGCTCTTCGCGCCCGATGAAAAGACCTTCGCTTATATTAAAGGCCGCCCCATGGCTCCTGCAGGTGCTGACTGGGATCGCGAGTTGGCGCGCTGGCGCGAACTCTACACCGACGAGGGTGCTGTCTTCGACAAGTCCGTGGTCATCGACGCCTCCGCCATTCGCCCCAATGTGACGTGGGGCACCAGCCCCGAGGACGTCGTGCCTATCGACGGCGTGGTGCCCGATCCGGCGAGCTTTGCGCAGCCATCGCGACGCGAAGCGGCGGCAAAGGCCCTGGACTATATGGGTCTGACAGCAGGGCAGCGCATCCAGGACATAGCGATCCAGCACATTTTCATCGGCAGCTGCACCAACAGCCGCATCGAAGATCTGCGGGCGGCAGCAGAAGTGCTGAAGGGGCGCCGGATCGCCGAGACCATTCGTCAGGCTCTCGTCGTGCCGGGATCGGGCCTGGTGAAAGAGCAGGCCGAGGCCGAGGGCCTCGACCGGATCTTCGTCGACGCGGGCTTCGAATGGCGCGAACCGGGTTGTTCGGCCTGTCTGGGCATGAACCCGGACAAGGTCCCCGCAGGCGAGCATTGCGCCTCGACGAGCAACCGCAATTTCATGGGCCGTCAGGGACCGGGCGCGCGCACCCATCTTGTCTCTCCAGCCATGGCCGCAGCGGCGTCCGTCACCGGGCGCCTCACCGACGTGCGCGAACTGGTTGGAACATGATCATGCCCGAACCCCTCACCCATATTTCAGGCAAGGCCTATCCGTTCGGGATGAAGAATTGCGACACCGATGTCATCATCGGGGCCGAATGGCTCAAGACGATCAGTCGTCAGGGTCTTGGCCGCGGCGCATTCGAAACCTTGCGGACCGATCCCGCACATATCCTGAACGACCCCGCCTTTGCGGGCAGTCCGATCCTGATCGCGGGCGACAATTTTGGTTGCGGATCGAGCCGCGAACATGCCGCCTGGGCGCTCCGCGATTTCGGCGTCAAGGCCGTTGTCGCTCCCAGCTTCTCCGATATTTTCGCCAGCAATGCTTTCAAGAACGGCATTCTGACTATCTGCCTTCCGCAGGCGGCGATCGATGGCCTGCTGGAAGCCGCGCGGCGTGGGACGATCGAGATCGATCTCGACGCACAGCTTCTGAGCACATCGACAGGCGGCTCTTTCCGGTTCGAGCTTGATCCTTTTCGGAAACATTGCCTGCTCAAAGGCTTCGACGAAATCGGGCTCACCCTTGCAAGTGAGGATCGGATTCGGGCCTACGAGACGAGCGGCCGCGGTGCACCCGCGCCGCGTCCGCTCGTGGTGGGCGATTGAACAACTGGAAACTGTGACGAGATCTTGATCTGGCAGCCAAGGAGCGGCGTCTAGCCGTCGCGCGAGCCTGCCCGGCTGCTGCGTCCCAGGTTCGGCCGCCGCGATGTTCCGTCGGCACGTGTTCGTCAAGAGCTTCCTCAGACGGCGAGAGGCCGAGCGCGTCAAGCTACAGGTTTCTGGGGAAGCTCCCGCGCGGCAGCCTGATACTTATCCTCGATCCGCGCCGCCGCAGGCGTGTGCGTCATCGCCTCGCGCTACGCTCAGCCGAGGAAGGACACTCGCAGTTTATGAGCCTAATGAAACTCTGGCCGCATCAATTATAAGGTTACCTGAATGGCGCACCTGACAAAGCTGCCGCGCCCTGTGTCGACGCCGGAAGGCAGCTCCCGACCGATTGTGGACCTTGAAGGTCGCCCTAATATATAGCCATGACGTTGAGAACTTGGCCTCAGATGCGCTACCGGTTAGCTCTAACAGCGTGGGTTTGTTGGGCGCTGCTAGTAATCCCTAGCGGCATGGCAATGGGAGGTCCTGAGGACCCAGTTGGCTGGACAATTTTCGCAGCTCTCCTAATAATACCGGTAGGAATCTGGTGGACTAAGGGCACGAGGATTGGAGCGTTTTGCCAGTCCCTCAGCTTGGCTCTGGCCGCGATCCCCCTCGCTTGGTTCGCTTACTTAGCTGCTATTTTGTAACGTGAATGTCTGCTTTCTACCCCCTTTCAGTCGCTCGCGGTCGGGGGATGACTAAGGTCGGCAAACGATCATTTTGCGCCGTTCCAACAAGGTCAGGATGAGCAAGCATACGCTGGATGTGATACAGGACAAAGCGACGACATCGAGCAAGCTAGAGACCTTCAATGAAAATCATGGCTGCGGACACGCAGAAGCTCCTCGTCCCCTCCCCCGAACGGCTGCGAGACCAATGTCCGCCCGCGCGGCGCCGAGCCCGCCGGGCTGCGCGGATCGGGTCCCCCGCCCCCGCGCGCGCCATCGCCCGGGCCTGGCGCCACGGCAAAATCCATCTGCGCGATCGAGCGCAGCATCGCGTCCTGGTCGATGATGCGGTCGCAGATGATGTGGATGATCTCGCCTTCCTTCTGGAGGCGCCCGCGCATCGAGATCATCGATGCCGCCATGATTTGCCGGCGGTAGGTCTCGAAGGTGTCGGGCCAGAGAATGCCGTTCGCAATGCCGGTCTCATCCTCGATGGTGACGAACAACACGCCCTTTGCCGAGCCCGGGCGCTGGCGGACGAGGATGATACCCGCAACCTCGACATTGCGCCCGTCGCGGATGGAAGGAAGATCGGCGCAGCGCACGATCTTCATGGCATGAAGCGTATCGCGCACGAAGCTCAGCGGATGCGCCCGCAGCGAAAGCTGCGTCGTGCGATAATCCTCAACGACCTCGCGCCCCGCGGTCATCGGCCGCAGCGCGACCTCGGGTTCGAGCCCCTCGGGCGAGAAGGCCGCCTCGCGCGCGTCGGCTGCAGCGAAAAGCGGAAGCGGCGCCTCGCCGAGCCCCCTCACCTTCCAGAGCCCTTGGCGCCGATCGTCGCTGAGGCACGCAAAGGCGTCGGCCTCGGCGAGCCGCTCGATCGCGGCGCGGGGCACCTGCGCGCGGCGCCATAGATCCTCGATGCTCTCATAGGGCAAGGCACCCCGCGCCGCGGCAATCGCAGCGCCATGGATATTGGCGAGCCCTCGGACCTGCCGAAAACCCAGACGCACCGCGAGGTAGCGACCGCTGCTCTCCTCGAGCGTGCAATCCCAATGGCTGTGATTGATCGAGACCGGGCGGACCTCGACCCCATGTTTGCGCGCGTCGGCGACGATTTGCGCGGGCGCATAAAAGCCCATCGGCTGCGCGTTAAGCAGCGCCGCGCAGAAGACGTCGGGATGATGATGCTTCATCCAGCAGGAAGCATAGGCGATCTTCGCGAAGCTTGCCGCGTGGCTTTCAGGAAAGCCATAGGAGCCGAACCCCTCGATCTGCTTGAAGGTGCGCTCGGCAAAGTCGCGCGGATATCCTCGCGCGACCATGCCGCCCACGAGCTTGTCGAAGAAATGCGAGACGCCGCCCGTGAGCTTGAAAGTCGCCATCGCGCGGCGCAGTTCGTCGGCCTCTGCCGGCGTGAAACCCGCACCGACGATCGCGACCTTCATCGCCTGCTCCTGGAAAAGCGGAACGCCGAGCGTCTTCTCGAGCACCGCGCGAAGCTCTGGCTTGGGATATTCGGGTTTTTCCTTGCCTTCGCGGCGGCGGAGATAGGGATGGACCATGTCGCCCTGGATCGGGCCCGGGCGCACGATCGCGACCTCGATCACGAGATCGTAAAAACATTTGGGCTTGATCCGGGGCAGCATCGACATTTGCGCGCGGCTTTCGATCTGGAAGACGCCCAAGGTGTCGGCCTTCTGGATCATCGCATAGACATCGGGGTCGTCGTCCTGAAGATCGGCCAGGCTGACCGCGATACCCTTATGCTCCTCGAGGAGGTTGAACGCGCGGTTCATGCAGCCGAGCATGCCGAGCCCCAAGATGTCGACCTTCATGAATTTGAGGACGTCGATATCATCCTTGTCCCATTCGATGATCTGCCGCGCCTCCATGCGCGCGGGCTCAATCGGCACGAGATCGTCGAGCCGCTCCTCGGTGAGCACGAAGCCGCCGGGGTGCTGCGAGAGGTGGCGGGGCGTGCCAATGAGCTGGCGCGCAAGCTCGAGCGTCAGGCGAAGGCGATAATCCTTCGCGTTGAGGTTGAGGCTTGCGATCTGCTCGTCGGTAATGCCGTCCTCCGACCAGCCCCAGACAAGCCCGGTGAGCATCTTGGTGAGGTCGCGCGGCAAACCGAGCGCCTTTCCCACCTCGGCGACCGCGCCCTTGGTGCGATAGCGGGTAACGACCGCGGTCAAGGCCGCGCGGTGCCGCCCATAGGTCTCGTAGATCCACTGAATGATTTCCTCGCGTCGCTCATGCT
The DNA here is from genome assembly GCA_044508875.1 of Sphingomonadales bacterium. Lineage (GTDB taxonomy): Bacteria > Pseudomonadota > Alphaproteobacteria > Sphingomonadales > Sphingomonadaceae > Sphingopyxis > Sphingopyxis flava_A. The sequence continues at coordinate 40,600 of JBIQHE010000018.1, read as the reverse complement.
CGAAATCGACGTCGATATCGGGGGGCTCCTTGCGCTCGCCCGAGACGAACCGCTCGAAGAGGAGCTCGTGCTTGATCGGGTCGATCGAGGTGATGCCGAGGAGGAAACAGACGCAGCTGTTCGCCGCCGACCCGCGGCCCTGGCAGAGGATCCCGCGCCGCCGGCTCTCGGCAACGATCGCATGGACGGTGAGGAAATAGGGTGCATAGCCAAGCTCGCCGATGAGGCGGAGTTCATGGTCGATCTGCGAACGGTAGGCCGCAGGGACCCCGCCGGGGAACCTCCGCGCCGCGGCCTCCTCGGTGAGCAGGGCGAGCGCTTCCTGCGCACTGCGCCCTGCCATCACTTCCTCATAGGGATATTGGTATCGGATTTCGCGAAGATCAAAGCGGCACGCCGCGGCGATATCGGCGCTCGCGGCAATCGCGTCCGGAAAAAGCGCGAAGCGACGCTCCATTTCCTGCGGCGACTTGAGCGCGCGGTCCATGAACCGCTCGCGCTGAAAACCAAGCGTGTCGATCACCTTTTTTTCGCGGATCGCGGTCAACACGTCTTGGAGCGGGCGGCGCTCGGGCGCGTGATAGAGAATGTCGCCGGTCGCAACGCTGCGTACCCGGGCTTGGCGCGCGAGCGCGTCGAGCGCGGCGATCCGCGCAATATCGCCGGGACGCCGCCGGAAGGCGAGCGAGAGATAGGCGTCCGCCCCGAAGGTCTCGCGCAGCGCGCCGAGATCGGCCCCGAGACGCGCGTCGGGGGCGTCGGGAAGGAGGATCGCGACGAGGCCCTCTGCACAAGCTGCGACATCGTCCCACCCAAGAATGCAATGCCCCTTGCCGCCGCGTGCCTTGCCGAGGCTCAAGAGGCGCGTGAGCCGTGACCAGGCGCGCCGGTCCTTCGGATAGAGAAGAAGCGCGCGGCCGTCTTCGAGGTCGACCCGCGATCCCGCGATAAGGCGCACGCCGGTGGCCTCTTCCCCCGCAAGGCCGCGAACCACGCCTGCGACACTGCCGCGGTCCGAGAGCCCGAGCGCCTTGTGGCCCTGCAGCGCAGCGGCGGCGAACAATTCCTCGGGCGAGGAGGCGCCGCGCAGGAAGGAGAAATGGCTCGTCACCTGGAGTTCGACATAGGTCGTCTTCGGCGCGCGTCCTCGCAGGGGATTATCCGCCTCGCTCATCCGAACACACCGTGCATGAACCAGCTCAAATCGCCGCTCTGCTCGTCGACCGCATCACCGCGCCGGAACAGCCAGAAGCGCTCGCCGGTATCGACCTCGACCCGGAAATAATCGCGCACTGCCCACATTTCGCGCGGCCGTCGCCACCATTCGCCGTGAATGCGCTCAGGGCCATCACCCGCGACAATGCGATAGGTGCGACCGCGCCAGGTGAAGCGGCGCGGCGGATGATCGGGGAGCAAGGCGACCACGCCAGCGAGCGGCTCGGGGCGCGCCATGATGCGGACAGGGCGGGACCAGGCCGGCCAGCCCGCGGGGCTGGCGAGCGGCGCGGCGCGCGTGACCGCGCGCTCGGGAACGTCGCTTTCAGCCGCCGCGAGCCGGAACAGCGCTGTTTCGCCCGCGCGCCCGGCAAGCTGGTCGACAAGCGGGGCAAGATCGCGCTCGCGGGCGTCCGGGTCGAGCGCAGTGCCGATCATCGCGGGCGCGAGCGGCTCGACCTCGAGGGCGGCGAGCGTCATCGCCTCGATCCCGAGCCCCGGCTCGATCCGATCGATCCGGAGCCCGAAGAGGCGTCGCAGATGCCCCGCATCGCGGGTCGCTCGCGCGGTGCCGATGGTGACGCGCTGTTCCCCGCGATCGAGCCTCGCGCAGCGCAGCAGCGCCAAGCGCAGCCCGAGACCCTGGCGCTCAAGCTCGGCGAGGAGATCGCGGAGAAGGTCATCGATCACCGCCCCGATCGCCTCCGCCGTCCCGATCGGCTCGAGGAGCGGGCGGTAAGCCTCGGGGGTCTCGAAAGGGACGAGCGGGGCGATCGGCTCGGGCGCGAAACCCCGCGCCTGATCGAGCCGTTCGACAGCCCCGCGCCCCAGCCGCCGTGCGAGCGGGCCGCGCGGCATCGGATAAAGATCGCCGACGCGCTCGAGACCGAAGCGCCGCGCTGCAGCGAGCGTCTCGGGCGAAAGGCGCAGCGCGGCGAGCGGCAGCGGCGCAAGGGCCTCGGCCTCCTCGCCCGCGCCGAGCAGGCGCATCGGCGCGCCGCCGAAGCGCGCGAGCGCGTGCGCGGCCCCCGGGGTTTGCGCAATCGCGATATGGGCAGTGAAACCGAGACGAGCGAGAAAGGCACAAAGCCGCGCCGAAAAACGCGCCTCCCCGCCGAAGAGATGCGCGGTTCCGCTCACGTCAAGCCAGAGGCCATCCTCTCCGGCCACCGCCGCGGTCGGCGTCCAGTGGCGCGCGGCGTGGAACGCGAGGCGATCGAGCCAGGCCCGATCCGCGTCAGGATCGGCCTCGCGCACGTCGAGGTCGGCGACAAGCGCCCGTGCGTGCGCCGCCGCCATGCCGGGAGCGATGCCGAGATCGAGTGCTGCCGGACAAGCGGCGGTCACCATATCGCGCTGCCCTCTCCGCGCGGTGAGGATCATTGGCCGCGTGCTGCGGTCGGCGGCGGGCGCGCGCGGCGCAGGGGCTTGGGATGCCGCGCGCGCCCAGCGCGCGCCAGGTCGCCAGCCACCGCCGCGCGGCACCGAACAGCCGCCGGGCGGATCGCCGCCCGGCGGAACATCGAGGCGCGGGGCCAGGGACCTGGAAACCGAGCGCGGCGCAGGCCGCGCCGCCTCAGGCGGCGCGCTCGAGTGCGGCGGATGCCGCTCGGCCCGTCGCAGCCGCTCGATCGCGAGCTGCGGCAGGAAGAGCGAGGCGACCCTGGTCATCGCACGCCTCCAGTTCGAGAGCGAAAGGCGGACCGCCGCGCTGGCGGACGAGCTCGACGTGCCAGCGGGCGCGTCCGATCCCGGGAACCGCGAGGGGCTCCGAAGGCCGCACCCCGATGCGCCAGCGCGTCATCGCAAGCGAGGGGGCATCGAGCGGGCACGTGTCGACCCGGCGGTAGCGCCGGTAAAGGAGCATCGGCGTCGCGCCTTCGGCGGCGGCAAGTTGCAACCGCCGCGTTGCCGTCTGATCGGCCGTCTTCACCTCGGCAATGACACAGGCGAGCGCACCGCCCCGCAGCGCATCCTCGCATATCGCGAGCAGCTCGCGGTCATGGCGCCCTTCGGCATAGAGGATCCGCTCGGGCCCAAGCCCCGCCTGCTCAAGGCCGGGCGCATAAAGGTCGAAGCGCGAGAGCGCCCAGAGCACCGACAGCCCGGGTGCCGCGGCGAAGCGCGCGGCGATCCCCGCGGCAAAAAGCGTCGCAGCGGCGTCATCGCTCCAGCTTGCCGTGGCCGCAGCGACCTCGTGAAGCCCCGCACCATCGAGCCCGCCTCCGCTGAGTCTCCCATCGAGCGGCGCAATGCCGAAAGGCAGAACGGGTCCGCGCGCAGCAGCGACGCGCGCGACGGCTTCGCGCAGGGCGACAAGTTCCCCGGCGGGCCGGGACGGTGGAGGGGCTGAAATATTCATAGGACATCGACTCAAATGTTCCCTATATGTTCCACCTAGTTTCGTCGATCGTCAAGCGGCCTGACGCACAGGGCTGTGGATCATTCAGCCGGGGGTCACCGAGACGCCTTAAAAAGCGAGGATTGATGCCAATCACCGCCAATCTTTCCTGGGAAGAGCTCGCGCTCTACGCCGCTGGGGCGGCGCTGATTGTCCTTCTCCTGTTCCAGATTCCCTATGTGGGCCGCCTTCTTCGCGCGCTCCTGTCCTTCGCGCTGCTCGCCTTCGCCGTTTTCATCCTCCTCCAGCAGGCACCCTTCGACCCCGCGCTCTCGCGCGTCGCAGCCGCGCTTGGCCTCGACCGCCAGGAGGTCGTCGGGGGTGAAGTTCGCATCCCGATAAGCCGCGACGGACATTTCTGGGCCGAGGCGCGGATCAATGGCATCGAGCGCCGCATGCTGATCGACAGCGGCGCAACGATCACCGCGCTCTCGGAGAACACCGCAAAAGCCGCCGGCGTCGAACCCGACGCGGCGCTCGTCCCGCTTCTCGTCCAGACAGCGAATGGAACGGTACGCGCCAGTGCAGGAGAGATCGCTCAGCTCGAGGTCGGCGGGATTGCGGCGCAAAAGCTCAAGGCCGTGATCTCGCCCGCGCTCGGCGACACCGACATTCTCGGAATGAATTTTCTCTCGGCGCTCGAATCGTGGCGCGTCGAGGGACGAACGCTCATCCTCGTGGCCAAGCCTGGCACTCAGATACCCAGCTGATCCCCTAGTCCGTGCGCCGCGGCAATATCGACCCAGCGGTCGAGAAGCCGCGGGCACGGTGGGCACTCATGGCGGGGGTTCGACCCGTCGATCTTTCGCTCCGCCCGAGCAACCGAATAACCCGGCGGCCGTGCATTTGTTCCCACGCTCAGCTCCGGTCCAAAAGCGCGAGCGTCTTCGCGTCGCGCTCTCCTCCAAACCAGTGATCGAGCGCGGCGCTGAACAGCGGATCACGGCCTGCCGCCTCGAACAGGGTGAGCGAGGAGCGGAGCTTCATGGCATCGACCGCGCCAAATACCCGGACAGGATCGCGACAGCCGAGATCCTCGAGCGCCGCGACGCAGGCGATATAGCGCGCCCCGAGAACCGGGTGCGCAAGATAGGCCTCGGCTTCGGCGAGATCGGCAATTCCGTAGCGCTCCGCCATTGCGCTATGGCCGAGCCCGGCGAGCTGCGGAAAAATGAACCACATCCAGTGCGAGCGCTTGGCGCCGCTCCGGATCTCGGCGAGCGCCCGCTCATAAACGCCCTCCTGCGCCTCGAGGAAGCGCCCGAGCGCCCTCTCCTCGCTCACAGGGCCAAGCGCCCTTGCGCGGGCGGCTTGCCATATACCTGGCTGACCTCGAGACTCCCCTCGGGGAGCCATGCCAAGAGTTCTTCTGCCGGCACCGCGGGATCGAGCCAGTCGACCCAGCGCTCGGGCGCGAGCGGAATGATCTGCCGGTGATGATAAGGCGCGATATCAGGGCCCGCGTCCATCGTCAGCAAGCTGAAGGCCTCGCCGCCCTCATAGCTGCGCCAGATGCCCGCCATCGAGAACCAGCGCCGGCCCTTCATCGTGAACAGCCATTTGTCGAGGCGCTTCTGGCTCGGATCCACAGGATCGGTGAACTCGTAAAAGCCATCGCAAAGAACGAGGCAGCGGTGCGAAGTGAAGCTCCGCTTTTCCGAGCGGAAATTATAGACCGGCGCGCCCTTGGGGCCGGGCCAGCTCCAGCGCCGGTTCACCAGCTCGCCGTGCGCGCGTCCCTTGTCCGAACTGCGTATGATTGGCGCGACATCGGTGATCCGGATATCCTCGCGCGCCGGGACATTGGGGAGCCCTTCGGGCGTCTCGAGCCTGATCTGCAGTTCCTCGAAATCCTCGGCGATCGAGGCGATGTCGACCTCGAGGCGATAATCATTGCACATGAATGCCCATCCCCAATTCTTGCGATACAAATATGTTCTATTTATGTTCCATATGTGACGACTGCACCGACGCCTTTTGACCCCGATAGTCCAAGTGCCGCCCGGCGAGCGCTCGTGCGCCGCAACCCTGGAAATATGTCCGAAATCGAAATGGTCAAAGCGCTCTGGGGTTCCGACCCTCGCTTTGCCGATGGCGTCCATTCTCGTTTTCTGCGCAGCGAAGCGCGCAGCTTTCCCGAGCGCCGCTGCCTCATACCAGCCTCGGAGTTCCGCATGGGCACGGGCGAGCACCGCTACCGCGTGACGCTCGACAGCGGCAATTTCTTTTATCTTGCGGCGATCTGGGATCCGCCGCTTGCCGACTGGCCCCTCTCTTACCGCATTCTCACGATGCCCGCGGGCCCCGACATCCTCCCCTACCAGTCGCGCCACGGCGTGATCATCCAGCGGCGCGACGTGATGCACTGGCTCGACGGCACGCTTACCGACGAAATCCAGTTAGCCAAGCCCCCGCGCCACAGCTTTTGTGTGGAGCGCATCCGCGCGCAGTGCGAAATGCCGCTCTAAGCCCGCGCGCGCGGGGTCGAGGACAGCCGCACTTAACGACCTTTGAGATAAGCGCGGACCTTGTCCGCCGAGCTTCCCACGGCATCAACCGCCTCGCGAAGCTCCTCCTCGCTCACGCCAAGCGCCTGCGTCCAGTCGCGCACTTCATAGTCTTCGCTGAGACTGATCCGGTCGCGATCGGGAGAACCCACATTCCTCTTGTCGTCGCTCGCCATTTTTCTTCTCCTTGCGGGCTGCAACGCCCACCGCACGCGCAAGTTGCCCGCGTGCGTGTGCAGGAGCGGGGGAACAAAAACCGCAGGTGGGCGGTCTTTGAGCCATGGCCTTCGTCAACCATCTTGCCCGCCGCCCCCGGCCTCGCCCGGCGCCATGAAGATCGCGACCTATAATCTGAACGGCATTGGCGGGCGTCTACCCATATTGCTGCGATGGCTCGCGCTCGCCGAACCCGACATCCTGTGCCTGCAGGAACTCAAGGCGCCGCAGAAGAAATTCCCCGAAAATGAGATCCGCGACGCTGGCTATGACGTCATCTGGTACGGCGAGAGCCGCTGGAACGGCGTTGCGATCCTCAGCCGCGTCGGGGATATTCACGAAACGCGCCGCGGCCTTCCCGGCGATCCGGGCGACGCGCAAAGCCGCTACATCGAGGCCGCGGTCGGCGGCATCCTCATTGCAGGTCTCTATCTTCCCAACGGCAATCCCTCGCCGGGCCCCAAGTTCGATTACAAGCTCAAGTGGATGGCGCGTCTCGATGCGCATCTAAAAACGCTCTTCGATCTCAAGGCGCCCGTGATCGTGTGCGGCGACTTTAATGTCATCCCGACCGAGCTCGACGTCTACAAACCCGAAAACTGGAAGAAGGACGCCTTGTTTGCGCCTGAAGCGAGGGCCGCTTACCAGGGCTATCTCGATCAGGGCTGGACCGATGCGATCCGTCATCTCCATCCGGGCGAGCGCATCTATAGCTTCTGGGCCTATTGGCGGCGCTCCTTCGAGCGCAACGCCGGGATCCGCATCGATCATCTCCTGCTTAACAAGGCGGCCAAAAAGCGGCTCCGCGCCGCGGGCGTCGACGCGCGCCCGCGCGGTTGGGAGAAGTCGAGCGATCATGCCCCGGCATGGATCGACCTTGCCGACAACGCGGCGGGGCGGCGAAAGCCGGGGCCATGAGCCGCGCGGTCACCGGCTGGAAGCTTCCCCCAACTGAACGCGATGCGCTTCTGAAGCGCTTTCCCCCGCGCTACGCGGAGCTGGCGGCGGACCATGTCACGCTGCGCTTTGGGACCGATGATGCGACACCGCTCCCCGCCGCTCGCTGCGGCGAGATCGTCGGGAGAGCCGATGACGGCGAAGGCGTGGAAGCGCTGGTCGTGCGCATCGCGGGCACAACGGAACGCGGCGATGGCAGCCATTATCATATCAGCTGGTCGCTGGAAGGCGGCCGGCGGGCGAAGGAAAGCAACGACGTGATCGCGGCTCGGGGCTGGTCCGCGGTCGTGCCGCCGATCGCGATCGCCCTCGAGCCCGCGCGCTGGGCGATTTGAAATTGCACAGATCGCGGTGAGGTCACGGGGCATCAGGGCGCGGCGCACCCCTGCGCACGGGACCCCGCCGCGCTGCCATCAATCGCTGGCGCGGGGGGTCAGCTCGCACGCCATTCGCGCATTGCACGCTCATAGGCTGAGCGCGCAGCCTCGACGCGCTTCTCGAGCCGCTCGCGTTCGCGCGCCTCGGCCGCCTCGATCTTGCGCCGTGACCGGTCCAGTTCGGCCTGCCGCTCTGCGAGCGCGGCGCGTTCCTCCTGATGGCGCTTCTCGGCATCTTCGAGCGCCGCCTCGGCGCGGTCGAGGGAGGTTCGCTTCGGGCGCGGTTTCGGCCGCGGTCGCGGCGGCTTTGGCTTCGATGGCCGCGCGCGCCTCGGCGTATATGCTCGATCCTCCTCTTCGGCGTCCGAACTCGATCGGCGCCGCGGCGGAGCCTTCGCCTTGGGCAAGGCAGCAATATGCTCTGCCATCGTGCCGCGGGTACGCTTGATCACCTCGCCAGGCCGCTCGAGGGCTTCTCGCATAACCTCGGGGTTGTCGACGCGCTCGGCAGCGCCGACGGCGAACAAATTGCTCTCGCTCCCCCAGGCTTCGAGCGCAGCCTTCTGGCTCGGCGCGGCCACATAAGCATCGTGAAAGCCGATCGCGGTGCGGAAGAGTTTCAGCTTCGACTGCCGCGGCACGCCCGTGCTCCCCAATTAGAAGCCATGCGAGCGGCGCCCCGACGGCCAACCGCGCTCGGTGCGCCTCCTGCCTCACCGATCGCTCTGGCTTGTCAGGGCCTGAGGCCCTCGCGCTTTTCAGCTTCAGCCACTTTGCTTTCGAACCACCGGTTGGCGGCTACCTCGCCATCACGCTTCACGCGCCGATCGAGTTCCGGTTTCAGCGCAATGAGCGCGCGCCTTGCATCGGGGCTCAGCGCCATCAGCCGCTCCTGGCCAACCGCATCAGTGTCGGGCGCAGGGGCTCGCTTCTCATCGATGCTCCGGTCGCGGTGGCGCATGACCTGACTGTGGTTATAGGCGCCCACCCCATCGATCATCGGAACCTGCGCTTCGGCGGACACCGCGCCGACAGCAAGGGTCAGTCCGAAGATAAAACGGGTCAGCATGATATTTCTCCAGTCAATTGGCTGTCATCCGCCATCCATGGGCCAAGCAATGGCTTTGCGGCGACCCGGGGTCCTCCGGGGTTTAACGCCGCGGAACAACAACAAAGTTCAATTTGGTTCCATTTCCTTCTCCTCCCCTTGTTCTCGCGGCAGTGCCCGCTATGCTCAAGGAGCATCGGGCGAATAGGCACGGTGCCGGGCGTGAGAACCCGTCTTGGCCATTTCAATTTTCCCATCCTGTCCGGGTGGCCGCCGCGCATGTCCAAGCCTTCGGGCTAAAGGCGGCGGCGCTTGTCGCTAAGCAAGTTCTCAACGCCCGGCATGGCTGCCTCTGTCCCGAACGGGAAGGCAGCGGGCATGGATTTCGATGAGCAGGGCAGGCTTGGCATCGCGGAGCATGGCGTCTCGCTGCCCGAAGATTGGGACCTATCCCTCCACCAGTCTCGTCTCGAAGAGCTGTACACCTCCCAACGCCCCTTCCTTTCAAGCTATTTCAGGCGCAACGCGCATCCGCAGGACGTCAGCGATCTCGTACAAGAATGCTTTCGAAAGCTGATGTCGGCGAAGGGATCCTTCGCCGCCAACCTCGACAAACCAGGGGCCTATCTCGCCCGTACGGCGCAGAACATCCTCAAGAACCGATACCGTTCAAGCATTCACCAAGAGCATTCGGCCCATCACAGCTTCGATGACCAGGAAATCGCCGGCCCAGACCCGCACATGGCCCTCGAGGCGCGCGACACGATCCGCCGTGCCGAGCAAGCAATTGCGCGTCTCGGAATAACCACACAGGACGTATTCCTGATGCACAGGTTCGAGAATCTCAGTTATGAAGATATCGCACGGATCAAGGGAATGAGCACGAAGCGCGTGGAAAAACATATCGCCAAAGCGCTCGCGGCCGTCCGCAAGGCGCGGGACTCCTGAGCGTGGCGCGAGGTGAGAGAGAAGCCCGTCATTGGGCCAGCGTAATGCGCAGTGCGCCGAGCGATGCCGATTGCAAGGCCTTCGATGCCTGGCACAGCCAACCCGGCAACGCGGAGGCTTATGCCCGTGCCAAGGAGGAATGGGCCTTTACGGGACAAATGTCTCCCGACCGGATCATGGCGGATCGCCGCTATTTTCAGCGCGAGGCCAAGACCCGCTTTCTGCGCTGGGCGTTGCCCGCCACCGCGGCAGTCCTGTTCATGTTCGGGGCCGGCTGGTATATGCAGCGCAGCGCTTACCAACCCCAGGTTGCGCAAAGGCAGAGCCCGGCGGGTGCGCAGTCGGAAATACTGAGCGATGGCAGCCGCGTCACCCTGGCGGACGGGGCGCGGCTCGAATCCCGGTTTAGCTCTGGGCGCCGCCTTCTGATCCTGACCGGTGGACGCGCCCGCTTCGAGGTCACGCATGATAGCGCCCGCCCCTTCACGGTGCTTGCGGGCCGCTCGCAAACAACCGCGCTTGGAACGATCTTCGAGGTCGACACCGCCGGGGGCAACCCCCGCGTCACCCTGATCAGAGGCGCGGTCGAAGTGCGGTCGAGCGCCGGTGGCGCCCCGCTGCGGCTCGCGCCTGGCGAGCGCGCAGAAGTGCCCGCGACGGGTCCGCGCCGCCTTCCCGCGATGGCGGGCCGCATCGCGGTGCCCACGACGCTGCTGGTTGCCGACCATCTGCCGCTCGGCGCAGTGCTCGACCGGGCACGCAAAACGGATGCGAAGCCGATCCGCCTCGCTGATCCGGCGCTCGCATCGCTCGAGGTGTCGGGTCGCTTCGACGTGTCGGCGGGCATGGCGCTCGCCCGCAAACTCGCGGCTGCGCTCGATCTTGAAGCCGAAGAAAGCGCCAGCGAAATCATCCTGCGAAAAAAAATAATCGTCTAAAGGGGGGGGCAGGTCTCCCCTCGGGGTTTTGCACTCCCAGACGGCCATCCGCGGCCGTTTGGGAGGACAGAATGAGACAGAGATATTTGGCGGCGATGCTTGCAAGTACCGCGGCAATCGTCATTCCGGCGCAGGCAGCCCGCGCGCAAGAGGCAGAGAGAAATTACGAGATCGGATCCCAGCCGCTCGACGACGCGCTCCGCCTCTACTCGGAGGTGTCGGGTCGTGAAGTTGTCGCCTCCTCGACGCTGATTGAAGGAAAGCTCAGCAGCAGGGTTACGGGCCGTTTTGCCCCCCGCACCGCCCTCGATCGTCTTCTTGTCGGCACCGGCCTCATCGCCGAAGCCGTAAATGGTGCCTTCGTGATCCATCCGGGAAAGGTCAACGCGAAGGTCGGCGAAACCAGACCCGGGGACGAGACGATCATCGTCACCGGAACCCGTCTCCGCGGGACGGGGCCCGTCGGCTCGCCGGTCACGACAGTTGACCGCGAGACGCTTGATCGAAGCGGCCGCGCCACCCTTGCTGACTACATCCGGACGATTCCACAAAATTTCGCGGGCGGCCCGACCGAAGCCAACGTCGGTTACAGCGCGCGCGGCTATGCAAACAGTAATTTGAGCTATGGCACCGGCATCAACTTGCGCGGACTTGGCAGCGGCTCGACGCTGACCCTATTCGACGGAATGCGACCGGCGCTCGGCGGCAGTTCGGGCGCCTTCACCGACCTCTCGCTCATTCCTTCTGCCGCGATCGATCGCATCGAGATCCTCACCGACGGCGCCTCGGCTATCTATGGCTCCGATGCCATCGCGGGCGTGGTCAACGTCCGCTTCCGCAACGGCTTCGAGGGCTATGAGACGCGGCTGCGCGCGGGCACGGCCGACGGCGACTTCGGCGAATATCAGGCGAGCCAGATCTTTGGCACGAAATGGTCCTCGGGTCATGTCGTGATTGCGGGCGAATATTATAGGCGTGGCAACCTCCCCTCATCGCAGCGCCGCTTCGCGAGTGAGGATCTGAGGCCTTTCGGCGGCCCCGATCTGCGTTCTAACTTCGCCAGCCCGGGAACGATCGTCGCTGCGAACGGCCAGCGCTACCGCATTCCGGCGGGGCAGGATGGCACCAGCCTGACGCCTGCCGATCTGATTGCGAGCAACACATTCAATCGAGGCGACATGCAGCGTCATTTCGACCTGCTGCCGAACCAGGAGGGTCTCAGCCTCTATGCCAGCGGCGAACACAGGATCGGCGAGCATGTGACGCTCTTTGCACGAGGGCTTTATGCCAATCGGCGCTATCATGCCCGCCAGCGCGTCTTCGGGCCGCTCGCCGTTGCCGTCTCACCCGCCAATCCATATTATGTCGATCCGATCGGGACGGATGAGAACATCACGGTCTATTACGATCCGGCGGCGGACTTCGGGCCAGAAGGGGTGAGGGGCAAAGCACGCGCGATCAATAGCGCTTTCGGTGCCCGGACCGACGTCGGAGCCTGGTCATTCGAACTGTCTGCCGGCTATGGTTTGCAACGCGAGGCGAGCGACGCGTTCGGGGTGGTGAACCGTCTAAAGCTCAGCCGCGCGGCATTGGCGTCCGACCCGGCAGAGGCGTTCAACCCACTTGGCGAGGGACCGGTCAATGATCCGGCCCTGATCGAACGGCTGCGTGGCGGCCTTGCGGTGCGCACCCACTACGAGGTCTGGACCGCGGCGGGGCGCGCCGACGGAACGCTCTTCAGCGTGCCCGCAGGCGAGGTAAAGGCTGCCCTTGGCGTCGAATATCGTCGCGATCGCCTCCGCTATGCGCAGACGATCGATCGCAGTAGCGACGAGCCGATCACGCTCGGCGTGCCAGGGCTTCCCGACAGACGAATCGTGCGCGCCCTATATGGAGAACTCGTCCTCCCAGTGTTCGACGCGGGTCCGCATTTCCCGGGATCGCTCACCCTTTCAGCTGCAGGTCGCTATGAGGATTATTCGGATGTGGGCGATACAGCCAATCCGAAATTCGGCGTCGGCTGGTCGCCACTTCCCGGGCTCGGACTTCGCGCCTCCTACGGACGCTCTTTCCGCGCACCCTTCTTCGACGAACTCGTCGGCGCGGCCAACGCGCTCAACCAGACGATCGCGCTTCCCGACCCGCGCTCTCCGACAGGCCAGACGGTAGTGATCGCGCTTCTCGGCTTCCGGCCCGATCTTGGCCCAGAGAAAGCCGAGACATGGACCGCGGGCCTCGATTTCGAGCCTCGCTTCCTTCCGGGCGCCAAGCTCACGCTGACCTATTTCGATATCCGCTATCGCGACCGCATCGGAAGTGCCAATTTCGACCTCTTCAATTTCCTCATCCGCCGAGATCTTTATGGCGCGATTGTTAGCGACAATCCGGCACCGGCGGCTGTCGCAGCCTTGTATGCAGGCCCCAACTTTGCGAACCCGGCGGGCTATAGCCAATCACAGATTGGTGCGATCATTGACGCGCGCACTTTTAACTTGTCGCGCGCGACGGTGCGCGGCCTTGATTTCGATCTCGGAATGGTCCGCCCACTCGGTGCAGGACGCATCAGCCTGTCGCTCGGCGGGACGCGGCTGCTTGAGATCGACAGCCGGATTACCGACAGTGCGCCGCGCAACAATGTCGTCGGAGTGATCGGAAATCCGGTGAGGTTGCGGCTGCGCGGGCGCGCTGGCTTCACGATCGGCGCCTTCGACGGCGGTCTTGGGATCAATCATGTTGGCGGTTATCGCAACACATTAGTAGCGCCGGCCGAGCGTGTGAAAAGCTGGACGACCTTCGACCTGCAACTCGGCGCGCGGATCGGCAAAGTGGAAGGCCGCTCGCTGCGGCTCGCGCTAAACGTCAACAATCTCACCGACAAGGCTCCGCCGTATGTGCAATTTCGCACGACCAATTCGGCGCTCGGCTATGACCCGGAGCAGGCGAATGCAATTGGCCGTACAATGGCGCTGCAGGCGGTGGTTGCGTGGTGATCTTCTCCGCGTTGTTCGCAGCAGCTGCAGCGCCCGCCGCAACGCCCGTCACGGGGCGGGCGCCGATAGTCCCCCGCGATCTCGTTGAAGTGGCCGAGATTACAGGGCCGACGCGCTCCCCGGATGGTCGTCGCGTTGCCTTTCGGGTCAGCCGTCCCTCAATCAAGCACAACGACACGGTGCTCGATTGGTATGTTGTCGATCTCGACGGCGGTCCGCCGCGACGGATCGGCAGCGGCGGTACGGCGCGGCACGAAGGGTCGGGTGGTCTGGCCGAAGAAGCGCCAGTTTGGGACCGGGATTCGCTCGGGCTTCGCTTTCTTGCTCGTGCTGAGGGCGCGATCGGGATTTGGCACTGGCGCGACGGCGAACCGGCGAGGCTCGAAATCGTCGACGACGCGGATATTCGCAGCTTCGCGCTCTCAGCCGACGGCGACGCGCTCCGCTACACGGTGGGCGCGACGCGCGCTGATATCGCGGCGGAAGAGCACCGCGCCTATGACGATGGAATCCTCGTCGACGAGAGGCTGGATGTGAACCAACCGCTGGCAGGCGGAGTGATCGATGATGGTCGACGGGTCATGCAGCGACTGCCCGGGCGATGGTTTGAGCGCTCGCGCCTGCTCGCGGATACACCGGTGAGACAAAAAATTGTCCGCCTCGATGGTCAGCTCGCCGGGCGCGCCCCTGCTTTTCTGCCGAAAAAGCCCGCTCAAGGCGAAAAGGTCGAGGCAGCCACTGGTGACGTCGCCGAGATCCAACGCCAGCACGGGAAAACCGCGTTGATCGTGACCCGCTCCGGCGGCGCAAGCATCACATGCACCGCGGCCGTCTGCCACTCGCAAAATCTCGCTGCGCTCGCCTGGCGCCCCGGACGCGACGAACTGCTGCTTTTTGAGGGGGCTGGCAGCGCGCGCGAGACCGTCTGGCTTTGGGTCCCCGGCGAGAGGCGAACCCGCAAGCTGACCACTACCGACGGCCGCTTGCGCACGCCCGGGGAAGCGCCGCGCTGTGCGGTCGGTCCCGAGAACCTTGTCTGCGTCGAGAGTCGCCCCCTTGTCCCCCCGCGCTTGGTCCGCATAAATTATAGCGGCGAGCGAGAGATCCTCGCCGACCCCAATGCAGCGCTCGCCGGGCGGGTCGCTGCGAAAGCGATCCCGCTTGCCTTCAGCCGAGGCATAACGGGCATTCTTCTCACACCGCTCAATGGATCGGGCCCGTTTCCGACCGTTGTTCAATATTATCATTGTGACGGCTTTCTAAAGGGCGGTGTCGGCGACGAGATACCGATGCTGCCGCTCATCGAGCATGGCATTGCCATCCTCTGCCTGGACCGCATTTATGCTCCCAAAAGCGCCGGGATGGGAGCAAGCTATGAACGCGCGCTGGACTCGATCAGCGAAGCCATCGATGGATTGGCCGCACGGCGCCTGATCGATCCGCGGCGGATCGGCATCGGAGGGCTCAGCTTTGGTAGCGAGGTCGCGCTTTGGGCGGTCCGGAAGTCACGGCGCTTCGCGGCCGCGACGCTCTCCTCGGGGACGCTATCTTCCTTCTATTACTGGTCGAACGCGCTTCCCGCCCGCGGTTTTGCCGAGATGCTTTCCGATTATTGGAAGATTGGCGATCCCGACAGCGACTCCCTAAAGTGGAAGACACTGTCCGCCGCTGATGACGTATCGCGGCTCGATACCCCGCTCCTCCTGCAACTGCCAGAATCCGAGGTGCGGACATCGATCGAGCTTCACACGCGTCTCAAACGCGCCGGCAAGCCCGTTGATCTGTACGTATTCGCCGACGAACCGCACATCAAATACCAGCCACGTCACAAGCTAGCAGTCTATCGGCGGAACCTCGACTGGTATCGTTTCTGGTTGAAAGACCAGGAGGATGCAGATCCTGGCAAAGCCGTCCAATATGCGCGCTGGCGCGCCTATCGCGCGGGGCAGTCCTTGCCCGTCCCCGCGCCGTAAGCCTGCGCCGGTTGCACCCCGGGCAACCCGGCGCAGGCTTATAGCCGTCTCGCCCGTCTTCATACCAGACTTGGCTCACCTTTCGCTCAGCTACGCAGCCACTGCACGCGCCCAGCACTCCATGTCAGCGATATGGAGCAGCCGGATAATCGCAACGGGGTCGGGCGCTACCCTTCCCGCGATGAAATCGTCGATCGCTGCCCGGTCGATAATAGCGTGGGATGCCAGCAGGCCATCGAGAAGAAACGCGTGAAGTTGCTCGCGGCAGGCGTCGAAGGCGGGAAAGAACATGGAGACGATCCGCCCCTTGGTCCGGCGCGCAAGAATTTCATCGGGGAGATCGTGCCGAAATGCGCGCCGTGCGAGCGCGCGGTCCTGGCCGCCCTCGCTCCACTGCCAGCTGGGGACACCGAGCCCGAATTCGACGATAGGCTGGGCGAGCAACGGCGCGATCATCGGCATAGCGAGCGCACGATCATATCCGGCAAGAAAGGGCTGGATGAGCAATATCTTCAATGCATAGGCGCGCTGGCCCGGCGTCAGATCTGCAAGATCGGCGAACCACGGATGCATTGGCTCGTTGTCCGCAAAATGAGAGGACAGGAACCGAGTTTCCACGGGCCAGAGTCGCCCCTTGCCGACAATGCGCCGCAGAACGAAACGCCAAACGGTCCACAGATCGTCACCGGTCACACGCGCGAGGTCTCGCGCCGCGCGCCAACCTTCTCGCGCGCCGCCAAAGCGCAGTGCATCCACAACAGGCCCGGGCGAGGTTAGAAATCCGAAGATATTGTCGCCGCCGGCGCCCGAGAAAATAGCATTGGCCCCAAATTCGCGAGCCGCGGCGAGCAATGCCGCATCGGCAGCCCCCAATAGTCCAAACCCACCCGCACGAACGCGGAGCCGCGTGGATTGGATGGGGTTAGGCGGTTCGGCGGATAAGCAGATTTCAGCAAGGCCGACGCCCGTGCGATCCGCGACAGCCCGTGCGTAACGCCGTTCGTCGCCATCTGGCTCGATGGTCGCGAGTGTGACTGCACGCCATGGTGTTCGCCGGCCCGCTAGACAGGCGGCGACGATCGAACTGTCCAGCCCGCCCGAGAGCTCAAGCTGTACGCGCTCGAAACGATCGCTCCAGGCAGTTACGACCCTACTGACCTTCTCCCGCAGCAAATTTGGGCAGATGCGACGGGGTGGACACGCTACGAACGCTGAAGGAGACCACACCGTTTCGATCTCGCCGACGCCCAATTCCGCCCGTTCACCAGCGAGAATCTCCCGTACGCCGGCTATGCCGGTTGCTCGCGCGCGCAGCATCGGGAAACGAAGCTCGGCGTCGATCGCCGCTGGATCGAGCCGCCGTCGCTCCAACCCCAAGGCGCGCGCAAATGCGAGGTCGGTAAATGCCCAGAAGCCTAAACTTCCCTGAAGGGAGGGGGACAAAGCGGCCGCTCCCAGGAACAACGGCGGCCCGGTCACCGGCGAGCGCAGTACAAAGATTCTCCTGCAACTGTCGTGCCAGACCAGTAGATAGTCACCCCATAGATTATCGATAGCCCAGCCGCCGCGATCAGCGATGATCGCATCAACCTCGATCGTAGAAAGTGCAGTGCAGGCGGCAGAGCTGCTGCTGCGGAAAGCCCAGCCAACGATCGCTACCCGGCCCGAGCCAGCTACAAAAGTCGGCGTGCACATATCCCCCACGATGCGCGCCGGACCGACTTCAGCAAGCTCCCCGACGCCGTCAGGCAGGGCGGCTTCTGCGGCGCCACGCCCGAGTATAGCGACGGTCATACTCACAGTCGGAACACCGGCGAGAACTCCGCAACTTTATCTAGCGGGTCCGAGAGGAGAAGGTCCGCATGTTGCACCCAACAATGGGCGGTAAAGGGCGCGAGTTGGACCCCAAAATAGAGATCAGCCGGGACATTCCGGCTCCAGAGCGCTCGCACGAGAGCGAGGCTGTCGGGAAGGCAGAGCTTCTGAGCAGGCACGAAGAGGCGCGCCGCCGCGCAGCCCCGAGCTATCTCACCTGCAGCGTCTTCCCGATCAACTCGTCTTGCGCCACCCGACTGTCCCATTGCCCAGCGCTCCCGCTGCAGCCGCCATGCCTCGATCGTCCTTCCAAGGCCGGCAAGGCGAAGCATCAGCGCAGCACGAGACCTGTGGAATCCCACTTCCCGAACCGAGATGTGCTTGACTTTTCCTTCGCATTCGAGCGCGCTTCGGCAGATATTCAACTCGCCGACGGGTCGAACCGCGGCACCCCGACCTCGCCCGAGAAATCCGCGCCGCACGAGCCGATCCAATATGGGGGTATTCTTGCCATCCTCACATTCCGCGCGCAGCGCAGCGGCCTCGACATCGCCCAGCAGGAAATAGCGATCTGCGCGTAAATCGAGCAAAACGGTTCGAGCGCCGACCTGGCCAAAGCTAATATGGGGAGGAAGAAAATAGCTCATCGCGGGATGTATGGGCGCGGCACGTGTAGTACCGCGCCCTAGCTCCGTCAGTCGGCAGTGATGCCGCTGCCCTGGGGCTCGACGTCGAACCCGATGAGTTCGGGATAGGGTGCACGTGTGCCGAGCGTTTCGGCGCTCGCAACACCCAGTTCTTCGACTTCGACCTGATCATAGCGGTCCATGGGACCCTCCTTCAATGATACCGCAGGATTGCGGCACCATCGAAGCTAGGACCCCGAGCTCGTATAGGAATTTTATAAGACTTCGATCGGCCGAATATTGGCTCAATATTATCGAAGCGGATCCCTGCGCGGCCTGAGTTCTGCAGCGATCCGTCCCGCCTGCCCGACCCGGCGTCGATGAAAGCTGGTGATTTTGCTTCGTAATCCCGTCCAGCGGCCGAACCTGTAGTCTTCTTCCATTGCCGCCAGAAGTTCGCGCGAGATCCCATCGACCCGCGCCTCCGCCGTGCGCAAGATCCGAGTGCGCTCAACCGCGTTCACGAGCGCGCCCCGAAGTTCCCGATTATCGGCGCCAATCGCAATGGTCCGAAAGAGCGACTCGGCTGCTTCGGCGTAGCCTGCATGCTCTGCAAGTTCGAAGAGGCCGCCAGCGACCTGATGCGGCGTGCGGCCTTTCAGGGCTTGCGTCAGAAGCATCGCAGTCCATCTATAGAGATCGCAAAGATCAGCCTCGGCGAGCATAGGCTGCCGGAAGCCCTCCTGGTGCCAGCTCTCGATCAGGCGCTCGCCTGCCAGGCGATGGAGCGCATCGCGGACAGGCGTAGCGCTCGCACCCAGCGATGTGGCAAGCTGCGCTGGCTCGAGGCGAGAGCCCGGCGGGTACCTCCCTGCAAGAACCCGCGCCTTCAGTTCCAGATAGACCCTTTCCATCGTCGCGCCGGGGCTCATGCTGGACCTCCGGCCTCTTCACCCGAGCGCTGGGCAGCGACGAATTTTGCGAGCAGTTCGTCCTGCTCAGGGCGCAGCGCATCGACCGCCGCGAGCGGCTCCTCCGAATAACCTCGCAGAAGAACCGAGGGACACTGTCCCTCGAAATTGCCGAGATTGGGTCGGTGCTGCGCGTAGCCTACGAGTGCGGCGAGCTCAGCCGAGAAGATCCGCGCGATCTCGGGGGGATAGGCGAGCCACTGGTTTTCATAGGGTTTGAGCCAGCCAAGACAGTAGCTGACGATGATAGCGCGGCTCACATCGCCGGTGTGGTTTGCGCCCGCACCGTGAAGCGCGGAGCCGAGAAATATGATGGCATCGCCAGGCTCAGCCTCGGCAATCAGGGGCGCACCACCGGGCTCCTCACCGAGTGCCGCGGCGCCGTGACTGCGCGGCCAGATCCGCGTTGCGCCATTCTCCTCGGTGAACTTGGTGAGCGGCCACATCACGTTGACCAGATATTCGGCCTCCCCCTTTGCGCCCGCGTACATGTCCTGGTCACGGTGCGGAAGCTGCGCGAGTGCCCCCGGGTGAATTTCGATCGCCTGGGTGAGATTGAGTTGCAGACGGTCGCACCAGGGCCCGAGCACTGCTTCGGCCAGCGCCAGAATTTCGGAATGCATGACGAGCGCGGCCATATGGGGCGAACGGATGAGAAGGCGCCCGAAACGCTTGGTGCGCGCGCCGTAAAAACTCCCCTGGCAAAAAGGCGTCGCCTCGAAGCGGGGATCGAGCTCGGCGGAAAGCGCCCTTATCGTGGGCGCCGGGAGAGCGCTGCGAAGGATCACATAGCCCTCGTCAGCAAGATGCCGACAGGGTGGCAGCCATTGCTCGGAAGCGTCGGCGCGTGCTCGGTCGATGTGCATAGCCGCCTCCCCTACGCCGCGCGCGCCGCGGCGGCCGCAGGTGCAATGCCGGCAGCGGCAAGGCGCGCGGGCGTATCATGATCGATATCGATGCGAAGCGCGGCGAGCGCTCTTCCGCGATGCAGCATCGGTTCGCCGAGCGCACGGCAGGCCCAGCCGAAGCGCTGGACCTGGCGCAACCAGGGGAGGTCCGCGACGCCCGTGTAGCTCTGAATTCTCCTCGCGAGCGCAAAGTCGACGAGACCGGCAAGGAGCGTATCGCGCGCTGCCCGCCGGCCGCTCGCGCCGATCCCCGGCGCTAGACAGAAGCGCGTGATCTCCAAGACTTCGGGCCCTTGCGGTATTTCGCCGGCGACGAGCCCGGGAAACAGGCTGTCGAGTAAAGCGGGCCGGGTCGTCGGGAGCAGCCGCGCCGAGGCGAGATGCTGCGCCTCCTCATCGGTCACGATGAGGTAGACCGCATGCTCGTCGTCGAATTGATCGAGCTCGAACCGGCCTGCGAGCGCGGGCAGATCCCATTTGAGGAGATCGATGAAGACGCGCTTGCGCGCCTCGAACATGGTGCGGAGCGCGCAGTGCTCGCGCGCCCGGTTGGCGGAATCGACAATCCTCAGCATTAAGGGCCTCCTTGCTCAAAAGAGGCCTCCCAATTGAAGAAGGTGGCGGCGCAGCGCCATACCACGATCGGGGGGTGTCAGAGGCCCGCCAGATCGCCGAAGCAGATGTCGCCGGCAAAGAGCGCCCGAATGGTGAGCGGCGTGCACCCCGTGACGTCATAGCGCGCCCGGGCGTTACGCAGATGCTCCTTCACCGTGTCGTAGCTGAGCCCCATGATCGTCGCCGTCTCCCAGGCCGATTTGCCGCACGCCGCCCAGATCAGGCATTCGCGCTGGCGCTCGGTCAGCCGCGGACCGATCGCGGCAATAGCGGGATGAGCAAGCGCGCGCGCCGCTTCGAACGCGGGGCCGCCGATCATGCGCGCGAACAACAAGGCGTCGGGCGGCGGGTCTCTGCCGGGCGCCCAGGCGAAGGACACCGAGCCATGAGCCTCGCCCGGAAGATGTGCCGGAACGGTCAGTCCCGGCCCGATGCCATGGCGCCGCGCCTCGGCGAAAATGAGCTCGTCTTCCGACCGCCGCTTCGTGTAGCGCGCGTAGTCGTGCCAGAAGAAGCCGGCAAGGCCGCGGCGGCTCGCGCGGTGAACGGGATCGGAGAGCCCCAGACGGCGCTGGTCGAACCAAAAAGCCCAGTCCTCGGGGTAATTGTGGATCCGCACACCCCGCGCAGGGGCGGCGAGGAAATCGACATGATGGCTGAGCGCAAACCACCGGCAGCCGAGGCGGCCGCAGAGATCGGCGAGCAGGTCGGAAATGCCGGCCGCATCCTTGACCCGCATGACGTCGAACGCGAACGCGCTTGCGGCGTCCATCATCGGCATGGCGACCCATGGCGGCGACGGCCGCAGTCGCCAAGCCAGGCGACCGGCACCGCTCCTCGTCAAGGCCGGGAGACCTGCACCCTCTCAACAGGCGGTCCGACGGCGACGGAGATCACCGCTGGCCGCGGTGATCGATCAGCGCCCATGGTGCGCGGCGCGCGAACGATTTCAACCAAATTCCAAAGATAGAACCAGATTGAGGACAGTTTCCACCACCGACCCAACGGACCCTGGCCGCCTCGTCTCCCTGATCCAGAAGCAGCCATATGGCGCCGCCGCCGGGAGCGTCTAGGCCGCCCTCGCGCCGAAGTATGAGAGAACTTCCTTCTTGAACTCTTCGGTGAGGCGCGAGGGACGCGACACATTCGAGACGGCGAAGGCATATTCATGCGTGATCGGCGGATCGAAAGGCCGAGCGACGAGCGGCGGATGGAGATAGGGCCTCACAAGCAATTCATTCAAGATGGCCATGCCGTTCTTCCGCGCGGCCAGCGCGCACGCTGAACCATGTGTGTGGGTTTCGATTGCGACGACAGGCCGCATCCCGAAGCCCGCAAAGGCCGTATCGACTTGCGCACGCCAATGGCGGCCCGCGCCTAGAAGGAGCAACGGATGCTGGCCGATGTCGGTGGGTGTTATCCGTTTGCATCCGGCGAGTGGATGATCCTGGTGCATCACGCATACGGAACCGCTCGAGACGATCTGCTCAAGGTCGAGATCGCGTTCGTCGGTCGGCAGCTTTACAAAGCCGCAATCGACATATCGCATCGCGATCATCGATCTGGCGGTCTCGACGCTGCGCGTGTCGATGCTGAACTCAACGCCTGGAAAGCGCTCGCGAAACCGCGACACGATGTCCGGAAGCACCCCTTCGGCAAAACTGGGCGGCGCGACAATCCGGATGCTGCCAGCGGAATATCCGGCGATGTCGCGCACGAGGCTGTAGAAGCGGTCGATACTCGACAAGGTAAGCTCAACCTCCTGCATCAGCTTCGTGCCGTCCGCGGTCGGGACGAGCTTTCCCCGGTCACGATAGAAAAGATCGAAGCCCACCTGTGCTTCGAGCTGCGCAATGAGCCGGCTGACCGCGGGCTGCGATAACGAAAGCCGTTTGCCCGCCGCGGTAGCGGAGCCCGTGCGCATGATTTCGGCAAACACTCGCAGCGCCCGAAAGCTGACGTCCTTGTCGGCTTCGGTGCCAGGCGGCGCGAGCGGTTGACGCATCGTCAACCGGACCCTCGGGATACAAGAGGCAGCAAGAGCCGCGATGCGTGATCAGCTCCCATATATACCGTGTTTCGCGCGAGCACGGGATCAAGTCCCTCGATCCGCCAATCGGTTCCGGGGTTGATATCGAAGTGGGGGAAATTGCTGCTCGCAATTTCGATGCGGATGCGATGTCCGGCCGCGAAACGATTGCTCATCGGGAAGGAAGCGATCTTCACGCGATATATCTTTCCAGCTTCCATCGGCTCGGGCTTCTCGAACGAGTCCCGGAACCGCATCCGACGAAGACCATGGGCGATGTTGAGCTCATAGCCAGCGGGATAGTCCTCGCTCGCAGGATAAACATCAACGATTTTGATCATGACATCGGTATCGACTGCGGTGGAACTCACAAAGAGCTCGGCAAGCGCCTGCCCTGTCAATTCAAGTTCGGTTTCCAGCGGATCGGTTTCGAAAACGAGCACATCGGCCCGCTCGGCAAGGCGTGGCCAAGGTTCGCGCGACCCGAAAAATTGAGGGCCCTCACGCTGGTCGAACCCGCCCGCCTCCATGACGGGGGCACCCGAAGCAATGGCGCCGCCGATGGTGGGTACCGGGTGATAGGGATCATGCACAAAGCTCAGCTCATGCGGCCTCGTCGGCGGCCCTGTTCGCAAGCCCCCGTCGCCGTGAAGATAAAAGGGTTCCATCCGGGCCTCTGGCAAGGGCCATGCGGGGGCGCTACGCCAGCAGCCCCCGTGATCGAGCCTCCCGCTGGGCAAGCGCCGCCCGCTTCCCCCGCCCATGGTGAACAGATAGACCGGGTCGGGAATTGGATCGCTTTTTCCTGCCCTGAGATGGCGGTCGAACCATGATTGACGAAGCGTGATATAATCGCCGAACTGGTGGTCGAATGTGGATTGGGGGCCAAAGTCCGCGTCGCCCGCGAAGGTCAGCGAGCGCTTTCCGTGCGTCCACGGTCCCATGATCAACTTTACCGGTCCGCGCTTGCGCTTGGACAGACCTTCGTAATTCTCGACCGCGGTCAGCGCGTAGGGATCATACCAGCTGGACATGTGCACCATGGGCACATCGGCGAATTCGTCGTACCAGCCGCGCGCATAGAGACCGCGCTGCTTCCAGAATGGGCCGAAACATTCCTCGTCCCATTGCTCCAGGACGAAATCCTCATATTCGGGCGCGGCGCTGATCGGCGAGCGCCCGGAGCGCCATTTTTCAACTCCGATCCATTCCCGGATATCTGCCGCTTCGAGCGCCGCTCGCCGCACCGGGTCGGCGAGAGTTTCAGGCGCGAGCAGCGCGTGTTTCTGCGCCCAGGTGAGCTGCTTGAGCTCATAGGCACCGCCCTGGCGAATGCCGCTATGATAAGCGCTTGAAAAGCCCCCCGAGTCCAGAAACATCGCGGCGAGACCCGGGGGATTGAGCGTCGCGAGTGCCGCCTGGACATGTGCACCGTAGGATAGGCCAAGTGTCCCGATCCTGCCATTGCACCAGGGCTGCGCCATGATCCACGCGATCGTGTCGGCGCCGTCCTCCGCCTCCGAGAGATATTTGCGGAACGTGCCTTCGGAGGCATAGCGGCCGCGGCAATCCTGGATGACGAAGGCATAGCCGCGCTCTGCAAAAAGCCGCGCAATCTCCGGCTTCGAACGCGGGTGTGCGTCAAGGATTGAAAAGTCGGCATGGTTGGTGCCGCGCTTGTCATAAGGGGTGCGCTCAAGAAGCACCGGCAGCGCCCCTGTGCCTTCGCACAAATAAATATCAGTCGCGAGGCGAACGCCGTCGCGCATCGGGACCATGATGTTGGACAGGAGCGCAGCGGTCATTGGTCTACCGGGCAACAAAGGCATAGCCCGCCGGGGCGCTCGGTCCGACGGGCAGGTCGAACCCCGTCCACAGCGCGACAAGGCAAAGCCCGGTGAGGCCGATCACCACCGAGAAAGGAAGCATGAGAGCGATCAGCGACCCGACACCAAAATCCTTTCGCCAGCGCTGTGCAAGGACAAGCACGAGCACGAAATTCGACGCCACCGGCGTCACGATATTGAAGATCGAATCTCCCATGCGGTAGGCTGCCGTCGTCATCTCGGGCGATACACCGAGCATCATCAGCATCGGCACGACGATGGGCGCCATAGCGCTCCACTTCGCCGAGGCGGAGCCAATCACCAGGTCGAATATCGAGGACATTATCAGGAGCATTATAAGCATCAGGGGCGTCGCGAGCTGCTGCGCGCGCAGCCAGTCGGCGCCGTTTATGGCCATCACCGGGCCGAGGTTCGACCAGGCTAACATGGCGATGAAGTGAGCCGCGAAAAAGGAGATGACCAGAAAAGGCGTCATCGTCGCGAGCCCCTCCGTCATCATCTTCACGACGTCGCGGTGCGAGGCAATTGTCCCGACGGCCGCTCCATATACCCATCCACAGGCGAGAAAGAGCAGCATGAAACCCGCGACGAGCGAGGCGTAGAAGGGTTCAAGCCGTGCCGGGCCGGCCGCCCCTGCATCGATAAGCGGAGTGTAGCCGGGCCAGAAAAGGAAGGCGGCAAACAGGACCGCGACCCCTGCCCCGGTCCATCCCGCGCGCCGCAACCCCCGTCCCTCGCGCGGATCGGCAATGCCGTGATCAAGGTCGCCCTCGGGCGGCCTACCGGTCCAGGCACCGAGCCGCGGCTCGACAATGCGATCGTTCACGAACCAGGTAAGCGGAAGAAGTATGATCCCGAGAGCAGCGGTGAAATACCAGTTGCCGAGCGGATTGAGCATATGGTCGGGGACAAGCAACTGGGTCGCCGACTTTGTGATGCCGAGCATCAGCACGTCGAACTGCCCTGGAAGAAGGTTCGCGGCAAAGGCTCCTGAAATACCAGCGTAGGCGATCGCGATCCCTGCCATGGGATGGCGCCCGGCGGCGGCGAAGATGATCGCCGAGAGCGGTATCAGCACGACATAGGCTGCGTCCGCGGCCTGGTGTGACAAGAGCCCGATCAGAAAGATCGCCGGGCTCAGGAAGGCGTTCGATACCCGCTGCATTGCGCGCGTCATCAGCGCGGTGAACAGTCCGGAGCGCTCGGCGACCGCGGCGCCGAGCATCACGACGAGGATAAGGCCCAGCGGCGGAAAGCTTGCCATCGTCTCGGGCATTGATGTCAGCAGCTTGCCCACATTCTCCGCAGAGAGCAGGCTCTTCGCGGTGAGCGTCTCGCCGCTCACGGGATGGATTGCGCTCCAGCCATTCAGCGAAGCCAACGCCGAAACCGCGACGAGCAACGCGATCAGGCCGAGGAAGATGAACACGGGATCGGGCAGAGCATTGCCCCACCGCTCGACCCGGTCGAGCCATTTTTTGGTACTAGCTGGCATCGTCGAGCCGCCCTGCCTTCAGGGGGGCCGCGCTCCCACAGAGAACGCGGCCTACCCGGTCACATCTTCACCGAGAAACTTGCGTAAAGGAAGCGTCCCCGCGCGTCATAGGTGTAGATGTCATAATTGATCGGAGCGTTGGCGTAGGATGCGGGAGGTGCCTTGTCGAAAAGATTGTTGACCCCCAGGCTGAACCGCGCGGCGTCGTTATCGATATTAAATCCGACTTCGAGGTCGGTATAGATGATCGACTTGGTGCGAGCATTCTTCACCAAGTTCTCGACGTCGGTCGTCGGTCCGATATAACGGCCCCGCAGCACCACGTCGGCTGCCTCCCCGGTCCAGCCGAGCGAAGCCTGGCCCTTCCAGCGCGGATAGGTCGAACGCGGCGCATCACCGCGTCCTGCACGCTCATCGACGATCGGGTCGCCGCCGGCGGGATTCGGCGCGGTCGTCTTGAAAGAGTGAAGGTAGGAGGCGTCAACAACCGCCGAGATGCGGCCAAAGCCCGTATTGAAATCATATCGGAGCGTCGCATCGACCCCGTCGGTGGTGATCGAGTTGAGGTTCTGCGCGCCCTGGAGCAATCGCAGGATCTCACCGGTGCCTGCATCACGATTGACGAGGTCGCAGAACACGCCGCCACGCACGGCACAAAGTTGCATGATCTGCGTCGGGGTTTGTGACGCGATCGCGTTTTTGATCGTGATCTTGTAATAGTCGACCGTCAAGGACAGCCCCCGGATCCCTCGCGGCGTAATCGCGATCCCGGCGCTGTACGTGTCCGCGGTCTCGGGCTTGAGGCCGATGTTGCCGCTGATGACGCCTGGAATCAGGCCGTTCAGGTTGAAATTGGCCTGGTTGTAACCGGTCGGCACGCCTGCGCAGCCCGGCAAGCCCGGATTGGCTGAAGCGCCCCCGTTGCACGGGTCAACTCCCTGGAAGCTCGTCTGGCGCGCGCCTTGATAAAGTTCATTGATCGAAGGGGCGCGGAAACCCTGGGAATAGGTTCCACGAAGGAGCAGGTCCTCGATCGGGCGGTAGCCGACACCCGCTTTCAAGGTCACCTTGTTCCCGACGGTCGAATAATCCGAGTAGCGACCCGCGACGCTGACCTCGAGGCTCTCGGCGAGCGGCTGGTTGCGCAGGACCGGGATGTTAAGTTCGGCATAGGCCTCGTGAAGATCATAGCTGCCGACCGTAGCGGTCCGGGTCTGCGCCGTGGTCTTTGCGTAGAGGTCCGGGTTGAGATAGGTCGGGGGCGCGTTGACGATGGGATCGGGCGCATCGAAACCGCGGTTCTGACGATATTCATAGCCGAGCGCGAGGGCGACCGGGCCTGCGGGCAATTCGAACAGGTTTCCCGTGATGTTGAACGCCGCGTTATAAAGTTCGGTGCGGTTATACTCGCGCGCCTGGAAGCGAATGTAGGACGCCTGCTCCGCAGTCATCGGCCCGAACAGGTTGATCGGGACGCACCCTGCAGTGGCAGCGCACACGGCCGGCGAACCGAGACCGAGGAAGAGATTGTCGTAGTTGATGCCATTCTCGGCAACCGTGTCGATACTGTTGCGCGAGTAGGAACCGAACACGTCCCAGCGCCATTCGCCGCCGCCGATCTGGAGCGTTCCCTCGACCCCGGCTGAAAAGCGGATCGTCTCGACATCCTGGATATTGTTGCGGTTCCCAACATCGCCCATCACCCGGCGAATGCGCCAGGCGCTCGCCGCGCCAAAAGCAAGAGCATCGGCTTCGGGGACGCCGTTTGCAGTGCCGAACGGGTTGAACGCCTGGTTGGCCGGGATCGCAAAGCCCCGCACCGACCCCGCGGTACCGCCGACATCAAGGAGAACGGGCGAGAAGAGCTGGTTCGACTTGCGACGATTATAAACGCCTTCGACCTTCACCGTGACGTCGTCGGCGAGCGCATAGTCGAAACGGCCATAGAAGCCATAGCGCTCGGACGGACCGGCTGAATAAATGCCCTGGGCCTGCGTATTGTAGAAATCGCCGGGAAGCGCACCAACATGGAAAGCGTTGTCGGCAAGATTGCCGGCACCGATCACCCCGTCGTTGCGCACGATCGGACTTGCCGAGCTGCCAAAGCCGGCGGGCGTGCCAAAATAGGCGTTATTGGCCAGCCCCGGCAGGATATAGAGCCCGTTGGGATTATTGCCGACCGTGGTTTGAGGGACCAGGGTCAAGGTCGTCAGCTTGCGCGCATCGGTCCGGATCGGACGCGCCCTGAAGTAACTCCCCGACAGGATGATCGAGGCACGATCCCACGTCTTGCCGACGGTTAGCTTGCCGCCGACTTCGGCGCCGTCGCCGT
This sequence comes from Sphingomonadales bacterium, assembly GCA_044508875.1. Taxonomy (GTDB): domain Bacteria; phylum Pseudomonadota; class Alphaproteobacteria; order Sphingomonadales; family Sphingomonadaceae; genus Sphingopyxis; species Sphingopyxis flava_A. Next base: position 12,392 of record JBIQHE010000018.1, on the reverse strand, counting down.
GGCTCGTAATCCCTCCACGCACCGATCCGCGCAGCCCGTCAAAGGGCTGGACCGTCTTGATATTGACGACCCCGGCAATCGCGTCGGCACCGTAGATGGCCGACGCTCCGTCCTTGAGAACCTCGATACCATCGATCATTCCCTGCGGAAGCGTATTGAGATCGACAAAGTCGCGAAAGCCGCGCTGACCGACGCCGTCAACCCAGCGGTGACCATCGACGAGAACAAGGACGCGGTTCCCGCTGCCCTCTGCACCGCCCAGATATCGAAGATTGATTGAACTCGCGCCGTAGGAAGTGCCCTGCGTGCCATTCGAGTTGAGGCTGACCCCTGCCGAAGGTAGTTTCTGGAGGAGATCACCGATCGACGAGGTACCCGACTTGGCGATATCTTCGGAAGTGAGCGTGAGGAGCGGACCAACAGAGGACGCGTCCTTGCGCCCGATACGCGAGCCGGTCACCACAATGTCTCCGCCCGGGTCGACCTCGGATATCGCCTCTTCGCCAGCGTCCTGCGCCTGGACGAGGGAGGGCCACGCAAGCGCGGCGAGGCTGATGCCGGCGGCAGCTGCCAGTCTCGCGGTCTGGCGGCCGCGCGGAGTGCGTGCAAATTCGTTGATCATGTCTTCCCCCAATTTCGATTCGCCATCGGAAATAGGGCGAAGCGGGACCCCGCAAAATATTATGACGCGGGCGGATGCAGTCATAACAAAATCGCATGAGGTTGTCCGAGTTTGGGCGTAGTCTGTATGGAGCTGGGGAAGGACGGGGGATCATGCCGGCACATAACTCATCCAATCCAACGCGCCGCCTGTTCTTGGGCGCAGGCGTTTCGATCACTTTTCTTCCGGTTCTGACGGGAGCCAGGAAATCTTCCTTGCGGATTGGCCTGCTCGGACAATCGCTCATCAAGACCGATCTCCGAGCGATCGGCTGGAGTGGACTCGCCGAGTTTCAGCTCTTGCTGAAGCGATGCGATGCTGTGTTCACCGACCTCGAGACTGTTATTGCAGGCCCGCTCGCCGGCGCGCCGACCCGGCCAGCGGAGAGCGCCGTCCTGCATGTTGGGGAACCGGCCGTGATCGATTGCCTTCAGGCCATCGGCGTCAACCTGGTGGCCACGTCAAACAACCATGCCTGGGACCTCGGTAGTGGGGGCATTCTCTCGACGATCGACGCGCTCGAGACGCGCAAGATCGTCTATGCCGGTACGGGCCGCGATCTCGCCGCGGCGAGCTCGCCGGCATTCCTCCAGGCGCGCGAGCAGGTCGCACTCGTTTCAGCCGCAGCTGGCGCGATCCGCGACGGGGCCGCCGCGACCCCAGACCGCGCCGGCGTAAACGAACTGCGCCGCGGGTCCGACGGTGGACTCGCGCCCGAGGACGTCGAGCGTTATCTTGCGGCCATCCGTCTCGCTGCAACACGCGGCGCGACAGTAATTGCCTATCTTCACAATCATTACTGGGAGGCGCAAAAATCCGATACGCCAGGCTGGCAACAGGCTCTTGCACGCCGTGCCATCGATGCCGGCGCCGCGACCTTTGTGGCGCATGGCGTACCCGAGCTCCAGGGCATTGAATATTATCGAGGCGCTCCGCTTTTCCACGGGCTTTCGTCGTTCATTTTCCAGTCGGAAAAGCCGGACGATGCCTATGGTCCGGAAGCCTGGCAATCCGTCATTGCCGAGCTCGACACAGCGAGCGGCCGCGTCACTGACGCGCGCCTGATCCCCGTCGTGCTGGACCCGGCCGGTGCAGAGCATGACGGCAAGCGCGTCCGAGGCAGTCCTCGCCTCGCCGAGCAGGGCGTCGCGGACGCCATTCTCGAACATCTGGTCCGCCTGAGCGGCAAATTGGCGGGGGGAGCGCACATTGAAAAGTCCCGCCCCGGGCGCCGCGGAGGTCTCATCGCCCGGATTGCCGCCAAAGCCTGAGGCCTCCGTCCCTTGCGTCCTGCCCTCCATCGGGCCGACTGGGACGCGGGCTTGATTTGGTCGGCGTGCATGCGCAAAGCCTGGGAGCCCGCGGCGTGTCACAGCGGTGCAAGACCAAGGCCCCGGGAATGATCTGCCAGCAATCTTTTGGACGCTCGAAGCGGCAATTGCCTGCCGCTCGCCAATCTGGCCACTTCTGTTCCTCGCGGGGGCCGATCGACGAACGCTTGCCTTGACTTGCAGCGGGCATCTATGGGGCGGGAAAATCGCGAATTGGAGCGAATTTCTTGGAATCGGTGTCGATCGTCCTTTTCTTGCTGCTCGCCGTCGTGGTGAGCGGTGCGATTTCGCGCATGCTGCCGGTATCGCTGCCGACGCCGCTGGTCCAAATCCTGCTCGGCGGGCTCATCGGCCTGTCGACATCCTATCGCGTCGAACTCGACCCCGAGCTTTTCCTCCTCCTTTTCCTGCCGCCGCTTCTGTTTCTTGATGGTTGGCGCATTCCGAAGGACGAACTCTTCAAGGACGTCACGACGGTGGTCGAACTCGCGCTCGGCCTCGTCCTCATCACCGTCATAGGGATGGGCTACTTCATTCACTGGCTGATCCCCGCGATGCCCATGGCGGTCGCGTTCGCGCTCGCCGCCGTCGTCTCGCCGACCGATCCAATCGCGGTATTCGGACGTGTCCTCGTGGCGGTTCGCTGATTTCGTGTTCCGCTGGGATTATGACGTGATAGCCGACGGGTCCAAGGCGCGGCGCTTTGGCTTCCATGAATTTGTGGACAGCAAGGCGATGTTCCTGAACATCTTCGAAGACTTCAAAACCCGCAAGATCATCCCGCGCAGCTAAGGCGTGCGAGGGAGGGCGGGAAGCACCGTCAAGCCGGCCGCTGCAGGCGGTTCTTGAGCGGAGATAAAGGGAGCGGCGCAGCGGCCGGAAGGATCCCGCCGCTTTTCACTTGCCCGGGCGAGCGCTGAGCTGACGAGGGAATAACATGGTTAGCGAAAGCGTATGCCTGCCATGTCCAATATTCAACTTCGCTCCGCACCCTTGCCCGCGCTTGAGGGTGCACGCCAGGCCGATCCGCTGCGGGTCGCACTTTTCTCCGGCAATTATGACTGTGTCCGTGATGGCGCAAACCGCGCGCTGAACCGGCTCGTCGCCTTTCTCCTCCGTGAGGTGGGCGCGCAGGTGCGCGTCTATTCCCCGACGGCCCCGCAAAAAGCCTTCGCGTCCGTCGGCGATGTCGTTTCGGTTCGCTCGGCATCCATCCCCGGACGGCCCGAATATCGGCTCGCGCTCGGTTTCACGCGCGCCGCACGCGAAGACTTCGATAGTTTCGCACCCGACATCGTCCATCTGTCCGCACCCGATTTTCTCGGACGCCAGGCTCAGAAATACGCGCGAGCTCGCAGCATCCCGGTGGTTTCGAGCCTGCACACGCGTTTTGAGACTTACCTAGATTATTATCGTCTCGGTTTTCTGAGGCGCCCGGTCGTCCAATATCTGGAGCGCTTCTACGGCGACTGCGACCATATTCTCGCCCCCACGCCCCCCATCCGAGACGAGTTGGCGCAGCTTTTTGGCCGCGAGAAGGTTTCGATCTGGTCGCGCGGCGTCGACCGGGAGATGTTTCATCCCATGCTGCGCAGCGAAGCATTTCGCGCCCGGCTAGGCTATGGCCCGACCGACGTGGTACCGCTATTCTTCGGCCGGCTCGTGCTCGAGAAGGGGCTCGGCCTGTTTGCAGAAACCATCGACCGGCTGCGCGCCCAGGGCTTCGCACTGCGTCCCACGATCGTTGGCGACGGGCCCGCGCGCGCCTGGATCGCGCGCCGCCTTTCGAACGTGACTTTTCTCGGCATGCTCGAAGGACGCGAGCTGGGCCAGGCCGTGGCGAGCGCCGATCTTCTCATTAATCCGAGCGTTACCGAAGCCTTCGGCAACGTCAATCTGGAGGCCATGGCCAGCGGACTCGCCGTGGTGTCGGCCGATGTCCCGAGCGCTTCGGCGCTGATCGATCATGGGCGAACGGGGATACTCGTTCCGCCGCGCGATGCCGGCGCCTATGTGGAAGCAGTCGCCCAGCTGCTCCGCGAGCCCGTCCGGCTTCGCGCCCTGGGCAAGGCAGCGAGCGACGCGGCGGAGGGATATCGCTGGGACGAGATATTAGCACAGGTCGTCCGCGCTTATGAGCATCTCGCGCGGCGCCAGGCGGCGCCGGTGTTGGCGAAGGTCGGCTGAAAATGGCAGAACGGCTTCCCCGCACGCATAGAGATTCGCCATGACCGAGAGGCAAGAGCAAAGTGACTCGATCATCGACGAACTTGCCGCCATGCGGCGCTATGCCCGCGCCCTCGCGTGCGACTATCAGGACGCCGACGACGTCGTGCAGGAAGCGCTGGTCCGCGCGATCGAACGCGATGACACCTATGAGCGAGGTCGGGGTCGTCGACGCTGGCTGCTCGCAATTGTGCACAATGTTTTCGTCTCGGCCGTCAGGCGGAAGGCAGCCGAAAAGCGGCGCGACGAACGTTTCGCCGAGACCCAGGTGGTTGATACAGATGCGGCGCTCGAGCACCGCGCGCGCCTGACCAAGATCGCCCGCAGCTTTGCTGCACTGCCCGAGCACCAGCGCGCTGTCCTTCACCTGACCGCGGTTGAAGGTCTGAGCTACCGGGAATGTGCCGAACTCCTCGGGGTTCCGGTAGGTACGATCATGTCGAGGCTCGCCCGGGCGCGCGCAGCGCTCCGCGAGCATGAGGAGAAGCCGGTCTCGAAAGCGGGGCTGCGCATCGTAGGAGGACGGGATGACTGACAGGCCGAGCGAGGCTGAAATTCATGCCTACATCGATGGAGAACTCGACGCCGAGGGTCGCTTCGCCGTGGAGGATTATCTTGGTCGCAACCCTGCCCTCGCGGCACAGGTGATGGGCGACCTTGGGCGACGTTCCGCTTTGCAGCTCCTTTCCCGGCGCCAAGAGACAGTTCCGGGCCATTTGCTCGCTGCAGCGGAGCCGCTCACTTCTCGAAGGCGCGTCCGGCGACGGCCTTGGATACCGGTGGCCGGAGGAGCCGTCGCTGCGGCGATGGCGATGACGTTCATCCTCACGCCCAGCACCCCAGCCTATGTCGAGGATGCGGTCACCTCGCACCGCGTAGCCCTGTTGCGCGCGGGAATGGATTCCCAGATCGAGGCGCCGCGCTTCAACGTTCAGGAAATTCGGCGCGCAACGAATATCGCTGTTCCAAAAGTTCCGGCAAACTGGAAAGTCACCGACGTACAACTCTTTCCCAGCGAACACGGCCCGGCGCTGCTGATGGCGGTCCGCACGGGCGAAGGCGATCGGCTTTCCATATTCCTGCAGCGCCGAAAGAACGCCGCTCCTGAGCAGCCCGACGCGGTTCGCGAAGGCGCGCAATCGGTCGCTTATTGGCGGCAGGGCGATATGGCGTATGCGCTCGTTGGCGACAGCGATCCGGGCGAGATGGATGCGAAGGCCGAGGCGCTCGCCCGCTCATGGTCAGCGACCGCGGCCATCTGACGAAGCAAATCGGATCATGTCCCCGGCCGTCCGGCAAGCCTCAAAACTCCTCTCGCCCATAGGCGGGGAGCTGAGGGCTGGGACTGCAACATCCTTACCCCAAATGCGTTGCACACCATGAGCGGGGCAAGGAGATGTTATGGCACGATCCTGGATACTGGTGGCCTCGGCCCTTCTTATTGGCGCTGCTACGCTGTCGCTGCAATCCTGCGGTGCCGAGAGCGTCGAGGCGGCCCCTACCAATGGTCCGGTTAACGGGATCGTGGCCCTCCCCGACGGCTCGACCTTCGTTGCACCGAAAGGATCCTTCTCCCGCGCGGTCGCTGACTGGCTGGCCTCGCGCGAGGGCAAGGAGGCCGAGTTCATCTTCGCCGGTTTTGCCGAGGACCGGCCCACGTTCACGAGCCATGGCCTTGGCCAGGCCGCCAATCTTGCGACGATCCTGCGCGCCGCGCCGGCAGCTTCAGTCGAAATCGCAGGCGACGAGGCGCAGGCCAAGGCGCTTGCACATATGCTCGATGATCGCGGCATTGGGAGTGACCGAGCGAAAGTCATTCCCGCAGCGGGCGTCGGCAGCATGCTGATCAGGATTCACCGCGGGTCGAGCGCCCCGTTGATGACCGCGACATCCTGACCGGTCACCCACGAGCAGCGCCTCGAACCTTCCGCGTACGGCGCCGAGCCGCCATCAGTACCTAAACGAGGCGGCCGTGTTCTCGCCGGGCCAAAGCTGAGTTGGACCCGCCAAAGCCGTCCCCCGGAAGGCGAGATCTCGATCATCGAGTAACCGGGTGCACCAGACCCTGCTTTTTGCACTGGGCTTGCGCGTCTATCGCGCGTCCCTGCCTGGTCGTGTGCCGGCGGCCAAGGGGTCTCTGGCCGCCGGCACACGTGATGGGAGGGATCCACCATTCCAGAAACACGGGAGGATCCTCGTCGGTTCCCTGACCGGTGTGCGCACGACCGCATCTTCCAACATAGGTTAAGCACTTGGGAATAGATGAGTATATGAGGGAACAATCGCTCTAATATTGCGTCTCAACGATGCTCCTCAACTCGAGGTGCAATGATCGACCGACCTTGTTAGCTACAGGCGAGCGCTCATGCCGCGCTCTTCTGGGCCGGGCCGTCGCTCCCGCACGGCCCGGCTTTGCTGCGTGGGAAGGAGGGAAGAATATCGGCTCCTTCCAGGCGCTATTTCATAAAGGAAAAATCCCATGACCTCCCCTCTTGCCGACCGCCGCATTCTCATCATGGCTACCGACGGCTTCGAGCAGTCCGAGCTCGAGGTGCCGCGTGACAAGCTCAACGAGGCCGGTGCTACGGTTCATATTGCCTCGCTCAAGAAGGAAGAGATCAAGGGTTGGGAGGAGGATGATTGGGGGACCGCCGTCAACGTCGACCTCCTGATCGAAGACGCGAAGGCCAGCGATTATGATGCGCTCGTGCTACCCGGCGGGCAGATCAACCCGGACTTGCTCCGGATCGAGGAAAAGGCGATTTCCCTCATCCAGGCGTTTGCCGGCGCCCAAAAGCCGATCGCCGCTATTTGTCATGCCCCTTGGCTTCTCATCGAAGCGGGTCTCGCCGAGGGGCGGACGATGACTTGCTACAAATCGATCCTGACCGATCTCAGCAATGCCGGTGCCAAGGTCGTCGACCGTCCGGTGGCCGTAGACGGGAACTTCATCACGAGCCGCTGCCCCGACGACCTTCCGGATTTCTGCGACGCGATCGTCGATGCCCTTGCGAGGGTCGACGCCGACATTCTGAGATAAGGCGGGCCATCTTCCCGACGCGCACGTCCCCATTTTCGAAGGGGGGGTCCTGAGGATCCGGGCCAGCCCCCCTTTTATGCTGCCGGCCGGCACACGCCGGGGCGTCCGGGGCGCCTGGGCGAGGCAGCGGGAAGCCCCAAAGCCAGCCGGACCTGTCGCCGCCGCTCTCATCAGCCATAGGGTCATCTGCCCTAGGCTCGCTCCAGGAGCATGCCGGCCCATGCCCCGTGCCACCTCTCCTTCTGGACAATTCGAAGGACTCGCACTATGTATGGCTTATTGTATGGCTTATGTAAGTATTTTATATGGCACAGGCTAATGACTCCCGCGACAAATGGGTGTGGATCTACAAAACGGGCCTCCACGGCCGCTGCCCTCGCTGCGGCGATGGCAAGATGTTCAGGCGCTGGCTGAAGATCCAGCAGCAGTGCCCCGAATGCGGCCTCGACTATGATTTTGCGACGCCTGATGACGGGCCGGCGTTCTTCTCTTTATGCTTCATCGCGTTTCCGCTTATTTTTCTGGTGGTATGGATCGAAGTGGCCTTCAGCCCGGCTTGGTGGGTTCACGCGCTGGTTTCGCTACCGCTGATGATCATCCCCTGCGTTCTCGCGCTGCAGCCCATCAAGGGGTGGCTGGTCGCGTCGCAATATGTGAACAAGGCGCAGGAAGCGGGAACGGGCGCCCTTTGGGCCAAGCTCAACGCCCGTGCGCGGGAGGAGTGAGCGAGCGTGATCAAGAAGGATTGGGTACCCAATCTCGATCGCGCTAGCGGACCCAAATATCTCGCGATTGCCAACGCCATGGCCGCGGCAATCGAAGCCGGCGACCTGCGCGCCGGAGAGCGCCTGCCCCCTCAGCGAGTGCTCGCGGCCCGCCTCGGCGTCGATCTCACCACCGTCACCAAGGCCTATGACCAGGCCCGGAATCGCGGGCTCATCGTCGCGCGGGGTCGCGCCGGAAGCTTCATTCTGCCCCAGGACATGGCTGCGGCCGTGCCGCCCCCGCGCGATACTGGTATGAACATGCCGCCCGAAGTGGAGGGCGGCTCGCTCCTCGCCTCGTGGGAACGAACGACAAGCGCGCTGCTCGGTGCGCCCGGCGCAAGCGGCCGTCTTCATTATCCTCCGGCGGGAGGGTGCGAAGCCGACCGGATCGCAGGTACAAAGATCCTCGAGCGGCTCGGCCTCACTAGTCATTTCGACGAGCTGGTTGTAACCGCGGGCGCGCAAAATGCCCTTCATGCGATTGTCGGCGCGTCCCTTGATGCCGGAGATGTGGTGGCATGTGGGCCCTATGTCTATCCAGGCTTTCTCGCCCTTGCCAAAAAGGCGGGGCTGAGGCTCGCGCCCCTTCCCCGCGTCGACGCGCGGGAGCTCCTGGCCCTCTGCCGAAAAACCACGATCACCGCGCTTTACGTCGTGCCGACAAACGACAATCCGACCACGACGACGCTGGGAGACGAAGAGCGGTCGGCGATCGCCGAGGTCGCCCGCACCCACGGTGTCCAGATCATCGAGGATGATGCCTACGGACTGCTCAGCGAACGGCCGCTTTCACCGCTCACCCAACATGCGCCAGAGCTCGGCTGGTACATCTCCACCAGTTCAAAAACCATCTCGCCGGCGCTGCGGGTCGCCCACGTCCGCGCCCCCTCCCTGCGCCAGGCCATGACACTAGCAGCGCACGTGCACGACAGCAACGTCATGCCCCCGCCGCTGAACGCCGCCCTTATTACCTGCTGGGTCGAAGATGGGCGATTTGACCGGCTGGTCGCAGAAACACGCGCCGAAGCCATGCGGCGCCAGGCGATCGCAAAGGAAATTCTTCCAGCCGCAAGCTACTCGGCCCATCCGTCAGGCTATCATCTTTGGGTGCCGCTCGGAGAGCGCGGCGATGCGGCGCAGATCAGCAGTGCGCTCGCTGGTGCCGGTATGACCGCAATTCCTGCCGAGATTTTTGCACCAGGCGAGACAAGTGCGCCGGCCTTGCGCGTGTCGCTCGGCGGAGCCATTGACACTGCCGGGCTTCGGCGCGGCCTGACGATGCTTTCTATGTTCTTGGGCCCGGACGGAGCCAAGGCCCGCGGGGTCTGATCTCAACCCGCCCGAAACCCAGCGAGATACTGGCTCCGCCACCGAGCCATCTTGACGCGCACATCCCGGTAGTTCGCGATGGTTGAGCCGCGAATAGCGTTGCTGTTTCCATGGGCTCTGAGCACGCTTGATGGCGTCCCGATGGCCCGCATTCGTTGAGCATTATTGACACGGTCGAGCGCAAGCTATTGCGGTCCTTTTATGAACTCACCTCTTCACCGAGCAATGAGGAGCCCTATCCTTTCATATAGCCAAGACCTTCGACGATCTTTCCGTCCTGGACACGCATGATGTTGACGCCCCGGACCCAGTCGGTCTCCCGCTCGCTCCACCGGAGCTGCCAGCGAATAATGCCGCGGTCGCCGCTGACCCAGATTTCCTCGTCTTCGAAGACAAGGTTTGGCGAGGAGGCGATCTCTTTCCAAAAGGCGAGGCACGCCTCGCGCCCTTCGTATAGTGCGCCGGTCGGAGCAGGTGTCGTGTTCTCGAGCACACAGTCTTCACCAATCAATTCATCAAGGTCTTCCGGGCGATGCGCCTGAAAGGCACGGTGGAACCGTTCGACGATTTCGCGGTTTTTTTGGCTTTCGGTGATCATTCTCAACCTCATTTGGTCATGGGTCCAGTGCGCCGTCGGCTCACCGGGGTCCAATTGGCGCAAGGGAGACGGATGGCGATTGAACCCGCTTAAAGCGCCTCGGCCTTGTCGCAGCGGTACAGACTTACCCTGGCGTCCCTCAGAGAGACCCTCGGTGCCTTCGCGATTTTGCGCCAAGCTTTCCATGATGGCTCGTCACGCCAACATTCGAAGACGTTGATCCGCTCGGGATCGAGGGGATCCCCGCTGATTGCCATGTCAAGACATCCGTCCTGCTTTCTCGCCCTCGCCACCATGGCCGCGAGGGCTTTTACCGTAGCTTCACGCTTGTCACTTTCGGTGAACGAATAGCCAGCGACTATGATCATCGATCATTCTCCTTCGAAGCAGGGCTGTGCGCCCCTCACCCCATCACCGCATCGGCCGCGTCTGCCGGCCTCAGGATATCGGTCGTCGTGACATAGTCGTTAGTTTGGGTAGCGTTATCGAGCCCGACGACCCCCATTACCCGCCGGCCTTCCCCTTCATGGCGGAGGGCGGCGACCATGGCTTCCGCCTCTTCCTGACCCAGCGGTTGAGCTTTGGCCTCAGCGGTTTTCGAAGGAAGACTGACTTCCCACGCACCAAAGCCAGCCAGGCCCAGCAGAATGATGGCACCGCCGCCCCAAGCGAAGATAGACCTCGACATGACGGCGTCTCCTTAGCGGAAATGAGGGTGCTGACATTGAGACCTCGGCACTCTTCTTCATCGACCCGCAATCTGACAGTGAAGGGCCATGGCAGAAATGACAATATTATGGTAATTTCTGCCATGCATCTTGTGATTTTCATTGTCTATCCGGGCTTCGAACTGCTTGATGCGTCGGGTCCGGCGGCGGTGTTCAGCAGTGCCAATCGCGCGTTGGACCAACGAGGAAAGCCTGCGTTTTACGATGTCGCGCTGCTATCTGCCGAAGGCGGTGCCATTGAGAGCAGCAGCGGGATTGTCGTCGAAACGCGGCCAATCAACAAACTGCCGCCCGGGGAAGCTCAGACGGTTCTGGTAACGGGAGCGGAGCGGGAGCCTCTTTTGGTGACACGCCTCGAAGAGGAGACCCGGATCGGCAAGGGCGGGACCCTGGCGGCGCAGCTGTCGCGGCTCGACCTGATCGTGCTCGACGAGCTCGGTTATCTGCCGTTCGCCCGCTCGGGAGGGCAGTTGCTGTTCCACCTGGTCAGCAAGCTCTACGAGCGCACCAGCGTTATCATCACCACCAACCTGGCCTTCGGCGAGTGGCCTACCGTCTTCGGCGATCCCAAGATGACTACGGCGCTGCTCGACCGCGTCACCCATCACTGCGATATCATCGAGACGGGCAACGACAGCTGGCGCTTCAAAAACCGCAGCTGACCGCCACCTTCGGCGCCTTCAAAAATCTATCTTGCGCTGCGCGCGCCTCCGGTCGGGCTACGCCCGCCCTCCGCCGCACGCAGCGCGAGACCATCCTCAACAAGCCATCATCATATCCGAAAAGGGGGTCCCTCTTCGACGCCGATCGGGGGTTCCTTTTGCGTGCCGATTGACAGGTTAACGCCTTGGGTGGGTGGTTATCAAATATCTGTCGAAAAAAGCCAGTGGAGTGAGGCTAACGACCGCCAAACCTCAATCTTGCAAAACTTAGTGGTATCCACTAAATTGAAAGCATGGACAGAGCGATCAGCGCCAGCGAAGCCAACCAGCATTTCTCGGAGCTCCTCCGCGACGTGTCCGAAGGCCAGAGCTTTACCGTGATGTCTCGCGGCCGCCCCGTCGCGCGCGTGCTTCCTGTCGACCGCGATCAAGAGCGCCGTTCGGTCGACCGGCTGCTCAAGTTCGTTACGCAGCTCCCCGTCCGTCATTCCGGCAATTGGTCGCGCGACGATCTTTACGAATGATGCGCGTCGCCCTTGACAGCAATATTCTCGCCTATCTTGCCGGCGTCAGCCGATCGGCGGAAGACGATGGCAAGATCGCGAAGGTCCGCGAGCTCGTGTCCCGCTTGGCAGAATCGGTCAGCCTGATCGCGCCAGCACAGACCTTGGGCGAGCTGTTCGTGGTCTTGCGGCGCAGCGGTGCTTCCGCCGAAGAAGCGCGCGAGGTTCTGCTCGAATTTGCCGAAGCGTTTGGAACGTCGGCCTCGGAGATGCGAACTGCACTGTCGGCGGCGGATCTGGTGGTCGATCATAAGCTGCAATTCTGGGATGCCTTGATTGTGACTGCTGCGGCCGATGCAGGCTGTGCGCTGCTATTATCCGAAGACATGCAGCATGGTTTCGTGACGAGAGGGCTGACGATCATCAATCCGCTCGCGGACGATACCCATCCCAAGCTGGCGGCGCTCATCGAAGCATCATAATATCCGGGATTGGCCGGTGCACGAACATGACGTAATCGCGGGTGCGCCGGCGACGGTCCAGAAGC
>JBIQHE010000055.1:0-11176 GCA_044508875.1 Sphingomonadales bacterium | reverse complement strand
GATGTTGGCGTTCTCGGTTCCGCCTGGATACCGGCGGACGGCGCCGGTGAAGCGGCCGAAGCTGGATGGGTTCCCTAAGAATGTCTCGAAGAATTCGGCACGGACAAAGCCAAGCAGTCGCAACGGCACAAGCATTCCTTCTGGCCCCTGCAATCCAACTGCGTCAATTCCGGTCCCAAGCAGCTAGTGCATCTTCGGGATCGAGCAACGACAGGGCAGCCCCCTCCCTTGTCGCTGTTTCGGCCTCTGCCCCGGCATCGTGCCACTTCCACAAGACAAGGTTCGTGCCACCCTTGTTCTGGACAGACGGAACCAACGCACCCTCGGCACCCGCAAGGGTCAATTCCTCTGCGAGCTTCCAACTGGGAGGAATGCCCTTCTCCACCATGAATATCTGTCGCCATAAGCATTCGGTGATCGCCGGATCTGTCCCGCGCAGATCGGCAATGGCGTTGGCGGTAACATCATAGGCGGCCAGCGTGCCGGGGCGCACGAGCTCCTGATGCATCTCGACTATCGCAGTCACATAGTCCGCGGAGAGGTAGAGTGCGGGCATGCCCATGGGGTTCCAGCGGCCGCCAGTCCGGTGTGATCCGCTTTCGAGTGGGCGGCGCTGCCAGCGCACGCCAAGCATTCGCCAGTAGCGACCCTGCAGCGGCGCCAGCGATGTCATCAGGAATAAACGCCCTCGTCCATGCTATCGAGCGTCCACAATACCGCCTCGGCCTTGCCCTCTTCTACCAGTTCCTCGGCCGTCTTGCCAAAGCCGGGGATAGGCTGGTGGCGGAACCAGATGATCGCCCTGCCCTCATCGCCTGCAAGCTCGGCGGCGCGAGTGATGATGCGCGCAATTTCTCCCAGCTTGGCCTGCACGGCAGGACTGTCAGGATGCGCCGTCATCGTGTTGCGATTGAGGTGGGCAATCCGCGACAGGCGCGTCATCGGCAGTCGCAAGCGCTCCGCCATGCGGCGCGGTGCGATCAGGTCGCCGTCACGAATGTCATCTAGAAAAGCAGCAAGCATGAGTGCACTCCTTGCTTGATATATGCACCTATCTGCATTTCATTTCAATGATTCTGACGATCAAATGGGTATTTTCAGGCCCAATGCCGATCGAGCAGGCCTTCAAAGCCGTCTCTGCCTCCTCACGAGTGCCGCCCCACTCGGCCGGGTTTGCGAAAGTGAGGTCTGGATCTGCTGGAAGTTCCGTTGTGCCATGCCCAGGATCAGCTCAAACACGCGCCTGACCCTGCCTCCGGCGCCGCCTGGAACCTGCCCATATCAGAACAACGCGGACATGACTGGAAATTCCTTTGGCGTTGGCACCATCAGCGGAGGGGTTGGCTGCGGAATTTCATCTAGCATATCGCACATATGAGAGGTAGGATTGCAATTAGATGTTTCATACATCACGAGGACTCAATGATCACATCACAGCAAATGCGCGCGGCGCGTGCTCTTCTCGGTATCGACCAACGCCAACTGGCTGCTCTGGCCAACGTCTCGCTTCCGACGATCCAGAGAATGGAGGCGTCGGACGGGCAGGTGCGCAGCGTGGTCGATACGCTGGTGAAGGTGATCAACGCACTGGAAACCGCCGGAATCGAGATCATCGGTGAGAATGCGACCAGCAACGGCGCCGGGCGCGGGGTCCGGCTGAAGGATACCGCAGCGGGAAGTCAGCCGAAGCGCGTGCCATCGATGCTCTACGATCAGGCTGGCGAACCGCAGGCCGAAAATGAAGCCATATGATGCGCGGCTGACCGCGTTCACGCCGAAACTGGTAACGGTTCTCGGCGAGGGATATACGTTCGATCGGCTGCGGCGGGACAGCATTGCGGGGCTGACGGTCGCGATCGTCGCCCTCCCCCTCGCCATGGCTTTGGCGATCGCGAGCGGCGCGACCCCGGACAAGGGATTGATCACGGCCGTCATCGCCGGGTTCCTCATTTCGGCGCTTGGCGGTTCGCGCGTCCAGGTGGGCGGGCCGACAGGCGCGTTCGTCGTCGTCGTCTTCAACGTGATCGCCCAGCATGGCTATGACGGGCTCCTGCTGGCGACGCTGATGGCGGGCGTACTGCTCATTGTTGCGGGCTATTCCGGGCTCGGGAGCCTTGTGCGTTTCATCCCGCAGCCAGTGGTTACCGGCTTTACCGCCGGGATCGCGGTGATCATCGCTTCAAGCCAGGTGAAGGATTTCCTGGGCCTGTCAATGAAAACGGTGCCCGCGGACTTCATACCCAAGTGGTCGGCCTATTTCTCCGCGCTGGGGAGCCTGCAGCTCGCCACTCTTGCAATTGGCGCCGGCTCCCTCACGCTCATCATCGCTCTGCGAAAATGGGCCCCGCGCCTCCCCGGCTTCCTTATCGCCGTCGTGCTGGCGAGCGCCATCGTCGCCCTTCTGCATGTCCCGGTCGAGACGATCGGATCGCGCTTCCCCGAGCTTCCCACCGGCCTGCCCGCCCCTGCCCTGCCGGAGATCTCGTTTGCCCGGCTGCAAGCGGTGGCGCCGGCCGCCTTCACCATAGCGTTCCTCGCCGGGATCGAGGCGCTGCTCTCGGCCGTTGTGGCTGATGGCATGATCGGTTCCCGGCACCGCTCCAATCAGGAACTCGTCGGGCAGGGTGTCGCGAACATGGCCTCGGCCGTTTTCGGAGGGCTGCCCGCGACCGGAGCCATTGCACGGACCGCGACCAATATCCGCGCCGGCGCGGTGACGCCGATCGCCGGCATGCTGCACGCCGTCTTCCTGCTCCTGTTCATCCTGTTCGCCTCGAAGCTCATGGCCTTCGTACCGCTGGCCGCCCTGGCGGCGATCCTGTTCATGGTGGCTTGGGGGATGAGCGAACACCACCGTTTCCTTCAGCTCCTGCGCATGCCGAATGGCGACAGGAGCCTGCTGTTGCTGACTTTTGGACTCACGATTTTCATAGACCTGACGGTGGCGATCGCGGTCGGCGTGACGCTGGCATCGCTGCTGTTCATGATGCGGATGAGCCGGACCGTCGAGATCGCGAGCGATAGCGAAGGCGCCGCCTCCGATGCCGAAGAGGAAGAACTCGACCAGCGCACGGCCTTGCCGGCAGGTGTCGAGGTGTTCCGCATCGACGGTCCCATCTTTTTCGGGGTCGCCAACGACCTCATGGACACGCTGAGGCGCATCGGGTCCGCTCCCAAAATCATCATCCTGCGAATGCGCCGAGTCCCGTTGCTGGATGCAAGCGGTGTCGCGGCAATGGGCGACATTGTCGACCATGCCGAAGTGCTGGGCATCCGGGTCATCCTTTCGGGCGTGACGGCGCAGCCGATGGAGATGCTCGAAAGGGTATCGCTCGGCCCCTCGAGCAGTCGGGTTTTGCATAGTGCGAATTTCGCGGATGCCGTGCGGCTTGCTTCATCCCTCACCGTGGAGCCGGCCTCCACGGCGCCGACACTCCATTGATCACCTCTCTATTATCCGGAAGGAACCCAGGATGAGCGATGCAAACGACGAGTATGTCTATGATGACGCTTCAGGCGAATGGCTCCCCGCCGTCGAGGCTGCGGCGAAGGCCGCGGCAGCAGACTTGGTCGAGGTCCTGGATTCGGCAGGGAACATCCTCGCGGACGGGGACAGCGTCATCACGATCAAGGATTTGAAGGTCAAGGGGGCCGGGCAGACGCTGAGGAAGGGCACCGTGATCAAGGCGATCAGGCTGACCGGCGATCCGCAGGAAATCGACTGCCGCTACGAGGGTATCAAGGGCCTGGTCTTACGAGCCGAATTTGTGCGCAAACACTGAGGCAGTGAAGACGCGTTCTCACCGCCCCGACAGTCGCGCGGGATATACCGATCTTCGCAACACTCAGGGTATTTGCGGCGTCCGTTGGTAGAGGCGTTCGATGTCGTTTGGCCTGGCGAGATCATGGCCCGGGCTCATCACGGCGGCAGCGCCAGCGGCAATGCCGAAACGGAAGGCTTCGCCCATCTCCCAGCCAATCGAGATCGCAAACAGCATGGCGGACAGGAAGCTGTCACCGGCACCAACCGCGCTTTTCGCCTCGATGGGGGCAGCTGGCAGGAAAAGCGGTCCGGCGGCGCTGGCAAGGATCGCGCCTTCATGGCCCATGGTCACGGCGACATGGGCGGCTTGTCCGGATCGAACGATTTCGAGTGCCGCATGGGCGATTTCGTCGGGATCGCCGAGTTCGAGCCCGGTCAATTGCCGCAACTCGCCGATGCTGGGCTTCACGAGAAAGACGCCGCCTTCATCGAGGCCGCCCTTAAGTCCCGGTCCTGAACTGTCGAGGATGACGGGAATATTGCGCCGGCGCATCAGCGCTACGACCTGACCGTAGAAATCGGCTGGCATGCCGGGCGGCAGCGACCCGCTCAACACCATGAAATTGCACTGCGCGGTTTCAAGCTGGTCAAGGCAGGCCTGCCACTCGGCGGGCTGGATGGTCGGCCCCGGTGGAACGAAACGATATTCCTTGCCGCTTTCGAGCTCGAGCACGGCGGATGCGACGCGGGTATGGCCCGCAATATAGATGCGATTGTGGACGAGCTGATGGAGGTCGAGCAGGCCGTCGAGAGCATCGCCTGTGGCACCGCCCGCCATATAATAGCTTCGGGCATTGCCGCCGAGGCGAACAAAGACTCGAGCGACGTTGATACCGCCGCCGCCTGGGCTGTAGAATTCGGATTTGGTCCGCATCTTGCGCGTGTGGAACATGCGATCGACTTCATAGGCGACGTCGATCGTCGGGTTCAGCGTCAGCGTGGCAATGTTCGTCATCCCGCCATTTGAGCGGGCTGGATGTATTCCAGTCTATCCGCAATATCCCCAATTCGTTCCGCCGGTGCGGCATGCCAAGGTAGCCCTGTCGGGCGTCGCAATCCCGCTGATGCCTGGCGTCGTTCAGGCCCTCCTCTCAAGGCGCAAAATGCGTTCGTCCGTTCCGCCATCATCACACTGGTCTCGCTATCCGTGATTGCTTGCGTTCTGGAACTGTCCGGGCTTCTCGATCGCGCTATTGCAGCAGACGCGAGGCCCCGCGAACGAGGCGATGCGAGGGGGATCTGGCTGCTACCCTCTAATACCACGGTAGAAGTGCTGATGTTTTTCCGTTTTGATGAACGATCCAGCAGGTGCATGTCGGTGTTCGCTAAGGAAAATCTCTCATAGCGGGAGCATTGCGCGTCACTAAGGTGTCACGGATCAGGACCCCGCCAATTTGGAGCATGTGCAGTGACGAATAACGAGCCCAGGATCACCTTCCACGGCGCCGCGGGGACAGTCACAGGCTCGTGCATGGAGCTTGAACATGACGGCCGCGCGATCCTGATCGATTGCGGCCTGTTCCAGGGACCGCGGACGCTCGAAACGCTCAATCGCGAGCCGTTCTCGTTCGATGCACGCAAGATCGCCGCGGTCGTCCTCACGCACGCACACATCGACCATAGCGGTCTATTGCCAAAGCTTGTCGCCGAGGGCTTCAGGGGGCCGGTCTATGCGACGCCGCAAACGCGTGATCTTCTCTACCACATGCTGCCTGACGCCGGGCGCATCCAGGAAAGCGAAGCGGAGCGGCGTAACCGCCGCAAGGATCGAAAGGACGAGGAGCCGATCGAGCCGATCTATACCGAGGCCGATTCCAAGGCGGCCTATGATCAGATCGAGACGGTCGCGCTGAACAAGTGGTTCCAGCCCGCGCGGGGCTTCACGGCCCGGTTGTGGAATGCCGGCCACATTCTCGGATCGACTTCCGTCGAGATGCAGGTTGGCGAAACGCGCCTGCTCTTTTCCGGCGACCTTGGCCCGGATCACAAGGCCTTTCACGCCGATCCCGAAGGACCGGCGGGGCTTGACCATGTGATCTGCGAAAGCACTTATGGCGACCGGGCCCGCGAGGATCTGACGATCGAGCAGCGGCGTACGCTCCTGGAAGCCGAAATCAAGGCTGCGTTGACGCGTGGCGGCAATCTCGTCATCCCGGTATTCGCGCTTGAGCGGACGCAGGAGTTGCTCCTCGACATTGCCATGCTCATCAACACCGGCCGTCTGGCGCATCCGCGGGTATTCATCGACTCTCCCCTGGCGACGCGGGCGACCGAGGTGTTTGCAAAGCATGCCGGCGAGCTCGAGGACATGGGTTCGGGCGAGATCTTTCATCATCCGTCCTTCCACTATGTCCTGAACGCTACGGAATCGATGCGGCTCAACAGCCTGTCCGGCGCAATCATCATGGCGGCTTCGGGGATGTGCGAGGCCGGGCGCATTCGCCATCATCTGCGGCATAATCTGGGGCGGCGGGAGTCGACGATATTGTTCGTCGGCTTCCAGGCGGCGGGGTCGCTGGGACGCACGATCCTCGATGGCGCGAACCGGGTGCGGATCTGGGGGCAGGACGTCGCCGTCCGTGCCCAGATCCGCAGGATCGACACCTATTCGGCGCATGCCGACCAGCAGGATCTTCAGCGATGGATCAAGGCGCGGCAGCCGATCGATGGCAGTCTTTTCCTGAGCCACGGCGAGTCCGGGTCGATCGAGACGTTCCGCCGACTGCTGCAGGCGGATGAGGCGGCGACATCGATCATCGCCCCACAACTGGGCGAGACCTATGCGTTGCCTGCGCGCGCGTCGGCGCGGCGCCTCAAGACAGGCGACCCCGAACTGCAAGGCGCGGTCGGGCGCGACTGGCAGAATGACTACGCCGATTTCTCGATCCGCCTCAAAAAGGAGCTCCAGGGTATCGAGAGCGCCTCGGCGCGGCGCGAAGCCCTCGCGCGGATGTCGGAGGTCCTTCGCTCGTACCAGGACCATCGCGACAAGCGGAAAGCGAAGAACGGCTAGATTTTCCTAGCGGCGCGGCGACGGGGATAATCGGATCAGGCCTGGAACGGATTAGGGAACCTACTTATGGGCGCGCCTTGGCGTGTCTTCTATTACGTTCGCGTGGAAACCAACGGAGTAAGACATGTCGAATACACCGCATACCTTGGGCGAAGAGTTCCCGGACCAGATGGACAAGATCCACGCGCTGAAAGTTTCGGACCCGATCTTTGCGCAGCTGCTCGCCGCCTATGATGAAGTGAACGACGAGATTCATGTGGTCGAAACGAACGTTCAGCCGACGTCGCAGGATCGTGAAACCGAGCTCCGCAAGCGCCGTCTGGCGATCAAGGACCAGATCGCCGAAGCGCTTTCACAGCCAGCCTGATCGGTCGAGAGGAGCCGGTCGCGCTGCGTCCGGCCTTCTTCCACATGCGCCTTGTGAAGAGGCGAACGAGGGGAGCGGGAGACCGAACCCCACCCGCGCCTTGGTTGAAGAGCGGCAGGATCGGGATTTTTCAAGGTTCTTGTCTTTCTGGGTAGATTCAGCATGTGGAAGGAAGCCATTGCAATCAGCCTGTTGCTGACGGGGGCCGCCACCTTTGCGGCTGCCGGGAGCGCGGGAGAGGTGTCTCGAGGTCACGACCTGGCGGAGCGGCGATGCGCGAGTTGTCATTCCATCGGCGAAACCAATGCGAGCCCCAACCGGCTCGCACCGCCGTTGCGAAATCTCTACAGGCAATATCCGGTCGATGCTTTGCAACCGGCGTTCCTGAATGGTCTTGAGGTCGGTCACCGTGATATGCCGCGTTTTATCCTGACGCCGCAGGAGGTGACGGACATCATCGCGTTCCTTCATGACCTCAACCCATGCCGCAAGCCTTCGTCGGATGACGCGGCCATGGCGCAGTGTTTCGCGCCCATGGAATGATGAGATATGCAGCGCCAGCACAGGGAAGCTGGATAATCCGGAATTTGGAGGGAGCCAGCGCATCACCGCCGCCCCCTCCTTGGCCAGAAGGACGCTTTGCGCCGCCCGCCCTCAGCGCGACATCAGGACGGGAAGGCTGACGTCGTCGATCAGGTCGCGCGTGACGCCGCCCAGCAGGATGTCGCGCACCCGCGAATGGGCGAAGGCGCCGATGGCGAGAAGATTCGCCCCGGTATCTCTCGCGAAGTCCTGAAGAGCCACGGAGATGCGCCGGCCGGCTGAAGCGATCACATGAACGTCGACCTTGAATCCATGGCGCGCAAGGTGGCGGGCAATATCCGAGCCGGGTGCGGGTCCGTGGCCTTCCGCGGTGGGTTCCGGATCCACGCAGACGACGTCGATGACGGCGCCCGGATCCGCGACGTCAATAAGGTCCCGCGCGGCGCGACGCGCCTCGCTCGATGCATCCCAGCCCAGAACGGCGCGCCCCACGCGCTCCAGCTTTGCATGGTCGGGCAGGACCAGGACGGGTCCGCCCGATCCGGTAACGGCGGCCTGCAGGCTCCGGCGGCGCAGTTTCCGATTTTCGAAGGCGGAAGCGCCACCGATCAGCAGGAGGTCGGCATAGCGCCCTTCAACACGTGACGCTCCCCCGAGATAGGCAAGGGTGTCGGCGACCGGACGGATCTCGACCGGGATCGGCGCGCCTTCCACCGCGGCCTTCACCGATTCCGTGCGGCGCTTCGCTTCGTCATCGATGCGATCCAGGATCACCGGGTAATAGTCAAAGGGTGGCAGCACAGCGGCATTGTCGAAAATGTCCATCATCAAGGATATTGCGAGATGCGCCTCCTGTGCGGCGGCGAACGCCGTTGCGTCCTTGATGAAGCCGCGGGCCGCCTCCCCATTGTCGACGATTGCGACGAGGTCTTTCAGCATGTTTCCCTCCTTCTCGGTTGATCAAAATCTTCACTTGCTGGGTGCGGTGGATGTCATGTGCGCTGTATGATCAGGTAACTGAGATAGGCTGCGTAAGCGCTCACGAAGAGGCCGCCCTCGAACCGCGAAATCTTGCGGCTGCTGACGAAAATCGGAATGCAGAGCAGCGCTACTCCCAGCATGACCGGTATGTCGATGCGGATGAGATGGCTGCTGACATCGATACCATCGGCCGGAATGAGGCAGGTCACCCCAAGAATCACGAGGATATTGTAGACGCTACTGCCGATCAGATTGCCGATCGCGATGTCACGCTCACCCCGGATCGTCGATATGATCGTGGTCACGAGTTCGGGTGCCGAGGTACCGATGGCAACGATCGTCAGGCCGATGAAGGCGTCCGATACATTCCAGAGACGTGCGAGATCGACAGCACCTTCGACGAGCCAGTCGGCGCCGACAACGATGATGACGAGACCAATCGCGAGCATCAGCATCTCGGTCGCCGCCTGACGGTTGGCGAGGCGCCGGGGCCCGAACTCACGGGCGAACTCCAGCTTGACCTTAAGGCTCTCTCGCCGGGCCGCGCGGATGACCGCCAGCGTGAATATCACGCCCATGGTGACGAGCACGAGGCCCTCCAGCCGCGACAGCGTGCCGTCCCAAGCAAAGGCGAGCAGCGTGGCCGCGGCAATGACGATCGCGGGGAGCTCTAGACGCAGGGTCTGCATCTGGATCGCCAGCGGTTGCAGCGCAGCGCTCAGGCCAAGGATAAGGAGGATGTTGACAGTATTGGTGCCGGCGATGTTCCCGATCGCAAGTGAGCCGTTGCCCTGAATGGCGGCCTCGATGCCGACGGCCAGCTCCGGCGTGCTCGTTCCAAGCGCAACCACGGTAAGACCGATCAGCAGGGGGGAAATGCCAAGGCGCGCTGCCAGTGCCGCGCCGCCTCTTACGAGCAGTTCGGCGCCGGCGATCAACGCGGCAAGCCCGACGCCAATCCAGACGATCGCATGAGTCATCGAAGATCAGTCTGCCTTGCGCTTGGCGGGATCGGGTACGAGAAGCACGTCGCCGGGCACCGCATCGATGATCTTGCGCGCCGTGCTGCCGATCAGGGTTTCATAGACCATGCCGCCGCCATGGGTGCCCACCACAGTGAGATGGCGCCGGGAGTTCTCGGCATAGTCCCGCAACAGCGCCTCGGGCACGCCATGTTCAATCATGTGGCTGACCTTGCGGGCGGCGTCGGGCGTGAGCCCGGCTTCGGCCAGGAACTTGTCGGCCGCGTCCTTGCCATATCCTTCGAACTGCTTTTCGACCTCTGCGCGGCCAAGATAGCCGGCAAAGGGCACGTCATAAGCGTGAAAAAGCGAGAGGCCTGTATCCGGGAAAAACCGGATGGCTGTTTCGAGCGCAACGCGGGAGGATTCCGAAAAATCCGTCGCGACGAGCATGGTGTGATAAGGTTCGAAGGCGCGGTCGCGAACAATGAGGACCGGGACAGGAGACTTGCGGATCAGCCGGTCGACCGTGTCGCCAAGAAACATCCGCGCCAGCAGTTCGTCGCGGGCGACGCCGGTGACGATCAGTTCGGCATGGGATTCCCGGGCTGCCTCGAGGACGACCTCGGCCGGCGAGCCGGTTTCGACATGGACGGCGATGTCGACGTGCGGATCCTCGCGCACCAGATCCCTGTAGATGCGGTCGCGGGCCTTGCGGACCGGGTCGGGCGGCCGCCGCCAGGACGGCAGATCGCGCAGGCTCCCGAACAGGGTCATAGTCTCAGGCGGAGCGAGTGCGTGAATGACGGTGAGTTCGGCCTGCCACGCCCTGGCGACGAGCAGGGCACGGTCGAGCGCGCGGTCGCAGCGATGGCTAAGGTCGGTGGCCAAGGCCATGCGCCTGGGGAAAGTGCCCTCGGTCATATTTCATCCTCCTAGGTATTGAGTTCCTTGAACCAGCCCAGTCGCCGCATGACGTGCTTTTCGACCTCGAGCAGGAGCATGAGGGCCACGCCGGCAATCACGAGCAGCGCAAGGTCGGCGACGGTGAGCGGCCGCGAGTGGAAGATCGCATGCATGAACGGGGCGTAGGTGAAGAGCGCCTGGCCAAGAACGAGGATCGTGATCGCGATCAGTACGGCGGGGGTTCCGATGGCGCCGCGCCAGGTCAGAGACGTTGTATGCAGATAGCGGACATTGAAGAGGTAGAAGATCTCCGCGACGATGAACATGTTGACGACCATCGTGCGCGCAACTTCGAGGCCGCGCCCCTGATCGAGCGTGTAGAAGAAGATGCCGAGCGTGACCGCGGCGAACAGCACCGACACCAGCACGACGCGCCAGAGGAGGAAGGGTGAAAGGAGAGGCGCGCCCCGCTCGCGCGGGCGGCGCTGCATCGCGCCTGGCTCGGTCGGCTCGAAGGCGAGCACCAGGCCAAGGGTCGCGGCGAGGATGAGATTGACCCACAGGATCTGGGTTGCCGACAT
>JBIQHE010000054.1:0-11347 GCA_044508875.1 Sphingomonadales bacterium | reverse complement strand
CCGTAAGCCTCGCCGCTGCCGTCGCCTTCTGGCTGTGATTGAGTCTCGACCCTAGCAGTCATTTCTGCGTCGGCGCGCGATCGGAATATGGGGGCTGTTCGCGTATTTGGATTAATTTCCAGAATTTGTTCGGCCGAAAGCTCAAAAACACGACGTTCATCTTCAGTGTCAGATGTTTTTAGTATAGAGAACGCAAAGCGAGGAAGCGCATCTGTTTTCCCCATGGTTAGCAGACAAAATGAATTGCGGTCATCTGTCGCCGTAAATATCAGCCTAATTTCGTAAAAGCTAAACAGGGAAACTAAGCGATTTGACCTTATTATCTCCGTGAAGAACGGAGATGTTGTGGAGTCTGTCGCAATTCCGGTTGGAAGAATTACACCAGCCCGACCAGTCGTTAGACTGGAAAACAGTTCCGCAAACAGCGCGTAGGTGTTCACGTCGCCCCGCCCAGTCAAGGCAAAGCGCCCGCCATCCTCGCCGGGGACGCGGACGAATTCGCTGGTCGCCTCTGCCTCGCGCTTGGCCAGGGTGAAGGCATCGAACAGGGCGCGTTCGGCAGTGCCGGGGGGTGCCTTCTCCAGCGCCTTGATGAGCTTGTCCCGAGCAGCTTTGTTAGGGGCATTGGCGATCTCGGGAGATAGCGCCGCAAAGAACTCCTGCTCCTGCAACTTGATCCGCTCCCAAGGCGGGTTGCCCAGCACCACGTCGAATCCGCCGCGCTGCATCATATCAGGGAATTCCAACGGCCAATGGAAGGCGCGGGCGCGGCGGGCTGCCTTGGGCGCGTCCGTCATAGCCTGTTGGATCTTGCCTTGATTGAGGGCCATCCAAAGCTCTTCCGTTGTCGGCACGGTGCGGGCCGACGCCCCCGCCGGTGCACCGCCCACCTTGGGCGACAGGAAAGCCGAAACATACAGGTTCGCCGCAGTCGTCGCCCTCACGAAGGCCTGCCCTGAGCGCAGTTGCCTGAACCGCTCGGCCTTGGCCCCGATCTGCTCCACCGTATCTTCGGGCAGGTCGCGAAAGCCCGAGAAATCTAGCGCCAGCGGCTTCATCTCGGGCATGGCCACCTGGCCGGTGCCAAAGTCGAACCCGCCCTGGCCCTTCTTCGCGTCCCTGTTGGCCTGGAGATAGTATTTGGCCGTATCCTTGTCGTCTCCGGTCAGCGACTTGTAGGCTGCATCAGGGATGCCATCCTGCAGGACCTTTAGGTCGAACACCCCCAGTAGCGCATCACCGCAACGGATCTGCGCATCGAAGAACCCTAGCGGGAGGCCGGGATCGACGGTCTCGATCCAAAGCGCGACCTTGGTCAGTTCCACTGCCATGGGGTTGCGATCGACCCCGTGCAAACACGACCGCGCAACATCACGCAGGGCATGGCGAAAATCAGCCAGTGACGGCGTGCCATCAGCCCGGATGCGCGCCACGCGCGTGGCGATTCGACGGGCGGCTGCGAGCAGGAAATGGCCCGAACCGCAGGCTGGATCGATGACAGACAGCTTGAGAAGCGCCTTTTCCGGATCGTCCGCCTCAGACTCGCATTGATCGAGAACCGGATCGAGCGCAGTGTCGAGCAGCGCCTGAACGAGACTATCGGGAGTGTAATAGGAGCCGCTGGTCTTGCGCTGGTTGCCCTTCTGCTCGGCCGCTTCCGAGGCAAAGTTCAGCGTCTTCCCGTCATCACCGAGTTGCGGCTGGAGCTCGAGCAGGGATTCGTAAACGGAGCCCAGTTCCTCGGTTTCCATGGCGCGCCAATTGACTGGCACCATACCGGCTTTGTCCGAGAGCCAGGACAGGCGATAGAGCGCCTCCATGAATGCCTTGTTGCGCAGATGCGCGGATTCAAGGTGGGGCAGTCTGTCCTCGGCAAACAGCCCGCCAAGCGCTGGCAGCGCGAGCCTCTCCTCGCCATGAGCCAGCGCCTTGAACAGGATCTTGACCCCTTCGAAGCGATCGAAGTGCTTGTCCCATGTCGCGGCGCGGAAGCATTGGGTCCGCAGGACCGCGAGACTGTAGCCTTCGGCGTAGAGCTTGCGGGCGTCGGCCTTCGCCTTCTCCGGGTGGAGCAGGTTCCGGTCTTCGGCGACCATCAGGAAGATCAGGCGATAGACGAGCCGCAGCAGTTCATTGAACCATTCAGTGAGGTTGATCTCACCCGACTTGAGTTTGCCGGCGAGTTTTGGATTGGCTTCCAGAAAGCCCGAGCCGAGACATTTCAGTGCAAGTTCAACCTGATCGGCCAGGCGCTCGCGGGCAGCTTCGCCCTCGCGTGATCCAGCATCACGCCAGTGTTCCAGAGCGCAATCCGTGGCGGGAGCCCCGGTCTGCCCGAACCGGCTTCGGTGGATAATCAGCCACAGGATCGAGAATGAGGCGGCATCCTCGTTCGCAAAAATCTGGGCGAGATCAGCCTCGATATAGGCAGGACGGGTCAGGGACGCGTTGTCCCGCATCAGGCGGATCAGAACGCCGTTGGTGGCCAAACCCCACAGGGCGTCGTCGTTATCGTTGAGATAGTCCTGGAGCGCGAAGGCGGGTGATCGCGAGCGATCCGTTGAAAGGGTCGCGCTACGGCGATCGAGCTTTTCGTCGGCTGGCGGAACCACGACGATCGGTACGCGTCCGCCGGCAAGGAACGATACTGCGCCTTCCGCTGGCAGAAGGTCATCGAACCCGAACGTTTCCTTCAGAAATTCGCGAATGAAGCGGCGGGTTGCCTCAACTGAAGGGTTTTCCAGCTTCGCGAATGCATCGAAGTGAGACTGGCCCACGCGAAAGGCGGTCGACATCTCCTCACGGATCGTCAGACCCTTGCGGATGCCGTAACCCGCCCGGGTATCTGCATCGTCTTTCGGCTCGGCAATTTGCGCGACCATGGCTGGCGCGATCAGATTGCCTTCCAGGGACAGTGACGGCCAGGCCGACATATCGGTGATGGTTTTGCGGGCCATGACTTACATCTCGCTCGGCATCAGGACGAAAAGGCCAATCACGTCTGGCGGGGTGACGGCCTCCACAGTGACGCGGGACGCGGAGCCCGCCGCTGCACGGAGGCGGGCGTGGTCTTCACTCAACTCTTCGACCCGTGATTGCACGAAACCGGCCAAGGGGCCGTCGAGCAAGGACGGCAGGTCCTCTCTGGCCCTGATAACAAAGCGATCGCGAGCCTGCGTTGCCAGGTCTGCAGTTGCAGGGGTGTTCAGCAATTCCCGAGCTGCTTCCCCCGCGGCCACAATCCTGTTGCCCTCAATCGCAACCAGAGCGGCTTCCTCCGCCAACAGCAAACGCTCCTTTCGGGCATGAATCGTCAACTTGTACCGAATCCGCAACAGGGCGATCCGGGTCATCTGCCCAACGGCTGCCGTCGGCCATGCGCCAACTCTGCCGATTCCCAGGCCCGATAGTGTTTCCGGATCAAGCGATGCCTCGACGAGGGCTTCGGCGAGTGTTGAAGTAAGCGGATGAGTCCGGGTCAAAAGCGCAGTCCCGGTAGGTGCGGGCTCGGCGATCGCAAGGCGAACGGATCCAGTCAGGTTCCGCTCGGACACGCCCTTCCACATTTCCCGAAACGAATTGGCGGTTGCAGAAGCCCGCCGTGATGACTGGCACCTGGTGCGGGTCTGGAGCTTTGCCCGGTCCCCCCAGGCCTATGTTTTGCGGTTTCCGCTGGAAGCCCATGTCGAATTGACCGCTACGAGCTTCCTGGCCGGACTGCGCTAGCCGCAGGTCGCCGAGGGGAATTCACCGGCACCCTTGTTTGCGGTCGCTCGGGCTGCAATCTTGCGGCAAGAAGATCGTGCTGGAGTTAAAAATGGTCGGTGATGCGGTGATCTCTCCTTGTGAGAAGTATCGGTACAAGCTGACCCGCAAATGGGCTGATGGTCTGGAAGTCCTGTTCGTCATGCTCAATCCATCGACCGCAGATGCTTTTCAGGATGATCCGACCATCAAGCGCTGCATCGGTTTCGCAAAGGCGTGGGGCTTCGGGTCATTGGCAGTGGCGAATCTCTTTGCTTACCGAACGCCATCGCCTGATCACCTGATTGCTGCAGAAGATCCGGTTGGAGAGGAAAACGATCGCTGGTTGCATGACATGTCGGTGAGCGCTGACCTTACCATTGCCGCCTGGGGCAACCATGGGCAGTTTCGAGGCCGAGGCAGAGAGGTCGCCGCAACCTTGATCAGGCCGCACTATTTGCGGCTGACCAAGCTTGGCGAGCCGAGCCACCCGCTCTACCTTCGAAAAGATTGCCAGCCACTCGCTTGGGAAGTGGCACGTTGATTCAGGATGGGAGGCAACGGGCCTTCAGGACCTTAGAAGGAGGAACAGGATGAGTGCATTGGAAAATCTGAAGACGGAACTTGCCGCGTTGCGCGATGAGGCCAAGGTGCAGGCCCATCTGGGCAGCATGGAAGTCCAGCAGGAATGGCAGGAAGCCGAAGCCAAATGGAACCATTTCGTGGCTGAAGCAGGTCTTCATGAGACGGGAGAGAACATCAAGTCGGCGCTGGAGATCCTGGCTGACGAGCTGCGTGCGTCCTACGAGCGGCTGAAAAAGGCGCTCTGAGCCAATTCTGCTCGATATGGGCGTGCCGGCAGACCGCTTACCGGCACGCCCATTGTTTCATCATGCGCAGCAAGGCCCGCGCATGCGGCCGGTCCCTATGACGGCCGGCCTGGTGGGCTTCATGCGGGTTCGCCGCCATTCCCACCGCCATGCTCGATCCGCCCCATCGTGCGGCGTCTCCCATGGTCCCCGCGTTTATCGGGTCCGGGTCCCCATCCAGCTCATTCCTGCACCGGCGCGGGCGCGGGACTGATGCTGTCGATTTCCGCGATCCGCTGGAACTCGCCAAGATATTCCTGCCGGTTCGTATCCATCCGGCGGGGGCCGCCTTGTCTGAGTAGGTAAGGAGCGCTCTTAAGCGTACTCTTAAGAGTGTGCTTAGGAGTGGTCATTGGGTCAGGTGACGGTGTTTTCGGGGCCGGCGCGGCGCCGAAGTTGGAACGACGAGGAGCGGTTGCGGATCGTGGCGGAGGCTTTTGCGCCGGGCGCCAGGGTTGCCGATGTTTGTCGCCGTCACGATGTTTCGTCGGGTTTGGTCTACACGTGGCGGCGCAAGCTGCTCGCCGCGGGAGCGACGCCGGCAACCGGCGTGGCGAGCGAGGCGCTGCCGACGCCAGTGTTCGCGCAAGCGGTGATGGACGAAGATCCTGTGGCGCCGGCGAGGTTCATCGAGCAGCCAGCGATGATCATCGATCTGCCGCGGGGCAGGCGAGTGAGCATCTTTGCCGTGGCGTCGCCGGCGCTGGTCGGAGCCGCACTGAAGGCTCTGCGATGATCCCTCCCGGCGCTCGGGTGTGGATCGCGATGGGCCACACGGATATGCGGAAGGGCATGCAGGGGCTCGCGCTGCTGGTGCAGCAGGGTATGAACCGGGATCCCCACGGCGGGGACCTGTTCGTATTTCGCGGGCGCGCGGGCTCTCTGATCAAGATGATCTGGCACGACGGGATCGGCATGTCACTTTATGCCAAGCGGCTCGAGAAGGGCCGGTTTGTGTGGCCGATGGCGAAGGAGGGGACAGTGTCTCTTACCCCCTCGCAGCTGGCCTGCTTGCTTGAGGGGGTCGACTGGCGCAACCCGCAGTATACATGGCGACCAACCAGCGCCGGATAATCGTCGCAGACACGCATTTTGTCCTTGCTGCAAGCGGGTGATGGTGATTCACTCGCTCTCATGGAAGCCGCCATTTCGCCCTTCCCGGACGATGTTGAAGCGCTCAAGGCGCTGCTGGCCTCCGCGCTCCAGAAGGCTGAAGAAGCAGAGGCAAAGCTCGCCCACGCCCAGGCCCGCGAGAGCGCCATCGAGGCGGTCATCGCCCACCTCAAGCTGCAGATCGCAAAGCTCAAGCGCGAGCAATACGGCCCCAGCGCCGAACGCAGCCGCCGCCTGCTCGATCAGATGGAACTGCAACTCGAAGACCTTGAAGCTGACGCTGCCGAAGACGATCTGATCGCCGAGGAAGCGGCAGCGAAGACGAGCACAGTCTCCGCCTTCGAGCGCAAGCGGCCCGCAAGAAAGCCGTTCCCCGAGCACCTTCCGCGCGAGCGCGTCGTCGTGCCTGCCCCCTGTTCCTGCCCCACTTGCGGGGGCGATCGGCTCTCGAAGCTGGGCGAAGACATCACCGAGACGCTTGAGGTCATCCCGCGCTCCTGGAAGGTGATCCAGACGGTTCGGGAGAAGTTCTCGTGCCGGGACTGCGAGAAGATCGCGCAGGCGCCCGCTCCCTTCCACGTCGTCCCGCGCGGGTGGGCGGGGCCGAGTTTCCTCGCCATGCTCTTGTTCGAGAAGTATGGGCAGCACCAACCGCTCAACCGGCAGGCCGAGCGCTTTGCCCGCGAAGGCGTACCGCTCAGCGTCTCGACCCTTGCCGACCAGGTTGGCGCTGCGGCCCATGCATTGATGCCGCTCTACAAGTTGATCGAGGCCCATGTTCTGGCCGCGGCCCGCATCCATGGCGACGACACCACCGTGCCGGTCATGGCGAGGGGCAAGACCGATACGGCCCGATTATGGGTCTATGTCCGCGATGATCGCCCCTTTGGCGGGACCGATCCGCCGGCAACCTTGTTTCATTACTCGCGCGACCGGCGCGGCGAGCATCCACAAGCCCATCTCGCGGCATGGTCCGGCATCCTGCAGGCCGATGCCTATGGAGGCTACAACGAGCTTTATCGCGCGGGCCGCGATCCCGGCCCCGTGCTCGAAGCCGGATGCTTCGCCCACGCCAGGCGCAAGTTTTTCGAGTTGGCCGACGTCGAGGGCGCTGCGCGCCGCAAGAGCCGTGGGCAGCGCAGCAGCATCATCTATCCGATCGCGCTCGAAGCCGTGCAGCGTCTCGATGCCCTGTTCGATATCGAGCGCGCCTTGAGCGGCAAGGCCCCGGCCGAACGGCTCGCCGTTCGCAAGGAGCTCAGCGCCCCGCTGTTGACCGAGCTGCACAGCTGGCTGACCGCCCAGGTCGGCAAGCTGTCGCGGGGCCACGATCTGACCAAAGCCTGCTTCTACATGCTCAAGCGCTGGGACGCGTTCACGCGCTTCCTCGAGGACGGGCGCGTCTGCCTCACCAACAATGCGGCAGAGCGCGCACTGCGCTGTATCCCCCTCGGCCGCAAGGCCTGGCTCTTCTGCGGGTCCGATCGGGGCGGGCAGCGTGCGGCGATCATCTACACCCTAATCCAGACCGCCAGGCTGAACGATATCGACCCCCAAGCCTGGATCGCCGACGTCCTCTCCCGCATCGCAGATCACCCTGCCTCCAAGCTCGAGGAACTGCTGCCCTGGAACTGGGGCACCCGACCATCTAACCTAGCGAACTGAGCATCGAGCCGCCCGCGGGGCTCACCGGATGGATACGCCGGTTCTGCGAGAGCCACCGGACAATGCGGGCGTTGCCGAGCAGCTTGGCGATGTAGCCGCGGGTTACGGTGAGATGCAGGTTGTCGAGGCCGTGGGTTTCTTCGACCGAATTGACCTGCGCCTGCAGCGCAGCCAGCTCCCGTTCCATCCGCGTCATCTGTTCGGTGCTGATGGCATTGGCGCCGTCACGCCGATTTCTGGGTTGTTTCACCAGCTGGTTGTCAGGGGTGGCGGCCAGCAAGGCCTTGGCAAAGGGCACCGTGAAGTTGTTTTGCCCGACCATGAGATCTGCAGCCTCGATCTGGCGAATGGTTGTCATCCGCCGCAGCTCGTCGAACACCTTCATCGGGCATGCAACGTCCTTCAGCATCTCGACGACCTCGGGGCAGATGCCATCAAGCAGCCGGAACCGCCGGCGGATCGTGGCAATGTCCAGCCCGAGGGCTTCGGCGATCCTCGCTTCGGGCACGCCGCGCTCGACGGCCTTGACCACCATCCGGTGCTCCTGGATTGCTGCCAGTCGGTTGATCCGTTTGTTGTAGGTGTAGGTCTCATCATCGGTCGAAATCAGGCATTCGACCGTGTCGATGCCGAGGTCGCGCAGGACCTCGATCCGCACGTGCCCGTCGAGCAGGAAATACTGGTCCCGGTTCTGCGGATCCGGCGTGACGACAGGCGCTTCCACCAGCCCGATCGCCTTTATCGACCCGAGGATCTGGGCGTACTTCTTGCTTTCGCGGGTACCGGGCCCCAGCATCTTGAGTGGTACCAGCTGATCCAGGCCCAGCGTCACGCTGGTGGTCTGGAAAGCCAGCCTGACCCCGTCGTGGCCGCTGCCGTCAGTGGGCGGCTGATCAATCCGATCCTTCACGCGTCCATGTCCCCGGATATCCGCATGGCAAGGGCGCGCGGCATGGTTTCGAGTTGTTCGGCGCGTAGCAGGGTGGTGAAGCCGTCGTCGCTGAGCAGGTCCCGCAGGGCCTCGACGATGAACAGGAGCCGCGTCTGGGTGAAATCGGACTTCTTGACCAGTATCCGCTGTTTCTCGGCCTCCCGCTGATAGATCTGCATCAGGTCGGTGGAGGTCATGCGCCGGTGGGCATTGCGCCGCCCGAGGCCATGGACGGCAGCGGCCCTACCGTTGCGCTTCATTCGCTGGTCGAGCATCCGGCGCACCGCGCCCAGCTTCTTGCCCCTGAGCTGGCCGCTCTCGTAGGCGTCGATCAGCAGGTTCTGGGCCTCATCGGTCGTGGCACGGGCAATGTCGACCGCTAGGCTGATCGGAATGAGCCCGGTCTCGACAGCCGCCACCAGCCGGTTCTCGCCGCGCTCCAGCAAGGTGACGATCATGTTGACCCAGCTGGGTGTCACGCCAATCTTGGCGGCAATCTCGGTATCATTGTAGCCGCGCCGGTGCAGGCTGCCGATTTCCTCCATGAGGTCGATCGGCCGGTGCTGTCGGCGCGCGATATTCTCAACCAGGCTCATCACCAGGCATTCGGCCTCGGCCGCCTCGATTACGACGGCGGGGATCTCGGTCTGGCCGAGCATCTGGAAGGCCTCGAGCCGGCCTTCGCCGCAAACCAGGTCATATCGGGGACTGCCTTCGCCGGGACGCCGGCTGACCGTGATCGGGCGTTTCAGGCCGATCGCCTCGATGTTGTTGACGATCTCGCGGTGCTGCCGCTTGTTGCGGGCACGCGGATTGAGGACCGTGATCCGCGAAATCGGGATCATCTCGATCTGTTGGGGACGGGCGTCCGGCATCAGACTGCCTCCACGATGCTGATCGGGGCTGCGATGTCGTAGAGATAGTCGAGCGTGTCGAAGCGGTACGCGTCGAGGCTGAGACCGTTTTCCTCGGCCAACCGCACGCGATCCGACGCCACATCAAGCCGGGGGAACAGGTAGAAATCGAGCGGTGCGCGGTTGTCCGCGTCCATGCGCACCACAATCGTGATGTCGGGCATGAGCGAGGTATCGAAGCGCAGCTTCCAGCGCAGCAGACCGGTGGGCGTAGGCGTGCAGCGGGCAATGACGATCGACAGGCTGAACTCGTCGTTCACAACCACGCGGTCGGTGGCAAGGTCCTGCCAGGCCTCGCTGCCCTGTTCGCGCAGGCCTTCAAACACCTGTCGCAGGATATCGGGGTGCAGCCGGCGCAGGGCCCGGTTGATCGCGACGTAGCGGTAATCCCGGTCCGGGGTGAACCCGACCAAGCTATAGGCGCGCAGCAGGCTGCCGAACCGGGAGCCGTAGGCGCTGCTCGAGGGCATTCCGTCGCACTCATCGATGATGATGCCCGACAGCAGCCCCTTGCTGACATAGAGGGCCTGAAGCGCCTCGAGCATCTCGGCATCGGACAACCGAAACGATCGGGCGTGGATGATCGAATGGGCGGCATCGAACAGGTCGCGCTCGACAATCCCCTCGAAGACCCCGGAAGCCCGGATCCACATATCCGGGGCATTGCGCACCCGCTTCTTCTTCAGCTTGAACGAGCGGCGGTTCCAGACATTGTCGCCGACATACTTCTCGTTGATCAGCAGCTGCTGCACGGTGCCGCGGGTCCAGGGGCGGCCGAGATCGGTCAGGATACCGCGGGAATTGAGCTGGTCGGCGATTTCCCGTTCGGTCCGGCCGTGGTGAACGAAGGCCCTGTAGACCTCCTGCACGACTGCAACCTCCTCGTCAGGGCCCGGCGTCAGGATGACGCGATCGGTCTGGATGCTCTTGTGCTCGCCGCGCCCCAGAACCCCTTTGATGGTGCCGGTGTCATCGATCAGCGTCCTGCGCAGCCCGAAACCCGCCGGGCCGCCCTGGCGGTAGCCTTTCTCGATCAGCCGGCCCTGACCGGCAAACACCTTGGTGGAGAGTTCGCGGCTATATTCGCCGGCCATGGCGCGCTTGACGCCTTTGACGATGGTCGAGACCGGGCTCCCGTCATTCTCGAACTGCTCGGCACAATACTGGACCGCGATGCCAGCCCGTTTGCAGATGTACTCGTAATAGGCACTTTCGTCGGCGTCCTGGAAACGGCCCCAGCGGCTGACGTCGTAGACCAGGACCATCGTGAAATCGGTCGCACCTGACTGAACGTCGTCGATAAGCTGCTTGAGGGCATCCCGGCCCTCGATCTTCAGGCCGCTTTTGCCCGCATCGGCATAGGTGCGGACGATCTCGATGCCTCGCGCGGCGGCGTAATGCCGGATCGCATCGGCCTGGTTCTCGGTCGAGTACTTCTGGTGGTCGGTCGACATGCGGACGTATTCGGCGGCCCGCACGGAGGGTGCAGATCCCAGGGAATCGTGCCGATCGTCCTCGTCTTGCCATTCCTTCAAGCGTCGCCCTTTCCGTTTCAGCCGCTGCAGCAGTTCAGGGCATCCACCAACTGCAGCCCGAAGCGCACCTCTGCCTACCGTTCCGCACGCACGACAATTTAGCGGTGAAGGGAACGGAGGATGTTGCCGAAAAAGGGCAGGATGTTGCACCCGTGGAACGGGCTTGCGAGGTCAGCGAAGGACTATGCGGAATTGATCGCCGACGCCTTGCGGCAGGAGCATGGGAGCACCCACCGGACGGTCAAAACCGTCATGCACTGGACCGGTGCCAGCGAGCGCAGCGTGAAGAACTGGCTCAGCGGGGAGTTCGGGCCAAGCGGCTATTTTCTCATGAGACTTTGCGTTAAATCGCCGGCAGTCCGGGGGCTGGTGATGGAACTGCTGGCGGAGCCTGACATGATTGCTCCAGCTCTTGGCGAGGGCTTGATCGAGGCCTTATCCGCGAGGTCGACGAGTGCAGCTTCTTGCCTCCCGGAGTGCGCGGTCCCGGAAGCCAATAGGGACACGAACAGGGACATCATTAGGGTCGAGACTCAATCACAGCCAGAAGGCGACGGCAGCGGCGAGGCTTACGGC
>JBIQHE010000017.1:0-73061 GCA_044508875.1 Sphingomonadales bacterium | reverse complement strand
AGGAACTCATAGACCGGATCATCGCCGAGGCTGACGCCATCATTGACCAGCGCCTTGCAGGCTTCCGGCGATAAAAAAGGGATATCCTCCGCATGGGCATGCCCATGCGGACGATATTCTCAACGCTGGCCGCCGTCGACGCGGACGAGTGCTCCCGTTGTGTAGGAAGAGGCTGGGCTTGCGAGCATCAGCGCCGCGGTGACAATTTCTTCGGGCCGTCCTGGCCTGCCGAGGGCGACGGGCTGGGTTTCACGTTTCGCAGGTTCCCAGGCTTCGGAAATGTCGGTGAGAAACGGACCTGGGCTAATCGTATTCACCCGCACCTTCGGTGCATATTCCCGGCTCAGTGATACGCTCATCGCGTTCAGCGCGGCCTTGGCTGACCCATAGGGGACGACCATGGGTAGCGCCATGAGCGCGCCCGATGAGCTGATATTGATGATGCACCCCCCGTCCTGGAGGCTCATCCGGTGGGCAACCTGGCTCGCGAGACGGAAGGGCCCCTTGAAGTTGAGGTTGAGAACCGAATCGAACAGGCTTTCACTCATCTCGTGGCTGGGACAGGCGGGAGACATGCCGGCATTGTTAATGAGGATGTCGATACGTCCGAACTCGGCGTAGGCGGCATCGATCAGCGCATCAACCTCGTCCCATCGTCCGCAATGCACCGCATGCGCGAGCGCGCGGCGGCCAAGCGCGCGG
This sequence comes from Sphingomonadales bacterium, assembly GCA_044508875.1. Lineage (GTDB taxonomy): Bacteria > Pseudomonadota > Alphaproteobacteria > Sphingomonadales > Sphingomonadaceae > Sphingopyxis > Sphingopyxis flava_A. The sequence goes on along the minus strand of JBIQHE010000017.1, from coordinate 72,359 downwards.
CACTCCGCGGCGACCTCTTCGCACTTTGCGAGCTTGCGGCTCGCGATGATGACGTCGGCGCCGCGTTCGGCCAGCGCCTTGACCATCCGGTAGCCAAGGCCGCGCGAGCCGCCGGTAACGAGCGCCACCTTGCCGGTGAAATCGAACAGGGGATCTGGTGTCATGCGCTCATCCTCTTTCTGATTGCCTCAAGGCGCGTCGGGATATGTTCGGTCGGGAAGAGTCCGGGTGCGGGAGCGGCGTTTCTGAGATAGGCCTTGGCGACCTGGACCTTGTGCACCTCGGTGGGCCCGTCAGCGAGGGCCAGCGCGGGCAACCCCATCCACATGTCGGCGAGGGGGAGCTCGAGCGTCATGCCCAGGCTGCCATGGAGCTGGATCGCGCGCTGGACGATGTCGTGATAGACTTTTGCCATCTGGACCTTGCACATCGCGATGTGCGTGCGCGCCGAGCCGTGCGGCAACCGCCCGGCTTCGACCTCGTCGATCATCCACGCCGTCTTGAGCACGAGCAAGCGGAATTGCTCCAGCTCGATGATTGAATCAGCGATCGCTCCCTGCACGAATTGATGTTCGCTAAGCTGTTTCCCCTGCGTCCGGCGCGACACTGCCCGCTCGAGCATCATATCGATCGCCCGCTGGCATTTGCCAACGGTCCGCATGGCGTGATGAACTCGCCCGCCCCCGAGGCGCGCCTGCCCGACCCTGAAGCCTTCCCCCGGAGCGCCGAGCATCGCGTCGAGCGGAACGCGGACCTTGTTGTAGCGGATATAGGCGTGGGTGCCATCATCCTCGCCCTTGCTGTCGCCCATCGTCTGCGAGTGGCGGATGAACTCAATGCCGGGCGCCTCGGTGGGCACGATCAACATCGACATGCGCTGGTGCGGCGGATTTTCCGGGTTGGTTACCACCATGACGATGAGAAATGCGGCAAAACGAGCGTTCGACGAAAACCATTTCTCGCCCTCGATCACCCACTCATTGCCTTCCTGCCACGCGCGGCAGGTGAACTCCTTCGGATCGGCGCCGCCCTGCGGCTCGGTCATCGAAAAGCAGGAGACGATGGTGCCGTCCATCAGCGGCTGCAGATATTTTGTCTTCTGCTCGCCCGTGCCAAACATCGCGAGAATTTCGCTATTGCCAGTGTCCGGGGCGGCGGTGCCGAACACGGTCGGGGCCCAATAGCTTCTCCCGAGAATCTCGTTCATCAGCGCGAGGCTTAGCTGGCCATGGCCCGGCCCACCAAGCTCCTTGCCCAGGTGACACGCCCACAGGCCCTGTGCCTTCACCTGCTCCTGCAACGGGGCCATATAGGCGCGCGACTCCTTGTTCGCGACGTCATAGGGGGCTGCGTGGCCGGGGAAGAGCATGTCCATCGGCTCGCATTCCTCGCGCACGAACCGTGCCATCCAGTCGAGCTTTGCCTGCAGTTCCGCCTCGATGCGAAAATCGATCATTTCGTCTTCCTTGAATTAGCCGATGCGGCGAATGAGTTTCTCGGCCTCGGCAAAATTGCCGCGCACCAGCCGATCGAAAAGACGGCCGGTTTCTTCGTTCAAAATGCCTTTCGCGGCTTGCGCGACCTTATATTCGAGTATGCAGCCACCCTTGAACATGGCGAGGATGAGATAATAGTCGAAACTCGCCATGTTGCGGCCGGTACCGGCCGCATAATGGGCCATCAGCTCCTGCCGCGTTGGCCACTCTTCCACATTGTACAGCGCCTTTGCGGGAATATGGCCGGGGAAGCGCTCGTCGCGGATGCCGTTGCAGAACCAGGCAAGGTCGAGCAGTGGGTCGGCGATCGTCGAGAGTTCCCAGTCGATCAGCGCGGTGAGCCTGCACGGTGGGTCATAAGCGAACAGCGCATTCGGGGTTCCGACATCGCCGTGAATGATGCCGGGACGAAAGTCATCGGGGATATTGGCACGCAACCAGTCGCGCGCGAGCGCGTAGCCGGGGATTTCGCGCCACTCGTGATCGTAAAGCTGCTTGTAGCTTTTCATCTGGCCTTCCCAGCGATCGACCTGGCGTTTGAGGAAATTGTCGGGCCGCCCAAAATCGTCGAGACCGACCGCTTTATAGTCAACATTGGCGAGCGCGATCAGCCCGTCGACCATGGCGAACGGGACTTCGCGAGCGTGCGGCGGCTTGTCGAACGGGGGGCGGTCGTGAATCTTGCCGTGAGCCAGTTCGGCTGGCCAGCCCTCGACCAGCTCCATGACATAGAAGGGCGCGCCGATGACCTCGGGATCGGGGCAGCGGCCATGGCACGTCGGGTGGGGAACGGCGGTGCCATTGAGGGCGGTCAGCACGCGGGCCTCGCGCATTATGCTCTTTTCGCTCCCCGGCGGCGGGACGGCGGGGGGACGCCGCAGGATCAGCGTTTCGCCGCCGCGGCTTAGCGATAGAATGACGTTCGAGGTGCCGCCGTGGACCTTCCTGATCATGAGCGGGCCGTCGCCGAGCGCCGGGATATTGGTGTCGAGCCACGCGGTCAGCCGCAAAGGGTCGGCGAGCGAGGTCAGCTCGTCGGCCATATGCTGCGCTCGCGCAAATAAGCTTCGATACCGGTTCGGATTATATTCAATTGACCGGCGGCCTCCCCGAAAGCCTGCGCCGGGACATGGGCGTGGAGTGCCTGCGTTACCGCCTGGGCGCGGTCGTGATCCGCTGCCTTCAGGCGCCGCCCGGCCTCGGTGGCGACCAACAGCGAGGCACGCTTGTGCTCGGGATTATCCGAAAAGATGATGAGGCCGAGTTCGGCGAGCCGGTTGGCCGCCCGCTGCACGACCTGTCGTGGATGCCCGAGGCTGCGCCCGATCTGGGCAACAGTCGGCGATGTCGCGGCATTCACGACCGCGGTCAGGACGGTGAGCTCCATCTCGGCCAAGCCGCTTGCTGCACGGGTACCGGCATACAGCGCCCGTATTCGTCCGCGCAGCCGCGCGACTTCGTCGGCGAATCGCTCGAACTCGGTGAAACGAACAGTCATGACACGTGAATGTCGACATGACACTTTGGTGTCAATCAGGATCCGCGCGTGGGCATTCGTGCGAATAGCGAATTATCCGCCTGCCAGTCGATCCGCACGCGGCGACACGTGAAGCGCCAGCCGTCCGGTGTGCGAAGCAGCTGGTCGTCGTACGTCCCGCTGTGATCGGGGCCGAAATTGCTATAGACGGTGAAATAGCTGCGCGCGGTCGCCTGGTCGCCGTCCAGAGTTATCATCGGGTTGGTGATGTGATGACGCACGAAGGTTCGCCGCGCATCGGGCTTTCCCGCCGCCAGTGCCGCTGCGATCGCCGCGGGTCCCCTCGGCGCATTGCCGGGATATTCAAGAACACCGTCTTCGGCGAAGCAGGCGGTCATTTCGGCGAGGCGCCCCCGGTCGCCGTGATAGGTATAGCGCGCGAGGAGGTCGCGAATGGCGTCACGATCGGCTGCGAGATCAGCCATTATAGCGAAGACGAAGCCCGGGTTCGTCCCAGCGAAACTTTGCTAGCCTCCCGGTCTGCGAGAGCGTGACAAAGGCGTCGCGGCGGTCGGCGCCTCCGAATGCGATATTGGTCACATAAGGCTCGCCGGGGATGTCGAGCTTGCTCACGCGGCCGTTGGGGGTGATTGTCGTGATCCCTCCGTCATAGAGGGTCGCAACGCAGATATTCCCCGCTTCGGTCACCGCAAGACTGTCGAAGCCAACCGGACCCGGAGCCGTTGCCACCCAGCCGGCGCGCTGCGCTTCCACCTTGCGGTCATAGCGCCAGAGCCGTGCCTGATGCGTATCGGCGACATAGACGTGGGCTCCATCGGGTGAGAGGCCGACGCCATTATAGGACAGGGCATGGCGATTGATCGCGGTGATGGATGACCCATCCGGCAAGGCGCTGAACAATCCGCTGGCAGTGCGGATACCATCGTGCGTTTTCCCAAGGTCGGTGAACCATATGCGGCCGTCGACGTCGAAGACAATATCGTTCGGTGCCTCGAGCGCTATCCCGTCGCAACTGTCATAGAGCCTTTCAAACTTGCCTGTCGAAAGATCGACCCGCTCGAGGCGGCCTTCGTGACCTCGCCCGCGGGCATTCTGGAACTTGACGAGATCGAGGCCGCCATTGTTGCAGACATAGAGCGCGCCGTCGGGCCCGATTGCGGCGCCATTTGGTCCCCCGCCAATCTCGCAGATTGTTTCGGTTCGGCCGTTCCAGCACCGCGTCACTCGCCCACCCGCGAGCTCGACAACGATGATCGACCCGTCCGCCATGGCGACGGGACCCTCTGGGAAAGCCAGTCCCTCGGCAATAATCTCCATCTCACCATCCTATATAACCTAGTTATGTATGTCTTGACACGCAGGGGGCAATGGCGCAACCCCATGACCAGGGAGAGAGATTTGCCGGTTCCAACGCATCATATCGTGGCAACGCCGCCCCCCTTTGACACCCCGCCCTATCCCCCCGATATTTTCGCAGGCCAAACCGTCCTCGTGACCGGAGGGGGGTCGGGCATGGGGCTCGCGATGGCCAAGGCCTTTGCCCAGGGCGGTGCCGATGTCGCCGTGATGGGGCGCAGCATCGAGCGGGCAGCGGAAGGCGCTGCTGAAATCGCCCGGCTCGGTGTCCGCACCCACGCCATGAGCTGCGACGTCAGGATGCCCGATGCCGTAACTGCGGCCTTCGACGAAGCTGAGGAGGCTCTGGGTTCGGTTTCACTGCTCGCCAACAACGCCGGCGCCAATTTTCCGATCCTCGCGGAGGATATTTCGGCGAACGCCTGGAACGCGGTCACGCGCATCGCAATCGATGGAACTTTCAATTGCTCGGCCGAATTCGTGCGCCGGCGCATCGCCGCTGGGCAGGGCGGAGCGATCGTGAACAACAGCGCGCAATATATCTGGACCGGTTTCCCGGGCGACGCGCATAGCGCTGCGGCGAAAACCGCGCAGGCGACGATGACCAGAAAGCTCGCCGCCGATTGGGCACCTTACGGCATCCGCGTTAACGCTGTCGCGGCGGGATTTTTCCCCCACGCCACATCCACCGCCGGTCGGCGCGAAGGGGGCATCGAACCCCTGCAGAACATGATCCCCGCGGGCCGCACGGGGAGCATCTGGGAGTTCGGCTGGATGTCCGCGATGACCTGTACGCCGCTCCTTGGTGATCTTAGCGGTCAGGTTATCGTGCAGGACGGGGGAGAGAGTCTGCGCCGTTCGCTGATGATGCCGGACTTTGTGCCGCCGCGCGAGCGCAATGACGGGCCTTGGGGGTGGAAATGAGCGGTTGGCTGGCGGGACGGCGCGCCCGTATCGAGGGGGGCAACGAGGCGATTGCCCGGGCCCTCGAAGCGGCGGGGGCGACATTGGTGACCGAAGGCGATCATGACATCTGGGTTCATGTCGCTCGGCCAAACGCGGCGAGGCCCGCGCATATGCTCACGCATGCGGAGTGGCGCGCAAGCCTCGACGCCGGGCTCGACCAGCGTTTCCTTGGCGCCAGAGCATTCGCGGCCGCGCGCCGCGCCCGGGGTGAGGGGGGTACAGTGCTGTTCGTGGGAGCCCCGGAGCAGATGCACGGTGCCGACCACGCCGCGGCGGCGGGCGCGCTTGGCAACCTTACCAAAACGCTCGGCGTCGAATGGGCACGCGACGGGATCCGGGTAAACGCCATTCTGACGCGCGAGGATGGGCCAACGCTCGGCCATCTCGCCGCCTATCTGGTCAGCGACTATGCCGCCTATGTGACCGGAGCGGTCATGGGGGTCGGCATCGATGACTGATCGCACGCGGATCGACGGGCAGACCGCCTTCGTGACCGGCGGCGGGGGCGGCATCGGGCGTGCGATTGCGCTGCGGCTCGCCGACGGGGGTGCCGATGTTGCGGTCTTCGACATTATTCCCGAGCGGGCGCAGGAAACTGCCGCGCGCGTGCAGGAGCGCGGGCAACGCGCGTTCGCGATCGCAGGCGACGTCATGGACAGCGCTGCGCTGCGGTCGGCGATTGACCGGACGGCCGGCGAGTGGGGCAGGCTCGATATTCTCATAAATAACGCCGGCGGCGTATCGGCGCGCCCTTTTCTCGAGCAAAGCGAGCGCAGCATGCGCAAGCATATCGACATCAACCTGATGTCGATGCTGATAGCGACGCAGGCGGCAGCAAAGCATATGGTGGCCGGCCGCCGCGGGGGCTCGATCGTCAATGTGGCGAGTATCGAGGCGAGCCGCGCGGCTCCCAATTTCGCCGTCTACGCCGCATGCAAGGCCGCCATGCTGAGCTTTACGAAATCAATGGCTGTGGAATTGTCGGCGTACGCGATCCGGGTCAATTGCATCGCCCCTGACCATACGATCACGCCAGGAAATCAAGGCAATCGCGCAGGACCGGTCGATCCCGCGACGTGGAAGGTGCGAAGCGATGCAGAAGTTGACGCGATGAACCGCGTCGTGCCGCTCGGCCGCGAAGGGATTGACACCGAATGCGGCGATGCGGCGCTCTTTCTTGTAAGTGCGATGGCAACCTACATCACCGGCACATTGCTGCCTGTCGACGGCGGTACCTGGGCGGCATCGGGCTGGGTCCGCGGCCAAGACGGAAAGTGGACATTAAATGAAGGACTGTCCTTTGGACAGTAAACGCAGGACAAGGCGTGATCATTGCGGGGCTGTTCCAAAGCCCCTAAAGACGCTGGCAGTGTAGCTCGCGATTTCAGCAAGATCGGCAGCAGGGGCAGGAAATTTGCAAATGGAAAATGGCAACGCGCGCATCCGGGTACCGAAGACATCGGAACTGGTTGCCGACCAGATCCGGGCGCAGATTGTCCGCGGCGAGCTCAATGAAGGAGATTCGCTGCCGCCCGAAGGCACGCTGATGGCAACGCTCGGCGTCTCGCGGCCAACCCTGCGCGAGGCCTTTCGCATCCTCGAGGCGGAGAGCCTGATCAGTGTCGTGCGCGGTTCGCGAAGCGGTGCCCGCGTCCATAGCCCATCCACCGAACTCGTCTCGCGCTACGCGGGTTATGTTCTGGAAGCACAGGGCACGACGATCGCTGATCTTTACGCTGCTCGGCTCGCTATCGAACCAACGGTCGTGCGCTGGCTCGCAACGGCGAAGGGTCAGACACCAGACTTTCCGCGGGTCAAGGCAGTCCTGGCCGGTCTCGATGCGATGCTGAAGGCTGATAATTATCCGGATTTCGTCGACAATATCGCCCATTTTCATCAGACGCTGGTCGAGGCGACGGGCAACAAGACGTTGAGCTTCATGAACCGCATGCTGCTCGACCTCGCGCGTAACCACCAGAATGACTATCAGCGACGGCATCCGCGCACGACCGAGGACAAGTATAAGAGCCTCCGGGCGGGATATAAATCATTCGAGAAACTCGTGACGTTGATCGAAGAAGGCGATGTCGAAGGCGCCGTGTCCCACTGGAGGCTCCATCTGCGTAACGCCAACGAGACCTGGGCGACGCGCGGCGAAGGCGAACGGATCGTCGACTCGCTCAACGCATGAATTTCATCGGGGCCGTGATCGCGGCGGCGGAGCGAGCGCTGCTTGCACCGCTGACCACTGCGTCCGAGACAACCCCTGCGGCTTCGACTCTCGGCGACGCCGTTGAGCCCGGCCGCCGCATGGGGAAGTTGGCGAAATCTGTACGCGAGGCCCCGAACTTTTCATCGGCTATTCCGGCGCGTCGCTGAACGAAGGCGTGTTTCTGCCGGGGGGCCGGTATCGCACCGGCGACATTGGCCGCGCCGCCAACGACGGCTATCTTCTCATTACCGACCGCAAGGAGGACATCATCATCCGCGGCGGCGAGAATATTTCCTCGAAGTGGCTGAAGCGTTGCTCGTTGCACATCCGAAGGTCATTTATGCGGCAGCCGCCGGGCGGACGAGCGGGTGGGCGAGGTCGTGCGCGCGTGCCTCGTGCTCGCGCCCGATGCCGCTCCATCGCTCGGTGAACTGCGCGAATATTTCCACGCTGCGAGGCATCGCTAAACAGAAGGCGCCGGAGCGGCTTAGCATCTTGTCCGAGCTGCCATGTAATGCCTTGCAAGGTGCTGAAACACGAACTCCGCCGCATGGCATAGCGGCCCATAGGCTGACCCCCGATCCCGCGCCGGAAGGCAGCTTCCACGGGCTCAATTTCGCATGACAAAGCCGCCGTCGACATTGAGCGCCTGCCCGGTGATCCAGTTGCCCGCGGGCGAGCAGAGAAGCAGCAGCGCTCCGACCAGGTCCTGCGGTTCGCCGCGCGGTTGCTTGACAACGCGCGCCATCGCCGCCTGCACGAAGGGGCTTTCTTCGGGGGTGAGCGCCTTGCCCGCGTCGGACATCGTCATCCCGGGTGCAATCGCATTGACGTTGACGTTCATTGGGCCGAGTTCGGTCGCGAGCGTCGTCGTGAGGCCCAACAGCGCGATCTTGCTGATCCCGTAGGTCGTTTGCGCAGGAAAGCCGCCCGCCGAGAGCTGGTTGACGATCTTTCCGCCGCCACGCGCCTGGAAGAGCGGCACCGCCGCCTTGGAGCAGATAAGCGCGCCGATCAGATTGACGCGCAGCAGCCGTTCGAAGTCCACGATGCTGGTCTGGATTGCGGGTGTGCCGACCGCTTCGACCATCAGCGCGGCGTTGTTCACCAGGATGTCGAGCCCGCCAAATGCCGCTTTCGCCGCCTCCATCATGGCCGCAACCGACGTCTCGTCGGCTATGTCGACCTCGACGGCGGTCGCTTTGCCGCCCGCATCGTTGATCTCGCCAGCGACGCGTTCGGCGCCTTCGCGATTGAGGTCCGCGACAACGACGCTTGCCCCTGCATTCGCAAGACCGACCGCATAGGCGCGCCCGATGCTGTTGCCGCGGCCGCCGGCCCCGGTGACGATGGCAACCTTGCCGTCGAGACGGAACTGCTCGTTCGTAAAGTCAGCCATGCTCATGTCTCCTCTTTCGGGAAAATCGGGGCGCCGACGCCGATAGTCACGGTCTTGTAGTGAAGGAACTCGTCGATCCCGGCCCGGCCGCCTTCCTTGCCGAAGCCCGAGATACCGACGCCGCCGAAGGGCGTATGCGGATTGATCTGGAAACCGCCATTATTATAGACGCCGCCCGCGTTCAGCCGCTCGGACAAGCGGTGGACGCGCTGGAGGTCGTTCGACTGGATATAGGCGGCGAGGCCGTATTCGGAGTTGTTTGCAATCGCGACCGCTTCGTCCTCGGTGTGAAATTTCATCACCACGACCGCGGGGCCGAAGATTTCGACCTGGCAAATTTCATGATCGGGGTCGGCGTCGACAATGAGCGTCGGTTCGATGAAATTGCCGTTGGCCAGGGCGCCGCCGCACCGACCGCCGCCAAGCTCGAATTTCGCGGCACCGTCGGCCTTCGCGCGCTCGAACATGCCGAGAATGCGGTCGACCGCTGCCTTGTTGATCACCGGCCCGACGGCGACGGTTGGATCCAGCGGGTCGCCGACCTTGAACTGGCTGATGATCGCTTTCAGCCGGGCGACGAAATCGTCGTAGATGTCGGCGTGCACGAGTTGGCGGGTGGGAAGGGCACACCCCTGTCCCGAAAGGCATCCCACGGTCCAGAACACCGCGCGCTCGGCCGCCGCCTGGATGTCGCAGTCGGGGAAGACGAGGCTCGCTGACTTGCCGCCGAGTTCCATGACGGATGGTTTGATCTCCTCGGCGCACGCTGCGAGGATCTTGCGCGCAGTGATCGGTCCGCCGGTGAAGCTGATCTTCCTGATTTTCTTGTGCCTGACGATTGCCTCGCCTGCGTCGGCGGTGCCCGGGAAGATTGACAGCACGCCGTCGGGGACTCCGGCTTCCTTGCAGAGCTGGGCAAAGAGCTCGGGAGCGAAGGGCGTGATTTCGGCCGGTTTGCAGATCACGCAATTGCCCGCTGCGAGCGCCGCGACGACCTTCATCCCCAGCGAGATGAGCGGACCATTCCACGTGATGATGATGCCGACAATGCCGATCGGCTCGGGCACGGTATAGCTCAGCTCACCGCGCGTATCGAAGGTCGAGATGAGTTCACCCGACATCTTGTCGCACCAGCCCGCATAATAGCGGGTCCAGCCGACCGCCGTGTCGACCCCGCGCTCGCCCACCATCAGCGTCGTTCCGCCATCGAGCGCGGCCATTTCAGCGAGCCTCGTCTTGTTCGCCTCGAGCAGGTCGGCAAGACGGTTCAAGATATCGCGCCGCGTTTCGGGAGGTGTGCGGCGCCATTCCTCGCGCACGGCCTCGGCCTTTGCGACCGCCTCTTCAACCTCTTTGGCGCCGGCGAGCGGAATTTCCGCCTGCGTCTGCTGGCTTACCGGGTGCAGATGAGGGTGCGTCCCGCCACTGCCGCATGTGCGTTCTTCATGTCCGAGGTGGAGGTGGACTGCGGGTGCGCTTGCCATAGTGAAATCCTCTTCTTTCGATTATATTTTCAGCTCGGGGAGCGAAGTTTTCCGGGGGGAGGTCAATCCCAGCCCAGGTGGAGATGCTCGAGCGCCATCACGCTGCCGCCGCGGCAGGTTTCGTCACCCTTTTCGATCTGCCGGAAATGACCGATCCGCGCGAACCAGGCGCGGTAGAACACGATCAGCTCCATCCGCGCGAGATGAAGGCCAAGACATGTGTGGATGCCCGAGCCGAAGGCAGCGTGGCGATAGAATTGGCGCTCCACGGACACCGTCTTGGGATCCTCGGTCAGCGCCTCGTCCCAGCCGACGAGGGGCAGGGGGGCGAGGATGCAGTCACCCGCCTTGAGCTTTGCGCCCTCGAGCTCGGTGTCCTGCACAATGTAGCGCGGTGTCGCGACAAAGGCGTAGCGGCGCAGCAATTCCTCGACCATGTTCGGGATCGCCGCGGGATCGTCGATCACGCGCTGCCGCAGTTTCTCGTCGTGCGCGAGGTGGCGCATGCCAAAGCTCATCGCATTGGTCACCGTGTCGAGTCCCGCGAGGAACATGAGGAAACCAATCGACATGAGTTCGTCGAACGCGAGCTTGCGGCCTTCGAAATCGCTCGCGATAATCTTCGAGATCATATCGTCGCGCGGCTCAGCGGTGCGATCCTGGATGAGCTGGCCAAGATGCGCCATGATCTGGAAGGCAAAGGCTTGCCGCTCTTCAACGCTCGCGCGCGATGAAAAGAAGTCAACGACGAGCTTTCGAAACTCGTCGAACTTTTCCATCGGGAAGCCAAAGAGTTCCATGAATACCGCGACGGGGAGCCGTGAGGCGACCGCGCTGACGAACTCGCACTCACCTGAAGCGGCGACTTGGCCGAGCAGTTCGTCGGTCCACTCGGTGACACGGGCTTCGAGCGGCGCGATGGCCTTCGATTCAAAAAAGGGACGAAGCAGCTGGCGGTACGGGCGATGATCGGGCGGATCGAGGCTCTCGGGGATCATCCGCGGCTGATCGGGGTTGGGCGGTATCGACAGGAACCGGCTTGAGAAAATCTCGGGATGCCGCACGACATGCTGCACCGATGACCCGGTGTTGCAGATCCAGTGCCCGCCATGCGCATTGGTCCAGAAGACCGGCGGCGCCGTCTCCTTCAATTCCCAGTAACGATCATGGCAATCGGCGAGCAAACCGGGGTCTGCAATATAGTCGAATTCGAAAACGGGCGCACGCGCCGCAACCTGCGAATCGGTCATTTTCCTTCTCCCATTGACCTAAGTAAACGACCGTTTACAAGGTGAGTCAACGGGGAGAGATGATGACGGCCACGTTCGATGTACCGGCGCGAGACGCCGACCGCACTCGCGCAGCAATTCTCGATGCTGCGCAGCAAATTTTCGCGGCCAAGGGCTTTGCCGAAGCCGGTGTGCGCGAAATTACGGCGCGCGCGGGGGTCAACCCGTCGCTGGTCAGTCGCTATTTCGGCGGCAAGCTCAGGCTGTTCGAAGCCGCGCTCGACGCGGCGCTGCACACTCGCCTGATGACCGATCTTCCGAAGGAAGAATTTGGCAGGCTGATCGTCGCGCGCTTTGCCGGCGACGACCAGCGCGTCAGTCCGCTGCCGATGTTGTTCGGCGCCTCGGCGGACAGCGAGGCGCGGGCGGTGGCGCAGCGGCTCTTGCGCGAGCGGGTGTTCGAGCCGCTCAAGGAATGGATTGGCGGCGACGATGCCGACGTGCGGGCGGCGCGGTTCATGATGGTTTCGCTCGGCTTTTTCACCTACCGCGACCAACTGCCGCTGGCCGAATTTTCCGGGCGGATCGAGCCGCGCCTGCGCCAATGGCTTGAGCGCGAGTTTCAAGCCATCGTCGATGCATGACATCGTCAGGCCAGCAAAGTTTCGCGGCTGGCCGGCATGACAAATTGCAGCAGGTGGGCGCGCTTCAGGGGCAAATGTGCTGCGGCCTCGTCGGTCATACCGAGGCCGCCATGGACCTGGATGTTGGCGCGCCCATTGTCGAGCGCGGCCTGGTCGGCCAGTCTTTTGGCTGCTGCAACATGAAAGGCCGCGTCGGCAGCATTTTCATCGAGCGCGCAGGCTGCATAATAAAGCTGTGACCGCGCGGCGGCGGCGCGGACGGCCATGTCCGAACATAGGTGCTTGAGCGATTGGAACCAGCCGATCGGCCGACCGAATTGCTCGCGAAGCCTGGCATAGTCCGCTGCCATGTCGCGCGCGGCGTCGGCGCAGCCGACAGCGAAGGCGGCGCTGAGCAACTGGAGGTGAAGGGGCGCGGCGGGATCGTCGGCGTTCCATTCGGTGCCCGCGCGCTCGCGCCTGCTCTGCAGGGTTGAAAGGTCGATGGTCGCGTGCGGCCCGTGCTGCGCGCTTCCGTTCCCGTCGGCGCCGGCATCGGGAAGATCGAGAAGGGTGAGCCTCCCGGCCTCGGTCATCAGCGCCATCTTGGAAGCCGGCGGATCGAGGACGCGCAAGCCCGCGGGGCCGGATCCTGTCAGCGCGAGCGCGACCTTGCCCTTTGCGCTCTCCTTGAACCAGCGGCGCGCCACCGCGGTCGAGAGGAGTCCGATCGGCGCAAGGAAGCGCCCAAGCTCGGCAAAGACCAGAGCCTCGCTTGCATGATCAAGCTCCATCCCGGCAGCGGTCATGCCCGTACAGCCCATCGCCTCAAGCTCTGTCCAAAGCGTGCCCGCGCGGTTGCGGCAATGCTCGAGGGGCATATTGTCCCGGCACCAATCGGCGGTCGCGGACTGGAGAGCGGCCTGGTCCTCGTTCGGTGTCAGGTCCATGGCATTTACCTCGACTTGGGGAGGCCGAGCAGCCGCTCGCCGATGATGTCGCGCTGGATCTGCGCCGTGCCGCCTGCGATCGTCGCGGCGAACCCCCTCAGATAATCGGCAACGGCATTGTCGTCACCGTAGGCGAAGTCGAGGACATCCTCGCCCATCAGCAATACCGCCATGCGCTCAAGCCGTTGACCGAGTTCGGAGGTGAAGAGGCGGATCACCGATGCCTCGGGCCCGGGTTGCCCGGTCCGCGCCACTTCGGAGATGTTGCGGTACGTCATCGCGCGCACCGCGGCGACCTCGGCGCGCAGCTGCGCGAGCTGGTCCGCGATGGGCTCGTCCCGGATCATCCCGTTCGCGCGCGCTGCTGCGATCAGTTCCTCGATTTCCTGGCTGTGCTTGACCTGGTCGGCGATAAAGCCAGTGCCGCGCTCGAAACTCAGCGTCGACATGGCGACGCTCCAGCCATTGCCGAGCCCGCCGACGACATTTGCGAGCGGGATGCGCACATCGTCGTAGAAGACCTCGGCAAACTCGGTTTGCCCCGACATCTTGCGGATCGGGCGCACGGTGATCCCGGGCGCGTGCATGTCGCAGATGACCCAGCTCAGCCCCTTGTGCCGGGTCGATCCCTCCTCGGTGCGCAGGACCAGTTCCTGCCAGTCGGCGACATGCGCAAAACTCGTCCAGATCTTCGACCCGTTGATGACCAGCTCATCGCCCTCGATCCGCCCGTGCGTCCTGATCCCGGCAAGGTCAGACCCTGCGCCCGGCTCCGAAAAGCCCTGGCACCATATCGCCTCGCCCTTGAGGATGCGGGGCAGGTGATAGGCTTTCTGCTCCTCGCTCGCGTTGAGGATCAGCGTCGGCCCGCCATGGTTGATCCCGACGAAGTTCGCGCCGATCCACGGCGCGTGCGCTCTTGCATATTCCTCGAGCCAGATGACCTGCTGGACGATCGAGAGCCCGCGCCCGCCATATTCAGCGGGCCAGTTGATCCCCGCCCAGCCGGCGTCGTAGAGGCGGCGCTGCCAGGCCTTGTCGAAATCGATGGCGTCGGCGGCGTCGAGCGGGCGTTTCTCGGTGGGCACATTGGCCGCGAGCCACGCACGGCACTCGTCCCGAAATCGCGTCTCTTGCGCTGTAAATCCGATGTCCATCAGCTGTCGCCGCGCGCCTTCGCGATCGCCTCGCGCGCGCTCCCGCTTTCGACCGCGCGCTTACCGAACTGCTCGCGGATCGGCACGAACTCGGGCATCACCAGCGACCGGCGCAGCCAGTTGGCGGCGTCGACGACGAGCGTATGCCCGCTGATATAGGCCGCATAGGGCGAACAGAGAAAGGTCGCCGCCCACCCAAGCTCGCGGACTTCGCCGACGCGCATGCCCGGAACCGTGTTGTCGCCTCGCTCCCCCTCGCGGTGGCGCGTCATTTGCCGGGGGAGGTCATCGTGGGGGAAGCGCCCAGGGGCGATGCAATTGACGCGGATGCCGTCGGGCGCCCATTCGACCGCGAGGCTCTGCGTGAGGTTGGTGACGCCGGCCTTGGCGGCCGCAGAATGCGATGTCCCGGGGCCGCCGGTCCAGCTGTAGGTGGCCCCGATATTGAGGATCGCGCCCGGCAGCCCTGCTGCCAGCCGCCGCAGCGCGAACTCGCGGCTGCAATTGTAGGTGCCGTTGAGAACGATATCGACCACCGTGCGAAAGCCGTTCGGCGTCATCTCTTCAGCAGGAGCAGGAAAATTGCCCGCGGCATTGTTGATGAGGACATCAACGGGGCCCAGCCTTGCCTCGATCTCGTCAAAGGCGCGAGCGATCGCCTCCGCGTCGCGCACGTCGCAGGCAACCGCGATCGCTTCGGCGCCGACTGCCTCGATCGCAGCGACCCCCGCCGCGAGATGGTCGGCCTTGCGGCTCAGCACCGCGATCTTCGCGCCGAGGCGGGCAAATTCGGTCGCCATGCCCTTGCCGAGCCCCGTCCCGCCGCCGGTGACGGCGACGACCTGCCCAGCGTAGGTTCCATCGGGGAGCGCCTTGGCGCCGAGCGGCGGGGGAGGGGGAAGCGCCATTCTATTTCCCTTTATATGCGGGCGCGCGCTTTTCCCGGAGCGCGGCGCGCGCCTCCTGGTAATCGTCGGTCCTGAACAGATAGGATTGCGCGTAAAGCTCGGCGCGGGTGCCCGTCCGGATCACCGGGCCGTGCATCAGATTGACCAGCTCCTTTGCCATGGCGAGATGGATAGGCGGCTTGGCGGCAATGTCGCGGGCGATCTCGAGCGCCTTTGCATCGAGATCCTCGGGGGTGACGACAAAATCGACCGCCCCCCATTCGAGCGCGGTCCGGGCATCGATCGGCCGACCGCTCATCACCATATATTTGGCGCGCGAGGGGCCGATCAGCGCGGTCATCATCTGCGTGCCCCCGGTGTCGGGCAGGACGCCGTAGTTGATCTCGGGCAGCGCCATCTTCAGCGTCGTGTCGCTGACCCTTATATCCGCGGCCAGCGCGAGTTCGCACCCGCCGCCGATCGCGCCGCCCTTGAGCGCCGCGATGATCGGCTTTGTTGCTTCCTGCATCTTGAGCCGGCCATCCTGGTGACGGCGAACGAAGTGAAAATCGCTTTCATCGCGGACGCGCTGGCCAAGCACATTGGTGTCGCGTCCCGAGCAGAAGCTCTTGCCCTTGGCGCGGATCAGGATCGCGCTGCTCTCGCTCTCCTCGAGCGCTTCCTCAAGCGCAGCGCGGAACCGCGCCGACATGTCATCGTCCATCGCATTATGCCGCTCAGGCCGGTTCAACGTCAGAATATGCAAGGCGCCATCGCGCTCGCTCTGGATCGTTTCGGACATTCCCTCATCCCACTTTCTTTTCGGCAGGGCTTGCACGAGTTGTATAACTAAGTCAATTATGTCGAAACGGCTGGGGAGAGTGAGCATATGGCGGAGCTGAGCGGAAAGACAGCGCTCGTTACCGGCGGTTCCCGGGGGATCGGTGCTGCCATTGCTGTGCGGCTGGGACGGGCAGGAGCCCATGTTGCAATCAACTATGCCAACAGCAGGGATGCTGCAGAGGCGCTCGTCTCCGAGATCGGGGCGCAGGGGGGGCGGGCGTTCGCCGTCGGGGCGGATATCGGCAGCCTCGCTGGCATCGAGGCGATGCTCGCCGCCTGCGACGCCGCCTTTGGGGGAGCGCCCAATCTCGATATTCTCGTCAACAACGCGGGGGTCGGCGGCGAGGGCGATGCGGGCAGCCTCGCCAACTGCAGCGAGGCCTTGTTCGATCGGATGATCGCGGTGAACCAGAAGGCGCCGCACTTCATCACCCAGCTGTGCCTCGACCGCCTTCGCGACAATGGGCGGATCATCAACATCGGCTCGCTCGGCGGGCGCTCGGCGCTGCCCCCTTTCGCCGCCTATGCCGCGACCAAGCGCGCGCTCCAGAGCCTCACCATGTCGACGGCCGTGGTCGTTGGCCGGCGGGGCATAACCTGCAACCTCGTCGCGCCCGGCGCGGTTGATACCGCGTTCAACACGGCGCTCCTCCAAAGGCCCGGCTGGGCTGAAGCAACGTCGAAGCTCACGCCGATGAAGCGGCTCGGCGTGCCCGAAGATATTGCAGGAGCGGTGATGATGCTCTGCCGGGAAGATGCGAATTGGGTGACGGGGCAGATCATCGAAGCGAGCGGGGGGCTCTTCTTGTGACGAATCTTATCGGAAAGACCGCGCTCGTCACGGGCGGGTCGCGCGGAATCGGCGCCGCGATCGTGCGAAGGCTTGGGGGCGCGGGCGCGCATGTCGCGATCAATTATTCGGCAAGCAAGGAGGCCGCGGGGGCTCTCGCTGCCGATATTGTTGCCAAAGGCGGCAAGGCCTTCCCGGTCCAGGCCGATCTGTCGTCGCTATCCGGCATCAATGCCATGTTCGCCGCATGCGACCGGGAGTTCGGCGGGGTGCCCAATCTCGATATACTGATCAACAATGCAGGCGTGGGTCGCGGCGGGCGCGACGGCTCGCTGGCGGGGGCGGGCGAAGTCTTGTTCGACGAACTTTTCGCGGTCAATGTGAAGGGCCCCCATTTCGTCACGCAGGCCGCGCTGCCGCGGCTTCGCGATCGGGGGCGCATCGTCAATATCGGTTCGATGTCGGGCAAGGTCGGCCAGCCGTTCGCCGCGAGCTACGCGATGACCAAGCGCGCGATCCAGAGCCTGACCTTCTCCACCGCGCTGGCGGTCGCCAAGCGTCAGATCACGTGCAATTGTATCGCGCCGGGCGCGGTCGACACCGAGTTCATCGCAGCGCTTCGCGAACAGCCGGGTTGGGACGAGGCGACGGCAAGGCATACACCGATGGGCCGGCTGGGCGAGCCCGAGGATATCGCGGGCGCGGTGATGATGCTGCTTGGCGACGATGCACGCTGGGTCACCGGGCAGATCATCGAGGCGAGCGGAGGCCTGTCACTCTGATGGGATTGATGACCGAAAAGCTGCGCGCGATCATGGCGCTCGATCCCGATCGCGTCGAAATCGATTTCGAGGGCACGGACTATAGCTGGCGCCAGATCGCTGAAACGGTAGGGGGCATCGAGGCTGCGCTCGCGGCGATGGGATTGCCCGAAGATGCCCGGATCGGGGTCATGCTGCGCAATCGGCCCGGTCATATTGCGGCGATTGTCGCCGTTCTTTCGTCGGACCGTTGCCTTGTAACGCTGAACCCTGTCCTGCCGGACACCAGGCTTTTCGCCGACATCGAGGGGCTGGACCTGCCCGTTGTCATCGCCGATGCAACCGATCTCGCGCGTCCCGGCGTTACCGAGGCTCTCGAGCGCGGAGGCTCCGCGGTGATTGCCATCGGTGCGCGTCTGGATGGCGTCGAAGTCATGAGAGCCGGGAGTTCTACCCGCATCAGGACATCGCCCGGGGTCGCCATCGAAATGCTGACCAGCGGCACGACCGGGGCGCCCAAGCGTGTGCCGCTCAGCCGCGAGGCCTTCGATGCCAGCTTCCGCGGGTTCACAAAATATGAACGCGGTCGAAGCTTCGACGACCCGCCCAAGCTCAACTCGGGCTGTACGATGATCGTCAACCCCTTGACGCATATCGGGGGAATTTACGGCTGCATCGGCGCTCTCGCGGCGGGGCGCAAGATTGCGCTTCTCGAAAGGTTCTCGGTCGATGGCTGGGTGGCGGCGGTCAAGCGCAATCGCCCCGCCGTCGCACCCGCTGTTCCCTCGGCGGTGCGGATGTTGCTCGACGCCAATATCGACCCCGCCGATCTTTCGAGCCTTCGCGCGCTGATTTCCGGCACCGCGCCGCTGGCGCCCGAGCTTGTCGATGCATTTCTCGACAGATACGGCATCCCGATCTGCTCCAACTATGGCGCGACCGAGTTTGCGGGTGCGATCGCCGGCTGGACCATCGACGACTTTCGCGCCCGCTGGCCCGAAAAGCGCGGGTCCGTCGGGCGGGTCCATGCCGATATCGAAGCGCGCGTCGTCGACCCCGATGATGGCCGGATCCTTCCCCCGGGCGCGGAAGGTCTCCTCGAAATCAAGGGCAAGCAGCTCGGCAACGGGCTTGCGTGGCTCCGCACAACCGACCGTGCGGTGCTCGACGAGGATCATTTTCTCTTCATCCGCGGCCGCGCGGACAATGCGATCATTCGCGGCGGGTTCAAAATTCACCCCGACGATGTGGTGACGGCCCTCAACGAGCATCCCGCGGTGCGCGAAGCGGCGGTGGTCGGCATCGCCGACGAACGCCTCGGCGCTGTTCCCGCCGCGGCAATCATCCTGAAGGAGGGGGCCGACACGCCGGCCGAAGCCGACCTCAAGGCTTGGCTGAAGGACCGCCTTATTGCGTACCAGGTGCCCGTTCATATCCGCATCGTTTCCGATTTTCCGCGCACGCCCTCGATGAAGCCGTCGGCCCCGGGACTGCGCGCGCTGTTCGAGGAGCCAGATTGATGGAGGATTTTTCGGGCAAGGCGGTCATCGTCACCGGCGGCGGACGCGGCGTGGGGCGCGGGATTGCTCGCGCCTTCGCTGCGGCGGGGGCGAAGGTGATGCTGGGCGCGCGAACGATCTCCTACGCCGAGGAGGTGAAGGCCGAGATCGAAAAGGCGGGCGGCGTGGCTCTATACCATGGCGCCGATATCTCCCGCCATGCCGATTGCCGCGCGCTGGTCGAGGCGACGGCAAAGGGCTTTGGCGGTGTCGACATCATCGTTCACGCCGCGGCCGACATTCCGCACGGCGGCCTTGGCCAGGTCGACGACGAGCGGCTGGAAGCCGGCTTTGCGAGCATTGCCAAGGCTGCATGGTGGCTCCTCGACGCGGGTCGGCCCTATCTCGGCAGGGCACGCGATGGTGGGCGCTTCATTGCCATCGGTTCGGTCAACGGCACCTTCAATGTCGTCCCCAACATGACCGCCTATGGCATGGCAAAGGCCGCGCTCGATGCGTTCGTCCGTGCTGCCGCCGGCGACGTGGTGCGCGAGCGGATCACCGTCAACGCGATCAATCCTGGGCTCGTGGCGAGCGACCGCGCGAGAGCCGTTCTCGGCGAGGAAGGGCTCGCAGCCTACGGAGCGAGCGTGCCCGTGGGGCGCGCGGGCACGCCCGAAGACATCGCGCACGCCTGCCTGTTTCTCGCGTCCGCCCGCTCGGATTATATCACCGGGACGACCATAAAGATGGATGGCGGTTCGACGGTCGCAGCATCGCCGGGGCGGGACAATATCCTGCAGGAGCGGTTGAAGCTCCAGCATGGGAGGACGCTCTGATGGATCTCGGGATCGCAGGCAAGGTGGCGCTCGTTTTTGGCGGCTCCAAAGGCATCGGGCTCGGCTGCGCGCACGAGTTCGCGCGCGAGGGTTGTCGCACCGTCATAGCCGCACGAACCCAGGCGACTATCGACGATGCCGTGGCCGATATTGCCGCCGCGGGCGGTGAGATAATGGGCGTCGCCGCCGATTGCACGACGAAGGAGGGAATAGCGAAGGCCGTCAGCGCCGCGGCGGATGCCTTTGCACCACCCGACATCTTGATCTTCAACGTCGATTCGGGCCCCAAGGGCAGCTTTCTCGAAGTCGATGACGCGACCTTCGCGGCCGCGAACAATAATAATGTCATGGCCTTCCGCTGGGCAGTGCAGGCGGTCGTCCCGCATATGCGCAGAAAGGGCTGGGGCCGCATTCTGACGATCGGCACCAACTCGGTGAAGGCGCCGCACCGCAAGCTCGCGCGGGCAGCACAGAACACCTACCGTGTCGGCGCGCTCGCCTTGTCCAAGACGCTTTCTGCCGAGCTGGGGCCGATGGGGATCACCGTGAACACGCTGGGTACCGGGGCTATTGCGACGCCGCAGTTCAAGGAGGTGTTCACGAAGATCGCCGAGGCGCAGGGCCAGACCTATGACGAGCATATCGCCGAGCGCGTGAGCCAGTGGCCCGTCCCTCGCATGGGGACGCCTGAAGACATGGCGGCCGCGGCGGCCTTTTTATGCTCGGCGCGCGCGGGCTTCATCACCGGACAGGTGCTGGTGGTCGATGGTGGCAATCTCGAAATTTTACAATAATCCTGAGCAAGCAAAGGATCCGGGTATGAAATTGGGAAGTGACATTGCAGCGGTGGTTACGGGAGGCGCATCGGGCCTTGGCCGGGCGAGCGCCGAAGCCCTGGCGGGCGAGGGCGTGAAGGTCGCTATTTTCGACGTCAATGAGGAGGGCGGTAAGGCTGTCGCCGAAGCGATCGGCGGCCTGTTCTGCAAGGTCGACATCACGAGCGAGGAGAGCGTTGTCGCAGGTTTCGACGCCGCGCGCATCGCGCACGGCCAGGAGCGCGTCCTCGTCCACTGTGCGCAGATTTCCAAGAACAGCAAGACGATCCGCTTCGACAAGGCGTCGGGGGGGTATGTGCGCTATTCGACCGAGGATTATGCTTTCTCGGCCGAGGGCATTTTGATCGCGAGTTACCGCGTGGCATCGCTCTCCGCGCTCGGCATGGCGAACGCCGAACCGTTGAACGAGGATGGCGAACGCGGGTCGATCGTGCTCACCGCATCGGCGGCGGCGCAAGACGCGCAGATCGGACAGGTCGGCTATGGCTCGCTCAAGGCCGGGGTGAACGGTCTCGTCCTGCCAATGGCGCGCGACCTCATGGATCTCGGCATCCGCGTCAATTCGATCATGCCGGGCATTTTCGCAACCCCGCCCATGCTCGCGGTAAAGGACAAGGCGCCGGCTATCTTCGAAGGGCTTGCAGCCTCGGTCCCCTTCCCGAAGCGCCTCGGCAAGCCCGAGGAATTTGGCTCGCTCGTGCTCGAACTCGCGCGCAACACCTATTTCAACGGGCAGAATCTGCGCCTCGATGGCGCGATCCGCATGCCCCCCAAATAATCGGACTGGACCAGGACTTGAACGCACCCCAGCAATTCCCCTTCGCACGCCAGTCAGCGGGCCCGGCGCCGCTTCGCCGTCCAGGGTCGATCCGTCGGACTACCTCGATCGATTCCGATTGGCCGAACGGCTTTGGCGAGCCCTGGATCATGACCGGACGCGCGCGCGACCTTATGACACCGCTCGATGGGAGCGCGGCCGAACTCGCGCGCGGAGACTACAGGATCGAGGTTTCGCCGCAGCGCGAGATACTCGCGATCGAGATCGCCCCTGCTCATCCACGCGCCGGCGATATGGTGGGGGTCCGGGCCGGCGGGGCGAGCCGCACCGCGCTGGCCGAGGTGCTCGGCGATCTGCGCGGTACGCCGCTGTTCCAGGTCCTTGACGATTTTGCGGGCGCGAGCCTTGTCGCGGGCTGGATATGGTCACGCTGGACCGACGACTGGCATGCCCGCATGGCGAGCAGCCGGGCGAAGGCAGGTGCGGGGAGCAAGGGGCGGATGGTCAACATCTGCACCGGCTTTACCGAAGGCGGAAGCTCGCTCACCGACGAGGGTGATGTCGACCACAGTGACCAGTCGTCGAGCGAGGTTGGTCCGCTCGTCAATGCGGACGATCCCCTGGGGTGGCATATGATGCCCGAGCAGAAGGGACGGCCGCTCGCGCGCCGGGCCCGCCGGATCGATGTCTGGCGCGCCGAAGGAGTACTGAAGGTCGACGCCGGCTTTCAGGACAGCGGCCCCAATCCCGCGGGGACCCGCACCGCGATCCATGAATATCGTGTCTACGCCGAGATCGACGAGGCGACGGGCACGCTGGTCTCCTTGCAGGCTCTGCCGCTGATCCTGCCGTTTCGGGAATGCCCGGGAGCGTCGATAAAGGCGGCGCGCATGGTGGGGAAAAATGTGAGGGATTTTCGGCAGGCGGTGCTCGACACATTGGCGGGAACCACGGGCTGTACCCACCTCAATGACGTGCTGCGGGCCCTGGCAGACGTCCCGGTGCTCGCGGCAATGTTGCCACGCGAATAGCGGCGCGTCGCAATACGACGCGGCAGTGCACCTAAGCTGCAATGGACTTGTATGTCTTGTTAGACTTAGTTATATAACTCGGAAAGCGGACCATCCAGGAGCCGCCAAGGGAGGATGTAGGCGTTGTTTTTCAACCATAAGCATGATTCTGCGCGTATTATGGCCGGGGTATCGCTGAGCGCGATAGCTCTTGTATCGAGCCCGGCCCTTGCGCAGGCCGCGGATGAGGGGGCAAGGTCTGGCGACGAAATCGTCGTGATCGGCGTGACCAAGCAGGACGCCAATATTCAGGAAACCCCGATCGCGATCACCGCTTTCAGCGGCGACAAGCTCGAAGCGCAGGGAATCAAGAAGGTAGATGAAATCGCGACCTTTACCCCCGGGTTCAATATCCGCGGTTCAGGCAACAACCCGACCGCCCTGACGCTCGCCATGCGCGGTCAGGTGCAGAATGACAATATCGCGACGCTCGAGCCCTCGGTCGGCACCTACATCGACGAGATGTATATCGCGCGGGCTTATGGGCTCAACACCGAGCTCGTGGATATAGAGAATGTTCAGGTGCTCAAGGGCCCGCAAGGCACCTTGTTCGGCCGCAACACGTCGGCGGGCGCTGTCCTCATCAAGACCGCCGACCCACGTTATAATGAATATTCGGGCAGGGTCAGTGCAACATACGGCCGCTTCGACGAGCGGACAGGTCAGGCTGTGGTCAACCTCGGCCTCTCCGATAATGTCGCAGTCCGCGGCGCGCTCTATTATCAGAAGCGCGACGGCTACAAGACCGACATCAACACTGGCGCCAAATATGAGGGGCGCGAGACGATCAACGGGCGCGTGAAGCTCGGCTTTCGTCCGGTCGACAATCTCGAGGTCATTCTCTCGGGCGAATGGTATGACACCAAGATTGACGGCCCGGTTCGTCACAATCTTTTCTTCAATGCGCCCGGCGCGTTCGGTCCCTTCAAGCCGATCCTCGACGGGCTCGCCGCGAGCGAGCGCGCGGCGTTCGGCAATAATCCGAACCTGGCCGCGCTGACGCCGCCGTCGGTCGTGGTGGGCGCCGATCCGCGCGGGGCGTTCAATAACACCAAGACCCAGACCTACATGGCCAAGTTCATCCTCGACACCAGCTTTGGCCAGGTGCGCTGGATCAACGGCTATCGCGGTATTCAGAGCGATAATCTCATCGATCTCGACGGCTCGAGCGTGGTCGGGCACTTCACCGCGGGCACGCAGGATCTGAAGCAATATTCGACCGAATTGCAGCTCACGGGAACGGCGTTCGAAGACAGGCTGAACTATGCGGCGGGCATCACCTACTTCCGCGAAACGGGCTTCGACCAGTCGCGATCGAACCTGTTCGGCGCGACGCTCGCGGCAACCAACCCGCTGGTGCCCCCTGAATTTGTCGGCGCGGCCGATTGGTCAAATTTCAGCGGCACGCTCGATAATGACAGCTATGGCATGTATGCCCAGCTCAACTATGAGCTCACCGACGCGCTCAGCGTGACCGGCGGCCTCCGTTATTCGATCGACGATCGGCGCCTGACGACCCAGTCGGGCAACACGCCGAACAATGGCGATGTCTTCGTCTTCTGTAGCCCCGTCGAGACCGCGGTTCCGTGTTTGCGGCGCAGCCAGGCATCGTTCACGAACCTCTCCTATACGGCGGGTATCGATTATGACATCACCGACGACGTGATGGTCTATGCCAAGCACAGCAAGGGCTATCGCTCGGGCGCGCTCCAGCTTCGCACGCTGACGCTGGCGGACTCGATCCCCTCGCAGCCCGAGATCGTCTACGAACAGGAAGTCGGGATCAAGACGAGCTTCCTCAATGGCCGCGGCACCTTCAATATTGCGGGCTATCACAACAAGGTGAAGGGCGCGCAGCGCACGCCGGTCCTTGCCCCCAATGGCCTTAGCCAGACGGTGATCGAGAACGCCGATACCGAAACCTGGGGCGTCGAGGCCGATGCATCGATAGAGATCGCCGACGGGTTCACCCTCTTCGCCTCGGGCGCGCTCACCGATCCCAAATATACCCGCTACGAAGGGGCAGGCGTGTCGGGCGATTTCGGTAGCCAGGTCATCGTTCCCGTCGACAAGAGCGACTATCGCTTCATCGGGATCGTGAAAAAGCAATATTCGCTCGGCGCCTCCTACAAGAAGGACCTGGGGAGCATCGGGATCGATGCGAACCTGATCTACGCCTGGCAGGGCAAGATGCCCCAGATCGACATTCCGCCCGAGCTGTTCGCCTCGACCGATATCGGCGGTCTCGGCCTGACGCCCGATCAGGCAGCCGAGGTCGCCGCGGTCGCAAATTCGGGGTCCCTGGGCATTCTCAATGCCCGCGTCGCGGTCGCTTTTGGGCCAGAACGCAACTTCGAGCTGGCGCTGTGGGGCAAGAACCTGACGGGCGACCAGGAACAGCAATACACGCTTCTGTTAAGCAACATCTACGTCGGTACGTCGTACAACGAACCGCGCAGTTACGGAGTTACGGCAAGTTTCAAATTCTGATGACGTAAAATAGCGCTCCGAGGGAGCATTAGGGGAGGATGAAGACCATGATTTTGAATAAAAATCGCGTGTTAGCCCGGATGTTTACCACGGTGTCGCTAGCGGCAATAGGTTTGGCCTCGTCTCCGGCGCTTGCTCAGGCAGCGCCGGACGAGGCAACCGACAGCCGCGGTCTTCAGGAAATTGTCGTCACGGCCCGAAAGGTCGCCGAGAATCTCCAGGACGTTCCCGTCGCGGTGACAGCCCTCTCGGGTGACGAGCTGATCGACCGTAACGTCCAGCGCGTGCAGGATATCGCCAATTTCACACCCGGCTTCTCGATCCGCCAGGGGTCGAACACCCACAGCGCGCTGATCCTGACGCTGCGCGGCCAGGTCCAGTCGGATACGCTGATCACGCTCGACCCCTCGGTCGGCACCTATGTCGATGGCGTCTATTGGGCGCGCTCCTACGGCCTCAATGGCGACTTCCTCGATGTGGAATCGGCGCAGATCCTGAAAGGGCCCCAGGGAACATTGTTTGGGCGGAACACGACGGGCGGCGCCCTGCTGATCAACTCGAACAACCCCGACCTCAATGATTTCGGGGGCAGTCTTTCGCTGACCTACGGCCGGTTCAACGAGTTTCAGGCAACCGGCGTTCTGAACGTGCCGATCATCGAGAACAAGGTCGGCTTGAGGCTTGCCTTGCAGCGCTCGCGGCGCGACGGCTACACTCGTAACGTCGTGCCTGCAGGGGCGGTCTCGGCAGTGGGCGCGACCAATCCGGTGGTCGCCAAGCCGCCCTATTCGGGGGTGCCGAACGGCGTGAAGCTCGACGACCGCGACCGGTGGAACGGCCGCGCCAAGCTCGACATCAAGCCCACCGACAATCTGACGCTGCGCTTCTCCGGAGAATATTTCGAGATGGACGAGGCGGGTCCCGCGCGCCAGATGCGGATGGCGTTGGCGCCGTTCGCCGCCAGCAATTCGACCTATAATCTCGCGAATACCGGGTCGCTGTTCGTCGGATTGATCAATGGTTCGCCGCCCGCGACCGCGGGGGCGGCCGGGCAGGCGATCCTCGACCCCATCATCGCGAACCTCGCGGCCAATCCGAGGCTCGCCTCGAACAACGAGGTCCCCTATGCCTATGCCAAGACGCAGACCTATGGCTTCACCGGCATTCTCGACACCGATTTCGGCCAGGTCCAGCTGATTACCGGATACCGCAAGATCGACGCCTATGCCGGGGTCGACCTCGATGGCTCGCCATTCCCGATCCATTTTACCGAAAGCCAGCAGTCGGTCGAGCAGCTATCGGGTGAATTTCAGATCACCGGGAGCGGCTTCGACAACCGCCTCGATTACGCCGCGGGTTTCTTTGCCTTCCACGAAAATGGGTTCGACCAGTCGATCTCGATCGTGGCGCCGGCGATTAACCCGACAACCTCGCATTTCTATGCCAACATCGACAATGACAGCATGGGTGGCTACGGTCAGGCGACCTTCCATTTCAACGACAAGCTGTCGTTCACGGGCGGTCTGCGCTATTCGGTCGATGACAAGGGAATCACGAGCCTCAACAATAATTTCAACACGGTCACGAGCACCACGACCTGTTCGCTGTTTGCGGCGCCGCCGATCGTTGGGCCCGAACTTGTCGCGATGCCGCAGTGCGCGGTTAAGCGCCGCGACTCCTTCTCCGGATGGTCCTATACCGCGGGGCTCGAATATAAGCCGACCGATGACCTGCTCTTCTATATCAAGACCGGCAAGGGCTTCCGCTCGGGCGGGCAGAATTTGCGCGCGCCATCGGCAGCATTCCTCATCCCGTTCAAGCCCGAAATCGCCTATTCGCACGAAGTCGGCTTCAAGGGTGAGTTTCTCGACCGGCGGGTTCGCTTGAACCTGGCCGCCTACCAGACCGACGTCCATGACATCCAGCGTACGACCCTCATTGCGCAGCCCGGGTCGAACCAGGGCGCCTCGGCGACCGTTTTGGGTAACGCGGGCAAGGCGCGGTTCCGCGGTTTTGAGGCGGATACGGTGATCTCGCTGGCAGAGGGGCTTCGCTTCAGCGGGTTCCTCGCGCATGTCGATCCCAAATATATCAATTATTCGGACTTGTCTGGCGACCGGAGCTTTGAACGGTTCGACGCGGTCGTCCCCTGGCAGTGGGGCGCAGCGCTCGACTATGATCGCGACTTCGGGGGCGTCCGCCTGAAGCTGCACGCGGACTATAGCCATTTCAGCGACAGCGCGTCGGGCTCCTATTTCTTCGCGCAGAACGCGGCGCAGGTCCCGCCGGGATCGACCGCCGTTCCGGGGGCCGTCAACACGCAGAACGCGCAGCTCTATAAAGTGCTGACCCGCGATGCGCAGGACCTGTTCGGCGCCCGCGCGTCGATCAGCTTCGCGGACGATGCTTATGAGCTGGCGGTCTTTGTGCGCAATATCACGAACGACCGCACCTTCACGGGCAATCTGCTGGTGGCGCCGGTTGGCTATGTTTCGTCGACGCGAAATGAACCTCGCACCTTCGGCGTCACTGGCACTGTCCGCTTCTAAGGGCCACAGGGCGCTCTTTGTAAGAGCATTTTAGGGGGGGCGGCTTCGGCCGTGCCCCTCTTTTTTTGCCGCTATAACCCTCTCTCGCCCCCCGAAAGGAAGCCCATGTCATCGCAAGTCGCCAGTCGCCGCGGATTAACGCTGGGCCTTCTCGTCCTTGTCGCGATCCTCAGCTATGTCGATCGGCAGGTCTTCACGCTCTTCCAGGACGATATCAAGAAAGAGCTGGGGCTCGACGACGGTCAGCTCGGGCTCCTTACCGGCATCGCCTTTGCCGCCTTTTACGCCCTCGCGGCCTTTCCGATAGCGCGCTACGCCGATCGGGGCGACCGACGCCTCGTGATCGCCATCTGCGTGTCGATCTGGAGTGCCGCAACGGCCTTGTCAGCATTCGCTCACAGTTTCTGGCAGATGCTGCTGGCGCGCGTGGGTCTCGCCGCGGCAGAGGCAGGGGCAGGGCCGGCGGGCCTATCGCTCCTCACCGACATTTTTCCCAAGGATCGCCGCACGACGGTCATCTCGGTCATGCTCGCCGCGAACGCCGTGGGCCTCTCAGGGGGGCTGGCGCTCGCGGGGTGGCTCTCGCAATGGTATGGCTGGCGCGCGGTCTTCCTGATCGTCGGGCTGCCAGGGGTCGCGGTCGGATTGCTTGTCTATCTGCTCGCGGCCGAGCCGCGACGGCGCGGGGTCGTCGAGCCGCGACCGATCGCGCAGAGCGGAGTTGGCGAAGTGCTGCGAACCATGGCATCGAGCCCGTCGCTGCGCTGGGCCGGGCTCCTTCTCGGCATGGTCCCTGTCACCGGTTTTGCGTTCATCCTCTGGGGCGCGTCATTCTTTCAGCGCGTGCACGGAATGGACAAGACCGAGACCGGGTTCTGGCTAGGCGGTGCGATGGCGGCGGGACTTGTCATCGGCAACCTCGTCGCGGGCTGGGTGAGTGACCGCTACGGTCAGGCGAAGCCCGGTTTCAACGGCTGGTTCGCCGGCATCGGGCTCCTTCTTTCCTTCCCCTTTGGGGTTGGCTTCGCGCTTGTTGAAAACGCTTATGTCGCGCTCGCCTGCTTCGTTGTCGTCAAATTCATGATGACGCTCCATCTTGGGCCGATCATCGCGCTCTGCTTTGCGCAGGTGCCTGTCGAGATGCGCGCAATGATGTCCGCGACGATCAATATGTTCATAGGCCTCGCGGGCGTTGGGCTGGGGGGAACGATTGCCGGCTATCTCAGCAAGGCGTTCACGCCCGCCTACGGCGACTTATCCTTGCAGCCGTCGCTGGCGATCCTTTCCTGCTGCTTGCTCGTCGGCGGCATCGCCGCGATCATGGCGGGGCGGACGGCCCGCCCGATCGAGGACTGACCACGAGAAACGCCCCGCCGCAAATTCGGCGGGGAGTTCTTGTGATCAGATGGCAGAGTTGAGGGGGATTGCGGCGAGCCCGCTCCGCCCCGGCCAGATCGTCAGGCTGCGACTTTCGCGCTTGTCGCGACCTCGGGCTTGATCCCGAAGAGCCTTGCTGCATTCAGCCCCAAAATGTTGCGGCGCACCTCTTCGCTCACAGCCAATCCCATGAAGAGCTCATCGACGATGCGGCGGCTGATCGGGAAAGTGCCCTCCGCGTGCGGATAATCGGAGCCCCACATCACGTTCTGCGCGCCGGGAAGTCCCGCTGCTGCCGCAGCGATGCACGCGCGGTCGTGCTGGAAACTTGCCCATACCTGGTCGTCCACGATCTGGCTCGGCGAGCGAGTGAGCTTCGGGAAAACGAAGTTCGCATGTGCGACCGAGACTTCGTCCATGCGTTCGGCAAGGGCAACGAGCCAGCTCGCGCCGCTCTCGATGAAGGCGACCTTTGCCGCCGGGTTGCGGTCGAGTACGCCGCCTGCAACCAGATACATGACGCTTTGCTGCGCATCGTTCATCTGATTGGTATAATTGATGATTCCAGCTCCAGGGCCGCGTTCGACGATCACGCTTTCAAGGCCGGTGCCGGTATGCATCACGAACACGATGCCAAGCGCCGCCGCCTTGGCGAAGATCGGATCCCAGGCGTCGCTGTTATATTTGGGAAGCGTCGCCGGGGTGGTCGCCGGCAGCATCGCGGCCGTGAAGCCCTTTGAAGCGAGATATTCGAGCTCAGCATGCGTGTTCGAAAAGTCGAGGACGGGCAGCATGCCGCAGCGAACGAAGCGATTGGGATGTCCGCCAAGGAAGCTGTCGTTCCAGTCGTTGTAAAGCCGCGCCGATGCAGCCTCGGCCTCCGGATTGTCGAGGCAGTAGAGCCACAGGCCGAGCGAGGGGAAGCAGATTTCGGCGTCAATGCCTTCCAGTTCCATATCCTCAAGGCGCCCCGGTATCTCGCGGATGCCCTTCCGCTGGGCATCGCCGAGCTGCTTTTCGCGGTGCTGCCCGACACGCAGGCGATAGATGACCTTGTCCTTGGTTCCCGTGACGAGATACTCGCCCTCCATCCGCGCGTGGATCGCGTGGTCCTTCAGCGACGCCGGCAGGCCGTCGAGAAATATTTCCGACGGCTCCATGATATGGCTGTCAGCGCTGAAAACGAAGGGTTTCATGGTAAAATCTCCTCTCGACTCGCAGGCCTGTTTGACGCATTAAAAGATACCTATTTATACGAGTCAACACATGAAAATACCAGTATCTTCTATTTGCCTGCCAGTAAATAGATATCTGATTGAGGGGGGGGCCGTGAAGCCAAGAAGCTCTGAAACGCTCGCCAGCCGCACCGCTCGCGAGCTTGCGCGCCTCAGTCTCGCCGCCGAGCCTGGCGATCATCTCGGCGCGGAGGATGAGCTCCTCCAGCGACTGTCGGTCAGCCGTCCGACGCTCCGCCAGGCCGCAAAACTCGTCGAAGGGGACCGGCTCCTCAGCATCCGCCGCGGCATCAAGGGCGGCTATTATGCCGAACGTCCCGATGCGCGCGACGCGATCCAGTCGCTTGCGCGCTACCTGCGTCTCAAGGGCGCGAACCTCGGCCACGTCGTTCAGGTCACCCGTCCGGTGTCGGAAGAGGCGGCAACCGCCGCCGCGCGGCGGCGCAGCGCGGAGGATGCCGAGCGCTTGCGCGCCTTCGCGGCGACGATCGATGCGCGCGACACACCGCGCGACCTCATTGCGGGGGAGGTGGAAATGGCGCGGCTGATTTCACAGATGAGCGGCAATCCCGTCGTCGAACTTATCCTCGAGATCGGGTACAGCTTTGGCCTCGACGAAAAGGGCGGCGACCTTTACGCCGATCCCGAACGGTGCCAGCGCGCGCGCGAAATGCAGCGCAACCTGTGCAACGCGATTATCGATGGCGACCCTGAAATCGCCAGGCTGATGATGCGGCGGCGTTCCGACCAGTTTGATGAGTGGCTGCGTCTTGGCGATGCGGTGAATAAGGATCGGCAATGAGTATCGTCGAATATCGGGGTTTTGCGGGCGTCCGGCTGGAGGCTGAGATCATCGGTTCGGAAAATGATCCGGCGGTCCTCCTGCTTCACGGTGCGGGGCAGACGCGCGCTGTCTGGTCGGGCGTTGCCGACGCACTCGAGCAAGCGGGCAGGCGGGTCATCAGCCTTGATCTGCGCGGGCACGGCGGCAGTGAATGGCCCGAGGACGGGCGCTATGATTTCGAAGCGCTGGTCGAGGACCTCCGCGCGGTCCTCGCCCAGATGGGAACGCGTCCTGTCGTCGTCGCATCGACCCTGGGAGGCTGGGTCGCCAGCGCCGCCCTTGAGCATGATGCCGCGGTCCTCGCCTCGGGACTCGTGCTCGTCGACTCGCCAGTGAGCGTCGACCCCGCTTTTGCGCGCCGGGTCGGCGAGCGTTTGCGCGAAGCCGCGACGCTCGCGCCCGGCCAGGCGCAATGGGACCTTCGGCTCTTCGACACGCTCGATACGTCGGCAATGGCGGATCGGCTGGAGGGTGTCGCGGCCAAGATCGCCCTTCCGACGCTTTATGTGCGCGGCGCGATCAGTGAACTGGTGTCAAAGGCGGACGCTGCTGCGTTTGTCGAGGATCTTCCCGACGGCGAGTTGGTCGAGGTGGAAAACAGCGCGCTCGTCGTTACCGACGACCGCGCTGATGCGCTGAGCGGCTATCTCATCGATTTCCTCGAGCGCCGCGCGCCGCGCGGTTCGCCCGAATATCGGGCGGGTAGCGATGCGCGGACCTTTCGCGATGCGCTGGGCTGCTTCGCGACGGGTGTGACCGTCGTGACCGCGATGTGCCCCGACGGCAGCCCGATCGGGCTGACCGCAAACAGCTTCACATCGGTATCACTCGATCCACCCCTACTCCTTGTCTGCATCGCCAATGGCGCGGGAAGCGCCCCCTTTCTGCGCGATGCCGAACGCTTCGCGGTCAACGTGCTTCAGATCGGGCAGCAGCCGACCTCGAACCGCTTTGCGGGGAAGGGAGAGGATCGCTTCGGGCTGACCCCCTGGGAAGTCGGCGAATATGGCACGCCGGTCCTCACGGGATCCTTGTCGAGCTTTGAATGCGCTCGCGATGCGGTGCACGATGGCGGCGACCATTTCATTCTCGTCGGGCGCGTGCTCAAGGCGATATTCGAACCGCGCCGTGATCCCTTGCTCTATTTCCGCGGCAAATATCGCAAACTCCATTTTGCTTGACGGCTGGACAAGCACGCGCCAGCATCATATTCAACCTAGTTAGATAACTGGGAATCGGGAGAAGATGCGAATGGCCTGGGTCAATCAGGACAAATGCGCGATCGTCGGCGTCGGGGCGACCGACTATTATGTGCGCGGAAAGAGCTGGCCGCGCACGATCAACGACATGGCGGCCGAGGCGATCATGAACGCGTGCGCCGACGCCGGGATCAGTCACAAGCAGATCGACGGTTTCTCCTATTATTCGACCGCCGGCGCGGGTTATCTCGACAAGTTCGACACCGCGAGCCTCATGGAAACGCTGGGTATGCCGCACATCAGCTGGTCCGCGACGCTCACGAGCGGCGGCGGCGGCTGCCCCGGTGCCATCGGGCTCGCCACCGCCGGGCTGATGAACGAGGATTGCACCTATTCGGTCACGCTGATGGCGCTCCAGCAGCTGCCGCAGCACCGCCTCGGCGTCGTCTTCGGGGCCGCGGCGCCCAATCCCGAGAACAGCTTCCTCCAGCCCTCGGGTCTCGTCGGCCCGGGTCATTTGATGTCGGTGCTCGCGCGGCGTCACATGCATCTTTATGGCACCACGCAGGACGCCTTTGGGGAAGTCGTCATGGCGACGCGGGCCAATACGCACAACCGCCCCAAGGCCATTCGCAAGGAGCCCCTCACCAAGGAGCAATATGACGCCTCGGTGATGCTTGCCGATCCGCTGCGACGCCTCGACTTCTGCCTCGAAACCGACGGCGCGGTTGCCGTGATCACGACGACGATGGACCGCGCGAAGGATTGCCGCCACAAACCCGCCGTGGTGCACGCCGTGGCGCATGGCGGCCAGCGCGAATGGGGCCGCGCCTTTGCGTGGATGGGAATGCCCGACCCGCATTTCGCCAGCTCGGGTCACAAGTTCACCGCCGACCGCGTCTGGGCTCAATCGGGCCTCTCGGCAAAGGACATGGACGTCGCCTTGCTCTACGATCATTTCAGCCCGATGGTACTCATGCAGCTGGAGGATTACGGATTTTGCGAAAAGGGCGAGGGCAATGATTACGTGCTCTCGGGCAAGCTGCGCTACGATCCGGCGACCGGCAAGGGGGTGGACGGCGGCGTCCCGGTAAACACCCACGGCGGCAACCTCAACGAAGCCTATATCATTGGCATGACGCATATCGTCGAAGGGGTCGAGCAGGTCCGCGGCACCGCGATCAACCAGGTGAAGGATGCGGAATTTGCCCTCGTATCGGGCGGCCCGGCCTCGTTGCCCGTCTCCAGCCTCATCCTGCGCAAGGACTGATCGACATGACCTATGGACCCGCCCGTGCGCTTCCCGGCGACCAGATCCGGATTACCACCAACCCCGACACCGAGCCTTTCTGGCTCGCGGCGAAAGAGCATCGGCTGACCGCCTGCCAGTGCGGCGAGTGCGGGCATTTCCGCATGCCGCCCACCGCGGTCTGCCCCGAATGCGGCAGCCGCGCCAAGAATTGGCCGACGCTCCCCGGAACGGGGACGGTCTACAGCTTTGCAATCTGCAACAAGAACCCGAAGAATGGCGAGGATTATGTCTACGTCCCCGTCGTCGTCGATATCGACGGGGCGCCCGGCACCCGGCTGAATGCGAATCTTTCGGGATGCAATGCGGAAGATGTCCATATCGGGATGAAGGTCAGCGTCGACTGGACCCCGATCCAGGATGGCTGGGTTCTCCCCAACTTCAAGGCCTGAACGATGCTCGGCGACCTTCGCATCGTCGAGATAGGAGAAGGCATGGCGGTCCAGGTGGCCGGGTTGATGCTCTCCGAACTCGGCGCCGACCTGTTGAAAATCGAGCGCCCGGGGGGCGATCCCGCGCGCGGTACCGCGCCCTTCGCCAACTGGAACCGCGGCAAGAGGAGCCTCGTTCTCGATCTTGACACGCCCGAGGGGCTCGGCTCGCTCGAGGAGCGTCTCGCTGGGGCCGACGCCTTGCTTCACCAGTTCAAACCGTCGCGCGCAAAGGCGCTGGGGCTCGACGATGCGAGCCTTGCCGCACGTCACCCGCACCTGGTGGTCACCGCGATAACGGGGTCGCCTGCAAATCATCCCGATGTCGAGCGGAGCGACGATGAGCTGCTCGTTGCCGCGCGCGTGGGCGCCATGTACGAGAATGACGGCCACCGCGGCGGACCGATCGTCTATCGCTACCGCCAGGGGAGCTGGTCGGCCGCGCATCTTGCAGCGGCAGGCTTGCTCGCTCGCCTTGTAATGCGCCTTCAGAGCGGGCGGGGCGGCCCCGCGCACACCTCGATCTTCCAGGGCTTTCTCGCAACGCTCCCCCTCGTCTGGGCCCGCAACAGCGAAGGGCCGATGCCCAATCCGGTGACATATCCGCCCGACAAGCCCCGCGCGATCGCGCAGCAATTATTCCAGTGCGCCGACGGCGACTGGTTGCAGATCATGGATCCGACCCGACAGTTCGATTATGCGACGATGCCGACAATGTGGGAGGTCCTGGCCGAAGCCGACATCGATCTCGAGACCGAGGAAGGCCAGGCCGAAGCCTTCAGGCGCCGGCCGCTGGCAAACTGGCTTGCCGATCTTCGCGCCGCGGACATTGCCGCTGAGCCCGCTTTTCCGATGGGCGAAGTGCTGCGGCACGAGGACGTCGAGGCGAACGGTTATGTCATCGAGGTCGACGACCCCGACCTTGGCAGGACGCGCCAGCCGAACACGCCCTTCCACAGCGACGCCGACCTGCCGCAGGGGCGTCCGGCTCCACGCCTTGGAGAAGGGGGCGACATTTTATGGCCGGCAAAGCCGGCGAGCGCGCCGGCGAGCGCGCCCGCAGAAGTTCTCGAAGGTGTCCGCGTCCTCGACCTTGGGATGTTCCTCGCAGGGCCGATGGGGCCTTCCATGATGGGCGACATGGGCGCCGATGTCATCAAGGTCGAGGCACTGACGGGCGACCGCATCCGGTTCATGCATCGCTATTACCAGGCGGCCGCGCGGTCGAAACGCAGCCTTGCGATCGACCTTAGAAAGGCCGAGGCGCAGCCCATCCTTGAACGATTGATCCAGTGGGCAGAAATCGTTCATCACAATATGCGCTTTAAGGGCGCGGCCAAGCTCGGCCTCAGCGAAGAGGGCATTCGTGCTGCCAAACCCGACGTCGCGTTCAACTATGCCAGCGCTTATGGTCAGCGCGGTCAACGGGGCAACTGGCCAGGCTATGATTCGATCTTCAACGCGATCGCTGGCTGGGAGTTTGAAAATGCGGGCGAAGGCAATCGCCCGGTCTTCAATCGTCCAGGAACGATGGACGTCGCAACCGCGCAGAGCTGCCTTGTCGAATTAATGGCTTCGCTTTACGCGCGGCGCACGACCGGCCGCGGCTACACCACCCAGACCTCGCTTCTTGGTCTCGCCGCCTTCACGCAGGGCGAGCGGCTGATCGGTCCCGACGGCGAACTCACCGACACCTACCACCTCACGAGCGACCAGACGGGCTTCTCGCCCTATCACCGCATCTACGAGTGCGCCGACGGTGCCTGGGTCGCAATCGCCGCGCATAAGGCGTGTGAGCAGGCTAGGCTGCGCGAGCTGCTGGGCGCGGATCTCGAGGCCGGGGCGAGGGGCCGCGATGCGGGCGAGCTCCTCGCGGCGCTCGAAGCTGCGGATATCCCCGCCGATGCGGTCAATTTCGAGGACGCGATGCACCGCTTCTTCGATGATCCCAAGAACCGCGATCTCAACCTGATTTCGGTCCTTGAACAGCCACTCTACGGTATCGTTGAACAGCCGGGTGCTTTCTGGAACTTCGGAGATACGCCATTGGTCTTCAAGCGCTGCTGCCCTGCCGTCGGTGAGCATAGCGACGAAATCCTTCGCGAGATCGGCTATTCCGATGCCGAGATTGCCGCCTTTCGCGCAGCGAAGATCATCGCATGAGCGCGCACGACCTTTTGCCATCCGGCCTCGGGGCGGCCGTCGAAGCCGCGAGCGGAGCCAGGATCACGGCGGTTCGTCCGCGCGGCGGCGGCGGCGCCTCGCGCGAAGGCGCCGAGCTCGACCTCGCTTGGCCTGGTGGCCGAACTGCCAGCGCCTACATGAACTATGATGTTCACAAGGCGGGCGCAGGTGACGATGCTGCATTTCTGCGTGAAGCCAGTATCCTTCGGGCGCTCTCGGGCCCGCTCGCTGACGCTGGTGTGCGCGTTGCCCCCTATTTTGCCTCTCTTCCCGGGCAGCGCGCGCTCGTCTGCGGCCTCGTTGCGGGCCGGGACCGTTTCGGCACCATTGCCGATTCCGCGCAGCGCGACAGGCTCGCCGCCGATTTCATGGCTCAGCTCGCGGCCCTCCACCGCATCGATGTGACGGCCACCCCGATCGAGGGAATGGGGCCGGTCGAGACACCGCGTCTTTTTATCGAGCGCCGCATCGCCGTGCTCCGGCAAGCGAATAGCGGGAGAAGCTGGGATCCGCTCATCCATCTGTCGCTGAATTGGCTCGAGGCGAATATTCCCGCGAACTTGCCTCCTCCGGTTATCGTCCACGGCGATGCGGGACCGGGCAATTTCCTGTTCGACGAGGACCGGGTTACCGCGATGCTCGACTGGGAACTCGTGCATTATGGCGACCCGATGGCGGATCTCGCCATGCTCGCGATCCGCATGCTGTTCCAGGACTTCGTCCCGCTTCCGCAAGCCTTTTCCGCTTATGAAGCCGCGGGCGGGCACCGCGTCGACCTCGCGCGCCTACGCTATTGGCGCGTGCTCTTCCAGACGAGCTTTGCGCGCCGCTCGCGGCTCGATGATCCCGATGCGCCGCCGCCGCCCAATCTCGGCATGAACATGGTCTACTCGACCATTCATCGCCGCATATTGTCCGAAGCTCTTGCGGAGGCTGCGGGGATTTCGCTGCCGCCGGTGGCTCTGCCCGAAGCCCCGCCCGGCGTCCGCGATCGCAGCTTCGGGATCGCCCTCGACGACATCAAGGACGTGATCGTACCGCGGCTTTCCGATCAACAGGCGGCCGTGAAGGCGAAAGGCATGGCCCGGCTGATCAAATGGTGGCGCGCGATCGAGCGTTTTGAGATCGGCTTCCAGCGCGCTGAAAAGAGCGAGATCGAGGCCGCGCTCAAGGGAGCCTTCGATGATTACCACGCAGCATGGTCAGCCTACCGCGCGGCGGTGGCCGAGGGAAGAATCGGGACCGAGGCGGCGATCATCCTCTGCCATGCCCATGTGACGCGCGACGCAGCGCTGATGGCCGACGCGATGGGCGGCCTTGCCCAGACGAAATTTGCACCGCTCCAATGACGTTCAGGAAGGGTTGAGGGACATGTCGAAGGATATTCTGGGCTACAAGGGCAAGCGCGTTGTCGTGATGGGCTGCTTTTCCGGGACCGGTGAGGCCTGCGCTCGCACACTCGTCGAGCTTGGCGCCGAGGTCCACGGCGCCGATATCAAGCCGTCACCGGTGAACCTTGCAAGCTTCACCGAGGTCGATCTCAAGAACCCGGACGCCATCGAGGCCGGGATCGCCAGCATCGGGGGAAAGGTCGACGCGGTCTTCAACGTCTCGGGTCTGCCCCAGACGTTCCCGGGCGAGGATGTCGTTACCGTCAATTTCCTCGGCATTCGCGCGTGGACCGAAGGCTGGATCCCGAACCTCAATCCTGGCGCTGCGATTGTCTCGGTTTCCTCGCTCGGCGGAATGAAGTGGCTGACGCGTCAGCCGCTGCTTCGCGAATTCATTGCAATCGAAGATTTTGCAGCAGCGCGCCAATGGTATCTCGGCCGCGCCGAGGAGGTGGGGGACCCCTACAGCCTTGCAAAGGAAGCGATCAACACCTGGACGCAGGTAAGGGCGCCCGACCTGATTTCGCGCGATATCCGTATCAATTGCACGATGCCGAGCCCGATCGACACGCCGATGCTCGGCGAGTTCCGCAAGGTCGCGGGTGACGCGGTGCTCGGCGCCTTTGCCAAGGCCAAGGGACGCTATTCGACCGCCGAGGAGCAGGCACTCCCGCTAATCCTCCTCAACAGCGACGCGGCGAGCTTCATCAGCGGCGTTTGTCTGCCCGTCGACGCGGGGCTTGCAGGGGGCCTCGCCACAGGGGTCCTCGACCTTCAGAAAATGATCGCCGAAGCATCAGCCTGATGGCTTATTCGCGCGCGCCCAGCATCATGGCAAAATTGTGCGCCGCGGCTGCCTTCAGATCCGCGAAGCCGACCCACTCGCTATGAGCGCTCATCGGCCCGATTGCGGAGAGGCGTTCGAGCATCATGAGGAGCGTGCCCGCGCAGGAGCGCGGCGAGAGGTGGGGCGGAATGCGCCCCGCCGCCTGTGCGCGCTCGACCTGCTTGCTGAGCGCGTCCATCATCGGCTTCGCCTGCGTCAGCCGCGCATGATAAAAGCGCATGTCCCCCTCTTCGGCCGCAAGGTTGCGAACGATGTAGATCGTGCGGTGCCGATTCCAAAGCGCGGTGTAGCATTCGACGAAGGCGCGCGCCGCCTCTGCCGCGCCCGGCGCAAGCCAATCGCGATTGACGATTGTCTCGAGCTCCGGGGAGGTGAGGTCGGCCTTTTCGAGTGCCGCGAGAACGACTTCGGGAACGCCTTTGAAGTAAACATAAAAGGTCGCGGGCGAGGTCCGCGCGGCGCGCGCGACATCCACAACCGAGACGTCGCGCAGTCCGTGGGTTTCGAGGAGGGCGACAGTGGCATCGATCAATTGCTGGCGCGTCCGCTGTCCTTTCGCGCCGAGCTTGCGCCCATTGCCCTCGGCGGCCGGAGCCGCCTCTCTGGTGGCCTGTTGCTGCGTCAAATATCCGTCCTTCGCCCCCGCAATCGCTTTCACCCTAGCAGCGGGGTTGCGATATGGCAAAAAACTGACGTATCGTCAAAAAAGCGAGAAAATCACCAGCGAAATAGGAAGTTGCGATGGAGAGGCTAAGTGGCAAAGTGGCGGTCGTAACGGGGGCGTCGAAGGGGATGGGCCGCCATTTCGTTGGCGCTCTTACCGAGGCAGGCGCGCGGGTCGCCTGTCTCGCGCGGCCCTCCGACGAGCTCGATAGCCTCGCCGTTGAATTTGGTGGCGCCGTTCTTCCAATTGCCTGCGACGTCGCTTCACCGGAGGCCGTGAACGCCGCCATCGCGCGGACTGCGGCGCATTTCGGACGCATCGACGTGGTCGTCGCCAATGCCGCCATATTCCACCCCTTCGCGTTCGAAGCGGGTAGCGACGAGATTATTCAAAGCCATGTCGATATCAACCTGCTCGGTGTTTGCTGGCTGGTTCGCTCTGCAATCCCGCATCTGCGCGCCACCAAGGGGCAGGTGGTCGCGATCAGCAGCGAGTCGGTGAACATGCCTTTCCCGATGCTTGCGCTCTACGCCGCAACGAAGGCGGCGGTCGAAACGCTTTGCCACGGCCTTCGCGATGAACTTCGAAGCGAGGACATTCGCTTCACCGTGCTGCGGTCGGGTTCGGTCAAGGGCGGCTCGGGGGGCAAGAGCTGGTCAGAGGAAACGGTCGCCGCCTTTTACAAGAAAATCGTGGAAACGGGCCATGCGGCCATGACCGGCGAAGGCGCAACGCCGGAATCAATGGCGAAGGCGCTGCTCTCGGTCATCGGCCTGCCGCCCGATATTGGGGTCGACCTCATCGAAGTTCGCGCCGCGCAAACTGGCATGCCCGAAGGCGCCAAGACGGCCGCAAGCTAGGTGCTCGCCCGCCGCAGCCTTCCCTTTGTCATCGGCGCGCTGTGGACCGCCGAGGTCACGGGGTCGTTCGAAACGGCGATGGTCCTCGCAGCGCTGAAGAAGCTAATCGAGGACTTCGGCGACCCCGCAATGGTCGGGTGGCTGATCACGGGCTATTTGATCGTCGGCGCGGCGGTTGCCGCAATCATCGGACGGCTCGGCGACTTGTTCGGGCGGCGGCAGGTGCTCGTCGTGGTGCTGCTGATTGGCGCTGTCGGTTCGCTGGTCAGTGCGCTTTCTACCAATTTTGCAGTCCTGCTCGCCGGACGCCTGATGCAGGGCGTGACGGGCGCCATCCTGCCCCTTTGCATCGGGCTTATCCACGAAACCGCGGGCAAGGAGCGCGCTCCAATGGCGATTGGCCTGATGATATCGGGTGCCTCCGTTGGAACCGCCGCGGGCCTGGTGCTCGGCGGCATGATCGTCGATCAGTTCAGCTGGCACGGCGTCTTTTACGCAAGTGCTGCGCTATGCGCCGTCTCCGCGCTGGCGATCCGGCTCCTGATCCCTCGCTCGCCGCGTCACCCGCTGAGCGAACCGGTCGACTGGGTATCGGGGCTGGCTTTCGCCCCCGGTGTTATCCTCCTTCTTGCCTATTTTTCGGTCGGCAAAAGCTGGGGATGGACGAGCGCGCCCGCGCTCGCATCACTCGGCGCGGGCGCGCTTCTGGTGGTCTGGTGGTGGCGGGCGAGCCTCGCGAGTCCCAATCCGCTGATCGCCGTACGGAGTTTCTCTGATCGCACGATCGCAATCGGCAGCGCGGTCACCGCGCTGGTTGCGATGAGCGCGCTCCAGATTACCGTTTTCTTCTCGCTCGTCATGCAGGCGCCGCTGTGGACGCTTGCCGGCCTGGGCTTCAGCGCGACGCTCGCGGGCCTTGCCAAGCTGCCCTCAAACGTCAGTTCGGTTTTCGCCGGTCCGCTCGGGGGCTGGCTTGCGGCGCGCGGCGGCGGACGTTTCGCGATGGTGGCAGGCGGTATATTGACCGTGGCAGGCTGGCTCATCTGGTTCATCGTCGATATCGACAGCTTTCCAAAGATTGTCGCGCAGCTGATCGTCATCAGCTTCGGTACGACGATGCTTTTCTCGGTGTCGCCGACGATCATCGCGCAGGCGTCGCCGCCCGAACGGATCAGCGAGATCTCGGGGCTGGTTTCGGTTATTCGCGGCTTGTTCATGGGCATCGGGGCGCAAATGGTGACAAGCCTGCTCGCCGTGGATGTCGTGCGCCGCGGCGACGAAGTCTACCCGTCGCCCTTTGCCTATGACCTTGCGGTAGGGGCGATCGCGGGGGTGTGCACGCTCGCCGTACTGACGGCCCTCGCCTTGCCCAAAGGGATTGCCTTGCCGCCCCGCGGCGTCGCGTCGGACAAGGGAGCCTCGCATGGGGGAACTTGATCTATCTGGCAAGGTCGCCGTCGTGACGGGCGGCGGGCGCGGCTTTGGCAAGGCATTTGGTGAGGCACTCGTCCGGTGCGGTGCACATGTCGCCCTGATCGATCTCGACGAAGACGCCGCGCGTGATGCGGCCGCCAGCATCGGGCCTCAGGCCGAGCCCCATCTCGGCGATGTCGCTGACGAGGAAGCGGTAACCGGCATCATGGCCGATATTGCTGCTCGTCACGGGGGGATCGACATATTGATCAATAACGCCGGAATTCATTCGGCCGAGGCGAACGAATTCATCGGCAAGCTTGGCACCCAGCGCACGCGCAGGATGTTCGACGTCAATGTCTGGGGTGTCATCCACTCGACGCTCGCGGCGCGGCCATTCATGGCGCAGCGCTGCGGGGCGTCGGTCGTCAACATCGCTTCGATGGCCGCCTACGGCTCGCAAAAGGCCTATGGAGTGACCAAGCTCGCGGTACGCGGCCTCACCGTCTCCTTCGCGCACGAACTCGCTCCCGAGGGGATCCGCGTCAACGCGATCGCGCCCGGGCTGATTTTTACCGATACGATCCGTGCCGAGTTACCGCAGCCCGTGGTCGACCAGGTGATGAAGATGCAAATCCTGCAGCGCGAGGGCGAGGTGAAGGACATTGTCGGGGCGATGCTCTGGCTGGTGTCGCCCTCGGCCAGTTTTGTGACCGGCGAAACGCTCCGCGTCAGCGGCGGCGCGACGCTCCAGATATGATTGAGAGGATATGAGACCCCTTCCTGAACTCACTCCCGAAAACACCGCCTTCTGGACCGGCGGCGCCGAAGGCAAGCTGATGATCGCTTTCTGCAGCGACTGCGCGAAGGCGATCCACCCGCCGCAACTCGTGTGTCCGGCGTGCTGGTCGCAAAGCGTCGAGTTCAAGCCCGTGGCCGGAACCGGCACGGTGTACAGCTACACTGTCAACCACCAGCAATGGACCCCCGATATGCCGGTGCCGTTCGCGCTCGCGGTGGTCGATGTCGACGGTGCCCCGGGCGTGCGCGTCACCGCCGAGGTGGTAAATAGCAAGCCCGAGAGCGTCGCGATCGGGCAGCGAATGAAGGTTTGCTTCGTCAACAGCGACGATGTCTGGTTTCCCCAGTGGGAGCCCGCGCAATGACTCTCGCGGCCGCCATCACGGGCGTCGGCATGTCCGACATCGGACGCAAGACGAACCGACCTGCCATCCTGCACCTCGCCGAGGCGGCGCGCCGCGCGCTCGAATGTGCAGGCCTCACCAGGGACGACATCGACGGTATCTCGACCTATCCCGGGAAAGCCGACAATTCGCCCGGCATGTCGCCGCTTGGAACGGGCGAAGTACGAAATGCGCTCGGTCTCAAGACGCACTGGCACAGCGCGGTTCCGGACGGTCCGTCGCAAATGGGGCCGATCCAGGTAGCGGCGATGGCGGTCGCGACGGGCCAGGCCCGTCATGTCCTTTGTTTCCGCGCGCTCACCGAGAGCAGCTCGCAGACGGCAACCCGCCGCGCGAGCATCCCCGGTGCGGGACGAGCACGGCTTGGCGGTTGGTACAGCTATTTGGTGCCCGCGAACGCCATGTCCGCCTCGAACTGGGCGGGGTGGATGGCGATGCGCTATTTCCACGAGTTCGGGATGACACGCGAGCATCTGGGGTTGATCGCGACCGGACAGCGTGCGTTTGCGCAGCACAATCCCTCGGCCGTCATGACGTCGCCCCTGACGATGGACGATTATCTTGGCGCGCGCATGATTTCGTCGCCGCTCGGCCTCTTCGACTGCGACGTGCCGATCGATGGCGCCTGCGTGGTGATCGTCTCGGCAGCGGACGCCGCCAGGGACTGCGCCAAACCCCCGCTTGCGATCGAGACGATGGGCTCAGCGCTGGGGTCGCAGGAGACATGGGACCAGCGCGCTGACCTTACGACCATGGGCGCGCACGATAGCGCCGCCCATATGTGGTCGCGCACCGATCTGAAGCCTGGCGATGTCGATGTGCTCGGCCTCTACGACGGCTTCAGCATTTTCGTTCCGCTGTGGCTCGAGGCGATGGGGTTCTGCGGCCATGGCGAGGCCAAGGACTTCATAGCCGAAGGCAATATCGGTCCCGGCGGGCGCTTCCCGGTCAATACCGGCGGCGGACAATTGTCGGGTGGTCGGCTTCATGGTTTCGGGCTGTTGCACGAGGTCTGCATCCAGCTTTGGGGAGATGCCGGTGCGCGTCAGGTCGAGGGAGCGCGCGTCGGCGCGTGCGGCATGGGCGGCGGATTTATCGCGGGCTCGATGCTCCTTCGGCGCAGCTAAGCAGGCAAAGCTCCATAAAACCTCCTCGATCTCGGCCAGCCGATGAACGCTGCTCG
Organism: Sphingomonadales bacterium; assembly: GCA_044508875.1. GTDB lineage: Bacteria > Pseudomonadota > Alphaproteobacteria > Sphingomonadales > Sphingomonadaceae > Sphingopyxis > Sphingopyxis flava_A. The sequence continues at coordinate 28,505 of JBIQHE010000017.1, read as the reverse complement.
TTTGTCAGCTCATTGAATGAACAAGCCTCTTTCGGGCGGCGCCGGCGTGGGGGAGGGGTCACTTGTCGGCAGGAGCGATGCTGACCCAGCGGCGCTCCTCGCTGGCCGTCACCGCTGCCTCTACGGCGCGGTGAACGTGCAGCGCCTGCGCAAAGTCCGGCGCCGCAGTGCCTTTCCCGTTGATCGCATCACGCATCTTCGCAAATATCGAGGCGAGGGCGAGAAGCCCGGTCTCGGGGCGGTCGGCGATCGCGCAGCATCCTGAAACCGCGAGATATTCGGGCTCGAGCGGGATGCGATCAAGCCGGACGCCGCCGAGTCCGGCGTCCTTTGTGCCGTAAAGCCGCGTATCATGCGCCATGGGGAAGATGGGCGCGCGCGCTTCAATCCTGCCTTTCGATCCCCAGGCCGAGAAGCGGAAGCCATCACCCCCGATCTTGCACCAGTTCGCCTCGAGCCGGGTGGGCAATCCTGACGCATGGCGCAGGAGCAGTGACGCCCGGTCCGGCACATCCGGCCGAATGGTCTCGTCGCCGAGCGGCCATTCCCGGAGCGCGAGCGACTGGTCCGCAGTGAGCGAGGCCACGGGCCCGAAGACATGCACCAGGAGATGCAGCATATGGCTTCCAAGATTGCGCCCCGCGCTCGCGCCATTGGCAGGGTCAGCGAACCAGACATAGCCCGGTACATTGATCTGCGCGGCGCTGAAGAGCGGCACCTCGAACGCGGCCTCGGCTCCAAAAACCTCGCCAATCCAACCGGCGTCGATCATCGCCTTCATCTGCACCATGGCGGGCACCGCTTGCATGAAGGCGTCGACCAGAGCCACCGTGCCCGCCTGCTGCCAGGCGTCGGTCATCGCTTCCGCGTCGGCTATGTCCTTGGCGAAGGGGATGCCGTTATAGACGTGTTTACCGGCCGCCAGCGCCGCCATGACCATCGCATGGCGCAGCGGCGGACGGGTTCCACAATCGACGATGTCGATGTCGGGATCGGCGGCCATCGCGCGGAAATCGTGAAAGGCGCGCGCGACCTTGAATTCCTCGGCTGCCTTCGCTGCGGTCTCGGGCCGCGAGGTGCAGATCGCCGTCACCTCCACCCCCTCGAGGCTACGCCAGGCGGGGAGATGCGCTTTCGCGCCCCACGCGGCGCTGATGATGCCGACGCGGAGGGGAAGGGAGTTCATGACCTTCTATCCCTCAGGCGATGGCCTTCTTGTTTTTCAATTCCTCGATCCGGTCCCAATCGAGACCGAGTTCCATCAGGAAGAGTTCGGTATGCTCCGACGCTTCGGGAGCGCGGGTGTTTTCCACGCCTTCATGATTGAATTGTACGGGGTTCGCCACCAGCCGGATTGGAGGGCCGCCATCAGCGCTCTCGACTTCGAAAATGAGGTCGTTCGCCAGCACCTGCTCGTCGCTCGCGACGTCGTGAACCGACTGATACGCAGCCCACTGCCCCTTCATCGTCTTGAGATGCTGGGTCCAGTAATCGAAGGGTTTCGATGCGATCGCTTCCTTTACGAGCGGATAAGCCTCCGCTGCATTCGCCATGATCGCCTCGGCGGTCGAAAAGCGCTCGTCCTTCGCCGCCTCGGGAATGCCGAGATGGCCAAACACGTCTTCAATATAGGGGCCCGGAGATAGCACGGTGAGGTTGATGAACTTCCCGTCGGAGGTCTTGAACACCCCCATGAAGGGATTTGTCCCAACCGCCTGTCCGCTACCCGGCATGAGGTTTTCAAAGGGGTCGGTTCCCAGTTCCATCGCGACATCGATCGAACAGGCGGTGGCCCAGATCCCGGACGATAACAGGGAGACGTCGACCTCGGTGGCCTCGCCCGTCCGCTCGCGGTGGAATAGCGCTGCTGCGATACCGCCCGCGATGTTCATCCCCCCGATCGTGTCGCCATAGGCCGGGCCCGGTTGAGTGAGCGGTCCCTCGAGCGCCTTCGGGGTCACGAGGACTGCCGACCCGCCGCGTGCCCAATAAGCGGTGCTGTCGAAACCGCCCTTGTCGCGCTCGGGCCCTTTGTCGCCAAAGGCGCTGCCGCGCACGTAGATGATATCGGGGTTCGCGGCGCGAATATGCTCGACGTCGATCTTGAGCTTCTGCCGTGCCGAGGGGAGGTAATTGGTGAGGAACACGTCGGCGGTCTTCGCGATCTCGTAGAGCAGTTCGCGGCCTTCTTCGGTGGAAATGTCGATCCCGACACTGCGCTTGCCGCGGTTCGGGTGCTGCATGAGCGAGGAACGCTGCGGATTGACCGCGAGACGCTGCAGCATCTGGATGCCGCGCTGCGCGTCGCCGCGCACCGGATGCTCGATCTTGATCACGTCGGCGCCCCAGTCGGTCATCACGCCGCCAGCGGCGGGCACAAACGTGAACTGCGCAACTTCGAGGACGCGGATGCCCTCCATGACCTTTGTCATCGCCGTTTCTCCCTGTCAGTCTATTCGGCGTGGAAACTGATCACCTTTTGATAGGTGAATTCATTAAGGCCATCCTCGCCGTATTCGCGGCCATAACCCGAGCGCTTGATGCCGCCGAAGGGCGCGTCGGACTGCATCGTACCCGCGCCGCCGTTGATCGAGACGCCGCCGGTGCGGATCTTCAGTGCCATGCGGTAAGCTTCGCCGGCGTCGGCCGAGTAGACGGCACCCGACAGGCCAAATTCGCTCGCGTTGGCCATTGCAATCGCTTCGGCATCGTCGTCGAAGCCGATGACCACACCGATCGGGCCGAACACTTCTTCCTGCGCAATGCGGCTCTCGTTCGTGACGTTGTCGAAGAGAGTCGGTTCGTAATAATATCCCTTCTCGAGGCCCTCGGGCCGCTTGCCTCCCGCGACAAGGGTTGCGCCCTCGTCCTGCGCGATGGCGACATACTCCTCCGTTCGCTTGCGCGCGACCTCGCGGATCAGCGGACCGTAGTTGACGCTGGGGTCAGCGGGATTACCGATCTTGAGGTGCCCGAGCATCGCCTTCATCGCTTCGACGAATTGGGGGCGGATGCTGTTGTGAACGAGATGGCGCGTCGTGAGGGCGCAGCCCTGGCCGCCGTGCGTCGTAAAGCCCATGATCCCCGCCGCGGCGGCCTTGGCAATATCGGCATCGGCGCGGACGATGAGGGCGGACTTGCCGCCGAGTTCCATCACGATGCGCTTCAGCGTTGGCGCGGCCTGCGCCTGGATCATCGAACCCACTTTATCGGACCCGGTGAAATGGACGAGGTCGACCCGCGGGTCGGTGGTGAGCAATTTGCCGGTTTCCACATCGCCCGTCACGATACTCAATATCCCTCTCGGCAGCCCGACCTCGTCGGCGATCTCGCCGAGGATCAAGGCCTCCATCGGCGTGTACGGGGATGGCTTCAGCACGACGGTACATCCCGCCGCGAGCGCGGGGATGACCTTGCCGATGTTAAGGAAAAACGGGAAATTATAAGGCGATATCGCCGCAACCACCCCTACGGGCTCGCGGCTCACCACGCCGGTGCCGAGGGTGGTGCGACCCTGCGCATTGGGTGTCAGCTCGACCGGCAACGATGTCACCGCCGGACGTGAGGCAAGCTCGACCGTGCGCCGCGCATGCTTCATCGGAATGCCATATTGCAGGAATTCGGCGAGCATGCGGGTGGCGCCCGCCTCGGCCACGATCAGGTCGATGATGTCTCCCCGGCGGTTTTCCAGGGCGCCGAGGAAGCGGGTGAGGATGGCCTGACGCTCGGCGACGGGCAAATGCGGCCAGTCGCCGTTGTCAAAGGCTGTGCGCGCTGCCCCGATCGCAGCGTCGACCTGGGCGGCGCTGCCGACGGGGCCCTCGATGAGGAGGCTTTCGTCGGCGGGATTGATCACCGCCTCGCGCTGGTCGGTCTTCTGCCATTCGCCGCCGACATAGATGGCGCCGTCATTTTTTAAAAATGCCATGTTATAGTCCTTGAGTAGCGGCTTTGGCGTCCCAGACGATCGGCAGGTTGCGGATCGAGAGCAGGCTGGGAACGACGGTGGTGTCGGCGCCCTCCTTGACGCGGAACGTCTGCGGTATACGCTCGAACCATTCATCGAGCAGGACACGCAGTTCGCGGCGCGCGAGGTGGGCGCCAAGGCAGATGTGCACGCCGCCGGCAAGCGTGAAGTGCCGGTTGTTCTTGCGCGCGGGGTTGAACTGGTGCGGGCATTCGAACTGCTGCTCGTCAAAATTGCCCGACGTGTTGAACACCGTAACCCAGTCACCCGCCTTGATTTCGACCCCGTGCCATTCGAAGTCGCGCTTGACCTTGCGGCCCGAATTGACAAGCGGCTGGGTTCGCAGAAATTCCTCGACTGCCGAGTTGATCAGTCCCTTGTCGGCGCGGATCTGCGCCTGGAGCTCGGGGTGCATCGCGAGGCGGCGAAACATCTGGCTCACCGTCGATGCAACGGTGTCGAGGCCGCCGAGCCACAGGAACCAGGTCATTCCGATGATCTCGTCATCGGTGAGCTTGCGGCCGTCGATCGAACCATTGGCAATATAGCTGCCGAGCGCATCGTCTGGGGCTGCCTGTTTTTCGGCGATGAATCCACGCAGATAGGCGAGCACGCCGCGCAGCGCGTTGGCCTTCTTTTCTAGGTCATCCTCGTGAAGGATGTTCCATTCCCACTCGAGGAACTGCTCGAACATGGTGAAGGGGAAGCCCATGAGATCGAGGAAGACGCGGACCGGGAAAATACGCCCGAAATCATAAGCGATGTCGACTTCGCCCTTATCGGCGAACTGGTCGATCATCCCGCTGATGATCTCGCGGATGCGCGGCTCGCGCTCGTTCATGGCCACGGGCGTGAACCATGGATTGAGGAACTTGCGGTACCTGCCATGATCGGGAGGGTCGATCCCGAGTGGGATCGAGGGGAAAGTTTCCCCCGCTAGCAGCTGGAATTGGGCCACCCCCTCGGTCGAGAAGAGGTGATTATCCTCGTAGACGCGGCGAATATCCTCATAACGCGTGACCACCCACGCGCCGTGACGATTTCCGCTGATCGGCCAGGGGTAATAATGGATGCGCGGGAAGCTCTCGTCTCGCACAACGTCGACGGGACGATAGGGCTCGACCAGGTCGTTCGGGATAATGCCCGCGGCGAAGCGCGTGTCGAGCACCAGTTCGGGGGGCACATGCGCGGGGACGGGCGGGGCGTCGGCTCCCGCCCGGGCGACCGGGCACCGCTGAGCAAGACTGGCCACGGGTCAGGCCGACGCGAACATGCGTTCGATGTCACCCGAAGTGACCGGGCGGCGGGCCTTTCCAACCGCATCCATGCTGTCGGCTTTAAGTCCACCGAGGTTGTGCCGGGGGCTGACATCGACGTCCTTGCCGAGTTCGCGCAGATGCCCGACGGTGCAGTTCTCGCGTCCGCCGTTCAGTGCAAAGGCGTCGAAACGATATTCGCGCATGACGTTGAGGTGGGTGATCTTGTCGATCGTCTCTTTTCGAAGCCCATTGACCGACGCCCACAAATACTCCGGAACATTGGGCCACACCGTATCCGAGTGCGGGTAGTCGCATTCATAGGCGACCATGTCCTCGTTCATATATTCAAGGTTCTTCACGCCGAACTGGTCATCGATGAAGCAGCAGATGATATGCCGCTTGAACAGATCCGAGGGACGCTCGCCCTTGAAGTCGGTGAATGTCCATTCGTGGTGGTGTTCGTGCGTGAAATCCGCCCGTTCGAGAAAATAGGGGATCCAGCCGATCCCGCCTTCGGACAATGCCATGCGCAGGTCGGGATAACGCTGCCAGAAGGTGGCAAAGGTCCAGTCGGCGGCCGAATTGGCGATCGAGATCGGCATCGCGGTGATCCACGCATCGATCGGGCTCTCGCTCGACGGGTGCATGGCGCGGGCGCCGGTGCCGATATGGCAGTTGATCACCATCTTATAGTCTGAGCAGGCTTTCCAGAAGGGTTCCCAATATTCATTGTGGATGCTTGGCAGCCCTATGTTCGCCGGATTGTCGGAAAAGCTGACGGCGTGGACGCCAAGGTCGCTCATCCGCTTCAGTTCGGCGAGCGTTTCGTCCATGTTCCACATCGGTATGAGGCACATGGGTATGAAGCGGCCGGGCGCAGCCGCGCACCATTCCTGCACGTGCCAGTCGTTCCAGGCGCGGCAGGCGAGCAAGGCTTCTTCGGGATCTTTTTGGGCCATTCCGACGAACGTTCCGCCGGCGAAGCTCGGCATGGTCGGGAAGTTGAGCGAGGCGAGGACGCCGTTCGCATTCATGTCGTCGACGCGAAGCTTCGGATCATAAGTGCCGGGACGGAGCTGATCGAATGCGCTGGGCTCCATGCCATATTCGCTGCGCGGACGACCGACGACGGCATTGAGGCCGATCGTCGGGAAGCGCTGCCCGTTCCAGAGCCAGATGTCCTTGCCATTCTCCTGGACGATCCGCGGCGCGCGGTCCTTCTTGCCGTCGGGATAGTGACGGATGAAGGCCTCGGGCGGCTCAATCGCATGATCGTCAACGCTGATTATGATCATGTCGTCCATCTGCATGGCGACTCTCCTCTCATGTCGTTCTTGTTGCATTCATCATCGCAAAAATTGACGATGTGTCAACTCTTGGATTATGACGTAGTTACATAAGTGGGAGAGACATATGGCCGCGCGGACACTGCCGGTGATCGACCGGGACAACGAAGCTTATTGGACATGGGGTGGGCAAGGGAAACTTGCGATCTATCGCTGCGCCGCCTGCGAATATTTCGTTCACCCGCCGCTTCCCTTCTGCCCCAGATGCGAGAGCCGCAATGTCGCGCCGCAAGCGGTTTCGGGCCGGGGCAGGGTGGTAACCTTCACTGTGAATCACAAGGCCTGGGTACCGGGCCTCGAAGTTCCCTATGTTCTCGCGCTTGTCGCCATCGAGGAACAGGACGATGTCCGCCTCGCGTGCAACATCGTCGATTGTTCCCCCGATGCCTTGATGATCGGGATGGAGGTCGAAGTCCTTTTTGAAGAGGCGGAAAATCTTTTCGTTCCGCTCTTTCGCCCGGTGCGCTCATGAGCCGCTTTGCCGAGAAAAATACCGCGATCACGGGAATTGGCATGTCCGAGGTTTCGCGCGGCGCCGCGAAATCAGCGCTGGCGCTCACGGTCGATGCGGCACTCGAGGCCATTGCCGACGCGGGCCTCAGCCGCTCGGACATCGATGGACTCGCAACATGGCCAGGGGAGCGCGCCGACGGTTCGGGCTTCTCGCCCGTTGGCTGCGCCGCTCTCCAGGACGCGCTGCGCCTCGAGCTTGGCTGGTATGGGGGCGGCGGCGAGGCGCCAGGGCAATATGGTGCGGTCTTCAACGCCGTGGGCGTAATCGCGGCGGGGCTTTGCCGCAATGTCCTGATCTTCCGGACCATGTACGAGGCGACCGCGCGCAAGACCGCCTACGCGAATTCCCTGCTCCGCGAGGGCCAGCGGCAGGCCGGCCCCTTCGCCTGGTATGCCCCCTATTACACCTATTCTGCTGCACTCCAGCAAGCGCTCTACTTCAACCTCTATGTGCACAAGAGCGGCATAAGGCCCGACCAGGTCGGCCAGATCGCCGTCAATCAGCGCCGCAACGCCGCGCTCAACCCCAATGCGATCTACAAGGCGCCGATCACCATCGACGACTATCTCGCCTCGCCGCTTATTGCGACTCCGTTACGCCTCTATGACTGTGACGTGCCGATCGACGGCGCAGCGGCGATTATCCTGTCACGCATGGACATCGCGCGATCGCTCAAGAACCCGCCGATCCGCATCGAAGCGATCGGCTCCTCGATGCGATATCGCAACAGCTGGACGCAGCTTGCAGAACTCGACACGCAGGCGCAGCCCAAAGTCGCTGAAATGATGTGGGGCCGCACCGATCTCAAGCCCGCCGACGTCGATATCGCTCAGCTCTATGACGGTTTCAGCTTTCATACGATCAACTGGCTGGAGAATTTCGGCTTTTGCGAACGCTATGGCGCCAAGGATTTCATCGAGGGTGGAAAAAGGATCGCTCTCGAGGGCGAACTGCCGGTCAATACGGGCGGCGGGGCCTTATCGGCGGGGCGCCTCCACGCCTATGGCGCGGTGCACGAGGCTTGCACTCAGCTCTGGGGCAGGGCGGGCGAGCGGCAGGTTAAGCGCGCGCTGCAAGTCTGCGCGACATCGACGTCGGGCGGTCCGCTTGCGGGAGCGATGTTGCTCGTGCGTGATTAACCCTGCCAGGCGATCTGACCCCCGATCAGGGTGAGGGCGACAGATCCGAGGGCGTCGGGCTCGCCTGGCCAGTCGTAAAGGATGAGATCGGCAGGCGATCCCACGGCAAGGGGCACAGCTTCATAGAGTGCGAGCGCGGCCTTGCGGTCGATTGCTTCGCCCGGACCGATCGAGTGGCCGCCGCGCGTCAGTCGGTTCGTCGCCGCCCGCAGCGCGACCCACGGATCAAGATCGCCATATGGGGCGTCTGATCCCCCGCGCACCGCCACGCCCCCCCGCAGCAGCGACGCGAGGCGGTAGAGGTCGTCCCGTTCATGCTGTGGTAGTTGGTCCAGATAGCGGTCGCCGCGGTCATGGATGAAGTTCGGCTGCGTGACGACGATCAGCCCGGACGCTGCAATGTCGGCAATGAGGCTCTCGGCGATCATTCCGCCATGTTCGATCCGGTCACCGGGACGCGCACCGCCCGCCGCCCCGAGCGCTTCAAGATAGAAGACGAGCTCGCCCAATGTGACGCAATGCGCCGCGACCGCGCGCCCGAGCTTGCGCGCCGCGGCGATCCGCGCCGCCGCATCGGGGAGGGGGGGTAAATCATCTTCATCGAGTAGGAGTTTGACAGGGCCGAGCGAATATCGATCGTCCCGTGGGAGCGCCTCGGTTCCCATGATCGTGAGGCGCTGCGGGAGGGAGCCTGCAAGAAGCGCGGCTTCCTCGGCCCCGTTGGAAGCGCTCGCATCGGTTACCGCGGTGACGCCCATTCGGGAAAGGCGTTCGCCCAGACGCGTGAGCGAGGGTGGAAGCCCCCCGATCCGCTCACGAAGCCAGGCATCGCCGCGCCGGATGCGTCCGTTTGGGCGCCCGTCGGCGCCGCGTTCGACGCAAGGGGGAAAAGGGGCCTCACCAAGCATTGCAACCCCCGCGCTGTTCAGGATCCAGTAGCCGCCGGTACGGTCCTGCAAGCGCAGCGGCCGGTCGGGCATCCAGGCATCGAGGAGCGTGCGATCAGGGAGGCCCGCGGCTCGTTCATCATAGCCGACCGCGCGCACCCATTCGCCGCTCTGTCCCGGCTGGGCGCGCAGCCTCGAAATGATCGTCCCTGCGTCCCGGGCGTCCGAAAGATCGACCGACTCGAGCCGCGCACCAGTAGCAAGGAGGTGCAGATGGTGATCGTGAAGGCCCGGGCCGACCGTTCGTCCGTGCGCATCGAGCTCGGGGCCGCAGGCCGCCCCGATCGTCCCGAGCGCGGCAATCCGTCCGCCGCGTATCCCCACAGAGAGAGGTCGGCCCCCTGCGCTGCGCGCGTCGCGGATAACGAGATCGAAGCGTGCGGTCACGCGATAGCCTCGGCAAAACGCGCGGCCGTGCGCGAAAGCGGTACGTCGAGCACTCCGCAGCCTCCCGCGGCGAGCGTCTCGAGCGCGAGAGTTGCGGCCGTCATTCCCGCTAGCGGGTCGGCGAGCGCATCACCGATGAAGCCGGGCTTCGGGCCGCGCCATACAAGAAGCCCGCCCGCGGCAGCGCAATCATCGCCGAAACCGACACGAAGCGCCGCCGGACCCTGCCAGCCATGGGCGGTGACCGCGATCCACAGGAGGCCGGGGTTAAGCCGAAAAACCCTTGCCTCATCAAGCCCGAGCCGCGCAAGCGCATGCGGGCGCGCGCTCGTCACCAGCACGCGCGCTCCCCGGATCGCCTCGATCAGCTCGGGATCGTCAAGCGCCATCGTCGCCCGCTTCTTCGCGCCGTTGAGTCGCGCATCGAGCGCGGGCAAATGGCGCGATGTAGGATCCGGACGCAAAGGGCTTTCGATCTTCACCACGTCAAATCCCGCTTCGGCGAGGAGGCCCGCGCAATAGGGACCTGCCCAGAGCGCCGAAAGGTCGATGACCCTCTCCCCTCGCGCATTCCCGGGCGATATTCTTGTTGGCGGCATGGGGCGTGCTTCCCCGACGAGGGCGACGGGAAGATGGAGGGCAATGGCCCCATTTGCCATCTCCCCCGCGCTACGCTCGGCTGCTGCAGCGACGACGGCCTCCCATGGGTCGGTGCCGAACGAGGCCCCGGTCCACGCGGGAACGAGGTCGCGGTCATCCTCGCGCGCGATCGAGACCGCGATCCAGCCGTCACGGCACTCGATCAACCGGCTGTTTCGGTTCGGCGACCAAAGACCGGGTTCACCGAGCCTCAGGTCATCGCTGCGTGACAAGGCACGCCGGGGGTCGAAAGTGATTTTTCCGCGCGACGCTTTGACCAGTCGATCGCCCGCCGCGGCCACCGCATCGAGCAGCGCGGTCATGTTCGCTCCTCGATAGCATGGACGAGGCCCCATCGGCGGGCGAGCTCGGCGTCGACGCGCTTTCCCGAAAGCAGCATCCAATAGGCGCGATGCCGTCCGATTGCGCGCGCCACGGTCGCGGTGCCCCCTGCGCCGGGGATGAGGCCCATCGAGAGCTCGGGAAGCTGAAACCAGGCGTCGGGCGCGGCGATACGGCGATGGGCTGCCGCGGCAATTTCCAATCCCGAGCCGATGCAGGCGCCATGGAGCCGGACCGTTGCGCGTTCGCGAAGGGCGCCGAGCGCCCACGCGCAGCTGTGCAGCATTCGCACTGCGTGCGCCTCGGCGAGGTCGACCGCGCTTCCGAACTCGAAGAGCGCGCCCCCGGTTGAAAAACAGCGCCCATTACCCTGCAAGGTAACGGCGGGTTCGGTCGGATCGTCAAGGGCATTGGCGAGCGCTTCATAAAGCGCGTCGCGCATCCTTGCCGTCATCGCATTGCGGTTTTTAGGATCATCGAGGGTCAGCGTCAGTTGATCCGCCTTCCGCTCGATGGTCACCGGTTCATCGGGGGCCGGCGTTCCGGGCGCGGGGTCCGCGCGGGCGCGCCAGCGATGAAATTCCTGGCCGCCGAGCAGGGCGGAATAAGCAAGAGATTCGGCTGTGAGCGCCTCGGCGAGCGGTAATCGGGGGGTCAGCCGCAGGAGCTGCGCCGCGATTGTGGCGGCGAACGGGGCGCCGCGCGCGGTATCGGCAAGCCGCGCTGCCGCCGCCTCGATCTCAAGGCTTTTAACCGAAACCCAGGGGCGCGGCGGATCGTCTGCCACCGTCAGCAGCACGTCAAAGTCGTCGACCCGAGCCACTGACAGGGCGCCAGCGCGATCGATGCCGATGACCGCCGCCTGGATCGGCGCTGTCGGCCGCTGCCAGGAGGCCGCATCGACAACGAGCACGGGCTCGCCGCCGGGAGCGGACAGGCGGTCGGCGTCGAGATGGTCGGCGGGGGTCATCGCGCCTTCCTATCCGGCGCAGACCTCTTTCGCCAGTTCGGCCTTGAGGACGCGGCGGAGCAGCTTCCCCGTTTCGTTATAAGGCAGCTCGTCGCGGACGAACCATTGCTCCGGCGTCTTGGTCGACCGGAGCCGTTCGCGAATGATCGATGCCATTTTTTCGGTGTCGGGCGATCCCGACCGCGAGACAATGACCGCAACGACTTTTTCGCCCCATTGGGTGCAAGGAATGCCGAGAACGGCGCAATCGGCGATATCCTCGAAGCTCCGCAGCACATCCTCGATCTCGCCTGGCGAGATATTTTCGCCGCCGCGCACGATGACATCATCGAGTCGTCCTTCGACGAACAAATAGCCGCCTTCATCGAGCCAGCCTGCGTCGTTGGTCGCAAACCAGCCATCGTCGCCGATTGCCTTCTTGTGAAGATATTCGCCCGATACCTGCTCGCCGCGCACATAGATCTCACCATGCTCGCCGACAGCGCACGGCGACCCGTCCTCGCGGCGAATCTCGAGCTCGACGCTGGGGAGCGGCTGTCCGACCGACGCGATGCGCTGCCTGATGGCGGGGTCCGTTGAGGCAAAGGCGGCGCGGTGGTCTTCGGCGCCGAGCAGCGCGATGGTAGAGCTCGTTTCGGTAAGGCCATATGCATTGACAAAGTCGACATGCGGCAATTGCGCGAGGGCCCGCGCGATCACCGGTTCGGGCATCTTGCCGCCGCCATAGGACAAGGCGCGAAGCGCCGGTAGCGTCTCGCCGGACTTCTCCATCACGTCGAGAATTCGCCCGAGCATTGTTGGTACCACCATCGCGTGGGTGATCTTTTCTGCCGCCGCGACCTGCACCCAGGCCTCGGCCGTAAAGGCTGGGAGATAGACGATCCGGCGCCCGCCATAGGCAGCGGTGAGGATCGCGGAAATTCCCGCAATATGATAGGCTGGAACGCTGACCAGCGCCGCTTCGTCTTCGCTCGCGCCGAGAAATTCCACGGTCGACATGACATAGGATGTCAGGTTGGCATGACGCAGTACGGCCGCTTTCGGATCACCAGTCGTCCCGCTGGTAAAAAGCAGGACCGCGATATCGTTGTCGGCGTCAGGGAGCTCGGCTTGTTCGGACGTAGCGCCGAGCAGAAATTCATCCTCGAACGCGCTGCGTGCGACGAGTTCGACGCCATCGACTGGCGTGATACGCGGCAACATGTCGTCGTCGGCGATGAGCACCGCGGGCGCGCTGCGCGCAATGAGCTTGTTGAGATCGGAATCGGCCAGGCGGTAGTTAAGCGGCACGAAGGGCGTTCCGGCCATGCCGCTCGCGAAGAGCAGGATGGGGAGGGCGTCGCCGTTCATGCCCAGGAAGGCCGTGTTCGCCTTGCCTTTAGCCGCGAGCCACGCCGCGACCCGGCCGGCCCGGGCGCGATAGGTCTCGAAATCATGCACCCGCTCGCCGGCTCCGAGTGCCGGGCGCTCGGGGCAAGCATCCGCTGCGATGTCAAGCAATAGCGGCGTGCGCATTTGCGATCAGTCCGAGGCGGGAAGCGGCTTGGCACCCTTGACCGACATCGGGCTTCCATTGAAAGCCAGGGATCCCTTTCCTGCCTTGGCGCCCAGGACTTCAAGCCCGCTCTCCTCATCGACATAACGCTTTCCGATAGCGACGCCGTCCGAAAAATCGGGGCTGATGTCACCTGTCGGCGCCGCGACATCGTCGATCGGAAGTACGCGAACGCCGCCGCATTGGAGTTCGCCGGCGACCTTTGGAGGGCGTACGACGACGAGTTGCGCGTCGCACACCGCACTTTTCCAGCGCGAACCCGGTTTAAGGTCCATTGTCTTTCGATCCTTTCCCATTGCCTGTTGGGCGTGCCGTCGTCTCGGCATCCGAAGCCATTATGTCAATCGACATAGAAAGTAAACGTAGTTATATAACTCGCTCACAAAAAAAGGGGAGTGCCATGTACCCACGCCTTTTCGCGCAGACCGCGCCCGATCGCGCGGCTATCATCATGGCGGCGGACGGCAGCGCGACGAGCTACGCTGATCTTGAGGAGGCGGCGAACCGCGGGGCACATCTCTTCCGTTCGCTCGGGATCGCGACGGGTACGACGATTGCGATCTGGCTAAAAAACTGCCCCGAATATTATCCGGTCTATTGGGCAGCGCAGCGCGCGGGGCTCTACATATGCCCCATATCAACCCAGCTCACAGCCGAAGAGGCGGCCTATATCCTCACGGACAGCGGCTCGCTCCTGCTCATAACCCATGCCGAAGTTCCCGCGGCGGCGGCGCTCGTGCGTGCACGGGCGGGCCTTGCGCCCCTCGTCGAGACAGTCTTCGACATCGGCTCCGGGCTGGACGGCGCGCGCTCATGGTCCTCGGCAGTGAAGAGCCAGTCCGCTGAGCCCATCGCCGACGAGACGGCGGGATATCATCTCGTCTATTCCTCGGGGACGACGGGCCGGCCGAAGGGGATCCGGCTGCCGCTGAGCGGCGAGGCGGCCGACGCGCCGCATATGCTCGCCGATCGCATATCGGGGCGCTACGAGGTCGGCGAAGGAAGCGTAATGCTTTCGCCAGCACCGCTCTATCACACTGCACCGCTTGTTTATGGCATGGCGGCGCATCGATTGGGCGCTAGCCTCGTCATCATGGAGCGGTTCGACGCGGAAGCTGTCCTTCGCCTTATTGAGCGCTACCGGGTGACATTCACGCAGATGGTGCCAACGATGTTCGTCCGATTGCTCGCGCTGCCCGAGGATGTGCGCTCGCGCTACGATTTGTCCTCGCTTCAGAAGATCGTCCACGCCGCGGCCCCCTGTCCGGTCGAGATCAAGCGCCGGATGATCGAATGGCTCGGTCCGATCATCTATGAATATTATGGGGGATCGGAAGGCAATGGGTCGACTTTCATCACCCCCGAGGAGTGGCTGGAGCGTCCAGGGTCGGTCGGACGTGCCGATTGGGGCACGCTGCACATCTGCGACGAGGAGGGGAAGGAAGTGCCGCCTGGCACCGACGGCCTCGTGTATTTCGAGGGCGGCTGGGACTTCCAATATCTCAACGACCCCGCCAAGACACGCGAAGCCCGTCATCCAGAGCATCCGACCTGGAGCACATTGGGCGACATCGGCCATGTCGATGAGGAGGGGTATCTCTACCTTACTGACCGAAAGAGCTTCATGATCATCTCGGGCGGGGTGAACATCTATCCGCAGGAGATCGAGAATCTTCTGATCCTGCATCCCGCTGTGGCAGATGTGGCGGTCATCGGCATCCCGCACCCAGAGATGGGCGAGGAGGTGAAGGCGGTCATCCAGCCCCAGTCATGGGACGATGCCGGCCCAGAACTCGAGGCGCGCCTCCTTGAATATTGCCGCGCTCACCTCAGCCACGTAAAATGCCCGCGGTCAGTCGATTTTGACCGCGCGCTGCCGCGGCATGACACGGGAAAACTCTACAAGCAGGAAATCCGGCGGCGCTATTGGCCCTGACGCGCCTCGCGCCCTCCAAGAAATGAGCCACAAGCTGGCCCGGCGCTGCCGAGCCAGCTTGAACGGGTGCTCCCCTCCGACCGAACGGGGGACATCCCCTTGCTACGGCGCCTTCCGGACGACGGGGAAACGCCGCGTTTTGCGGTCTTCTGGAGCACTGGAGAGCTGGGGCGGCAGTGGCTGAACTGGCTGTTCCTGTCAGCGATCTTCTTCGGCTTCGGGGCGGCGTGCCTTTTCGCGGTGTGAAAGGCGCTCAGGGGTTGATTGCCCACATCAATCATCTTGCCCACTGCAATTTGGAAATCCAGTGGATGGCGCGCCGTTACCTCTGCGGGTTGATAATGCATCTACGACCGATTTGGCCAATTGCTCTCGAACTCGCAAAGCCGAAAGGCGTTGAATTTCATTGGCGAGGAATGATGGCGCACCAGGGCTCGAACCCAGGACCGGCTGATCGAGAGCAATGCGAAGATGAAACGCGGGTGGCTCATGCCCAATGAGCTCTCTTCAGAATGGGACCGGATTTTTCCAAGGCAGACCAGAGTGGACGAGCAATTGGCGAGCAACACTGCCACTCTACTGGTGGGCGTGGGCGCCATCCCGTCCGATCTGATGAGGGATCTCGACAAGGCGCGGAGCTATCTGCTTATTGGGATAATATTTGCCTCGCACCATGATCTGCCCGTCCCCAAGGTCACCATCCGAGCAGTTGAGCTGACGGTCGAGGCAGGCCGCCTCCCATCGTAGTCGAATATCTTCATCCCAAGCCTCGAAATAGTCGCTATGAAAGCTCGCGCCCGGGCGGCGTAACTTTTCGGGCAGCATGGCGTCGCTTGACAGGTGCCAGAGCTCAGGCCGGTCTCCAGTCTCGATACTGTAGGCCACGCCCATCGTGAATTGTGGAATAACCCATGGATGCGATGCCGGGCAGGAGACTTGCCCCGTGTTGCGGTCGCGCCTCATTTCGGCGAGGTGGCTGCGATGATCGGGCGTATCGAGGTCCACGCCGTTCCAGCACTCGGGCGTTGAAATAGTGGCGTTCAGCCATTGCCCCGGTTTGCAGACCTTCATCGGCTCTACCATGTCGCGGAACGTCGCGGTCGTCGCGGACCAGCCTTCCACGCATTTGAAGTTGGTATGAACCGCGTTCTCGGGCTGCGGTTCATTGGGGCGGGTCTGATCCCAGCCAAATACGAAGCGAAGGCCGCGAGGGATGCCGACGCAGCCCTTCGCCGCCTTCGTGCAGAACGGGTCGGTTTTCGGGCGCCGCTTGTAATAGATCGAAACGAAGTCGGGCCGAACGACATGACCCTTGCCATCGAGCATGGCGGGCATCCAGTAGGCCGAGCGATTGAGCTCGTTCTGGCACGTGCTTTCGCCGCTCGTACGAAGACTTTCGTAACTCGAATGCGCATTCGCCTCGAGATTTCCAAAAAACTGGTGAAGATGTGCCTTTCCCGGTTCACCTGGATACACGATCGGGTCGTCATAGGTGAGCTGTCCCGGACCGCATAGAAAGCGAAATGCGCCGACAACATCGGGAGCACTGCTCGGGGGTATCGATGCGGGACCGAGCAGTTTTGATGCTGGGAGCAGCGATGGGAGCTTGGCTACGTCTCCGACCCTCGTAAATCGCGGAAGGGGCCCCGAAGTGAGCGACGCCGGCGCGATGCGCGGTTCAATCAATTGATTATTGTGACGGACTGCAGCGCGCCCGCCGTTCGGCTCGCGGCTTCCACATCTCGCGAACGGCGTCTGACCACATGATGCATCGCGGCCGATCCACGTGGTGACGCCTGCGTCCTCCGAGCCCGAGCCGCTGGCACCTGAGCACACGCATATGGCGGCAAATGCCAGTATGATGCCTTGCAATTTCATCGTTCACCAGTCCTCGGTTGAACATTACCGGGTGGCGCGCCCGTGCCAATTGCGAGGGAGTAGGCGAGCCCTTGTCGTTCACCCGTTGGTGCCCTTTATCGCCACTTAACGATCGGGTCGATAGTTGGCAAAGTTGCCGCCCGACATTGGGAGGGGAATAGCAGCGCAGTTCCAACGATCTTCGACGGGCGCCCGCCTGACTAGCTCGTCATGCTCGCCAGGCGAGGAGTGGCCGTCCAGCTTGCTTCCCAGCTTTGCTTGATGCGCTGGCCGTTCCCAAGATCGCCGGACGAGCAGTTCAACATTTTATCGAGGCAATTCTTCTCCCAAAGTTCATGCACAAGCGGGTCCCACGCCATGAAAAAATCGGCGTGGAATGTATCGCCGCGCTTGTGCCTCGGCGACGTGTCCATTTGGTCTGAAACGAAAGAATATGTTTCGCCGGGAACCTGCGTGTACCACACAACCATGGTGAAAGCCGGAATCACAAAGGGATGGCTTGCCGGGCATCTCAAATAGCCCCAGCTTCCGTAGGAGCCATAGGAAACATGACTCCGGTGGTCGTCGCTGTCGAGATTTTTACCGTCCCAGCAATCGGGCGCAACCAACCGCGCTCCTATCCGGTTGCCCGTAGGGCATGCGGCCTGGGCCTCCTCCAGGTTCTTCCAATCGCCGGGCGTAAACGGGACAGGTCCCTCGCATGCGAAATGCGGCTCGCCAGTCGGCGCGGCGGCGAGGTTGAGCATGTCGCGACCGAAAACGAAGCGCAGGCCGTTCGGCAAGGAGGTCGCTTTTCCCTGATACTGCGGATGCTTCGGGTCGGACACCACTGGATCCGTGCTCGGCCGTCTCTTGTAGTAGATGGTTACATAATCAGGTCGAACGACTT
Organism: Sphingomonadales bacterium; assembly: GCA_044508875.1. Classification (GTDB taxonomy): domain Bacteria; phylum Pseudomonadota; class Alphaproteobacteria; order Sphingomonadales; family Sphingomonadaceae; genus Sphingopyxis; species Sphingopyxis flava_A. The sequence continues at coordinate 10,737 of JBIQHE010000017.1, read as the reverse complement.
GGCCCTTGCCGTTTAGGAGAGCTGGCACCCAATAAGCCGAACGGTTGACCGGCGACATGCAGGTGGAATTTCCGGTCGTCCGCAAAGAGCTATAGGTTGAAAATGCGTCGGCTGCGTCATTGCCGAAAAACTGGTGCAAATGGCTTCTGCCAGGCTGCCCGGGGTATACGATCGGGTCGTCCTTCCTTAGCTGCCCAGGCATGCATATAAAGCGGAATGCCCCGACTACGTCCGGAGCAGCCGATCCGGGCATTTCGCTGGGTACAAGCTCGGAGCCCGGGTCGAAATTGCTGGCGATTGCGGCGAAGCTCTGCGGGACTGCGCCGCTGGAGTCTGCTGGACTGGTCGTGGGCGGCGAGGGCGGCGTGTCGGGAACGTCTGACGCCGGTGGAGGGGGCAACACAACCGGGGGGGGCGCGCCAGAGCCGTCGGAACTCCCACCACCGCAGGAAGAAGTTGCAATTGCAAATGCAAAAATCAAGCAAAGACGGTGCATAAGCTCCTCGGGTGCCTCGATTTACACAGGCATTCACATCCCAATCGAACTCTCGTCTCACGCTTGCTCGGGAGACCGTGCCGTTGGAATGAAACACCTTCATGTGGAAGGGGGACGGCACGTTTGAATTGTCAGAAAAAGGCTAATTTGAAGTAAATGTGGACGGCGTCCCAGCGATGGCCCGGTCCGCGTCGCGGCAGCGGAATCGTGCCGCGGTCGCTTCGGGGACCACGGCTCGTGAGGGTCTTCGTGGATGCCATCCGAAGAACCACAAGCGGCGTGAGCGACAGTGTTGCCCCCCTTGGCTCGTCTCCGTCCGCCGGCAGGTGCGGCCGTCGGAACGGGGAAATGATGGTCGATCGTGGTTCGGAGTGGCATCGTGATATTTGTTAAGGATGGTGCGCTAGAACATCAGCGGAAAGGGCACTGCCAATGTTACGCGCACTCCTGCTATTCGTGCTCCTCCTTGGCGGTAGTCGGCCCGACGTCCGCGATATTGCACTCGCAGAGGTTGATCTGGGCGACGTGCAGGCCGTCCAGTCGATACGAAGCCAGCTCGGAGCCGATGATGCGCGCGCGTTCGCCAGCTTCGTGGCGCGGCATCATGTCGAATCCGCAAATTTCTGCGGTCGCCCGCCTCTCATGAGGAGTGGCCGTTTGCCCGAAACGGTCGGCGACGCGATCGACCTCGCCGCGCAGCGCGACGCGATGGACCGCGCTGCTTTGCGGTTGGCCCAGGCCCCAAAGCATCCCCGCCAATTGGCGAAGGAAGAGTGGGACAGGCTGATCCGCGATCGCGATATGAAGCTCGATGCACTGGCCAGGCTCCAGTCGCAATACGGAAAGGCAGCTGTCCGCCGCGCGGATTGGGCGCCCTTGCAAGAAAAGCTTGCCGACATCGATCGGCAATTGGTCGCGATGAAGCCGTATCTATTTGGCTCTGGCGGCTAGCGCCTATCCTGGTACGGCACGCCCGGGTGGGCGTGAAAGCCTTGCCTCATATTTGTGACGCGGACCATGGCGGCGCCCGCTTCGTGAAGCGCACGTACGCAGGCTGCTGTCATGCTCGTGGATTATGCGTGCCGTGGGCGGCAGCCGAAACGCTCGGGCGCTCGGCGAGGCGCCGTCCCCAGGCATTCCATCGACGCTCATAATGAAAAGTCGAGAGATGGGCGGACACGAAAGTGGCGAGAAACAATAGGGGACGCTTCAGATATTTTATCAGAACATCCCCGCTGCCCAGCCAAGTTGCTGCAAATATTCCATGGAATACATAAAGTGCGTACGAGGTCTGCGCGATGTAGGTTATCCAACGACGTTCAGCGAGTCGGCGGGCCCAAGAAGGCGCATTATAAAGTGACGCCCCAATCATGATGGCACAAAAATAAGGACGGAAGTAAGCCAGTTCTGCGGTGCGCAGGTCCGCGCTTGCAAAAAGGAGGGCCGCGAAGATGTACATATTGGCGCGCCCTAGCAGGCGCACCGCGCGCTTTCCGAACCAGCCTTCGTACACGAGCGCGACGGTCGCACCGACGAGGATTTCATCGACTCGGAACCAGGTCACGATAGACATTGGCTCTTGCCAGTACATACGCGCTGCCGTGACTGCGAGACAAGCGAGCGGAACGAGAAAAAGGGCTCGTTTCCCGCCAACCGCAACCAGTAACGCGATCAGAATATAGAACTGGACCTCGAGGCACAGACTCCAGAAGTGCGCGCCGGATGCGACAAGCGATGCGGGCGGCAAATTTGCGACAAACAGAAAGTTGCCAAGGATCTCGCCGGGACTGGCGCCGCCGGCGACGAGTATGGCTAGTGCTATGCCGAGCCAAGCGAGGGGCACGATCCTTGCGAGCCTCCGGATCAGGAAGCGCTTGATATTTCCATCCTCAATCAGGAAACGCGTGATCAGAAACCCGGAAAGGGTAAAGAACATCGCCATCCCCGTTGCCGCTACCGGAGCATTCAGGGCCCAGTTTGACGGGCCAACGGGAAGTAGGTGGCCGACGAGGACTAGCACGATGCTGAGTGCGCGCCATCCATCCAAAAGCGGCAATCGCTCCAATCTGACGTTGTTCCCGCCCGCGTACCGCGTCACTGCTATTCCTCCCCCTTCGCGGCAAATAGGCAATATTTCGAATCTGTCCAGCAGTTCATCGACGCTGTCACGTCCGGCCGGCTTGTTGAAACATGGTCATATCTGGCTTTGAACAGCCCGGGACTGCCAGAGGCCCTCACTCCTGAGAGGAAGGGCCTGTAATGAACAGATTCGTACTTGAGGTTCGCGCGCGTGCGGTTCGGATGGTGCGTGGATCACGCAGGCGATCATCCGTCACGGTTGGCAGGTGCCGCGCCGATCGCGCCAACGATCGGCTGCGGTCCGCAGACGCTTCACGAGTGGGCGCAGAAGGTCGAGGTCGACAGCGGGACGCGCGCCGCTGTGCCGACCGTGATGGCTGATCGTCTCTAGTCACTGGAGCGCGGGAACCGCGAGTTGCGCCAGGCCAACGAGATCCTGCGCAAGGCGTCTGCCGTTGGGAGCATGACGGGACATGGGCGAGGCGTATGCGGGTTGACGGTGATCCCGCGTGGCTGGTAGCGTGGCGGGAGCAGCAAAGTCAGCTGCGCCTAGTCCTGGAGGCAGGGTTCGCTTAGCTTGGGACGATTGCTCTTCAGCGCCGCGGCTCTAAGAGTATATCCATTGCCTTGGACCGGCCTCAGGACGATCAGAAAATCGCGATCACCCCTTATCTGCCCATGGGCGATGAGTGTAGCTGGAACGATGGCTCTGTGCTCGGAGCCTTGTATGACGCGCTTGATATGAACTTGAAGACCGAACTCGCCCAGCCAGCCGGGAAGAGGGTCATTAGGGTCCGTGCTGGGAAGTTTCGAGATACTCGACGTAACTATGCGGCCGATGACCACCAAATCATTACAGCCATATTCCAGATCGCTGCCACCGTCTCGATCATAGGTCGTGGCGCATCCGAAGAGGATAAGCGCGAGAAGCGGTGTTAGTCGACAGCGCATTCCGTATAGTAGTCCGAACATGATTGCTCGCCAACTGTGGCGTGGTTGGGAGCACCCTGCGCCTTGCGGTGCCGGCGCTGCCGTTAGCAGCTGAAACGGCTAGAAATACGCTGGAACGCGCGCGCCGCTGACCCACGAGGACACGCCAGACCTTCACTAAGTGGCTATTTTCATTGGGAGAAAATGGTGGACGCACTAGGGCTCGAACCTAGGACCCGCTGATTAAGAGCGGTTTCGAGACCGCGAGCGTTCTTCAGTGTGCACACATTTCCGCCTACGTGCACTGAATTAACCGTTAACCTGGTGCTGGTCATTGAGGATGAGGTGGCGCTTGGAACCTAGGCCGCCACCCTGTGGCGCAACCATGGCGCCGATCGCAGCAAGTCAGGCGCGTTCGTGAGCGCCCCGGCCCGCGGCAGGGAGCGAACCGCTCGGCAACAAACCTGCTCTCGGCGATCTGACGATTATCTCGTCAATTCATCCGGATTCGTCATAAACCGCGAAACAAGGCCCGACCCGATCAAAAAAGAGATTGTCAGTATCACCAAAGCTGTGAGCGGCCGAAGGGCGTCCGATAACGGCGCGCCCATCTGGTCGGTGAGGAGGAGGGCGCGGCTGGCGTGGGTGGAAGGGAGCAGTGCCCCCACCGCCGAGACCCAGCCTGGCATCGCTTCGCGCGGCCAGGTCGCGCCCGAGAGGAAAAAGATCGGTAGCGAGGTGGGGATCAGCAACAGCAGCGCGGAGCGCGCGTTGGGGAACAGCCGGGCGGCGAACAGCGAGAAGGCGGCGATGGCTCCTGCCGCAAACAGCGCGACGATCAGCAGGGCGTCGATTCCGGCTTGGCGCGGGATATCCTGCGCAGCGAAGAACCAGCCGAAATAGGTCAGCGTTAGCACGAACGATACGAGGCTCAGCGCCAGCCATTGACCGCCCAGTTCGCTCCATCCGCGCCGCCTGCGCCCGGCGAACAACACGGCGGTACCAAACAGCATGGTCTGCTGGAGGATCACCGGTGTAACGGCGGGAAAGATATAGGCGCCGTATTCCAGATCGGGGTTGAACAGCGGTTGCGACACGACCGGATCGGCTATGTCGATCCGTACCCAAAGCCGTCCTTTCGCCTCGTTTTTGAGCGTGTTGACGATGGCCCCCTGGATCGCTTCTCCCAAAGCCTTGGTTCGCACGAGGTAGGTTCCGTTGATCCACAGCGCTATGCCGCTGTCCTGCCCGCGCAGGGCTTCTTCCAGCACTTGGCTAGGAAGCAGGAGCACGCCATCGACCTTTCGCTCGACCAGCAGGGTGCGCGCCTCGGCAAGGTTGGCGGGGCGGGCGGCGACCTCGGTCAGCGGACTGGCCTCGATTAGATCGACGAGCTGTCGGCTGAGCGGGGTGTGCGCCTCGTCCACGACTGCCAGCCGCACGTCCTGCGCATGGCCCTGGCTGTAAGGCGCGGGATAGTAGAAGCCGTAGAACAGCGCTGCGACCACGATGAGCATCAGCGCATCGGTGTTTCGGCCAAGCTGGCGCACGGTGTAGATGAAGGCGGCGCGCAGGCTCATGCCGACGATTTACTCCCGCCCAGCCATGTCGCAAGCGCGAGGCCCGCCGCCGCGTAGCCCGTGAGCAGCAGCGCCGCGCCCCAGGCCTGGCGCGCAGGTGCACCAAGGAACTGGTCCATTTGCGCGGTCAGGTAGTGAGTAAACGGCAGCACCTGATGCCAGACCCGCGCCACTGTCGGCGCGCCCTCTATCGGCAGCGAGCCGCCCGAATAGGCCAGCGCCGAGCCGGCATAGAGCGCGCTCAGCGAATAACCGAAAATGTCGCGCCGCGCGCCCGCGACGAAGCCGAACGACAGCGCCAGAGACGCGGCGATCAGGGCGATCTGTGCGGCAAAGGTCGCCAGCAGCGATCCTTCCATCCGCCACCCCTTGAAACCCACCAGCCAGACCATCCAAACCGCTCCCCAGAAGCTCAGGACCGTCAGGTAAGGCACCAGCTTTCCCGCCAAAGCGGCCGCCCCGCCACCCGTCTCTGCGCGCCATGCGTCGAGCGAGCAACCATCGGGCCCACCGAGTTCGCGCGCCATCGCGTAAACCGCGACACAGGCCGCCAGCAGGTGCAGCATGGCGGGCTGAATCAGCGCCTGCAGATACCATTCGAAGCTCGCTTCGGGATTGAACAGCACCGAAATCTGCACCTGCGGGATCGCTGCCCGGTCTGACAGCACCCCGGCGCGCCAGGCGGCGTCCTCCAATCCGGTAACGATGGATCCGCGCAGCGCGGTCGTCAGGCTGCGCTCGATCGTCGAACCCACGCTGAGGTAGGCGGCGTTATAGTAAAGGCGGATCGGCTCGTCCGCCGCGCGGGGTTGGCCGAAGCCGTGGGGGATCGAGACGAAGGCCCAGATCTGCCCGCGCCGCATCGCCGCTTCGGCCGCCGCGTCACTCACCGGCTGGGCGGCGATCCGCACCTCGGGGCGGCCCGACAGCAAGCGGACCAGCGCCTGGCTCTCGCTGGTGCGGGCATTGTCCACCGCCGCGACCGGGAGTGCCTGCAACGCCCCTTGCGACAGCATGGCGGCGACGATGGCGATGGCGCAGAACGGCACGACCACCAGCGCCAGCAGCATCACGCGGCTGGTGGCGATGAAGCCCGCTTCGCGCCGCGCCGCGCCGCCCAGCCGCGCGAAAGCCGATGGCGCAGTCACTGCGGCCAGTCGAACAGCACGCTCATGCCCGGCCGCAAGCCTTCGACCCGCTCGGCCGGTTCCAGCTTGATCTCGAAACTGCGCGCGTCGAACCCGGCATTCTGGCGGGTGGCCTTTTCGCTGGTGAAGCCGGCCTGCGCCGAAATCGCCGTCACGCGCAGGCGCACCGCCTTGTTGCCGAGCGCGGGGACGGTGCCGGTCAGCACCCGGCCCTGGGCCATGCCCGAATAGTCTTTCTCGGAAATACGGAGGGTGACGCGGGGATGGGCCAGGTCGACGATCTGGAACAGCGGCACCCCGGGCGCCACCACTTCGCCGGGTTCGACCAGACGGCGGCTGATCGCTCCGGCGATTGGCGCGGTGACCTTCGTGTCGGCGGCGATCTGGCGCGCGGCGCGGTTGCGCGCTTCGGCGGCAACAGCCTGCGCGTCCGACACGGCGCGGGTTTCGCCCCGCGTCCCGGCCATTGCCTTGCGATACTGCGCCTCCGCCGCTGCCGCGTTGGCGCGCGCGGCCACGTTGGCCGCGGCGGCCTCGTCGCGCCGCTGGGCGGAGATGACCCCTTGCGCGTAGAGGCGGTTCATGCGCCCGGCGGTGACGGCTGCGAGCTTGGCGGCGGCGCGGGTGGATGCCGCGATGCCCTGAAGCGATGCGATGTCTTCCGGCCGGGCACCCTGGTTGGCGATGGCGTCCAGCGCGCGGGCGCTGTCCAGGTTGGCCTCGCTCTGGCTCACCAGCGCATCGATCCCGGGGCTGGAGAGGGTCGCCAGGTGCTGGCCGGCGCCGACCTCAGCCCCTTCGGCCACCGCCACCTCTTCAACCCGGGCCAGCATCTTGGTCGCGACGTTGACCTCGGTCGCCTCGACCGTGCCCTGGAGCGGCACCGGTTGGGGCCGCGAGGAATGCCAGATGCCGGCCAGTGCCAGCAGCCCAAGCACGGGCAGCGCCCACAGCAGCCAGTTCACGCGGCGACCTGTTTCCGTCGCTGCCCCGTACGGTTCCGGGGTCGCTTCGGCTGTTGCGGGATCGGTTTTATCGGTCATCGACGGTCTGCCTGTCGCGCGCTTCGGCGTAATCGACGAAGCGTTCGCTTTGTCCGCTGGCTGCGAGCAGCGCGGCAAGCGAGAGGTCGTATTCGTAAGCCGCCGTCGCGCGCTGGGCACGGGCGAGGCCGAGCGCGGTTTGAGCGTCGGTCACTTCTGCCGCGGTGCCGACGCCTTCGCGGAAGCCGATCTGCTTGACGCGCAGGTTCTCCTCTGCCGCGGCAACGCTGCTGGCAATAGAGTTATAGGCGCGCCGGGCGTTGTCGGCCATCAGCCAGGTCTTCTCGATCTCACCGTCGGTGCGGGTGCGGGCATCGGCGGCGCGCAGACGAGCCGCCTCGCGACGGGCCTGGGCTGCGGCGACAAGCTCGCGGCGGTTGACCGCGGAAAACAAGGGGATCCGCACCGTCGCGCCGACGATCCAGTCGGGATCGACCGGCAGCGACTGCTTGCGCACGGCGTTGACCGATCCGAAGGCATAGACCGAAGGCCGCATGGTCGCCCGCGCGGCGCGCTCTCCGGCGGCGGCCAGCTGTTCGGCGCCTTCGGCCATGGCGATCTGCCCGTTGCGCGGGACATCGCCCGTCCACGCCGTCAGCGGCGGCAGCGGCGTCGCATTGACGAATAGCGGGGTGGATGGCACGGGGTTTGCCGTGCCGGTGATGCGGGCGAGGGCCAGTTGGGCCATGTCGGCATCGCGCCGCGCCCGATCGTTTGCCCGCTTTGCGGCATCGCGAGCTACAACCGCTTCCAGCGTGAGTGAATGCGGCACAACCCCTTCGCGCTCCATCGCACGGACATTGCCCAGGTGCTGTTCGGCGGAGGTCAGCGTCTGCCGGCTCGACACCTCGAGCTGGCGGGCGAGTTGGGCGCCAAAATACGCTTCGGCCAGCCGCACGCTGTTCGCCCCGCGCGCCAGCTCGCGGCCACCCTGCGCCAGCGTGACCTGCGCTTTGGCCGCGTCGCTCACCGCCTCCAGCGCGCCGCCGGTGTACAGCGGCATGATCGCGGTGACATTCGGCCGCACCACGACATCCCGCTGTGTATAGTCAAACTGATCAGGGATCGGCGCGAGCAAGCCGGGCAGGGCCTGGCCGATCCGCCCCGCGATCAGCGCGACGATATCGGCATAGACCGGTGGATACTGCCCCGGCAGCCCGCCGAGATAGCTCTGGGCACCGTCCAGGAACTGCTCCTTGGGCCCTGTGAGGTCAAGGCTCAGCGATTTCTCGTAGGCTATGACCGATGCCGAGGCGGTGATCGTGGGGCGATAGAGATGCTCGACCGCCTTCGCCTGGTGTTCGGCCGCGCGCACGTCCGCCTCCGCCGCGGCGCCCCCGGCCGGAGTCGCCTGCATCGCCATTTCTGCGGCGCGGTAATCGAGCGTGGCCTGCGCCAGCGCCGGGCTGGCGGCGATCGCCAGCAGCAGGGCCGGCGCCAGAGGCAGAGTGCGCTTCATTCCGGCCGGCCCAACATGGCGCGCATGCACGTGATGAAGATCTCCGCCACCGGAAGGCTCCCGCTGTCGCCGTTATCACGCAGCGCCAGGCCGCGCCACAGGACCAGCAGCGTCTCGACGATTTCGGTCGAGCGGAACCGTGGGGTCAGTCCGAAATGCGCCACCAGATCGTCGATCCGTTCGGCAAACATCACGTCGATTCGCTGCTCGGCAACGGCTATCGCGTGGGCAAGCGCCGGGTTGCGCACCGCCTCCAGCCGCAGCTCGATGGCCATCTGCGCCCATTCGCGGCGGTCGGAAACGGTTGCCAGCCACTCGCCGATCCGGGCCATGGTCTGGTCGAATGTCATCGCGCGATAATCGAGCGTCATTTCGCCGAAGGTGCGGACCCGCTCCTCCAGATTGCGCTCCATCACCGCCAGCAGAAGATCCTCGCGCGACGCGAAATTGGAATAAAACGCACCCTGGGTGTAGCCGGCACGGGTGCAGACCGCGCGCAGAGACAAACCCGGCATCTAACTTTCAAGGATCAGCGCTTCGGCCGCGTCGAGCAGCGCTGTGCGCGTTGCGGCCTGCGAGTCTTCGCGACGGAGGGGTCTATCAGCGGCCATCGGGCGGCCATACAAATATCAACTGATATTTCAAGATTTCGTTTTTCAGATGCCGTGCGGAAGGGATGCTTGAGGAGCCGCTGACGACCATCACGCTGGCGATGGCGTGGCTTTCACGCCCGTCATGTCTTTGAAATCGGTAATGATCTCGCCGATCAGCGCCCGGAGCCAGCGGTGTGCGGGATCGTGCCGGTAACGGACGTGCCAGGCCATTTCCACGGGAAAGCTGCCGAGGTCGACCGGGGCGGGCAGGATTTTCAGCCGGGGGTCGTGCATCAGCTGCCTGCAGATCAGCGAGGGCAGGGTGGCGCAGTAATCGGTCACCGCTACCATCTCGGCTGCCGCGAAGAAATTTGTCACGGAGATTGCGACGTCGCGCTTGAGCTGCTGCTGAGCCAGCGCCTGGAACAGCCCGGCGCGCATCCGTCCGGGCGGCAGGATGTTGACGTGCTTCATCGTCTCGAACTGCTTGCGCGTCATGGCATCGCCGATGGCCGGATGGTCGGCGCGAACGGCGCAGGCGAGCGCTTCGTCCTTCAGGTGCTGGACGAGAATGTTGTAGGAGGGTCTCGGTTTTCTCGAGCAGGGCAGCGGCCACATCATCAACCTGAGCTCGGTTGCGGGCACAGGTCTTCGCATAAGACGGCACGGTCTACTCCGGCGCCAAGTTCGCCGTCAGCGCGATCAGCGAGGGCTTGCGCCACGAGGTGGATTGAAAGGTCCGTATCACGTCAATCGAGCCTGGAGCTGTCAGCTCTACGAGATCGAGGCAGAGGTTCGCGGCCAGTAAACCGATATCCGACGACGAAGCCGGAAAGATCGCAACCAGCCATTAATTGACGAGTTGCGCCAGGCACTCGACGATGCCCTTCGGCGCCTCTCGCCCAAATCCTAGATGGCCAAGGCGACCATCAATTTCGCAAACGCTGGGTCGCGCCGACAGGCTTTCTCGACAATGAGTGCCTGGAGATCGACAACACCAGTGCGGAGCGCGTGATGCGCTGGGTGGCTCTGGCCCGTCAAACTGGCTATTAGCAGGCTCAAAGGCGGACGGGGATCGCACCGCTGCGGTCTACTCCGTCATCGAGAGCGCCAAACACAATACTCTCGAACCGCAGGCCTATATCGCCGATATCATCGCCAAGATCGCTGGCTACTGGCCGGCTGCCAGTTGGGATGAAGTCAGCGATTTCGAGGCCACGATTCTCCCGCTCAGCCGCAGCGGAAAAAATATTCGACAGCTGGCCGTGCTACCTAGACTGCTACCTAGCGCGATGACGTAACGCCTCGACCCGAAACTTAGGCCACGCAAGTTATTGTTTTGATGTAGGAAATTGGGCTCTTCCTCGTGAACGGGGGATGAGGGAAATTGGGTTAGACTTGTCATAGGA
>JBIQHE010000053.1:0-11950 GCA_044508875.1 Sphingomonadales bacterium | reverse complement strand
GCGGTTCGGGCACCGAAGACTTTCCGACGCCTGGCGGCGTCCGAAACTCTAAACGACAGCGGAATGTCCGCTTTGCGACCTGGAATGTGAATAGCAGCCCTTCCAACGGACAATCTAAGCGCCCCTGGCAATATAGCGTCAATCGACGCTTATTCCTCTGAAGTGCGTCGCAGATCCTTCGCCTGCACTCTCAATGTCATCGAGGCGCGCATGCCCGGCCGCGCTTCCGTATCGTCGACGGCGCTGTACCGAATATCCGCTTTGTTGGTACGAGCCAATGCATCTATCAGTTTCGTGCCGAGACCTGTCCCTTGGACGGTGCCGTTTGCCGGCATGCCGGGCCCGTCGTCCTCGACGCTCAGTTCAATTTCCTTATCCGCGGTTCGGCGGAGATATAGGCGGATCTCCCCATCCTCGGCGTCTCCATAGGCATATTTGCAAGCGTTGCTGATCCATTCGTTGGCGATCATGCCGAGCGCCACTGCCTTGTCGGTCGGCAACCGGATCGGATCGACCTTTGCGACGACCGTGCGCCGCGCACTGCCAGTCGACCAGGTCGAGCCGATGTCGTCGGCGAGCCCGGCCAGGTAATCGTCCATTGCAACGAATTCGACGTCGTCGGTCGTGTAGAGACGCCGGTTCACCTGCGCGATCGTCGCTATGCGCTGCTGCGTCTTTTGGAGCGCTTCACGTGCCCCCGCGTCCGCAAGGCCCTTCGACTGCAGCGCAATAAAGGACATAACCATCTGAAGATTGTTGGCGACGCGGTGGTTGACCTCTTTGAGCATCGCCTCGAGCCGCGCGTTGCTGGCACGCAGTTCAGCCTCGGCGAGCTCGCGTGCGCGGCGAAGCTGGGCGCGCTCGAGAACCTGCGAGAACGTACTGGCGAGCAGATCGAAAAATTCCTCGCCAACCGATTTCGCGACATAATCGTCGGCGCCAGCTTTAAGGGCTGCGACTGCAACGCGGCTTTCTTCAGAACCTGTGACGTAGACAATTGGAGGGCAATCGCGCAGCGCGCGCAGTGCCGCGATCGTCGCAAGACCGTCCTGTCCCGGCATGTAATGATCGACGGCGATAAGATCGAAGTGCGTTGTCTGCGCCATTGCGACGCCCTCGCCGCCGCTGGCGGCAAGGCTGACCTTGAGGCCTTTTCGGCCGAGCGCGCGCGAAACGAGGCGCCTGATGCCCTCGTCGTCATCGATGTAAAGGATATGCGGTGGCACGCGTCTCAGACAGGATCGGGGTCGGGAACCTGGATTACCGACAGGAAGAGGCCAAGCTGGCGGATCGCATCGGCGAAGTTCTCGTAGTTCACCGGCTTGGTGATGTAGACGTTACAGCCCAGATCGTAGCAACGCTGAATCTCGACCTTGTCGTCGGTCGTCGTCAACACCACGACCGGCGTACGGCGAAGCGGGCTGTCTTCGGCTTTCAACTTTGCAAGAATATCGGTGCCGCTCATATCGGGCAGGTTCAAGTCGAGCAGGACAAGCGCGGGCCCGTTGCGTACAGGACCATCCTTGCCATCATAAAGGAACTCGAGCGCCGAGGTGCCGTCGAGAAAATGATGGATCGTGTTCGAGATGCCGGCGCGGCGAATATTTTTCTCGATCAGTCGGGCATGGCCCTCATCATCCTCGATCATCACGATATTGACTGGTTTTTGGTCAGGCATCTTCATTCTCGCTCGCGTACTCGGTCGGCAGGATCAAGCGAAAGGTCGATCCTTCGTTCAACACCGACTGCAACTCTATGAATCCGCCGAGGCGATATGCGAGCGCACGGGCATGCGCAAGCCCGATCCCCTCGCCCGGCTGGTCCTGCACGCCCGATCGTCGAAAGAGATCGAACACGCGCTCATGGTCGCGCGGATCGATGCCGCGCCCATTGTCGGTCACCGCAACGACCGCGCGGCCTTGCTCGATGCCCCCGCTCACCCTGATCGTCCCCGGCCTTCCGGGCAAAAGATATTTCAGAGCGTTTTCGACAAGATTGGATAGTATCTGCTCGACCGCAACGCGGTCGCTCACGACGGTTGGCAGCGGATCGATGTCGACCTTCGTGCCGGTTTCCTCGATCCGGTGCTGCAGGCTCTCGACAATGCCTTGGACGACGGAGGTCAGATCGAGTGCCTCGGGAGCAAGCGTACGCCGGCCCTGCCGCGACAGGTTGAGGATAGCATTGATCAGCCGGTCCATCTTCTGCGTCGAACTTCGAATGAAGCCGATCGATTCCGGCAAATCCTCCTCGATCGCGAGGCGCGTGATGCTGTCGGGCGCCTGCCAGCCTTCGGCATCGCTCTTTGCCAGATAGCCTGCGATTGCCTTGCGCGCGGTCTCGAGCTCGGCGGTGAACCCCATGACGTTCACGAGCGGCGAGCGCAGATCGTGCGAGACGATATAGGCAAAGCGCTGGATTTCGTTATTGGCGCGCTGGAGCTCGGACGTGCGCGCGTCGACGAGATATTCCAGCCCGAGGTTCAGACTGTGAAGCTCTTCCCGCGACTTCCTAAGCTCGACCAAGTTACTCCGGACGAGCCAGAGCGTGACCGCTGCGACAATTAAGATCAGCAGTCCGGTGGCGATCAGGACCGCGCTGAATAGTACCTGCGTGTGCTTCTGGTTCGCCTCGCGCGCCCGCAACAGCGCGAGCTCGTCGTTCACCATTTCGCTCACGACATCGCGCGCTGCCCGCACATTTGCGACGGCAGCGTCGTCGGTAAAATGGGCTAGCATGCGCTCGCGCGCTGCTCCGCTGAGCCGGACAGACTTGCGATAATTACCGCTATATTCGTCGAGCAACGCGCGAAGGCGGTGGACGCGCGTCTTCTGCTCAGGATTGTCGGCGATCAGCTTGTCGAGTTCTCCAAGCTGCCTGCGCGCGGCGCGTTCGGACTGGGCGACCAGATCGGTGAACAAAGGATTGCCGGTCAGGAGCAGACCCCGTCGCGCGGTTTCCATCCGCTCGTTCGCACTCGCAAAAGATCCGAGGCTGGCCTCGACCGCGAGCGTGTGCGCAACCATGCGCGCATTTTCTTCATTCTGCCGTTGCACCCAGAAAGCTGCCGCCGCCGCTGCTAGCAAGGCAAGAAAACCGACCGATAGCAACAGGATGATGAGCCGGTTGGCGCGGGCGTCGCGCCCGAGTGACGCCATCTTTACTGAATTCATGAAATGTCCGTGTCCTCGTTAGATCTGCGATGACCCATCGAAGACTTCATGCCCGCCCCCGGCGAAGCCTGCAAGCGAGGCGACGGCGCCCTGTCTGGACGATTTCGAGCTCGAGCCCCGGTGACAGAGGCCGATCCGACATTCCAAACGGCCAAGCTCTCGACTACGGGACGTAGGTCGCTCGCCTTGCTCAAAGAAAATTCTCTGCATCTGGCCGATTACGGTCAGGCAACTTTTGGTTCGAAATCTGGAGAAGCAGACACTCGAACCAAAAGCGCTGCGAACAAGATTTTAAGGCGCAGGCACGCGGCTCGCGATAGCCGCTTCGATCAGGCCCTGCATCTCCTGTTCCAGTTCGGTGCCCTTACGATCTCCGCCGCTCGAAATCTCGGTCGCGATCAGGCCGTAATAGCCGGTTCCGCGATCGATCCAGCCCGTCCATCCATAAGCGCCCGGCGCCGAATTGATCATCGACGTCGCGCAGGCCGAGGGGGTGTCGCATTCGACGAAGGAGCCCAGCGCATATTCCCAGTTCGAGGCTCCCGAGGGTACGAAGACGCGCGGCAGGCCGGTCGTGCGCGGCTGAGTAAAGGCGGTCATGTCGGTCACAAAGGCGCCGCCGAGGAGCGCACGCAGCAGCTTGGCATAGTCGCGCGGGGTCGAATAGGCGCCCCCCGCCACCCACGGATTCGTCGGTGCGCTGCCCGCCGGATCATACCATGTCGTGCTCGTCATCCCGAGCGGCGTCGTGACATGCTGGGCGAAAAGTTCGTGGAAGGTGCGCTGGCGCGCCGGCGTCGTTCCGGGCTGGATGCTCACATCCTTCGCCTCGAGATAGGCGGCGGCGACCTGCATCCCGTGCGGGCCATAGCTATATTGCGCACCCGGCGCGTTGCCGGGACGCAGGATGTCGTATCGCAGGTCGTGGATATTTTTCGCGCAATTGTACAGGATCAGCGCCGGTGTCAGCTGGCACCCTCCGACCAGCGGGCTGCCGTTGAACCCCGACGTCATCGACAGCGCATGCTTCAGCTTGACGTCCTTCTTTGTCCCGGTCGTCGTCCAGAAGGCGAGCGGCGGCCGCATCGGGTCGTCCAGCGTGACAATCCCCGCCTGCGCCATCCGCATGGCGAGCGTTCCTGCGAACCATTTGGTGGCCGAGGCGAGTGGCGTCACCCGATCGATTCCGAAGCTGCCCTTCTCATATGCAAACAGATAGCCGGGGTCGGTGGCGTTACCGACGATGAAATAGCCGTTCGCGACTTCGGCGTCGGCATCGATGGCCGCCTGCAGCGCGGTCCAGTCGTAGGTATAGCCGCCCACTGTCGTGGTCAGGCTGGCAGGCGACAACGCCGTCGGGGCCGACGCCGCGGAGCTGGCCGGGACGACCGCTGCCGGGGGCAGTTGCACCATCGGACGCGCATCCCCCCTGCCGCGGTCCCCCACGCCGCTTTGCGCGAAGGCACCCGCGCCGACGACGACCGCACCGGCGGCGAGCCACGCCCATGTCTTTCGTTCAACCATATCGTCTCTCCCATCCTCTTCGTTGCACGTTTCGAAAGGAGGCGCCGCTGAACGCGGCGCGGCGGCCGCCGGATCAGAAGGAGATACGTCCTTCGACCCCGATCACTCGCGGCTGGCTGTAGCGGTTGATCGTCGGCGCCTGCGCGACATAGTAGACCTTGTCGAAGAGGTTGTTCGCGAAGGCGCTGATGCTCACCTTCCCGAACTCGACCCCGACGCGCAGGTTGACGAGCACATAGTCGTCGAGGTCGACCGAGGTCGCGGTCAGTTCCTGCTTCCCGCCCCATTGGCCGCTGACCAGGATGTTGCCGGTCAGCGAAACATTTTTCGCGACCGGGGCGCGCAGGTTGAGGTTCGCCGAAGCGAGCCAGTCGGGCACCTGCGCGAGGTCGAGCCCGTCGTAACGCCCGCTCTTCACCTTGCCGCCCTGCCGCGACCCGCTCAGCGCCAGACGCCCGCTGCCTTGGCCAAGGTCGAAGCCCTGGCTGTATTCGGCTTCGACGCCCCAGCTCTTCGCATCGCCCGCGTTGGTGAGATAGCTCACCGCCGCGACCGGGCAGGTGGGGTTGGTCAGCGCGCAGCCGTCGTCGACCTGCGCGATCAGATCGTCGAGCTGGGTATAATAGCCCGCGACCGCAAAATAGCCGCGCCGCATCGGGCTACCCTTGAAACCGACCTCGTAGCTGGTGCTGTTTTCGTTGCCGAACAACACCTGCACCGGGCTCGGCGCGCGCGGGTCGGACAAGCGCGTGTTGAAGCCGCCAGCGCGATAGCTGCTCCCGACCTTGGCATAAGCGAGGATGTCGGGTGCCAGCTTGTACGACAGCGTCGCATTGTAGGAGAGATTGTCGGCGGTGATGCTGTCGTCGATGATCCGCGAGGGCCCGCCGGTCGGGAGCCCGGTGCCGAGATCATAGAGCCGCGCGCTGATGCTGCGGCTGTCGTGCGTATAGCGCAATTCGCCGGTGATATTGAGGCTGTCGGTCAGGTCGAAGCCGAGCGAACCATAGGCGGCATAGCTTTCGAAATGGAGCCGCGCGGGCGCGATATTGCCCGGCGACGGGTTGGCGAGCGTCGGCGTGCGCGTCGTCGTCACCGAAAAATCGCTGTCGAGGAGGAGCATTTCCGCCCCCACCAGCCAGGTCACCCGGTCGTTCGATCCGCTGACATGGATATCCTGCGAGAAATTGTCGGTCGTATCGACCACATAGGACGCGCTGCCCGGGTCGAGCGGGGTCAGCGGCCCGACTTCGCCCGCGGCGCGCGCACGCGCCAGTTCGGCGGGGCTGACCGCATCATTGTCGAGATCATATTCGCTGTGTCGCTTGCGGAAGGAGGTCGTCGAGGTGAGGTCGGCTCCGCCAAGATCGACACGCACGATCGCCTGCAACCCGTCGACGTCCTGCGACGCCCGCGGCGCGGTGCTCCACGGATAACGGAAACGGTCCTGGATATAGCCGCCCGGAAAGCCCGGCGTGCCGGCCGGAATGAAGATCTGATAATGGATCGACGGCGTCGTCAGCCGCTGCGTCTCGGCCATGATCACCGCGTCGACCGGTCCGCGCTTCAGGCGGATCTGCCCGCGCAGGCCATGCCCCTTCTGCCGGTCGAAATAGACGTCGTTGTCGGGGTTGTAGAAAAAGCCCTTGTCCTGTTCGACCAGATCGCCGCTGATCCGCGCCGCGATCCCGTCGCCCAGCGGCACATTCACCGCGCCCTGCAATTGCAGGCTGTTGTTCTCGAACCCGTATCGCACGCTGGCCCAACCCGACAGGTCGAATTCGGGCTCGGCCGATATGATGTTGATCGCGCCGCCGACCGCGTTGCGGCCGTAGAGCGCACCCTGCGTCCCGCGCAGCACCTCGACGCGGCCGATGTCGAGCATATCGAGGCGCGTGAAGTTGCGCCCGCCGACCGGACCGCCCGCGATATAGGCGCCGTTGCGATAGAGGCCGACGCTCGGGTCACCGTTGGTCGCGCGCGCCGTCGACGACGCGCGGATCGAAATTTCGGACGTGATCGACGAGCTGAGATTGTTGAAGCGCACGCTCGGCTGGTCGGCGAGGAGTTCGCCGCTTCCCGTCGCCCCGCCGCGATCGTTGAGCGCCGTCGCGTCGATCACCGATGCCGCGGTCGGCACATCGGACAGGCGTTCCTCGCGGCGCCGCGCGGTGACGACGATCGCGCCGTCATCGCCCGCTTCCGCCGCCGTATCGGCCGGAAGAGCCTCGGGAGCCCGATCTTGGGCGGAAGCGGGCGCGGCCGCCGCCACCCAGAGCGCGGCCGTACCGAAAAGAAGCTGCGCCTTGCGTCCCATAAATCCCTCCCATGTCGTTATTGCAATTATTATCGATAATTTTGTGCATATGGCGACGCGAGTCAAGCCGGAAACATCGCCCTCGCGGCGACGCCGGTCAGCGGCGGACGGGAATGATGGCGGTGAGGAAGTCGCGAACCGCTTGCGCCGTAGCGGCAAGCGGCGCGGGCGCGACGACCGAAAGATTGTCGGTCGGCGCGTGATGATGGCGGTGCGCGCCGAAAATTCCGGCATGATGCGGATAGCCGGCCTTGACCACTTCGGAGAGTTCGCCCGCGACCCCTTCGGTCGAGGGATAAGCCATCTCCAGTCCCGGCAACCCCCTGAAATCCGACCGGGCGCGATCGACAAAGGCGGCCGAGGTCATCAGGAAGCGGAAGGGATCGGCGCTCGGCAACGGCAACAGGCGCCCGGGCATGTCCTGATAGTCGCGCGTCGCGACATTGGCGCCGAGATGCAGCCAGAGATCGGTGTCGGCAGGCGGCGGCCCGACCTTTTCGACGATATGGCTGGCACCCAGATTTTCATATTCATGCCCGCTGTTGCAGACGAAGAGCAGGCTATGATCGGGGAAGGCGCGCGGCATCCATTCGGCGAGCGCGAGCCAGATCGCGAAACCCGGCCCGCGTTCGCCCGCGCAATCGGTCCAGCCCGAGCGCGGGGTCGAGACCACGAGCCAGCGGCGCCCCTTGCGCACGCGCCGCGCCACGACATTCTCCGCGACGCGCGAACCGCCCTTCCCGCGCAGCACCAGCATCGCCGGCTGCCCCTGCCGCGCCGCTTCGATGACGGGCGCCGCAAGGCGCGGCGCCAGCAGCGCCAACGGATTGTCCGACAGCGGCGCATCGGCCGGCGCATTGAGGAGCAGCGCCTCGCCGGTGGGCCCTGTGGTCACAAGGATGACCGCGGCCGCGCCCCGCGCCAGCGCATCGGCCAGCGGATCGCGCACCGCCCGGTCGAGCAGGCTCGACCAGCGGCGATACGGCAGCCGCACCACCGCGATCGCGCCATCGAGCCGATCGCTGACCTCCGCAAGCCGCAGCGGCGCCCCGATCCCGCCAACGCCCGTCGGCACGGCGAGCGGCTGCGCCATCAGGGGGATTTTCCGATCGCCGAGCGCCAATTCGCATGTCGCCGCTTCGAACCAGGGCACGTCGAACGACTGGCGCTCGACCGCAAAGCCCGCCGCAGCAAGCCGCCGCGCAGCCCAGTCGGCAGCCCAGCGATCGCCCGCCCCGCCCGACTGCTTATTGCCCGCTTCGGCGTAGGCCTTCACATCGGCGAAAAGCCGTTCGGCCGCGAATATGGCATCATCGCCCCCAGCGGCGAAGGCGGGAGCAGCCTGAAAAGCGATCGGCGCCGCAAGCCCTGCCTTCAGCAGGCTCCGCCGGCCGGCATAACCCCGCGTCACGACGCGCGGGCGCGGCGACGGCCAGGCTTTGCCTTGGTCCGCCGTGCCTTATATTCCGCCAGCGCCTCGGCGAAATTCTGTTGCGATGTGGCAATCAGGTCGCGCGCGACGCGGTCGGCGTCGTCGGGTTCGCGCGCGACGATATGCCGGCAAAGCTGCTCATAGAGCACCGCCGACCGGCGGCCGACCTCGCCCTCGCCGTGCGTCGCGACAAACTCGTCGGTGTAGACATTGTGCTGCCAGCGCGCGAGCAGCGCCAGCCGGTCGAGCAACTCGAGCGCCATCGGCGCATTCGATCGCTTGGCGATGAATCGCCCGATCCGGTTCGAGACCCTGAGATGCTCGGCGGAATTGGTGGTTCGTTCGGTCACATCCTTATATTCGATCAGCCGGTGCATCAGCTCGCGCCCGTCGCGGTCGCTCATCGCCGTGCACGCGAGGCGGCAAACGACCCCGAAGAGCGCTTTCCACAGCTCGTAGATCTCATCCGCCCCATGGTCGTCGACGTCGATCGCATAAGCGCCGCGCCAGGGCACGACCTTGACCAGCCCGATGCTCGCGAGATGCCGAAAGGCTTCGCGAACGGGTGCGTGACTGACTCCAAAGCGCGCCGCAATCTCACGCTCGCGCAGCCACGATCCCGGCGGAATCCGCCATTCGACGATGTCGTCGGTCAGCAACCGTGCGATAACCCGGTCCTGTGTCGGCGCCTGCTCGTCGTCGGTCTTCGTCGCGGCCATTTCCACCCGTTCGGCTCCCTGTCTGCCGGTGCCATCCTAGATCGGGAAAACACGGGAGCAAACGATCATTGAAGTTCGGAATATTATCGATAATAATGATAAAAACAAGCATCGGAATCAGGAGCCGGATTTGAAACGCATTGCCCCCCTTCTCCTGCTCGCGGGCTGCGCAGCAGCCCCGGCGGTGCAGGCCGCCCCCGCTCCCGGCTGTGCCGCGGCGCTGGCCTATTCGTCGGCGCATCAAGGCGTCGCCGTGCTCGTCCTCGAGGACGGGAAGGTCCGCTGCTCCTCCGATGGCGTCTCGACACCGCAGGAACTCTGGTCGGGGACCAAGAGCCTGGTGGGCCTGATGGCGGCAGCGGCGGTCCAGGACAGGCTGCTCACGCTCGACGAACCTGCGTCGGCCACGCTCGCCGAATGGCGCGAGGACCCAAAAAAGGCCGCGATCACGATCCGGCAATTGCTGGCGATGACCAGTGGACAGGCGTCGACCGTCGGTCGGCCACGGGGTTATCTCGACTCGGTGAACGCCCCGCTCGCCGCCGATCCCGGCACGAAATTCCAATATGGCCCCGCGCCGATGCAGATAATCGGCGAGATTATACGCCGCAAGCTGGCCGCCGCAAGCCTTGATGCCGATCCGCGCCGCTATCTCGAGCGCCGCATCCTGACCCCGGTCGGAGTGACGATCGGCGATTGGCGCAATGGACCGGATGGCGCGCCTCTGATGCCGCAGGGGCTGGTACTCGCCGCAGAGCAATGGGCAAAAGTCGGCGAATTCGTGCGCCGCGGCGGCACGCAGGACGGCAAGGCGCTTGTCGATCCCGCGGCCTTGGCCGAGTTGTTCAAAGGAAGCGATGCCAACCCCGCCTATGGCCTGACCTGGTGGCTTCCGCGAGCGAGTCCCTCCGACGATCCTGTGACGCGCTCGACGGACATCGTTGCGCATGCGCCAACGCTCCCGGCCGACCTGGTCGTCGCGGCAGGCGCAGGCGACCAGCGCCTCTACGTCATCCCGTCACGGCGCCTGACGATCGTGCGGCAGGCGAGACTGGATATCGCAGCGCTTGCCGCCGGGAAAAAGAGTGGCTGGTCCGATACACATTTCCTGTCTTTCTTCCTCTCTCCGACCGGCGAATAATGGCCGAGATCAGTCGGTACAGCATCGCAATCGCGAGCTTGGTCTTACCCGTGCCGGTTGCCATCGCGACCAGCATTGCATTGCGATTCTCGCTCAAGGCGGCCTCAACGGCTTGGATCGCTTCCCGCTGGTAATGACGAAGGGGGAAGCCGAAATCAAACGGCTGAGCCGCCAGTTCCTGTTGAGCCGTCTGCTTGTTTACTGCCAAGCGTTCCAACAGCCCCTTCGGCGATGGCCAACCCGCCAAGACTTCGGCGGGATTATTGGGATCGCGTAGGTCACGACGCCAGATGCCGGATAGCGCCTCCACCTGTTTGAGGTACGGGCGGCCATTGGTTGAAAAGGCGAATGGTGCCTTGAATTCTAGCCATGGTCCGCCTTCTGCGAACTCAGCCTCTTGCATGTGAATGTCCGAGGCATAGCGTTCGGCTTGGCGCAGGACCGCCATAACGTTGCGATTACGGCGCTTGGCCTCGATCGTCCCGACCAGCGTCAACCCGCAGAACAGGGCGTAATCGGCAGGGCCTGTCATCGTTGGCCACTCGGCAATCGCCCGATAGCACCCTTTGATCGGGCGACTGCCATTCGAGTAGCGCAACGTTGGAGTATCGGCCTCCCAACCTGCACCACGCAGCTGTTGGTCGATCAAGGCACGGGTGCCCGCCTCGTCCAGATTTATCTGCTCAACAGCGTCTCTTGCCAGTTCGGTCACAATCTCTGGCGCAGGGGCATTGATGCTCTGGGCTGACGACAGCGCAGATTTGAGCTGCTCTGCAAGTTCTGAGCGTCCTTGGTCTGCTTCTTCTGCCAATGCTTCCCAGATCGCGCGCTCTTGCCGCTCTGCTGCAGCAGCTTGAGCCGCCGACTTCCGGTCGGCCTCGGCTGCGGCAGCCTCGGCTTTCAGACGCTCCGCCTCGGTCTGTGTAGCGGCGAGTTCGGCCTTAAGGCGATCCAACTCTTGGCCAAGTGCGGCATTTGCGTCTGTGGGCCGCTCCGGGGGAACAAACGAGCCGAATTTCTCGGATTGATTATGGAAGGTCCGAGAATACCAGATGGTGAGCTGGCGAGCGAGCTTGAGCCCATTTAGCGCCGCGGCATGATCATCAGCACTTCCGTGGGCAGCCTGGTTCCCGGCGATGCGCAGCGAATGAAACAGGTCGCCAACTTCACGCGGAAGACTGCATTCGAACTTCAAGCGCCGAAGTACCTCGGCAAAATTGTCATTCGGGAAAACCTCAAGCCCGAAGCGGGAAGCTGTCAGTTGTGCGATGAGTTCAGAAAGCTGGCGAAGCTTGATCAAGCACGTGTTGGGATCTTCGGTAAAGTAGCGCTCGGCTAGCAGCCCAAGGCGATAGCCCTGAGGCTCAAGTTTCTGAAGAAACGCAAAGTTTGAGTTGCCCCCGATCATTGGCACTGGTTATCGCCGGTCTCGTGATTGCACCATAGCCTTTCGTATTTCGTAAGGCCCACAACGGTATGTGACAATTGCAGTTGATGCACTGCTCATAGGAAATGTGCTCTATCTGCTCGCGGACCGGGCGTGTAGTCTCAGCCAATTTGGATGAAGATCCCGAGCACAAAAGCGAACTGTGAAGCGGCCCCCAAAATGACCGGACAGTTCCTCACACTTATGTAAGAGTGAGG
>JBIQHE010000016.1:0-78263 GCA_044508875.1 Sphingomonadales bacterium | reverse complement strand
TAGGCATTCTCTGCAATCTCGCGGCGTTTCTCCTCATGGTCGAGGTAATAGGCGCAAACCTCCTCCAAGTCAGAAAGGTCCCATTTTACAGGTATGTAGGTGATATGGGGGTGAAAAATATTGGGCGACGTTTCGATATGGCTCATGTCCGGCTTGATCAGCATCGAACGGCATAGGACCGCTTCGAAGTCACGCCAGCAAAGTTCGCCGAAACCGAAGGGACTGACGCAAATCCGGCTTTCCATCAGTTCCTTGTAATATTCATCGAGCGGCACATGGGACGCCGACACCCTGATGTTGAAACGTTTGCTGAGATTTTCCAGATGTGCAGAGGCGTCGCGGCGCATGTAGCCGGTTATGGTGTTGAGTTTCACCGAACCGCGGAACGCGCAGTCGATTTTCTTCTCAACCGGCGGTTGGCCCCTGACCTTCCTCCAGAGTTCCAGAATATCCTTTGCAAGGGCCATATTCCACCCAACGACGATCTTTCCGAGATCTTCGTCTCGAACCACGCCGCTATGGTGGATTATGAGGGGCTCCTGGTCGGGCCGGCTGTAATCGTCACCCGACAGGACATGACCGTGATGGGTTATCGCATATTCGTGGAGATTGCTTTTCCCCTGGAACGCGATCTTATATTTTGATCTATCCGCAAACGCATGTTCCTTCACATACAAGTCACATGCGGTAACGACATCTCCCCATTGGACGCAAATGTCATCGTCGCCGTCCATATATACCAAGGGGGTGCTGCCGATCTCTTTCTTGAGGTCGGTGACGATCTTGACGGCCCTCGCAGCATCGGTGCGATAGGATAGTTTGACCATCACGATGTCGAACAAGCCGAGGGGCAGCGGGGGGAAGCGCCCCAGCCCATCCAGATAGATTTGCTGAAACGAGATCCCGAAATCCTCGAGCAGACGCGATCTGAACTCGTCGAAGGGATTGAGCTGTTGATCGCTGCACCAGGCGTCCCTGTCGCTGATCATGGCGATCCGCCATATTTTACGGTGCTTCGTCGCGCCGGTGCGAGCCAAACGATATTGTATCTCGGACCGGAGCCAGCGAGCGCTTTCCAGCCCGCCGAATTTGACCATCTTCCGCGTGCGGTCAGACATGGAACATCCCGGACCGGCGCAGCGGCGCCTCGCTTATTCTGATCTGCATGCACCGCTCCATCTGGCCAAGCGCCTAACATAGGGGGCGGCACAGCAGCAAGTTCAAGCATCAGCATCAATGGCGGGAGCCAAGAAGGCGCCGCGAACGCGAGCGGCCCTGATGCTACGGACCCCGGCATTATCGATTGCGACCAGCGCCACCATGGGGCGGCGGCTTCGCACGCGCGGGACCAGCTATTTTGACAGGTCGCGCAGCAGGCTGTCCCAATGCGCGAGCGCCGGGGCGATCGCGGCGACGGGAATGCGTTCGTTGAGACCGTGCGAAAAACTGTCGCTCGCCTTGGAGAATAGCCCGGCGACCCCGTAGCTCGGTACTCCCGCCGCGCGGAAGTGGAGGCTATCGGTTGCCCCCGCGCTCATCGCCGGGATGATCGGGAGGCCCGGCGCGCGTGCGTGCACCGCCTTCGTCACCGCCGCCATGACGTCGGCGCGAAGCGGCGACGCGTCGCTCGCTGTCGCCTCGGGGTCGGTTTTCACCGCAACCCCTGGATCGGCGATCACTTTTTCCAGTTCGGCGCGCACCGCCTCGACGCTCACGCCCGGAAAGATGCGGCAGTTGATGTTCGCGGTCGCGCGTTGGGGAAGCGCATTCTCGGCATGGCCACCCTTGACCAGCGTCGGCACGCAGGTCGTACCGATCTGCCCGACATATTCGGGGTCGGCGCGAATGGCGGCAATCGCCTTTGCGTCAGCAGGGTCAGCGGCAAAGGCCTTCAGCGCCCCGCCGATATCCCCGCCGACCTGTTCAGCGACAATCGGCATGCCGATCTTGGTGAGCTCATTTTGTTGCGCCGCGAACCGATAGGCACCAACCCTCGCCAGCGCATTCGCTAGCTGGACGATCGCGTTGGTGTCCGAGGGTCGCGAGCTGTGGCCGCCGGGGTTTGTCACTTCGAGCGTGAAATCGGCGTAGGTCTTCTCGCCCGCCTGCAGGGCGTAATATTGGGGCTTGCCGTCTTCGCCAATCAGTCCGCCGCCGCCGTCGCCGTTCAGCGCGAATTCGGCGTCCTTATATTTTGCGGCGAGAGCCTGCGTCGTGACCATCGCGGTTTCCTCGTCGCCGGAAAGCAGGAGGATGATCGAACGCCTGGGCTTGAACCCGTCCTTCTTGAGCTGTGCGAGGGTCGCGACCATCATCGCGACATCAAACTTGTTGTCCTCCGACCCTCGGCCGAAGATGTAGCCATTTTCCTCGACCGGAACGAAGGGGTCGCGGGTCCAGTCCTTCGCATCGGCTTCGACCACGTCCATATGGCCAAGAAGCAGGATCGGCTTTTCGCCACTGCTGCCCTTCAGCGTCGCCGCAAAGCTCGCCGTTTCGCCGATTGGCGTGATCTCGATATCGGCGTCGGAGAAACCCGCGGCCTTGAGCACTCCCGCATAATAGGCCGCAAGCTCGGGCACCTTGCCCCGCCCCTCGACGGTCGGAATGGCGACGCTGTCAATCAGGATCTTCTTGGCCGCCGCGGGATCGGCAGGCTTGGCTAGTACAGGCGCCGCTGCGATGAGCGCAGCGGCGAGGGCGAGCGGAGCGGTAACGTTGCGCATGGCAGGACTATGGCGCATCTCCAGCTGACGGCAAGCGCGAATGCTTGCCGGAAGGAGGCAAGGCAGGCCCATTGAAATTTTGCCGCCGCGCTGCTGCGGGCGAAGCACGTGCGAGGCTTCGCCGCGACAGCCGCGCCTTCACCCCGTCTTTTTCACTTTGGGCGCCAGGGTCTTGGGCTTGTAGCGGCAGATATCGGCGACCGGACACCTCCAGCATTCAGGGGTACGCGCCTTGCAGATGTAGCGGCCGTGGAGAATCAGCCAGTGGTGCGCGCCGATGCGGAACGGGGCCGGCACTTTCCTTTCGAGCTGCTTTTCGACGGCGAGCACCGTTTTCCCCGGGGCAAGGCCGGTCCGGTTGCCAACGCGGAAAATATGGGTGTCGACCGCGAAAGTCTCCGCCCCGAATGCCGAGTTCATCACAACATTGGCCGTCTTGCGTCCCACGCCGGGCAGGGCGACGAGAGCATCGCGCTCCGCGGGAACCTCTCCCGCATGATCGCGGACAAGAATGTGAGACAGCGCGATGACATTCTTCGCCTTGGCATTGAACAGCCCGATGGTCTTGATATGCTCCTTCAGACCCTCCTCGCCGAGTTCGAGCATTTGCTGCGGCGTCTTCACCACTTCAAAGAGCTTGCGCGTGGCCTTGTTCACCCCGACGTCGGTCGCCTGCGCCGAGAGCACGACGGCGACGAGCAGCTGGAAGGTGTTGCCATATACAAGCTCGGTCTGCGGGTCGGGATCGAGGTCGGCAAGGCGGCGGAAGAATTCGAAAATCTCCGCCCTTGTCATCGCCTTCACGACAGCCCCAGCACCTGCGGCATGGCGTAGCGCCCCGGTTTCTGATGAATGAGCCACAGCGCCGCCTTCACCGCACCGCGCGCAAAGATCATGCGGTTCTCGGCGCGGTGCGACAGGGTGATCATCTCTTCAGGGCCAGCAAAGATCACCTCATGATCACCCGCGACGGTGCCGCCGCGCAGGCTCGCGAAGCCGATCTTGCCGTGGCCGCGCGCACCCGTAACACCGTCGCGCCCGCGCTCGGAGCACTTGGCAAGCTCGATCCCGCGGCCCGCGGCCGCCGCCTCACCCAGCAGCATCGCGGTGCCACTTGGCGCATCGACCTTGCCGCGATGGTGCATCTCCAGAATCTCGACGTCCCATTCGGGGTCGAGCCGCGATGCCGCCTCGCGAACCAGATGCGCAAGCAGGGTGACGCCAAGCGAGGTATTGCCGGTCTGGAGCACGGCAATGTCGCTTGCGGCATCGTCGATCAGATAATGGTGGCGCTCCTCGAGCCCGGTCGTGCCGATGACGATCGGCTTTTTCGCCGCGATGCAGGCATCGAGCGTCGATTCCAGCGCCCCGGGTGACGAAAAATCGACGAGCACGTCGGCCGCCGCTGCCAGCTTCGCGACATTGCCGCCCTTGTCGACCCCGCAGCTGCGCTGCCCCGCCTCCGATATCGCCGCGGCCAGCGCTACGCCCATCCGGCCCTCGCTGCCAATGATACCGATACTGGTCATTATGCGTCCCCTCTCTTTCCGCCCCCTTTAGCCCCCCGCCTCAGGCGAAGTCGAGATACACAGCCGAAATCATGAACGCGGCGACGCGGGGGATGGCCGGGGGCTCTCCGTCCCGCTCCGCGCGCGCTGCGCTCTGGCAGCTTCCAGCGCATCTCGACTTTACCGGGATGCGAGCAGATATGGGGCCCATGTCTTCGATTCGGAATATCGTCATTCTAACAGGCGCCGGCGTGTCGGCAGAAAGCGGCATCGACACCTTTCGCGACGCGGGCGGATTGTGGGAACAGCATCGCGTCGAGGATGTCGCAACCCCCGAGGCGTTCGTACGTGACGCCGACCTCGTCCATCGCTTTTACGACGCGCGGCGCGCCGCGATCCAGGAAAAATCTCCGAATGCCGCGCATGTGGCTCTGGCCCGGCTCGATGCCGCATGGCCGGGCGAGTTGCTTATCGTGACGCAGAATATCGACGACCTGCATGAGCGCGCGGGCGCGAAGCGGCTGATCCACATGCACGGCGAACATCTCAACGCCTGGTGTACCGCGTGCGACCAGCGAAGCCCGTGGACCGGCCCGCTGATCGATCGCCCCGGCTGCCCCGCGTGCGGCATGGCCGGATATCTGCGCCCCGACGTCGTCTGGTTCGGCGAGATGCCCTATCGGATGGACGAGATATACCATGCGATCAACCACGCCGACCTGTTCGTATCGATCGGCACGTCAGGGGCCGTCTATCCCGCCGCGGGCTTCGTCCGTGAAGCCCGCGCCAATGGCGTCCGGACGCTTGAGCTCAACCTCGAGCCGAGCGAGGGCAGCTATTGGTTCGACGAGGCCCGCCATGGCCCCGCCACCGCTCTCGTGCCGGCGTGGGTGGAGGAAGTATTAGGCGGCTGAGAGGCAAGGAACCGGGCAGCAAGGATGAGGCGCCCATCGGATAGGCCCCCGAAGGCCGCCCGATGGACGCGTCCCTCGATAAATCCGATCGGCTACCGCCGCTTCGCGAAGAAATCGCGCAGCAGTTCCGCCGCCTCGCCTCCCCCGATGCCGTCGTAAATCTCCGGCCGATGGTGAACCGTCGGCTGCGCGAAGATTCGCGGGCCGTGAACGACCCCGCCGCCCTTCGGGTCATCGGCACCATAATAGAGCCGCGCGATACGCGCGTTAGCGATCGCGCCCGCACACATCGCGCAAGGTTCCAGCGTCACATAGAGGTCGCAGCCAGCGAGGCGTTCGTTCCCAAGCTTTGCCGCCGCCGCCCGGATCGCGACGATTTCGGCATGCGCCGTTGGATCATGCGATTCGCGCGGGCAATTGTGGCCTTCGGCGATGATCGCGCCATCCTTGACAACGACTGCGCCCACCGGCACCTCGCCCCAATCGGCGGCGATCCGCGCGAGATCGAGCGCGCGGCGCATGGGTTCGGGCATGGGGAAACGGGACATTTCCTACCGCTAATCGCTTGACGAATCCCCGGCAAGCCGATAAGCGCGCGCCTTTCCCGGCCCATCCGGTCCCGCCCTTCCCCGTTTTTCGGGAAGCGTCCGGACGCCGACCCGAAATTTTTTGACGAGGAAGAGCATCATGTCGCGCATTTGCGAACTGACCGGCAAGGGTCGCCAGGTTGGCCACAATGTCAGCCACGCCAACAACAAGACCAAGCGCACCTTCCTGCCCAACCTGCAGAATGTGACCCTGCTTTCGGACGCCCTTGGTCGCGGTGTGAAGCTGCGCGTGTCGACCCACGGCCTGCGCTCGGTCGAGCATAATGGCGGCCTTGACAACTGGCTGCTCAAGACCAGCGACGACCAGCTGTCGGCCAACGCCCGCAAGGTGAAGAAGGAAGTGGCGAAGAAGCTGGCCGAAGCCGCCGCCTGAGCCCACACCGATTTCGCCGATGCAATCAGGCCGCCGGGCTACCGCGCGGCCTTTTTGCTGTCGGATATGCCGACGAGCTCAAATTGCAGCAGCAGGCTTCGCTGCCAGCTGTTGAAATTGTCATCGGATACCAGCCAGAGCCAGGTGCGGCCGCCGCGAGCTTCGACCGCAGCCCCTTCAAAATTATCGGCAAGTGGTCTTGGAACCCTTCCGATCTCGCGCGAGCGCACGACTTTGCCGGGCGCAATGCTCGCAGGGTCGAGAAGGCCGAGGATCGTGGTGAACACCGGACGAAATCCGAGCCGGCGATGGACGAGAAGGATGCGTCCATCGGGCAGCGGCGCGGCGTCGCTGAGCGACCCCTTGCCCTCGGCGTCGTAGTAAAAGCGGAGCGGCGGCGGGCCCGCCATCGTGGGATCGCCGGTGAAGAGGAGGGCCTCGGACCCGCGCGGGTCATCACCGGGCGCCTCGCGGAAAAGGATCGTCCGGCCGTCAGCGAGGCGGACCATTGATTCGGGACCCGCATAGGCTGACCAGTGCCGCATCGCCGCCGGAGCCGTGCGAGCCTCGATCCCTTTCAGACCGCGATCAAAGCGCCAGATCTCGTTTATGCTCTCGAACGCCACCCGGGTTCTCCCGGATGCGGGGTCATAGGTCATCGCCTCGGCGTCGATCATAGACTTCTTGCGCCGCTGCCCGCCGGGCGTGGGCAGCGCGGCAATATGGAAGGCTGCAACTTCGCCGCTGGGGCGCAGCGTCATTCGCGTCCAGTAACCCGTGTCAGCGACGAACTGAAAGCGCCCTGGCGCCATCACCGCGACCGCCGACAGCCCCCCAAAGCGGCTGTGCGGACTTGTGAGATGCCAGCCGCGCGCGAAGCGGAGCATCCCCGACGCCTCTTCTGCAAAGTCGAGAGGGCGCGCCGTCACCGCTTGCTGATAGTCGTTGACCGGAAAGCGCATCGCCGTCCGAGGCACGGGACCGAGAAGGGCAAAGATCAAGGCAGCAAAGAAAAGGCGGCGCATCGGCGCCGACGTAGAGGGGCGGGCCGCCAAAGGAAAGGGCGCACGCCCCTTTGCGAAACTGAACCTCAGGCAACCGAAGCTGAACGAACGCCGACATCGGTGTTCAGACCTGGCTCAAAGCGAATCACGCAGAACAGCCTCATCGATCCACCGCCCCCAGGAAGGGCCCAAGAAGGAAGAAGGAGAAAGACGATGAAAAAGATGATGACACTCTCCATCGCCGCCCTGATGTCGACCGCGACGCTGGGAATGGCGGCGCCCGCCGCTGCGCAGACCGGCTATTACGACCGCAACGGCTATTCGAACTATTATGCGGGCTATGATCGCAACGACCGCCGCTATGACCGCCGTTACGATCGCCGCGCCGATCGCCGCTATTACAACAACCGCAACGATCGCCGTAACTATCGCCAGTGTGACAATGGCACCGGCGGGACGATCATCGGGGCGGTGGCAGGGGGCCTTGCCGGCCATGAAATCGCCGGCCGCGGCGACAAGACCGTCGGTACGATCATCGGCGGCGCGATCGGGGCCATCGCTGGCCGCGCGATCGACAAGGGGAATGACGGCTGCCGCTAAGGCCAGACCCGAACTCCAAGAACTGCCCAGTTTCTGCCCCCGCCCGCTTTTGCGCGGCGGGGGGTTTTCTTTGCGCGCCCAGCTTCCCCGCGATGCAACTTGCCATCATCGTCGCCCCCGCCTAATCTCGCCGCCAAGTGCACGTCCGCGACCATGCGGGCGCGTGAGTAGACAGGTCAAAATAGCCATGCGGCAAATGGCAGCGCCAACAGGGCGACCGCCGCGCACCGGTGCAGCGGTGACGAAGAGCAGAAAGACGGGTGCCCCCGGGCTCCGCCCCACCCCCTTCACGCGGCCCAAAAGCTATGCCGCGATTGATCTCGGCACCAACAATTGCCGCCTGCTGATCGCCCGGCCGCAGAATGGCGAGCTGGTCGTGATCGACGCCTTTTCGCGCATCGTTCGTCTTGGCGAGGGGCTACACTCGAGCGGGCGTATCAGCGAGGCAGCGATCGACCGCGCGGTCAACGCGCTCGCCATCTGCGCCGACAAGCTGCGTCGCCGCCACGTGACGCTGTCGCGCGCGGTCGCGACCGAAGCCTGCCGCCGCGCGGCCAATTGCGACGAACTGGCGAGCCGGGTGCGGCGCGAGACCGGCATCGTGCTCGATGTCATCTCGGCGGCCGAAGAGGCCAGGCTCGCGGCCCTCGGCTGTCACAATTTGATGGAGCCCGGCGACGGCCCCGCGCTGATCTTCGATATCGGCGGCGGGTCGACCGAATTGATGCATGTCGACTCGGACGGCCAGGAGATCGCGATCCGTGACTGGATCAGCGTGCCCTGGGGCGTCGTGTCCCTCACCGAACATGTTCCCCCCGCCGAGGACAGCCTCGAAGCCCGGCAGGCAAGCTACGCCCAGATGCGCGCAGTGACGCGCGATGCCTTTGCCGCCTTCGCGGCACGCGCGTCACGCTTCGCGGGCGAACCGCTGCGCCTCCTTGGGACCAGCGGCACGGTAACGACGCTCGCCAGCGTATTCCTCGACCTCCCGCGCTATGACCGCCGCGCGGTGGACGGGCTGGTTGTCCCGGCCGATGCGATGCGGGCCATCAGCCGCCGACTTGCTGAGGCGAGCCTCGCCGATCGCGCCGAGATCGGCTGCATTGGCCGCGAACGCGCTGATCTCGTCGTCGCCGGCTGCGCGATCCTCGAGAGCATCATCGATCTCTGGCCCGCGGCGCGGGTCGGTGTGGCGGACCGCGGCATTCGCGAAGGCATTTTGCGCACCCTGGCGGGACAAGGCCGCACGGTCCCTGTGATCCGCCGGGAGTATCGTAAATGAGCCGCAAGGGAGGCAGCGGGGGCGGTAGCGGACGCGGCGGACTGCACGAACGGGTGAAGACCGCGCGGCGGCGCACCGCCTCCTCGACGCGCTGGCTGCAGCGGCAGCTCAATGATCCCTATGTCCGCCGCGCTCAGGCTGAAGGCTATCGCTCGCGCGCGGCCTACAAGCTGCTCGAGCTCGACGAGAAGTTCGGCCTTCTCAAGAAGGCACGCGCCGTCGTGGACCTCGGCATAACGCCCGGCGGCTGGTCGCAGGTGGTGCGCAAGGCGAACCCGCGGGCGCGGGTGTCGGGGATCGATCTGCTGGCCTGCGAGCCCATCGAGGGTGTCGCGATCCTCGAGATGGACTTCATGGATGACGCAGCCCCGGCTGCGCTGCTCGACGCGCTCGGCAGCGCGCCCGACCTCGTCATATCGGACATGGCAGCGAACACCGTCGGCCATCCGCAAACCGACCATTTGCGCACCATTGCGCTCGCGGAAACCGCCGCCGATTTCGCGGTTCAGAACCTGCTTCCCGGCGGCGCCTTCGTCGCCAAGGTGTTTGCGGGCGGCGCCGACCGGGAACTTCTGACGCTGCTGAAACGCCATTTCGCCACCGTCAAGCACGCCAAACCGCCCGCAAGCCGCAAGGGATCGCCCGAGCTTTATGTTATCGCGCAGGGGTTCAAGGGTCGCAGCGAGGATCCGGGTGCGGCAGGGACAGAGGAAATGGTCCGCTAGCTTGAGCAAGCAGCGGACCGAAACGGGGAGAGCGAGGATGATTGGGTCGGGCAAATGCATCGCCGCCGTAACGATTGCGGCGCTGATGCTGGTATCGTGCGGTGGCGGAGGGGGCGGGAACAGTAGCGCACCCCCTGTCACCGTTACCCCGACGCCTTCGCCGACTCCGACGCCAACCGCTGGCTGCACCCTGTCGTCGCGCCAGGCCTTTGCCAAGTCCGTGATCGACGAATGGTATCTGTTCCCAAGCGACGTCGCCGCTAACGTCAACCCGGCGAGTTATAGCGACGTCCAAGGCTATATCGACGCGTTGCTCGCACCAGCACGCGCGCAGGGCAAGGATCGCTATTTCACGTACATCACCTCGATTGCCGAGGAAGATGCCTATTATGCGAGCGGGTCGAGCGCCGGCTTCGGCGTTCGCCTCACTTACAACCCTTTCACCCAGCGCATCATCATCGCCGAAGCCTATGAGGGCGCGCCGGCCCTTGGGGCGGGGATCGACCGGGGTGCCGAAATCTCGGCAATCGGTACGAGCGGCAGCAATCTTCGCACCACCGCGAGCATCGTCGCGGCCGAAGGCACGGCGGGGCTGATCGATGCGCTCGGCCCCGACGAGGCGGGGGTGACGCGCGTGCTCAGGATTACCGACGCCTCGGGGACGCGCAACGTCACGGTTACCAAGGCCGACTATGATATCGACCCCGTATCGGACCGCTACGGCGCAAAAATCATCACCGAGGGCGGACGCCGCTACGGCTATGTCAACCTGCGTACCTTCATCACGTCGGCGAACGCGCAGCTTCGCACCGCCTTCCAGAATTTCCGCGACGAGGGCGTGAGCGACATCATCGTAGACCTGCGCTATAATGGCGGCGGGCTCGTCTCGGTCGCCGAGCTGTTCGGCGACCTTCTCGGGCGTAATCGCAACGCGAGCGACCTCTTCGACGAGATCAAGTTCCGGCCCGAGAAGTCGTTCGAGAACAGCCAGCATTTCTTTACCGCGCAGCCCCAGTCAATCGCACCGACACGCCTCGCCTTCATCGGCACAGGCTCAACGGCGTCGGCGAGCGAATTGGTGATCAACGGCATGCTTCCCTATCTTGGCACCAACATGACGCTCGTGGGCAGCAACACCTATGGCAAACCTGTGGGTCAGATCGCGCTCGACAAGGCATCGTGCGACGACCGGATGCGGGTGATCGCCTTCGCCCTGGCCAACGCCAACGGCCAAGGCGATTATTATAACGGTCTCGCCTCCAAGATCCCGAACAGCTGCGCCGCCGAGGATGACCTCAGCTTCCCGCTCGGAGACCCGCGCGAGGCCTCGGTTCGCACCGCCATCGACTTTCTGTCGGGCCAAAGCTGCACGGCGCGGATCGCCGACACGCGCTCGGCCTCGTCGAGCCGCACGACCGGCAGCCCCGCGCCCACACCCGAGATGCTTGTGCCCGCGCAGCCTACGACCGCCCAACGCGAACTCCCGGGACTATTCTGAGACGCCGAAGGCCCGCCGGCACGCCCGGCGGGGCCTTCTCCTTAAACCCTTCCGCCGCGAAAGCACGGCGTCCCGCCTTGGTCATTCTCGCCAGCGAAGCGGCCGTTCTTGCCGACCCGCTCGCGGCTCGGGGCGCCTTACAGTCCGGCCGCCCCTTTGCCCGCCACGCTTTTCACCGCGTCAAGGAGGGCAAGTATCTTCGGTCGCTGCTCGCCGAGGCGCGTGACCAGATAATGTCCGCGACCGGAAACGACTTCGGGAAGCGGTAACGGCGAAAGCCAGCCGTCGGCAAGCGCCCGCGCGGCGAGCGGCAGCCGCAACAATATCACCCCGAGCCCCTGCCGCGCGGCTTCGACCGCCAGATCATAATCGAGGAACCGGCGCCGCGCCCCTGCTTCTGTATATTGCACCCCCGCCGCGCGGCACCACTGCCGCCAGTCGGCCCCGTCACCGTCGACAATCAGGGTTTCATTGAGCAGGTCTGCCGCGCGGCATCCCGCGAGCGCCCGCGCGTTCGCGGGGGAGGCCGCGGGGACGATATTGTCGCAAAACAGGAGCTCTGACGCGCATCCCGGCCAGGCGCCGCTGCCATAGCGGATCGCAACGTCCGCCTCGCGCGCATCAAGACGGACAATGCGATGGTCGGAGACTATCTCGACGAGCCCGGCGCCCATGCGAGCCTCGATCAGGGGGAGGTGCGGCATCAGCCACAGGCGTGCGACCGAGGGCAGCGTCGAGATGCGGACCGGGCCACGCGAGCGCCGAGTGCTGAGTTCGCCGCGCAGCGCCGCGAGCGACCCCAGCGAGCGTTCGGCGCGGCGCAGGAAAATCTGCCCTTGCGCCGTCAGCCGCACCCCGCGCCCGAATCGTTCAAAAACGGGCGCGCCCAGCCAATGTTCGACTTGCTGGATACGCCGGCTGATCGCGCCGTGGGTTACACCGAGCTCCGACGCCGCAGCGGTCATGGAACCGCCCCGCGCGGACGCGATCACGGCGATGACGGCGTCGGAGGACGGGATATCGAGCATGGCGTATCTTTCCTCTGGGCCCGTTGCAGCTAGCCGTGAGCTCAACGCACAGGAACATGTCGATCAGCGATATAGCACTGCCGCGGGCGGACCGATAGCTGGGGGTCGATTGGAGAATCATGATGGTCGAGCCTCGGGGACTGACCCCCATTGCCTTTGAAGGCTGCGCCCCCGTCCTGGTGGGTCCTGGCTGCATCCGCCGCGACCTGCCTTCGCGCGCGGGCGTCCGGACCTGGGTCGTCGAGATGGAGCCGGGGAGCGAGTGGCCATGGATCGATGAACATGACGAGCAAGGCGAAGACGTGTTTGTCGTTGAGGGCGAGCTCATCGAGGGCAAAGAACGCTTTGGCCCGGGAACATATCTGCATTTCGGACCAGGGAGCAGCCACCGCCCGCGGACCGAAATCGGCGTGCGTCTCATCGGCTTCAACCTGCTCGCCTGACCCCGTCCATGCCGTATTCCCTCATCAGCCGCAGAAGCCTCTTCGCCGGCAGTATCGCCTCCGCGCTCTGTGCTGCGATTTCCCCCGCCGCCGCCGCCGCCCCGAGCTTGCGTATCCAGCGCCTCGCCTGGGCGGGAATTCGCCTCGAGCTCCCAGGTGCAACGCTGTTCATCGACCCGCTCATCGACAAGGAAGTGTGGGGAGAGGCCCTTTCCGACCCGATCATCCCGGTCGATGACGCCGAAGGCGATGTGTTCGTCCTCGTGACCCATCGCCATCCCGACCATAGTGACCCCAAGGCGATCGCAGCGGCGCTTCGGGGCAGGGGGACAATTGTCTATCCTGCCGAGACCCCGCCCTTCAGCGGCCTCGCACCGGGCGTCCGCGAACGGCCGAGCCCCCTCTGGGAGCCACAGATTCTCGGGGACTTTACCGCAACGCCGGTCCCCGCCTCCGATGGCTATGGTGATCCGCAGGTGTCGTGGGTCGTCGCGGCCGGGGGCCGCCGGATATTCCATGGCGGCGATACAATGATGCACGGCAGCTGGTGGCGGATCGGGCGCCAGTTTGGCGCGTTCGATGCCGCCTTTCTGCCGGTCAACGGGGCGCGCTTCTCCTGGCGCCAGCCGGCGAGCGAGGCCCCCGCGGTGCTCACCCCCTCGCAAGCAATCGCAGCGGCGGCGATCCTCGGCGCGGCGCGGCTCGTACCGATCCATTATGGCGTGCGGGGCGCCGACGGTTATGCCGAAGTCGAGTCCCCGCTCGGCGCGCTCAACGCGGCAGCCAAGCCCGTTTCGATGCGGATCAATGCATTGGCGCCTGGCGACTGGCTCGAATGGTGACTCTCCATCCCTTAAAGTCCCGGAGGCGCCCGGCGAAGGCAGCCTTGAAGTAAATGGTCCTCAAAACGCGTGCGGGGCTTGCCGCGCACCCAAATTTCGTTGACCTTTCCCTCGTCGCAAATCCGGCCGCCTACCGCGAGCGCCGACGGCCATGCGGATCCTCGCGGCCGGGACCTGACCGGCTTCATGCCGTTAATCCCCTGACGGGAAACAATTGCGATGAGGGCCTGCCTCGGCGCCGAACTTCCTGGTCTTTCCGCCGTTGACCTTGGGGCGGCGAGGCCCCGGCATCACGGCCCGCCGCGCTGCGGGGCGCTGGTTGACGAAGGTCAAAGAAAAAATTGTGCCCGATCAATGCCGTCATTTGGCGCCGCATTCATGGGGTCTCCATCAACAGAGGAGAAACCCGAATGAAAGCCCCTCATCTCCCGCTCGCGGCGCTGGCTCTCGCGATGATCGTGCCCGGCGCGGCTGCTGCTAAAACCGGCGACGTGCAGGTGAAGATATTGGGAACCGTGGTCGCGCCTGACGGCAAGATCACCGCGATCAAGAACGACCAGATCGGCCTGCCCGCCGGCACGCAATCGAAGGCCGACGACAATGTCACGCCGACGCTCGCGATCGAATATTTCGTGTCCGGCGCCGTGTCGATTGAAACCATCGCCGGGGTTACCGTGCACGACGTGGACGGCCGCGGCGCGCTCGACCAAGCGACCCTCGTTTCCGATGCGAATATCGTCCCCGCGACGCTCACGCTCAAATATCATTTCGGCCAGGAAGGCGGCATTCGGCCCTATGTTGGCGCAGGACCGAGCTATTTCATCTTCATTGACGAGAAGCCCGGCGCCACGACGCGGGCGCTCGGCGCGACGCGGCAGAAGATGAGCGACAAATTTGGCGCGGCACTTCAGGCCGGAATCGACATTCCGCTGAACGATCGCGGCTTTGGGATTTCAATCGACGCCAAACGCTATCTGCTACGTCCGACAGCGACATGGTATGCCGGCGGGGTCGAGGTGCTCAAGACGCGTCACAAGCTCGATCCCTGGGTCGTGAGCGCCGGCGTCGCCTTCCGCTTTTGACCTTCCTGCACGTCCGATCGCCGCTCAGTGTCCGAGCGGCGCCCGTATCACGCCGAAGGGGCCGGCAGGGGGCCGGCCCCTTCGCTGGCCCCCGATTCGGCGCGCATCGCCTTCTCGCCCCCTCGTCCCTCGGCGCCAAGGGCCTCGATCCATCGCGCCGCCGGGCCTTGCTTATCCTTCTTCCCAGTTGGCCCCGCGCTAGGTCCACACGCGCTTGACTCGGCCCCATCTAACGTTTTCATACTGACAAAATTTCGATCTTGTCTCAGGGGTGAGATATGACACGGATCGACTTCGTCAAACGCGCGATACTGAAAGGCTCGCGGCCGCTTCCAGCGACGCTCGGATGGATTGTCGCCGCATTGGCGGTCCCGACGCTGCTCCGCGTCGCGATGAACCCGATCTTCGACGCGCGGCTGCCCTACCTCGTCTATTTTCCGGCAGTGCTCCTCGCTGCGGTGTTTCTCGGCTGGCGTTCGGGGGCCGCGGTTGCGATCGGATCAGCGCTGCTCGCGAACATCGCGTCGGGGGTTTGGCTCGCGGCCAATTGGAGCGGACCCCAAACGCTCCTGAGCGCGGCCCTATTCGGCCTTGCTTCGACGCTGATGATCCTGGTTGCGCAAACGCTGCGCCGCTCGGTCGTGGATCTGGAGGCTACGATCGAGCGCGAGCGCAATCTTGCCACCGAGCTTGGGCACCGGGCGAAGAATCATCTCGCCCTCATCGAGGCGCTGGC
This sequence comes from Sphingomonadales bacterium, assembly GCA_044508875.1. GTDB lineage: Bacteria > Pseudomonadota > Alphaproteobacteria > Sphingomonadales > Sphingomonadaceae > Sphingopyxis > Sphingopyxis flava_A. Next base: position 62,894 of record JBIQHE010000016.1, on the reverse strand, counting down.
GCGGCAATGCCAGAAGCAGGGGGAAAGCGCCGATACGTTTTTCGAGCGCCTGCTTCCGCGCATCCAGGCGCTGGCGCGGGCACAGGATCTGCTCACGCGCACCGGCTGGGGTCCCTGCCCGCTTGCGTGGCTGGTCGAGGAAGCCCTTTTGCCCTTCGCTGACCACGGCGGGATCACGCTCGAGGGCCCAGAAGTCTCTATCCCCCCAAGCCATTGCACGCCCATGATCATTGCCGTTCACGAACTCGGGACGAACGCCGCGAAATATGGAGCGCTGTCACAGCCGTCCGGGCGGGTCGCCATTCACTGGGAGGACCCCGCTGACGGGTCGGGGGTTTGCTTCCATTGGAGCGAGCACGGCGGCCCTGAAGTTGCTGAGCCACAAAGGCGCGGCCTCGGTACCAGGCTTCTCGCGCGCTTGCCTGCCTTTGCGGACATAGCGCACGAATTTCCGCCGGATGGCGTTCGGTGCCGCTTCCGCCTCAAGCCCGACCTTGTGTGATCGCAGATGTGGGGACACGCAGCGCAATTTCGCAGGTGCGGCCGGAAACGGGCTCGCGTGAAGCCGAACAGCAGTCCTTTTTCGTCACGCTTGGAAGCGCGCCGCGCGGGCGCGCCGCCTAGGCCCCTGGGCTCCACCCGCCGATCTTGTCGTAGATCGCGTCGCGAAGTCGCTTGACCTCGCGGTTGAGCTTGGCGAGGTCGCCCGGCGCCATGCCCGACGCCTCGAGAAGGGCGCCGCCGAGACACCCCGCACGGGCGCGAATCGCGCGTCCGGCTTCGGTGAGCGTGACAACGACCTGCCTTTCGTTCGCGGGATTGCGCCTGCGCTCGACAAATCCGGCCGCTTCAAGGCGTTTCAGCAGCGGCGTCAGCGTGCTCGATTCGAGCGCGAGCTCTTCGGCGATTCGGCCGACGGCCTGCCCGTCCTCGCGCCAGAGGGCATTGAGGACCAGATACTGCGAGTAGGTAAGCCCCATCTCGTCGAGCAGCGGCTTATATACCCGCTGGATCGCAATGCCGGCCGAATAGATCGCGTAGCAAATCTGGTCCTCGAGCGGGAGCGGGATATCGGCATTCGTCATCATGCACTCCTTTGTCGCTCCATAAGGCATGGTATCGAAAAAATAAATATCGCGATAAATTTTTGCTGGACAGCCCAATCAATCCCGAATAACTCATCACTTATTGCGATAATGGTTATCGCGCAATAACGGAGACCCCTGATGAACATCCTTTATAGCACCGAGGCCACTGCCACCGGTGGTCGAACCGGAACCGCCGCCACCACCGACGGATCGTTCCACGTAAATCTCGTTACCCCAAAAGAACTCGGCGGAGCGGGAGGCGAGGGGAACAATCCCGAGCAATTGTTCGCAGCCGGCTATTCGGCCTGTTTCCTCGGCGCCCTGAAATTCGTCGCGAGCCAGCGCAAGGTGCAGATTGCCGATGATGCGAGGGTCACCGCGCAGGTGGGCATAGGCCCCAGGGACGACGGCGAAGGTTTCGGTCTCGATGTCGCGCTCACGATTGCGCTGCCAGGCGTAGACGCAGCGCTCGCGCAGGAGCTCGTCGATCAGGCGCATGTCGTATGCCCCTATTCGCACGCGACGCGTGGCAACCTCGCCGTCCGTCTCACGCTCGCAGCCTGAGCTTCCGGCCGTAAAATCAAAGTAGGCGATTTCGGGCCGAGCATTTGTCCAGGATCCCCTGGCCCAGGAACCGAAGACTATGCAGCCGCGAACCATAAGGGGCGCGGCTGCATTCCCATTTGCCGCGGGTACCGCTCTCGCCGGTGCGATCAATGATGTTAGGAAAATCTGGATGCCCCGCGAGGATTCGAACCTCGATAGACGGAATCAGAATCCGTAGTCTTACCATTAGACGACGGGGCAATGAGGCGGGCGCAATATGATTGCGCGGCGCGCCTGTCAAGGCCGCTGCGCCTTCGTGCACAAGGCCGCTTGCCCTTGCGCATTTCGCCGCTAGCATCGGTGCCAATGAAGTGGGGGGCGGTATCTCGCGCCGGACACCCCGAAGGAGTGGGCTGATGCGTCATGTCGCGATCGTCGGGTCAGGCCCGGCGGGCTATTATACCGCCGAATCCCTGCAGAAGGCCGACGATATCGCAATTGATGTGATCGACCGCCTACCCGTTCCTTATGGTTTGATCCGCACCGGCGTCGCCCCCGACCACCAGTCGATCAAGGCGGTCTCCCGCCGCTATGAAGGCGTCGCCCTCACCGACAATGTCCGCTTCGTGGGGCATGTCTCGGTCGGCAGCGACGTGACGATTGACGAGCTAACGGAACTCTACGACGCCGTCGTGCTCGCGACCGGCGCGCCGAACGACCGCCCGCTCGAAATTCCCGGCGCCGATCTCAAGGGCGTGATCGGGAGCGCCGCTTTTGTGGGCTGGTACAACGGCCACCCCGACTTTGCCGATCTCGACCCGACGCTCGACGCCCCCGGCGTCGCGGTGATCGGAAACGGAAATGTCGCCCTCGACGTCGCGCGCATCCTGGCGAAGACCCCCGGCGAGTTCGCCGGCAGCGACATCGTCGCCCATGCGCGCGATGCATTGGCGCACAGCGGGGTGCGCCACATCCAGATCCTGGGGCGACGCGGACCGCACCAGATTGCGATGACGCCCAAGGAGCTTGGAGAACTCGGCCATCTCGAGCGTGCTAGCCCGCGCGTAGACCCCGCCGATCTGCCGCCCGAGGGTGACGACGCGATGCTTGAGCCCGGCATGCGAAAGTCCGTCACCCACCTCAGGAGCTTCGCCGCCAATCCGATTGCCAAACCCGTGACGATCGACTTCGATTTCTTTGCCATGCCCGTGGCAATCGAGGGAGACGGCCGCGTCCAACGTGTCATCGTCGAAAGAACCGAGCTCGACGCAGATCTCCGAAGCCACGGCACTGGCGAAACCTACGCCATCGAGGCAGGGATCGTCGTGAGCTGTATCGGCTATCAAACTCCCCCGATTCCCGGCGTGCCATATGAGCATGGTCGCGGTCGCTTCGCGAATGACGAAGGCCGCATCCTCCCTGGACTTTATTGCGTCGGTTGGGCGCGCCGCGGGCCGACCGGGACAATCGGCACCAACAAGCCCGACGGCGCGCGCATCGCTGAAATGCTCCTGGAGGAAATCGGGCGCGGTGCGGGAAAGGCCGGACGCCCCGGCCTCGACGCCTTGCTCGCGAGCCGCGGGATCGATCCAGTGACCTTCCGCGATTGGCGCCGCATCGAGGAGGCCGAGATCCAGGCGGCGATCGAGGGCGCCCCGCGCGAGAAATTCACCAGCATCGACGCGATGCTTGCCGCGATCGGCCGTTAAGAGGGGATCAGGGCCTCGCGGCAAGCAGCGGGGAGGCAGCAAGGATCCGAACGACCGCGCGGCAGCCAAGGGGTCGGATCGGCCATCGCCCAAGGGCCGGAGGCAGAGGGCGCTGCAGGCGGGCCAATCGCTCCCAATCGGCTATGAATAGCTGCGCTCGCTGCTCGCTCGGCCTTGGCTGCGCGCTATCGCCGTACCGAGGCGCCCACGCCCCCCGCCGTAACCCTGATCATCTCGTAGGCGCAATGGACGAGCGGCGAGTTCGCCGCGAAAGCGCGCGGCGCCTCGCCGGCGCTCTACCTCGCCACAGGCGTTTCAATGGGCGCTTCGCGCTTCCGGCTCGCCGCATGGGCCTCGACGCCTTTCAGCACGCGGAGCATGTTGCCGCTTGCGATCTTTTCGAGCTCGACCTGCGTATAGCCGCGCCGCGCGAGTTCGGTGAAGAGCGCAGGATAGCCCGCAACATCGTTCATCCCCTCCGGCGCCGAGTCCATCCCGTCATAGTCGCCGCCGAGGCCGATATGGTCAGCGCCGATGACCGCCTTGATGTGGTCGATATGGTCGGCAACTCTGGAAATCTGCGTTTTGGGGACCGGATGTGCGGCGTCCCAGGCCTTCAGCGCCGCCAGCGCGCGATCGGGATCGCCAAGATACTGCCCCTCGAGCCGCGCCTTCTCGGCGGCCCGGTCGAGTCCATGTGCGCGCACCGCGGGATCGAGGAATCCGGGAAGGAAGACGACCATCACGATGCCGCCATTCGCCTTCAGAAGTGGCAGCACGTCGTCGGGGACGTTGCGGGGATGATCATTAACCGCCCGCGCGCCCGAATGGCTGAACATCACGGGCGCCCTTGACGCTGCGAGCGCATCCTTCATCGTCGCCGGGCTCGTGTGGCTCAGGTCGACGATCATGCCGATGCGATTCATCTCGGTGACCACCTGGCGACCGAAATCGGTGAGCCCATCATGCTTGGGTGCGTCGGTCGCGCTGTCCGCCCATGGGGTGTTCCGTCCGTGTGTCAACGTCAGGTAGCGCGCACCAAGGGCGTACATCTGGCGCAGGACCGCGAGCGACGAGCCGATCGACTGTCCACCCTCCATTCCGAGCATCCCGGCCACCTTGCCCGCCTTCATGGCTTTTTCAAGCTCAGCCACGTTGGTCGCGAAAGCCATTTCTCCAGGGTAGCGAGCGATCAGGCGCTTCATGACATCGATCTGTTCGACCGTCTGGCGCACCGCCTCGTCTTCATCGTCGTTCGAAGGCACGTAGACCGACCAGAATTGCGCCCCGACATGCCCCTTGCGCAGCCGGGCGAGGTCGGTGTGCATCGCGATCCGCGCCGGGTCGCGGTCGGGCTCGGCCGTGCCGGTCGTATCAACGAAGTCGAAGCTGTTGATCATGTTTCCGAACCGCCCGCGCAGCGCCCAGGGCACGTCATTGTGCCCGTCGAACACCGGGGCGCGCTTGAGCGCCGCCTCCGCGACCGCCTCGGGCGACTGCTGCGCGGCGGCTGGGGTGGAAACAAGGGCGAGGGCCGCAATGCCGGCGAGCAGGGAGAATTTGATCATGCGCGGCGACATTAAGGTCCGCTTCGAGGAAATCGACCCCCAATTTCAATCGCCCACGCCCCTGTTGAGCGCGCGAACGAAGGGAAGCGCCTCGGCTCAGCTCCCAACTTGACGCTTACGTCAATCCGGCCCAGCATCGCGCCATGACCGCATTCGACGATTGGCGCGCCCGTTCGCCCTTTTATGACGACACCCACGATGCGCTTGCGCATAGTGTACGCCGCTTCGTGGAACGCGAGATCGCACCCCATATCGACCGGTGGGAGGCCGAAGGCGAGCTGCCGCGCGCGCTCCATAAAAAGGCGGCGGAAGCCGGAATCCTCGGTCTGCGCTATCCCGAGGAATATGGTGGCCATTCGGAAGGCTTCGACAATTTTCACAGCCTCGTCGTCACCGAGGAACTCGCGGCCGTCGGTGCGGGCGGCCTTGGGGCTTCGCTGATGACCCACGGCATTGGCCTGCCGCCGATCCTGGCCCTGGGCTCTAAGGAGCTCAAAGAGCGTGTCGCACCGCCGGTGCTTACAGGCGACAAGATCATCGCGCTCGGCATCACCGAAGCGGGGGGCGGCAGCGACGTCGCGAACCTCAAGACCACCGCGCTCAAGGATGGCGACCATTATGTGGTCAATGGCGGCAAGATGTTCATCACGAGCGGAATGCGTGCCGACTGGCTGACCTGTGCCGTCCGGACCGGGGGGCCTGGGGCCGCGGGCATCTCGCTGCTGCTCATCGAGATGGACACCCCGGGCGTCGAACGCACGCGGCTCGAGAAGATGGGCTGGCGCTGCAGCGATACCGCCGCCATCCACTTCTCCGATGTTCGCGTTCCGGCCGAGAACCTGATAGGACCGGAAAATGGCGGCTTCATCGGGATTATGCGCAATTTCAACAGCGAGCGGCTCGGCATGGCGATGGGTTGCTGCGCTTATGCTCGCGTAGCCCTCGCGGAAGCCGCCGAATGGGCGCAGCAGCGCGAGACCTTCGGCAAACCGCTCGTCGGCCACCAGTCGATCCGGATCAAGCTTGCGGATATGGAACGCCAGATCGAGGCGACACAGGCATGGGTCGACCTCGCCGCCTGGCAGGTCATGGAAAACAGGGCCCGCCCGGCCGATTTCGCGATGCTGAAGGTGCAGGCGACCCGCATGCTCGAGGCGGTCGCCCGCGAAGCCGCACAAATCCTGGGCGGCGCGAGCTACATCACCGGCAGCAAGGTCGAACGCATCTACCGCGAGGTCCGCGTCAACGCCATTGGGGGAGGAAGCGAGGAAATCATGCTCGATCTCGCCGGGCGGCAATTATTTGGGGGGCGCTAGTCTCGTCGCCCCGGGCTCGGATCTCTATCGCCCGCCGCGCTTCGACTTCCGCGCGATCGACGATTACTTCTACCGGCGCCTCGAGGCCCACTGGCGCTGGCAGCAATTGCCCGTCGTTCTACGCTTCTACGCGATCGGAGGCTGGGCATCGGTAGTCTGGGGCGTGGCTGCACGCGTCGCAGTCGCGAATCACTGCCATTGGCTCGTCGGCTATCTCGCGCATAATCACGGTCCGCAGCACTGGACGGTCGGCGCTCACGGCGTACAGGCTTTCAATGTCTCTTGGGCCGCGGTCCCCACCATCCCCTCTCACCGTGGTCCCTCGACAGAAGCCGGGCTTCGCGGCACACTCCCTCGATGGACACGCGAACGCTTAGCTGGCCCGCCGAGGCCCAAACCCTACTCCCCGATCTCGTCGGTCTTCGCCGCGCGATACACCGCGAGCCCGAGCTCGGCCTTCAGAACCCGAAGACGCTTGCGAAGATCAAGGAGGCGCTCGCCGGGCTTCCGCTCGAATTTCGCGAGGGTCCTTCGACGACCGGGCTCGTCGCTATTTTGCGAGGGCCCGCGAACGGGCGGACCGTCCTGCTGCGCGGGGACATGGATGCGCTGCCGCTCGTCGAGGATACCGGGCTCGACTTCTCCTCGGAGACGTCGGGCGCCATGCATGCCTGCGGGCACGATACGCATGTCGCGATGCTCGTCGGGGCGGCGAAATTGCTGTGCGCCGCGCGCGACCGGCTTCCTGGAACGGTGATGTTCATGTTTCAGCCCGGCGAGGAAGGACATCACGGCGCCCGCTTCATGCTGGAAGATGGACTGATCGACCCGCTGCCCGATGCCGCCTTCGCGCTCCACATCATGCCCAACGCGCCGCACGGCATCTTCGCGAGCCGCGCGGGACCGCTGCTCGCCTCATCGGACGTCCTGTCGATCAGCGTCAAGGGCGCGGGCGGCCATGCCTCGATGCCGCACGACAGTATCGACCCGATCCCCGTTGCCTGCGCCATCGTCAGCGCGATCCAGACCATGGTGACGCGCCGCGTCTCGGTGTTCGACCCTGCGGTAATTACCATCGCCAAGATCGCCGGGGGAACGACCAACAACATCATTCCCGAGACCGCCGAAATGCTCGGAACGATCCGCACGCTCTCGCCGCACCGCCGCGCGATGGTGGCCGAGGAACTGCGGCGACTCGCACCTGCCATCGCCGAGGCGCATGGCTGCAGCGCCGAGGTCGCGATCGAGGAGGGCTTCCCCGTCACCATCTGCGATAGCCGCGCGGTTGCCTTCGGCCAGTCGGTGGTCGAGGAGACCTTCGGCGAGGCGGCCTGGCTCACGATGGATAATCCGGTGATGGGCGCGGAGGATTTCTCCTATGTCCTCGAGAAAGTGCCCGGCGCGATGTTCTGGCTCGGCGCGAGCGAGCAAGGGAGCGACTGGCGCCAATGCTGCGGGCTCCACTCGAATCGCATGGTTCTCGATGAAAAGGTCATGGCGCGCGGCGCGGCGCTCCATGCCGCACTGGCGGAACGCTTCTTGGGCGAAGGCTTTGCCTAGCCTCTACGCCCCGTCACGGCACGAGAACCGTATCGACTGCCTCCGCCGCCAGCTGAGGATAGTCGAGCGTGTAATGGAGCCCCCGGCTTTCCTTGCGGTGGAGCGCGCTCCGTACAATCAGCTCGGCGCATTGTAAGAGGTTGCGCAGTTCAATAAGGTCGGTTGTGACGCGGAAATGGCCGTAATATTCCCCGACCTCGCCTGAGAGCATGTTGATGCGGTGCTGCGCGCGCTCGAGGCGCTTGGTGGTACGCACGATACCGACATAGTTCCACATGAAGCGGCGGATCTCGGTCCAGTTCTGCTTGATGACCACCTCTTCGTCAGAGTGGGTGACCCGGCTTTCATCCCACGGCCGGATCACGGGCGGCGTGCCAAGCTCCTCCCAGTGCGCGATGATATGTTTCGCCGCGGCCTCGCCGAAGACGAAGCATTCGAGCAGGCTGTTCGAGGCCAGGCGGTTCGCGCCGTGGAGCCCGCTCTCGGTCACCTCGCCTGCCGCATAAAGGCCCGGAAGGTCGGTGCGCCCATCGAGGTCTATGAGCACCCCGCCGCAGGTATAATGCTGTGCGGGGACGACCGGGATCGGCTGTTTCGTCATGTCGATGCCGAGGGTCAAAAGCTTTTCGTGGATGTTCGGAAAATGCCCGGCGACGAAATCAGGATCCTTGTCGCTGATGTCGAGATGAACATAGTCGAGCCCGAAGCGCTTGATCTGATCGTCGTTCGCCCGCGCCACGATGTCGCGCGGCGCGAGTTCGGCGCGCGGGTCGTAGTCGGGCATGTAGCGGTGCCCGGTAACCGGATGCTTGAGAATCCCCCCCTCGCCGCGCACCGCTTCGGTTATAAGGAAATTCTTGACCTCCAGATTATAGAGGCAGGTCGGGTGAAACTGCATCATCTCCATGTTGGAGACGCGGCAGCCCGCGCGCCACGCCATTGCGATCCCGTCGCCGGTCGCGCCCCTCGGCGCAGTGGAGAATTGATAGACTCGCCCCGCCCCGCCGCTCGCGAGAATCGTCGCGCGGCCGACGTGCGCGTGAACCTTCCCCGTCGCCTCGTCGAGGGCATAGACGCCCCAGACACGGCCCGAACCCGAATAGCGCTCTTCGTGCCGGCCGGTAATGAGGTCGATGCACGCCTGACCGGGCAGCAAAGTGATGTTCGGATGCGCCTGGGCGGTCTGGAGCAGCGCCGCCTGCACTGCCCAGCCGGTCGCATCGTCGACATGCACGATACGCCGGTGCGAATGCCCGCCCTCGCGCGTCAGGTGGAGTGCGCCTTCTTCCTTGTTGAAGGCAACCCCCATCTCGATCAGCCGCAGAATCGCATGCGGGGCATTCTCGACCACGAACTCGACAGTCTCGCGCCGGTTGAGCCCCGCGCCCGCCACCATCGTGTCATCGATATGATTTTCAAAGGTATCGCCAGCGTCGAGTACCGCGGCAATTCCGCCCTGCGCCCAGGCGGTCGACCCGCCGGTTAGCTCGCCCTTCGCGAGCACAAGGACGCGGCAATGATCCGCCAGCGCAATAGCGGCGGTCAGTCCGGCGGCTCCGGAGCCGATAACAATGACGTCGTGGGTATGATTTTCAGTCATTATATTGCCCTTCGTGCCGGCGAAGTCGCGAAACCCCGCGACCTTGCGCCCGACCGATGGGCATATCACTTCGCCCAGGAGCGACGGGAAAAGCGGGCCTAGCCATTCGCCGCCCGCGTCAGGTTCAGAAACACATCTTCCAGATCGGCCTCGCGGGTCGAGACGTCGACGATACCATGACCCATCGCATTCACCGCCGAGAGGACCTCGCCCGCGTTCATCCGGTCCTTGTTGTAACTGATCGCAAGCCCGCGCTCGCCCTCCCGCTCGACCTTGTCAAAAGCTGGATGCGTCGGGAGCACGGTGACGTCCTGGTCGAGCGTCACGACCACGATTTTCTCGCGCGCCATGTCGACCAGCTCGCGCGTCGGCTTGTTCGCGATCAAGCGGCCGTGGTTGATGATCGCGATACGGTCGCAAAGCTCCTCGGCCTCTTCGAGATAGTGCGTCGTCAGCACCACCGTGACCCCGCGATCGTTGAGGCTTTGGACATATTCCCAAAGCTGCTGGCGCAGTTCGATGTCGACCCCTGCCGTGGGCTCGTCGAGGACGATGATCGGGGGCGAATGAACCATTGCCTTGGCAACGAGGAGGCGGCGCTTCATGCCCCCCGACAGCGTGCGCGCATAGGCGTCGCGCTTGTCGAGGAGATGCACGGCCGCGAGAAGCTCGTCCGAAATCCGCCGATTCTTCGGAACGCCGTAGAGCCCTGCCTGATTCTCGAGCGTCTCGAAGGGCGTGAAAAAGGGATCGAAGACGATCTCCTGCGGTACGATACCGATCGAATATTTGGCGTTGCGCGGGTCGGCATCGATGTCGAAGCCCCAGATGCTCGCCGACCCGCTCGTTTTGTTGACGAGTCCCGCAAGTATGTTGATCAGCGTCGACTTGCCTGCACCGTTCGGCCCCAGGAGTCCGAAAATCTCGCCGCGCGGAACGTCGAAGCTCACCTTGTCCAGCGCTTGCTTGCCGCCGGCATAGATTTTGGAGACGGCGTCGATGCGGATGGCGGCTTCACTCATGGCGGCTTCCATAGCGGGGGCGCGGCAGCTGCGAAAGGGGCTCGCGCACGCAGCCGATTGCTCAGGCGCGAGACGCTTGCTATGGGCGCCCTCCATGACCCACGCTGCACCTGCCCCAGCCCCCGAAACGCTCCGCGTCCAACAGACGCGCATCGCCTGCGACGGCACCGGCGACGGCCTTGCAAGCGCAGCGCTCGGCCATCCGCGTGTGTGGCTCGAGATTGACCCCGACGAAGGCTATGTCGATTGCGGATATTGCGACCGCCGGTTCATCCTGGCGGGCGGAGTCGCGGACAAAGGCTGAGCCCCGCACCGCTTAAATCCGCATCGGCCTTTGCGCTGCCGCCGCGCGCGCCTATATCAGCGGCATGACAAGCCCCACCGACCCCCGCCGCTTCCTCTACCGCGCCGACGCGCTCGACCCGGATTTGGCCCAGCGCCTTGCGCGCGAAGCGCTCGCCAGGGCCGACGACGGGGAACTCTATCTCCAATATAGCGCGACCGAGAGTTTCGGCTTCGATGACGGACGGCTGAAGACGGCCGACTATTCGACCGATGCGGGTTTTGGCTTGCGCGCGGTTACAGGCGAAATGACGGGGTTCGCACACGCGAGCGACATCAGCGCCGATGCCATCCGCCGCGCCGCGGAGACGCTGGCGCTGCTGGACCCCGCAAAGCAGGTCCCCGCCGGCCCGCCAAAGCGCACCAATCGCCACCTTTACGGCGAAGCGAACCCACTCGACCTCGTCCCCTTCGCCAAGAAAGTCGCGCTCTGCCAGGAGATTGACGCCGCCGCGCGCGCGCGCGACCCGCGCGTCGCACAAGTCTCGGTGACGCTGGCGGGAAGCTGGTCGGTGGTCGAGATCGTCCGCGCCGACGGCTTTCTCGCGACGGACGTGCGCCCGCTCGTCCGCCTCAACGTCTCGATCGTCGTCGAGGAGAATGGCCGCCGCGAATCGGGCTATTTCGGGCTTGGCGGCCGTTATATGTACGATCATCTGTTTGAGCCCGATCAGTGGAACCGCGCGATTGACGCGGCGCTCGCGCAGGCCCTCGTCAACCTGCGTGCCGTCGACGCCCCGGCGGGCGAAATGACCGTCCTGCTTGGTCCCGGCTGGCCCGGCGTATTACTGCACGAGGCGGTTGGTCACGGGCTTGAGGGCGATTTCAATCGCAAGGGCACGAGCGCCTTCTCGGGCCGCATCGGCGAACGCGTTGCGGCTCCGGGGGTCACCGTGATCGACGACGGCAGCATCGCGAGCCCTGTCGGGGGCGGACGCCGCGGCTCGCTCAGCATCGATGATGAAGGCACCCCGACGCAGGAGAATATCCTGATCGAGGACGGGATTCTCAAGGGCTATATGCAGGACCGGCTGAACGCGCGCCTGATGGGCGTCGAGCCAACCGGCAACGGCCGGCGCGAGAGTTTCGCCCATGCCCCGATGCCGCGGATGACCAACACCTTCATGCGCGGCGGCACCGACGACCCTGCGGAGCTATTGTCGCGGGTGAAGAATGGCATCTTCGCCAAGAGCTTTGGAGGGGGCCAGGTCGACATTGTTTCGGGCAAGTTCGTCTTCAGCTGCACCGAGGCCTACAAGATCGAAGACGGCAAACTCGGCGATTCGATCAAGGGCGCCACGCTCATTGGTGATGGCCCCAGTGTACTCACCAAGGTCACCGGCATCGGTAACGACATGGAGCTCGATGAAGGCATTGGTGTCTGCGGCAAGGGCGGCCAGAGCGTCCCCGCGGGTGTCGGCCAGCCAAGCTTGCTCGTGAGCGGACTGACGGTGGGGGGCACGGCCTGACAGACCGGGCAGCGACTTTACCTGTCCCCCCCTGTGACTTCGGTCACTTGGCGCTTTCGGCGCGTCAGCGTATAGCGCTGGAAAGACAAGATTCGGGTCGCACCGTCCGCCGGGCTTTCCGGCAACAGGGAGGATTTTTATGCGCTCGACTCTGCGCCTGCTTTCCGTGACCGCTCTCGCTGCTGCCCTCGCCGCCGTTCCCGGCTCGGCGCAGAAGACATCGGGACCTAAGGAACGCTATGAAATGGACGTTGCGACCATGTCGGGTTTTGCCGCGATGGGCGGCGGCAAAGGCGGTATGGGCGGTGCGATGAGCATGATGTTTGGCGGCGGCCCCGACAAGGCGGTCGCGCGCCAGCTACTGCTCCGCCTCGGTTCCGACCAGGCTCCGGGTACCCCGCCGCCAAAGGGCGATCATTTTTTCGAGCCGCAGGCCAAACTCGGAGAATCGGTGCCGCTGGTTAGCCCCGAGCGCCGCGAGGGAAGCTACACGACCGAGTTTGAGCGTCCCAAGGGCCGTCTCCTCCTTTATTGGGGCTGCGGCGCAAAGGCGGGGCCGGGGCAGCCGGTCGTGATCGACTTCGCCAAGGTTGCCGCTGGGCAGATACCGCCCGGCCTCTTTTCCTCCGCGGTGCCCGTGATCCGCGAGGTCTCGCAATCGAACAGTCGCTCCTATATTGACTGGCCGAACACCAAGAACGCCAAGCAGCCGCCGAGGGACAGCTCGCTGCTCGGGACGCACCGCATCGCAAGCAATATCGGCTCAGACATTAATTTCACCCTCGCGCAGGATTATATGGACCCGCTTCAGGCCTCGACCGCCGCGCAGGGCGACGGCTCGGTTCTGATACGCTGGAATCCGGTGCAGAGTGCAACCGGCTATGTCGCCTGGACGATCGGCGGCATGGATCGCGGCGGCGGCACCGGAGATATGGTGTGGTGGACGAGCAGCGCGTCGCGCGAGTTCGGCGGGGGCCTATGGGATTGGCTGCCTCCCGCGACCGTTGCGAAACTGATCTCCCAGAAGATCATAATGCCGCCGAGCCAGACGAGCTGTCAGATTCCGGCCGAGGTCAAGAAGGCGGCGGGAGAGATGATGATCGGCAATCTCAATGCCTTCGGGCCCGAGGCGAACTTCGCCTACCCGCCAAAACCCGCGGGCAATGTTCCCTGGAATATCGACTGGACTGCAAAGGTGCGCTTTCGCTCGCATACCATGCTGATGGTTGGCGCCGATTTTGGCGGCATGGGTGCAATGGGCGGTGACGGCGGCACTACGCCGTCGGAAAAGCCGAAGAAAAAGAAGTGTAAGGGTCCGCTCGGCATCCCGCTTCCGGACGGCGCGTGTTGAGGCCGCTCGCGCCCCACCGCTGCCAGGAGCAGGCTCTCCTCACGCTAGCTGGGGCCTCTCCCTCGCGCCGTGGTGGAAAATCAGTCAGCGACCGTTCACCCGCTTTGTGCTAACGGCGGAAGCAGGGTGAGACCTGAATCAACTGGAGTCGAACCATGCGTCCGCTGATTGCTACTATCCTGTCCGCCGCGATTCTCGCGGCCGCGCCCGCTGCCGCCAAGGAGAAGCCGACGGGTGAGGAAAAGCTCGCCAAGATGCTCGAAGGTCGCGTCGCTGGCCAGCCGCAGGATTGCATCACCCTTTCCTCGGCGTCGAGTTCGCAGGTCGTCGACAAGACCGCAATCGTCTACCGGATCGGCGGAACCCTTTGGGTCAATCGCCCGCGAGGCGGCGCCGAATCACTGGACGACGACAATATCCTGGTCACCAAACTGACCGGTGGGCGCCTGTGCTCGATCGACACGGTCGAACTCCACGACCGCAACAGCCACATGTATGCAGGCTTTGTCGCGCTGGGCGAATTCGTGCCCTATCGCAAGATCGACACGGCCGCGAAATAACCGCGTGAGGAAAGAGCTGATCGACACGGCTGCGCCGCCCGCCGATTGGGCAGCGCGCCTCCTCGCCTTCTGGTTCGACGACCATGGCATGAACGACTGGTATGGCGGCGGCCCCGATTTCGATGCCGCGGTTCGCGATCTCGCGGCCGACTGGCGCGAGGCGCTGCGCGAGCGCCCTCCCGAGGCCTTCCTGGTCGATCCCGACACTGCGCTCGCTGCGGCGATCCTGTTCGACCAGGTGCCGCGTAACATATTTCGGGGCCGTGCGGAGGCGTTCGCAACCGACAGCCTCGCGCGCGCGGTCGCCCGCGGCATCGTCGACAAGGGTTGGGATCAGGCCTGGCCCGACGCGCGGCGCCAATTCGCTTATCTTCCCTTCGAGCACAGCGAAGATATGGACGACCAGCGCGAATCGCTGCGGCTTTTCCATCAGCTCGCCGATCCCCTCTTCCACGACTATGCGCAGAAGCATTTCGACATGATCGATCGCTTCGGGCGCTTCCCCCATCGCAACGCCGCGCTCGGCCGCGCAACGCGCCCTGAGGAAGAAGCGGCGATCGCCGAGGGCAGCCGGTGGTGAAGGATCGCGTGACAAGCCTGCCGGTCGCCCGCTAGGCAGACCCCATGGCCGAATTTACCGACGCGCTCACCGACAAGCATATTGGCTTCATCGAGCGCCAGCCGATGTTCTTCGTCGCGACCGCCGCGCCAGGCGGGCGGATCAATCTCTCGCCAAAGGGCTATGCCGGCAGCTTTCGCATCCTCTCCCCATCGCGGGTCGCCTGGCTCGACGTAGGGGGCTCGGGGAACGAGACGCACGCGCACCTCGCCGCCGACGGCCGTATCACCCTGATGTTCTGCGCCTTCGACAGGCCGGCGTGGATCCTGCGTATCTATGGACGCGGATGCCCGGTGTTGCCGCAGGACGAGGGCTGGGACGCCATCGCGGCTCATTTCACCTTGTTGCCTGGAACGCGCCAGATCTTCGATGTCGCGGTCGAGAGCGTTCAGACGAGCTGCGGCTGGGGCGTTCCGGTGATGGAGCTGCAGCAGGAGCGTGACACGCTTCAAAAATATCATCGCCAGTCGGACCCCGCCGAATGGCTGGAGAAGTTCGAGCGGCGAACGCGAAGCATCGATGGGCTGCCGACGCGCGCCACCGACCGCTATATCGCGGGCGATGCCTGATGCCGCTGGTCGAGCTCATCCGTCTGCCGAGCGGCGCCGAGGCCGAACTTCTGCGCGGTCGCCTCGAATCGGCTGGGGTTTCCGCCGTCTGTTTCGATGCTGGTATGAACATCGCCGACAGCGTCGGGATAATGATCCCGGTGCGGGTAATGGTCCTCGACGAGGATCTTGACGAGGCGAAAGCGCTGATGGCGGAATTCGGGGTCACCTAGGTGCAACCGGACACCGCTTCTGTTCGTCCTGATCTCGAAACATCCGGAAAGCTCCCTCGAACCTCACGATGATCAAGGTCGCCTCCTATAATATGCGCAAGGGCATCGGGCTCGACCGCCGCCGCGACCCCGCGCGCGTGCTGTCGGTCCTTCGCGAGCTTGATGCGGACGTCATTGCGCTGCAGGAGGCCGATCGCCGCTTCGGGACGCGCGCGAGCGCAATTCCCCCGCATATGTTCGAAGACCATAGCGATTATGTGCCGGTCGACCTGCTCGATGGGCGTCCTTATGCAATCGGCTGGCACGGCAATGCACTCCTTGTGCGCAAGGGGATCGAGGTCGAGGAAAGCCACGCGCTCCATCTCCCCACGCTCGAGCCGCGGGGCGCTGTCGCAGCGACGCTACGCATCGGCGATACGCGGCTGCGGGTCGTCGGCATGCACCTCGACATTTCGGGGCTGCGCCGCCGCCAGCAGGCGCGCGCTATTCTGAGCCACGTCCTGGAGGGCGAGGCGCTGCCGACCGTTCTGATGGGGGATTGCAATGAATGGCGCAATCAGGGCGGCTGCCTCGCCGATTTCACAGAGCATCATCGGCTCGTCGACACCGGCCACAGCTTCCATAGCCGCCGCCCGGTCGCAAAACTCGACCGCATCTTCGCCTCTCCAGATCTTGAGGCGGTAGAGGCAGGGGTGCACCAAAGCGCCCTCGCTGCGCGAGCGTCGGACCATCTGCCGATTTGGGCACGGTTCAAGCGACCCGATTAGCCGCGCGCTCGCGAGCGCCGCCTGCCTAAAATATAGGCAATGCCGCCCAAGGGCTGCCCATTCGGTGCATGTTTCGAACCTGGTCTTGGCAGATATTCTCAGAAAATATCGCCAACTCCGGCCCTCGCGCAATTTGGCACGGCTGTTGCACCGCAACATTGTGCCATTAGCAAAAGGGGGCATCATGAAGCTGATCCTGGCTATCATTAAACCGTTCAAGCTCGATGAGGTGCGCGAGGCACTGACCGGGCTGGGCATCGCCGGCATGACCGTGACCGAGGTCAAGGGTTTCGGCCGGCAAAAGGGACAGACCGAAATCTACCGCGGCGCTGAATATGCGACCAACATGGTGCCGAAGGTGAAGATCGAACTCGTCTGCGACGACGCGCTTGCGCCGCGAGTCGTCGAAACACTCCAGCAAAGCGCCGGCACCGGGTCGATCGGCGACGGCAAGATCTTCGTTCTCGACGTGGGTCAGGCCGTGCGCATCCGCACCGGCGAGACCGGCGAGGCCGCTCTCTAATGAAGGGGGAATTTATGACGTTCGCAAACAAGATGGCGGCGAGCGCCGGGGCCGCGGGGCTCGCGCTTTTCGCCGCGCTGCCCGCCTGGGCGCAGGAAGCGGCGGAAACGCCGACGATCGACACCGGCGATACGGCGTGGATGCTCACCTCGACGGTGCTGGTGCTCGCCATGATCGTCCCGGGGCTGGCGCTTTTTTATGGCGGCCTGCTCCGCACCAAGAACATGCTTTCGATGCTCACTCACGTTCTTGCAGTGACCTGCGTCGCGATGCTCGTCTGGGTCAGCTGGGGCTATTCGATCGCCTTCACCGAAGCGGGCCCCTTCTTTGGCAATCTTTCGAACATGTTCCTGAAGAATGTCACCGCCGACAGCATCTCGGGAACCATCCCAGAATATGTCTTCATCAGCTTCCAGATGACCTTCGCGGCCATCACCTGCGCCCTCGTCGTGGGATCGCTGGCAGAGCGCGTGAAGTTCGCGGGGCTCATGATCTTTGCCGTAATCTGGCTGACGATCGTTTATTTCCCGCTCGCCCACATGGTGTGGTCGGCTGGCGGCTTCTTCTTCGAGAAGGGTGCGCTCGATTTTGCCGGCGGCACTGTCGTTCACATCAATGCGGGCGTCTCGGGCCTCGTCGGCTGCCTTATCCTCGGCAAGCGTATCGGTTATCTCAAGGAGGTGCTGGCACCCCACTCGCTGACGATGACCTTCATCGGCACCGGCCTTCTGTGGGTGGGCTGGTTCGGCTTCAACGCGGGTTCGGCGCTGGGTGCCGGCAGCGGCGCGGGCTTGGCAATGATCAACACGCTCACTGCTACCGCAGCGGCAGCCGTCGCCTGGATGATCGCGGAGAAGGTTGCGGGCCACAAGCCCAGCCTGCTCGGTGGATGCTCGGGCGTCATCGCGGGCCTCGTTGCCATCACGCCGGCCGCGGGCTTCGCCGGGCCGTTCGGCGCGATTGTCCTTGGCGCTGTAGCCTCGGTCATCGCCTTCCTCTTCGTAACGGTCGCAAAGCCGAAGCTCGGCTTCGACGATACGGCTGATGTTTTCGGGATCCACGGCGTTGCCGGCATCGTCGGCTCGATCGGCGTCGCCTTCACCAACGCGCCGGGCTTCGGCGGACCGGGCGCGGCCGATTACGCAATCGGCGGACAGCTTGGCACCCAGCTCTTTGCGACCGGTGTTGCGGTCCTGTGGGCAGCGGTCGGCTCGGGCATCGCTTTCTCGATTGCGAAGCTGGTTACCGGGCTCCGCGTCTCCGAGGAGGTCGAACGCGAAGGCCTCGACCTCGGCGAGCATGGCGAGCGCGCCTACAACTACTAACGGGACAGGACACCCGCCGCCGGTTCTCCTCTTTCAAGGGCGGCGGGGTCCAACGGGGTTCCTCCTGCGAACCACTGAAGGCCGGGACCAACCAGTCCCGGCCTCTTTTTGTGCATTTTGTGCACCTGCTCTTGTGCACAAAATAGGGGCAGGCATGCCGCGAATTTAGGCCTTCCCAAGGTGGCATTAATGTGGCATTCATTGCGTCAACAGTTTCAGGAGGGGAGAGCCTGAAAGGCTGGGCCGGGACGAAAGTCCCGGCCCTCTTTTTTTGCTTCCCCGATGGGCGGCGCGGCGAATTCTTCAGGAATCTTGGGCCTTTCCTGGAGCTTAGGACACCGCCTTGACCCACTCGGCTTCCAGGCGAATCGCCTCTCCGCAGCCCCTAAAATAATTCTCGCCGCCTGGGAACCAATGCGGCTTCCGGCGCGTTTCATGAACCTACTGGATCGAAAGAAAAGGTAGAATTTGGTTCGTGTCTTCGGACAGAACCTAGGGAAGCCCCGCCACAGAAATGTGACGGGGCTTACTCGTTTCTCCCCCCATCGCTCCCAGGGCCCGCCTTTTTTCGGTGCGGGAGAGCGCAAGCGCTGGCGGCGGCTCATATGAGCGTGATGGCCACCCGTCGACCCCGCCTAGGACGACCGGATCCTCTAAGCGAAATTAGCGCGTCTGGCCGTATGGCGCCTCCGGCCCGAGGGGAACCCGGTGGGCTCACGATCGGCCGCTACCACCGCGGGCGAACGCGCACACGCTGTGTGATGCCATGGCTTGAGACAATTGCCCGACGAGAAAATGGATTCAGTTCAGCGCCGCCTTCACGAAATCCGCGGCGCGCTCACCGATCATGATGCTCGGCGCATTGGTGTTGCCCGAAACAAGCCGCGGCATGATACTCGCGTCGGCGACCCACAGCCCTTCCATGCCATGAAGCTTCAGGCCCGGGTCGACCACCGCGCCCTCGTCGCTGCCCATCCGGCAAGTTCCAACCGGGTGATAGACGGTGTCGGCGCGACTGCGGATCAGCGCGTCGAGCGCGTCGTCGTCGTCAAGGTCAACTGGATGCCGATCGGTACCCGCATAATCCGAGAGCGGCGGTGCCGCCACGATTCGGTCCATCATCCGCACACCCGCCCTGAGGGTCACGATGTCGCGATCGTCGGTCAGGAATCCGGGGTCAATGCGCGGCGCCGCGGCGGCGTCGGCCGAAGCCAGCGTCACGCTGCCGCGGCTTTCTGGCCGCAGCACGCAGGCATGGCACGAAAACCCATGCCCCTTGACCTTCGTACGCCCATGATCCTCGAGCATCGCGGGGACGAAATGATACTGGATGTCCGGCGCAGGAAGCTCAGGACGCGTCTTCCAGAAGCCGCCTGCCTCGGCAAAGCAGGTCGTCATGATGCCGGTGCGCTTCGCGCGATGCTCGAGAATCGCCTTCACCATCCGCCATGTGCCGCCCAAGCTATTGCCAAACGGCTCCCGCGAGCGCGTCTCCCAGCTCGACACATAATCGATATGATCCTGCAAATTCGCGCCCACCCCGCCGCGATCGGCGACCACCTCGATACCATGGTCGCGCAGATGCGCGCCCGGCCCGATGCCCGACAGCATCAAGATCTGCGGACTGCCGAAGGCTCCGGCCGACAGGATGACGCCCCCTGCCGCGCGCAGCGTCTCGCGCGCGGTGCCGCGGCGAACGACCACCCCGGTCGCGCGGCCATTCTCGATCAGGATCTTTTCGACGAGGGCACCGGTTCGGATCGCGAAATTGGTGCGGCCGCGGAGCGGCTCGACATAAGCGCGCGCCGCCGACCAGCGCTCACCGGCCTTCTGCGTCACCTGGTAAAGGCCAAAACCTTCGTTATTCGGCCGATTGAAGTCGTCGGTGCGCGGGAGCTGGAGCGCCGCGGCGCTTTCCACAAAGCGCCGACTCGTCACATTGGGCCAGCGCTGGTCCATCACGTTCAGCGGACCATCGCCGCCATGATAGTCATCGGCGCCCCGCTCATTGCCTTCACTCCGCTTGAAATAGGGGAGCACGTCGGCATAGCTCCACCCCGTCGCTCCGAGTGCGCACCACTGGTCGTAGTCGAATTGGTGGCCGCGGATATAGACCATCGCATTGATTGCGCTCGATCCGCCCAGCCCGCGTCCGCGAGGCTGGTACCCCGTGCGGCCGCCGAGCCCCGTCTGCGGCACCGTTTCATATCGATAGTTCGAGGCCTTGGGTATGAAAGGCATGAAACCGGGCGTCTTTACCCGGGTGAGGTCGTTCGTTCCCCCCGCCTCGACCAGGCATACGCGCCGCGTTCCGTCTTCAGCTAGCCGGCCCGCTGCCGCGCTCCCCGCGCTGCCGCCGCCGATGACGATGATGTCGAACTGGTCCATTCAGGCCTCCCTCGCGCCGCCCCAGGACGACCCTTCGGATGCTTACATGAATGTCATTAGCCTGGGTGGCAAGCCCCCAGCCGTCTTCAAGCCATTCGGTCATCGGGAGGCAGAAGGGCTTCCTACGCCCTGGCGCCAGCAGCCTCTGCCCCGCCATCCAGCGGCTCTTCCCCTCGGGGATACCAAAGCCGCGCGCCGCGCCTCATTCCATGTCCGCACGGCGAAGCGCCGACAGGTTCAGCATCGGCCTTGGCCGTCCGATCCGCGAGCGAGCGGCCTCAGTCTGCCGCTTCCTCGGGCCGCCTTGCGGCCGCCCAGCGCGCCTTGATCATGTCGCTTGTCATCCGGCTGCCATCGTGGCTCCAGCCCGGTTCACGCCATATATAGCCAAGCTTGTGCGGCCACGGCGCATTCCACACATCCTTCGCGATGCCGACCCATTCGTGAACGGCAGCCCAGAGGATGTTGAAGCTGCCCAGCTGCTTGACAATTCCGTAGCGCACCGGCTCGTCGTCGCGTTCGGGAACGAAGCTGCCGAACATCCGGTCCCAGATGATGAAGACCCCGGCATAATTGGCGTCGAGGTAGCGCGGATTGACGCCGTGATGCACGCGGTGGTGCGAGGGCGTATTCATCACCGCCTCGAACCATCTGGGCATGCGCCCGATCGCCTCGGTGTGAATCCAGAACTGGTAAATCAGGTTAATCCCCGCGCAGAAAAAGACCATCGCGGGCGGAAATCCGATCAGGAAAAGCGGCATACGGAAGAGAAAGCTCAGGCTGAAAAAGCCCGTCCACGTCTGCCGGAGTGCGGTCGAGAGATTATAATGCTGCGAGCTGTGGTGGATGACGTGGCTCGCCCAGAACCAGCGGACACGGTGCGCGCTCCTGTGAAAGACATAATAGGCAAGATCGTCGAGGAAGAAGCAGAGGATCCAGGCCCACCACCAGCTTTGGACCTCTATCCCGATGTCGAACAGGTGGAACTGATAGACCCACAGCGACATGCCGACAACCGCCGCGCCGACCAGCGCGCCCGCGACCTGGCTCACTGTCCCGAGCATTAGCGAGGTCAGCGTGTCACGCGCCTCGTAGCGTCGCTTGTCGCGGCGAAGCGAGACGAGCATTTCAATGATCAGCAGCAGAATGAAGACCGGGACAGCATAGACGACGGGATCGGGCAAATTATCCACGCACCACCTCCCGCATCCGCGACGCCCAAACGCCCGCCTCCTTCCCCAGCTGGAGCGTCACCGCGCCGAACGTCCGTTCGGGCATGGTGAGCGTCAGGAACTCCTTGTCGAGCCGGCCCATCACGCTGGCGTCGACCGGGCGCGCTGCAAAATGATTACCGTGCGCACGGATCAGCAGCATCCGCCCCTCACCATTGCGCACGATCGCGGCAAAACCAGCGCGGTCGCGCGCAACCTCGATGCCGCCGAAACCCGTCTCGGCCTCGTCGGCAAGTCGGATGGCATGGGCGGCATCCTCGATGCGCGGATCGGCCCCCAGCCCCATCGCTCTCACCAGCCAGGCAATGAACAGCACCGCCGCGAGCGATGCGCCAAGCTGGATCCAGACCGCCGCCGTCACTTTTCCCCCGCCAGCGCATCCATCATCGGCCGCAGCGCAGAGAGATCGTAACCTGCCTTGGCCGCGGCCGCGCACAAAGCGTCGACGTCGTCCCCGGCGCGCGCGCGCGCCAGGGCCCAAAGATGCGTCGAGCGCGTTCCCGACCGGCAATAGGCAAGAACGGGCCCCGTCGCGTCGGCGAGCAAGGTGTCGAGCGCGTCGAGCTGCGCGCGGCTGAACCCGGCATGGCCCACCGGTATCGCCGCATAGGCAAGCCCCTCTGCGGCGGCCGCCGACGCGATGTCACCCCCTTGCGGCGCTGATGGATCCTCGCCGTCGGGACGATTGTTGATGATCATCGCAAACCCCGCGGCTTTCGCCTCTGCGATATCCTCAAGGGCAATTTGCGGGGCGACGCTATAGCCAGGGCTCAGGGGACGAAAATCGCTCATGCCCGCGATGTATAGGACAGCCATATTGGCTGACAAGCGTGAAGCTGTCATGGCAGGAGAAGGGTCCGCGCCTTTGATGGCCTGTTGACGTCAGAACCCCCGGATCACCGCCAGGAAAGCATCGCCCCACGCATCGAGCTTGCGCGCGCCGACGCCGGGGATCCGGGCGAGCTCGGCGCGCGTCGCCGGCCGCTCGCTCGCCATCGCGCGAAGCGCTGCGTCGTGAAAGACGACGTAGGGCGGAACTCCGGCCTCTGCCGCCAGCTCGCGCCGGGTCGCGCGGAGCGCCTCAAACAGCGGATCACCGACAGGGTTCGCGGCGGAAGGTTCGCCGCGCGCCGCGCGTTTCGTCAGCCGCGCGGGCGGCTCGGCGATCATTACCGGTACCTCGCCCTTCATCACCGCCCGCCCCGCGGGGCCGAACATCAGTCCGCCATGCTCGGTGGCCGCCAGTGCCTCACGCGCCATCAGCGTGCGCACCAGCGGCTTGATCAGCCGCGCCTCATCGCTCGCGACGAGGCCGAAGACCGACAATTTGTCGTGGCCGCGGCTCACGACCCGCTCGTCGCTGCGCCCGGTCAGCACCGCCTCGATATGCCCCGCGCCATAGGTCTGCCCGGTGCGATAGATGGCCGAGAGCAGCTTTTGCGCGAGCACTGTCGCGTCAATCTGCTTCGGAGGATCGAGGCAATTGTCGCAATTGCCGCATCGCTGAGGGGGGGTCTCGCCGAAATGGCGAAGCAGCAGCGCGCGGCGGCATTCGACTGTCTCGACCAGCGCGCCGAGCGCGTTGAGGCGCGTGCGCTCGCCGGTGACGCGCGCCTCGGGCAACTCGCCCAGTCGCATGCGAGCGCGCGCGAAATCCTCGGCGCCCCATAGCATCAGCGCTTCGGCAGGGTCGCCGTCGCGTCCGGCCCGCCCGGTTTCCTGATAGTAGCTCTCGATCGATTTCGGCAGCGCAGCATGCGCGACAAAGCGCACGTCCGGCTTGTCGATCCCCATGCCGAAGGCAACCGTCGCGGTGACGATCCCATCTTCCGAGGCGACGAAATCATGCTGCACCTGTGCGCGCCGCTCAGCATCAAGTCCCGCGTGGTAGGCGGCAACCGTGCGTCCAGTCGCGGAGGCAAGCTTCTCGGCCATTCGCTCGGTCCCGTCACGCGTCGGGCAATAGACGATGCCCGGCCCGGGATTGGCCGCGATGAACGCGGCGAGCTGCTTGGCCGCGCCAATGCGCGGGCTGACCCGGTAGCGGATATTGGGCCGGTCGAAACCGGCGAGCACCAGGCCTTCGTCCGGGATTCCGAGCTGGACGAGGATGTCCTCGCGCGTGTGCTTGTCGGCAGTCGCGGTCAGCGCGAGCCGCGGAACGGTGGGGAAAGCATCGAGCAGGGGCCGGAGAAGACGATAATCCGGGCGGAAATCATGTCCCCATTCGGAGACGCAATGCGCCTCATCGATCGCGAACAACGCCGGCGCGCGCGCTTCGACGAGCGCGCGGAAACCTTCACCTGTTGCGCGCTCCGGCGCAATGTAGAGAAGGTCGAGCTGGCCGTCGCGATAGGCTTGGCGCGTATCGGCAAAATCGGCATCGACGCTGGTAAGCGACGCTGCCCGGATCCCCGCTGCGCGCGCGCCTCGAAGCTGGTCGTGCATCAGCGCAATCAGCGGCGACACCACGACCACGCAGCCCGCAAGCGCCACCGAGGGAAGCTGATAGGTCAGCGACTTGCCCGCCCCGGTCGGCATTACGGCGAGCGTGTGCTTGCCCGCCATGACCCGCGTCACGACATCTGCCTGCCTGCCGCGGAACGCGTCGAAACCGAAGGTCGATTTGAGAAGGGGGAGAAGGTCGGCACGCATTGCGGGTGGGCGATAGGGCGGATGACGGTGCGGGGGAAGCCCTCTCCTGGCCCGCTTGCGCCAACAGGTTCCGAGCGAGGATAGGCTGCCATCGTCTATCGCGCGCTTCAGCTCTTGTGGGGGACGACACTCACGCGCGTGTCAGAAGGGCCCGCTCCGCCATCCGCGCCGCTGTCTCGCGTTCGGCCATCACGACGTGGTCCGCGCCGTGACGGACGATATCGGTCACCTCCTCGTCCGAATGCGCCCGCGCAACGATCACCAGCTTGGGGTTGATCGCCCGCGCGCGGCGCACGATCGCCCCCGCTTCGACGCCTTCGGGTATCGCGATGAGCAGGGTCGAGGCGCTATCGAGTCCGGCCTGCCGCAGCACGCTTTCGCTCGCCGCATTGCCGATGATCGTCGTTGCTCCCGCCGCGGTGGCGGCAGCGGCGCGATCTTTCTGATCCTCGATCACGGTCAGCGCCTCACCCTTGCCGCAGAGCAATTCGCCGATATGGCTGCCGACGCGGCCAAAGCCAATCAGCACCGTGCGCGCAGGATCTGGCTCGGGCGGAACTGCGAGAGGCGTCTCGTGGGCCCCTTCGATCCCGGCAGGCGCGTCGGTTCGCATCCGTCGCACCGCGAGGGTAAAAAAGAGCGGATTTAGGAGGATCGACAGGATCGACCCCGCGAGAATCAGGTCGCGCGCTTCGTCGGGCATCACCTTCAATGCGACGCCGAGCCCCGCGAGGATGAAGGAGAATTCGCCGATCTGCGCAAGGCTGGCCGCGATCGTCATCGCGGTCTGCGAACCATGGCCGAAGGCGCGCACGATCGCATAGGCGGCGACCGCCTTGCCGACCACGATGATCGCCACCGTCGCGACCAAGGGCCCGGGGTGCTCGGTCAGGACATGGGGATCGAACAGCATCCCGACCGACACGAAGAAGAGCACCGCGAAGGCGTCGCGCAGCGGCAGGGTCTCCTCCGCGGCGCGGCGGCTCAACTGCGTCTCGCCGAGGATCATCCCCGCGAAGAAGGCACCGAGCGCAAAGCTCACGTCGAAAACGAGCGCGGCGCCGAATGCGACGCCGAGCGCGATCGCCAGGACCGCGAGGCGGAACAGCTCGCGGGACCCTGTGTGCGCGACCCAATGCAACAGCGCGGGCAAGATCCGCCGCGCGACGATCAGCATGAAAGCCACGAAGCCGATCACCTTCAACGCGACGATTCCCGCCGACTGGAGAAGCCCCGCTCCATTGGCTTCGTCGCCGCGCCCGCCGAACATGGCGGGCAGCAGGACGAGCGCGAGCACCATCGCAAGATCCTCGACGATCAGCCAACCGACTGCGATCCGGCCCTTTTCGGTGTCGACCATATCGCGGGCCTGCAGCGCGCGCAGCAACACCACCGTGCTCGCGACCGACAGCGCAAGACCGAAGATTGCGCTCCCTGCAAAGGACCAGCCCAGCGAGAGGCCGAGCGCAATGCCGAGCCCGCTCGCCACGGCGATCTGGGCGATCGCCCCCGGCAGTGCAATATTCCGCACCGCGAGCAGGTCCTTGAGCGAGAAATGCAGTCCCACTCCGAACATCAGCAGGATCACGCCAATCTCGGCGAGCTGGAGGGCCAGTCCCGTGTCGGCGACGATCCCCGGTGTGAAGGGTCCGACGAGTACGCCCGCGAGCAAGTAGCCCGCGATCGGTGAAATCCTGAGCCGATGCGCGAGCGCACCCATCAGAAAGGCTACGCCGAGCCCGGCGACCACGGTTCCGATTAGGCTGGTGTCATGCGGCATAAGCTTGCGTAAAAGGCGCGGACGCGCACGGTCAAGTAACTCAATTGATTTTGTTGCGATTGATAGGTCAGGAACTCGTCTCAGCCGCCGATCGTTACCCTCGTGACACTCGGAAAGGCGCCCGATGCCGCACGCCCTGATTCACGCCGCACTGCTGATCATTTCCGAGCCGCCGCCGCTGCCCGAAATAGCCGCGCGTAGCGAAACCGCGCCTCCGACGACCCGCGAGGGCGACCGCGCCGACGACCCCGCGATCTGGCGCAATCCGGATGACCCCGAGAAAAGCCTGATCCTTTCGACGGACAAGAAGGCAGGCATCGCGATCCATGGCCTCTCCGGCCGCCTCATGAGCTTTCAGCCGCTCGGCGATCTCAACAATGTCGATTTACGCACCGACGTAATCATAGGGGGTCGGCCGGGAACGCTCGTCGCCGCGTCGGATCGCAGCGATCGGGACCATCCGCGCCTCCGGCTCTTCCGCCTTGACGCGGATGCGCCCCGCCTCGTCGAGATCGGTAGCGTCGATCCACCCAGAGGCGAAGCCTATGGTCTCTGCCTTCACCGCCGCGCCGGCGGAATTGACGCGTTCATGGTCTATGAGGAGGGAATGGTCGAACAGATCGCGCTCGACGTGTCGGGACCTCTTCCGCGCAGCCGCATCCTGCGCCGCCACGACCTTGGCAGCCGCGCTGAAGGCTGCGCTGCAGACGACCGGACGGGCATGCTCTACGTCGCCGAGGACAAGGTGGCGATATGGCGCATTCGTACCGACCCTTCGCGCCCCATGGCGCCCGAGCTCTTCGCCGCGGTCGACGGCGTTCGCCTTCACGACGATGTCGAAGGTCTCGCGGTCCTGCCACGCGGGAGGGAGGGCGGCCTTCTCTTCGCTGCGAGCCAGGATGATGACAGCTTCGCGGTATTCCACCTCCCGGGCGGCGCCTTTGCGGGCGGCTTTCGCATCCGGGGCGGCCCAATCGACGGCACCGAGGACACCGACGGCATTGCGCTTCACCCGGGTGATTTTGGTCCCGATTGGCCCGGGGGGATATTCGCCGCGCAAGACGGCAATAACCGCGGCGCGGCGGGCGAGCCCGCGCCGCAGAACTTCAAGCTGGTGCCACTCGGTCGCATTCTGAGCGCACTGGACGAGGAGGGGAGCCGGTGAGGCCGGCCCTTCGACCTACTTGCCGAGCGTCGCCTTGAGGAACCAGATCCGCTGCTGCGTCTCGTCCGCCCAGCTATCGACGAGGCCGCTGGTGGCAATATCGCCTTCGGCCTCGGCGGCAGCCTTGGTTTCCTTGATCTGGGCCAGCAGCGTCTCGTTGTCCGCGGCCAGCTGCGCAATCATCGCGTCGGCGTCGACCTTGGTCTTATCATCGTCCTTGATCGACTGGCGGCGGCCAATATCGCCGATCGAGCGCAATGTCGCTGCGCCATTCTTTCGCACGCGCTCGGCAATCAGGTCGGTGGTTGCCAGGATCTGCGCCGCCTGCTCATCGAACAGCAGATGGAGTTCGCGAAAGCGCGGCCCCTCTACGTGCCAATGATAATTTTTCGTCTTCAGGTAGAGCGCGAAGCTGTCGGCGAGCAGTGCATTGAGCGCATCAGCGACAGCGGGCTGATTCTTCTTGTCGGGCATGCGAGGCTCCTTTTGTTGAGTGTGATATAGGCATTCGCCCTTTCCAACGCACATGAGCACTCTTGGTCGCCTTAATCGATAAAATCGATCAAATGAGTGAGCCCTAGACGCCGAACGCGCTCATTCCCATGCGCAGTCCCCAGAGCGCAAGCAGCGCGGCGCTCGCTGAGCGAAGAAACCGCGCCGCCGGCCGCTCGGCAAGCGCAGGGCCGAATGCGAGAAAGGGCAGCGCCGCCAATATCCATCCGCAAAGCCCGCCCGCCGCAGCCCAAAGCCCCGCCCCGCTCGTTGCGGCGAGCGCACCGATCAGAAAATGGCTGCGATCGCCGAGCTGGACGAGCAGCAGCCGCACGGCGAGTAAGGGGACCGGCGCGGTCATCGCCCGCTCGTCGGCGAGCGTAAGGCGCCCGCGCCAAAGAAGTGCCGCCGCGGCGGTAAGGAGGGCAAAGGCGACGAGCAACGCGATCACCCCCTGCCCGATCATCCGATTAGCGACCGATCCCGCGAGCGCCGCCGCGAGCGCATTGGCGATGAAACTGCCGATAGCGATTCCGATCACCGTGCGCCGGTCGGCGCGCGCGTCGAGCAAACGCGAGAGAAATCGGCCGCTGCGCCCGTCTGCGTTGGCGAGAAGCACCGCCACCAGCGTCACCATGATCGCGTCCATCGGAAGCCTCCAGCCCGCATCCCACGCCTTGGCGGGCCTGCGGGAGTTCGACTTGAACCTAGCGATGCCCGGAGGGCCGCTCCTGTCCCAGCTTGCACAAGTACATGTCGCGATCGGCGGCCGCGAGAATATCCGATTCGCTCATGTTCGGTTGCAGCATTGCGACCCCGAAGCAGGCCGAGAGCGAAATCTCGCGCCCGTCGTAGATGGCCGGGGTCGCGCTCAGCAAATGCGACAGCCGTTCGACCTGGGCTCGCGCGCCCGCTTCGCTCGACTGATCGAGGATCAGCCCGAACTCGTCGCCGCCAATGCGCGCCGCGACGTCGACCGAACGAATGGCTCCAAGCAGCCTGTTGGCAATCTCGAGCAGTGCGAAATCGCCTGCGGCATGGCCGAAGCTATCGTTGATGAATTTCAATTGGTTGACGTCTGCGAAGACGATCGCCGCGGTTTCGGCGCGACGCTCGAATCGTGCGATGCGCTGGTGGATCGCGGTCAGAAAATAGCGGCGGTTAAAAAGCGGGGTCAGCGTGTCGCGTTCGGACACGCGTTCCAGCTCGGCAACGGCGATCTTCAAAATGCGGTTCTCGCGGCGCAGCGCATCGCGTTCGCGGCGCAGCTCGCGAATCTGGTCCTCGACGGAGTCGACGGGTGCGAAGCCGATCTGGTCGACCGCAATCCGCGCTCCCCCCATGCTGTCCATTCGACGCCCCCGATGCGTGCCCAAAGTGCCGCCGACCGGATGCCGACAACCTTGTGTAGCCCGCGACGATAGCCGCGACTTCATACCAATCGGTAAACGCGTGGAGAATCGGATGGCGTTGCCCCGCCGTCCCCGACTCGCTAGGGGGTGAGGCGGCGACGGAATCGCCGGGGCAGGAGGGTTTGAATGGACGAGACGGCGCCACGCGTCGGCGTGATCATGGGCAGCCAGTCGGACTGGCCGACCATGGCGCATGCGGTCCAGATCCTCGAACAGTTCGGCATAGCGCACGAGGTACGGATCGTCTCCGCCCACCGCACGCCCGACCGCCTCGTCGATTATGCAAAGACGGCCGCGGACCGCGGGCTCCAGGCGATCATAGCGGGCGCAGGCGGCGCGGCGCACCTGCCGGGCATGGTCGCCTCGATGACCCGCGTCCCGGTGCTCGGCGTCCCCGTGCAGTCAGCGGCCTTGAGCGGCATGGACAGCCTGCTCTCGATCGTCCAGATGCCCGGTGGCATTCCGGTGGCGACATTCGCAATCGGCAAGGCGGGCGCGACCAATGCTGGCCTCTTCGCCGCCGCACTGCTCGCGAATGCGGATCCCGACCTGGCGCAAAAGCTCGACGATTGGCGCGCCGCGCAGACCGAAGGCGTCGCTCCTATGCCCGTTCGCGAGGGCTGATCTCAGGTGCTGCCACCCGGTTCGACGATCGGCATCCTCGGCGGCGGCCAACTTGGCCGCATGCTCGCGCTAGCTGCCGCGCCGCTCGGCCACAAAGTCCATGTTTACGCCCCCGACCGCGAAAGCGTTGCAGCCGAAGTGGCCGCTCACCACACGCGGGCGGCGTGGGATGATGAACCGCGTCTCGCGGCGTTTGCCGCGGCGTGCGACGCCGTGACGATCGAGTTTGAAAATGTACCCGTCGAGACGGTGCGCTTCCTCTCCGGCCATGTCGCGGTGCGCCCCGGCGCGGCGGCGCTCGAGGTCGCGCAGGACCGTCTCGCCGAAAAGCGCTTCGTCGCAGGGCTCGGTGGCCGCACCGCGCCCTTCATGGCTGTGCCCGACCGCGCTGCGCTCGATATGGCGCTGGCAGAGATTGGTGCCCCTGCGATCCTCAAGACGGTCCGCATGGGCTATGATGGCAAGGGCCAGGCGCGTCTTGCAGATCCCACTGACGCCGATGCGGCGTGGGAGACGATCGGCCGCCACCCTGCGATCCTCGAGGGTTTCATAAGCTTTGCCCACGAATTTTCGGTCATTCTTGCGCGCGGGATCGACGGCGAAACGCGCTTCTGGGATTCGCCCGTCAACGTTCACAAGGACGGTATCCTCGCCATCTCGAGCCTGCCGCCACCACGCCTCGTTCTTGACCAGCAAGATGCGGCGCGAACCCTGATGACCCGCATCGCCGAAGCGCTTGATTATGTCGGGGTCCTCACCGGCGAATTTTTTGCCACCGACGACGGCCCCGTTTTCAACGAAATGGCGCCGCGTGTTCATAACAGCGGCCACTGGACGATCGAGGGCGCGGCGGCGAGCCAGTTCGCGAACCATATCCGCGCCGTCGCCGGCCTTCCCCTGGGCGAAAGCGCAACACTCGCGCTGCCTGTCACGATGCGCAACCTGATTGGCCGCGCTATCGACGGCGTTCCCGCGCTGCTCGCCGATGGCGCTGCCCATGTCCACCACTATGGCAAAACCGAGGTTCGCGATGGCCGCAAGCTCGGCCACGTCACCTGGGTCGGAACCGCTCCCGAAGGGCCTTTATGAACCATCCCGAGATTACGCTGATCCTCGCCCGGGCCGCCAATGGCGTGATTGGCGCCGATGGCAGGCTCCCCTGGCACCTCCCGGCCGACCTTCGCCGGTTCAAACAACTGACGATGGGCCGCCCGATGATCATGGGACGCAAGACCTTCGACAGCCTGCCTGCGGTGCTCGAAGGCCGCCGGCACATCGTTCTCACCCACGACCTTGACTGGCAGGACGACCATGCCGAGGTCGCTCACAGTGTCGAGGAAGCCCTGCGCCTCGCCAATGCACCGCAAGTAATGGTGATCGGGGGGGCCGAAATTTACCGCCTCTTCCTGCCGCTGGCCGACCGCATCGAGCTCACCGAGGTCGCCCTCGAGCCTGCCGGCGACACCGTCATCGACCTCCCTGACCCCAGGGAATGGCGTGAGTTGGCCCGCGAGGATCATCCCGCCGACGAAGCCGGACGCCCCGCTTATGCCTTCGTCACGCTGGCGCGCGCGGCGGAGGAAACGCGCTGATGCGCCGGTGGCCCATCGCGATCTTGGCGCTCCTCGCGGTCGCGGCCGCGGCCTTTTTCCTGCTCGCCCCGGGCATCGTCGAACGCAGCATGAACAAGGTCGAAGAAGGGGCCCTGCCACAGGTCAGCGAGCGCGCCCGCGCGCTCCACCGAAGCCTGACGATTGTCGACCTTCACAGCGACACCTTGATGTGGAAACGCGGCCTCCTCGCCCGCTCGGCCCAGGGCCATGTGGACCTTCCGCGGCTCGAGGACGGCAATGTTGCGCTCCAGGTCTTCTCCAGCGTCACCAAGACGCCGAGGGACCAGAATTACGACGCCAACAGCGCCGACGGCGACAATATTACCGCGCTCGTGATCGCGCAGCTGCAGCCGGTGCGGACGTGGAACTCGCTGCTCGAGCGCTCGCTGTGGCATGCCGAAAAACTGAACCGCGCCGCCGGAGAATCGGGCGGCGGGCTCCGCGTCGTCGCGAACCCCGTCGACCTGGACGCGCTGCTCGCCGCGCGCCGAGGGGGGAAGGCGGTTCCCGTCGGCGCCCTCCTCAGCATCGAGGGACTGCAGGATCTCGAAGGGGACATCGCCAATCTGGACAAGCTCCATGCCGCGGGCTTCCGCATGGCAGGGCTCACCCACTTCTTCGACAATGACCTCGCCGGCTCGATGCACGGACTCGAGAAGGGCGGGCTCACCCCCTTCGGCCGCCGCGTCGTCTCGGCGATGGAAGAAAAGGGGATGATCGTCGATATCGCCCACCTCAGCCACACCGGGATTGCCGAGCTACTGAAGATCGCGCGCCGACCCGTGGTCTCGAGCCACGGCGGGGTGCAGGCAACCTGCAGGGTCAACCGCAACCTTACCGATGCCGAGATCCGCGGCGTCGCAGCGACGGGCGGCCTCATCGGCATCGGTTATTGGGACGCGGCGGTGTGTGACACCTCGCCCGCGGGGATCGCAAAGGCGATGAAACATGTCCGCGACCTCGTCGGCATCGACCATGTCGCCCTCGGCAGCGACTATGACGGTGCTACGACCGTTCGCTTCGACACGTCGGAGTTGGTCCAGGTGACGCAGGCGCTGATCGAGGCTGGATTTACCGATGATGAAATCCGCTCCGCGATGGGCGGCAACGCGACACGCGTCCTGCGCGCCGGGCTCGTGCCCATGATTGAACGAGGCCCGGGGGCGCAATGACCGCTCTCCGCCTCGACGGCCACGACCGGATCGCCGAACCCTTGCGCGGCGGCGTCATCGCGCTTGGCAATTTCGACGGGTTCCACGCCGGGCACCAGGCCGTCGTCGGCCGCGCCGTCCATCACGCCGAGGATGATGGGCGCCCGTGCATCGTTGCGACATTCGACCCGCATCCGGTGCGATTCTTCAAGCCCGGCGCCCCGCCCTTCCGCCTGACCACGCTCGACCAACGGCAGGAACTCTTCGGCGCAGCGGGCGCCGATGCGATGCTCGTCCTCCCCTTCGATGCCGCGATGGCAGGCACGAGGGCCGAGGATTTCATCACCGACATCCTCCTCGACCGCTACGGCGCCGCGGGGGTCGTCACGGGCGCCGATTTCGTCTTCGGCAAGGCGCGTGGCGGCGATGTCGTGACGCTTGCCGACCATGCCCGCCGCCTCGGTTTTTTCACCGAAATGGTCGCCCCGGTCGACGAGGACGGCGCGACCATATCATCGAGCCGCATTCGCGAGGCGCTTCAGGCCGGCGACTGCGCGACCGCCGAGCGCCTCCTCACCCGGCCCTTCACCGTGCGGGGAATTGTCCAGCATGGCGACAAGAACGGACGCCTGCTCGGCTTTCCGACCGCGAACGTCGACATGGGAAATTATCTGCGCCCCCGCTACGGCATCTA
The DNA here is from genome assembly GCA_044508875.1 of Sphingomonadales bacterium. Taxonomy (GTDB): domain Bacteria; phylum Pseudomonadota; class Alphaproteobacteria; order Sphingomonadales; family Sphingomonadaceae; genus Sphingopyxis; species Sphingopyxis flava_A. Next base: position 29,542 of record JBIQHE010000016.1, on the reverse strand, counting down.
TGCGGTTACCGGGCGCCTGCCCGACGGGCGACTTCTCAAGGGCGCGGCGAATCTCGGTATCCGTCCGAGCTTCGATCCGCCCAAGGAGTTGCTTGAACCCCATTTCTTCGACTTTTCAGGGGAGCTTTACGGACAAGAGATCGACGTGGCCTTCCATGCCTTCATCCGGGGCGAGGCGAAATTCGACGATATGGACGCGCTGGCCGCCCAGATCGCGGCCGATTGTGATGCGGCACGGGAGCTGCTTGCGAACATCTGAACTCTGCCCTGGGAGAGAGGCCGCAAACGGGGGGAACAGCATGCGCGACACGCGGGCGGAGGACTGGGCGGCCGGCCTTGAAGCTGAGACGAAAAAGCCGCTGACGCGCCGCGCGAAAATTCTGCTCTGGCTCTTCGCCCTCCTCGTTGGGTGGCTGACGCTCTCGAACGCGAGCTGGCTTGCCCCCGCTCCTGCCGGCAAGCGCATCCTCATCGCCGACCGCGGCGTCGCGCAGCTCTCCAGTCATGTCGGCGTCGCCGACCCGACCTGCGCTGCGGCGCGCATCTTTCCCCCCGATCATCCCTATATCGAAAACAGCCTGCGATCGCTGCGCGCTGCTATTGGCCGCGACGCGGGGATGATCAAGTTCGACGTCGCCGCAACGAAGGACGGGAAGCTTGCCGTTTTTCGCGATTGGGCACTCGATTGCCGTACCGACGGCAAAGGGCCGATTCGCAACCGCACGATGGCTGAGCTGAAGGCGCTCGATATCGGCTTTGGCTACACCGCTGACGGGGGAAAAACCTTCCCCCTGCGCGGCACCGGCGGCGGGCTGATGCCAAGCCTTGATGAAGTACTCGCCGATTTGGGGCACCTGCCCATGGTGATCAACTTCAACTCGCGCGACCCCAATGAGGCCGAACTGGCGCTCGCCGCCTTCGCGCACGCCGGTATCGACCCGAACCAGCCGCGCTTTGCCTTTCTTGGCGACGCGCGCGTGCTCGCGCCGGTCCGCGCGAAAGTCCCGAAGGCCTGGGCGATGGACCCCTCGGCCGCAAGGCGCTGCACCGCCGACTATATCAAGTTCGGCTGGTCGGGCTGGTTTCCGGCCAGCTGCGCAGGCGGCACCATCATCGTGCCGCTGGACCGCCAATGGGCTTTTTGGGGCTGGCCCGACCGGCTGCAGGCGCGCGCCGCCGAACATGGCACCCGCCTTCTCCTCACGGGCCCGCGCGGCAGCGAGCATGGAGGCATCGGTCTTTCCAAAGTCCAGCAGCTCACCCGCATTCCGGCGAGCTTTACGGGTTATGTCTGGGTTGACGACATCTACAACCTTGGCCCCGCCCTCCGTCCGCGGCAGAAATAGGGGGACCAGCCGAACCAGAAAGTTGGGCGCTGCGCCATTCGAACCCGGAGCGGCCAGGCAGCGATCACTCACTTCCAATTTCTTTGCTCCCACGCGAAACTGCGCTAAGCGCCGCGCACCATGACTGACAGCGCACCCGCCCAAGAGACGCGAGATTATCGCGACACCGTCTTCCTGCCCAAAACCGACTTTCCAATGAAGGCCGGCTTGCCGCAGAAGGAGCCGGCGATTCTCGCCAAATGGATCGACCAGGACCTCGAGGGGCAGATTCGCGAAAGCCGCAAGGACCGCGCGCAGTTCATCCTTCACGACGGCCCGCCCTACGCCAATGGCGACATGCACATCGGCCATGCGCTCAACCACATCCTCAAGGACATGGTCGTCCGCACCCAGACGCTCAAGGGCAAGGATGCGCCTTACGTCCCCGGGTGGGACTGCCACGGCCTTCCGATCGAATGGAAGGTCGAGGAGCAGTACCGCAAGAAGAAGCTCAATAAAGACGAGGTTCCGCTCGAGGAGTTCCGCGCCGAGTGCCGCGCCTATGCCCAGCATTGGGTCGACGTCCAGCGCGAGCAGTTGAAGCGCCTCGGCATCGGCGGCGACTGGGAGCATCCCTACCTCACGATGGACTTCGACGCCGAGGCTACGATCGTCCGCGAACTCCTGAAATTCGCCGAAAGCGGCCAGCTCTATCGCGGCGCCAAGCCCGTGATGTGGTCGCCGGTCGAAAAGACCGCGCTGGCCGAGGCCGAGGTTGAATATGAGGACATCGTCTCAACCCAGATCGACGTCGCGTTCGAGATCATCGAGAGCCCGATCCCCGAACTGGTCGGCGCGCATGCCGTGATCTGGACCACGACGCCCTGGACGATCCCGGTCAACCAGGCCTTGGCATATGGCCCCGATGTTCTCTATGGCCTCTATGAGCACGAGGACGGGCGAAAATATCTGCTTTCCGTCGAGTTGAAGGATCAGGTCAACGGCCGCTGGCTCAAAGATGCAGGGGAGATTGCGAGCTGGCATGGCCGTGACCTCGCCGGCACCATCGCCCGCCATCCGATGCATGCGCTGGGCGGATTCTTCGCACGGCCGCGCCCCCTCCTCGCCGGCGATTTCGTGACCACCGACAGCGGCACCGGCCTTGTCCATATGTCACCCGACCACGGCGAGGATGACTTCGACCTGTGCAAGGCGAACGGCATCGATCCCGTCTTCGCAGTCGAGGGCGACGGCAGATATCGCGCCGACTGGGAATGGCTCGGCGGCCAGGGCAGCGTGATCAACCCAAAGTTCAACGCCCCTGAAGGTCCGATCTGCAGCGATCTGCGCGGCGCCGGCGCGCTGCTTGCGGCATCTGCGGACTATATGCACAGCTATCCGCATAGCTGGCGCTCGAAGGCCAAGGTCATCTTTCGCTGCACGCCGCAGTGGTTCGTGCCGATGGACAAGGTCGTCGATCACGATACGCCGCGCTGCGCGGCCGAGGCAGATATCCGCGCGCATCAGGACGATGGCGAGACGCTGCGCGAGACCGCGATGCGTGCGATCGCCGACACGCGCTTCGTGCCCGCCAAGGGGCGCAATCGCATTGGCTCGATGGTCGAAACGCGCCCTGACTGGGTTTTGAGCCGCCAGCGCGCGTGGGGCGTTCCGATCACCCTGTTCGTGAACCGCAAGACCGGCCAATATCTCAACGACCCCGCGGTCAACGACCGCATCGTCGCCGCGATCCGCGCGGGCGGGGTCGACGCATGGAGCGACACGCGCGCGCAGGAATATCTGGGCGGCGAACATGACGCCGCTGATTACGAACGGGTCACCGACATTCTCGACGTCTGGTTCGATTCGGGTTCGACCCACGCCTTCGTCCTCGAAAGCGGCAAATGGCCCTCGCTCGTCCGCCGCGATGGCTCGACGCACCCTGCCGACCTCTATCTTGAAGGGTCGGACCAGCATCGCGGCTGGTTCCAGTCGTCGCTGCTCGAAAGCTGCGGCACGCGCGGCCGCGCGCCCTACAAGGCCGTGCTCACCCACGGCTTCACCATGGACGCCAAGGGCATGAAGATGTCGAAGTCGCTCGGCAATACGATAAGCCCGATCGACCTGATGCGCGACTATGGCGCCGATATTCTCCGCCTGTGGGCGCTGTCGGTCGACTTCACCGAGGACCACCGCATCGGCAAGGAAATCCTTGCAGGGGTTGCCGACCAGTATCGGAAACTGCGCAACACCTTCCGCTACCTCTTGGGAGCCCTCGACGGCTTTACCGAGGTCGAGCGCGTCAACGACACCGCTGCGATGCCCGAGCTTGAGCGCTATATGCTCGCGCTACTTGGCGAGCTCGACGCGAAGCTGTCGCGCGCGGTCGAAGATTTCGACTTCAATAGCTACACACGCCTTCTCGCTGATTTCTGCAATGAGGACCTCTCGGCCTTCTATTTCGACATCCGCAAGGACCGGCTCTACTGCGACGTCAACCCGGCGACGGGGGCGCAAACGGCCGAACGCGCGGCATATCGTTCCGTGCTCGACACACTCTTCCATGCCCTGGTGCGCTATGCGGCGCCGGTGCTCGTCTTTACCAGCGAAGAAGTATGGGGCACGCGCTATCCCGATGCGGGAAGCGTCCATCTGCTCGAATGGCCCGAGCTCCCCGAGCTTGCGGGCGGGGCCAGGGAGCTGATGGGAAAATGGACGCAGCTCCGCAGCACCCGTGCGCTCGTCACCGAGCGAATCGAGCCGCTGCGCCGCGAAAAGATCATCCGCTCCAGCCTTGAGGCCGAGGTCTGGCTGCCCGACGAGGCCGGCGACGTTGATTTCGAAGAGGTGTTCATCACCTCGACCGTGCACAAGGGCGACTGGGACGTAAAGCGCACCGAAAACCACAAGTGCGGCCGCTGCTGGCGCCACCTGCCCGAAGTTGCTGAGGACGGCGCCTTGTGCAATCGCTGCGACACGGTATTGGACGGACAATGATCGGCAAACGTTCCCCACACCTGCGCTTCGGCATCATCGTCGCCTCGCTCGCTTTTCTCGCCGACCAGATCAGCAAGTGGATCGTCATCGTTCCACTGTCGCTCGAACCCAAGCGCGTGATGGAGTTGCTGCCCTTCTTCAACCTGACCTGGGCGGAGAATTGCGGCATTTCGCTATCGATGTTCTCGCGCTGCGATGATACCCAGCGCTGGATTCTCGTCGCGGTCACCGCGCTCGTGGCGACCGCGGTCGCAGTCTGGATGACGCGCGAGAAGGCGCGCGGTGACGTGTTTGCGCTCGCGCTGATACTCGGCGGCGCGCTCGGCAACATTCTCGACCGCATCCGTCACGGGTTCGTAGTCGACTTTGCCGACCTTCATTTCGGCACCTTCCGTCCCTTCCTCATTTTCAACGTCGCCGATGCGTGCATCACGATTGGCGTGCTTTTGCTGGTTGCGCGGGCGCTGCTCTTGCGCGAAAAGGCGCCAGCGGCGCCTGCTTCGTCCAGCGATGCGGCCGCCACCGATTAACGGGGCGCATCAGGAGAGTTTTTACGTGAACCGGACCACCGCTATCCTATCCGCTGCCCTCGCCGCGACGACGCTGTCGGCCTGCGGATCGAACAGCCTGTTCAGCCGCGATCGTCCCGACGAATTCGCGGTGTCGCGCCAAGCGCCGCTCGTCGTGCCGCCCGACTTCGCACTCGTCCCGCCGGCGCCTGGCGCAGCGCGTGCGGGCAATGATTCGACGGCCGAGCAGACGCTTCGCGCGCTTTTCGGCGGCGCCTCGCCGCGCAGCGCGACCGAAACCTCGATTATCGGCGCCGCCGACGGCGGACGCGCCGCACCCGGGATCCGGAGCGAAGTGGGCAGCCCTGAAACCCAGGTAGTCGACAAGGGTCTCGCGACGCGCGATATTATCGCCGCCCCCGAAGGCGACGGCCGGGACGCGTCGGCCGCGATTCCGGGGACCTGAGCGCCGAGCAGATTTTCGCGCAGAAATGCGGACAAGGGCGGCTTCGGCCGCCCTTTTCATGGACTGCCCCCCAACATAGAAAAGCCACAGAGCATCCCCTTTGAGGCTTCGTCGCTTTGTGCGAGACTCACTCTTCTGACCGGTGCGCGGCGGCGCCAAATCGCACACCCATAAAGCCGCAAAGCCTATCGCTCCTTGCCTTCTGAGAGCCAGCGCGCGAAACTGCGGACCGTCGTCGGGCGGCCCTCCTGCCACTCGGGCCAGTCCCTCCAGTCATAACCGGCGATCTCGCAATAGTGCTCGAGCCAATCCCCCGGCTCGTCATGATCGATCGGCAGGTCCTTGAGGAAGTCATCGTCGGGATGCGGCGTCAGGCCGGGCTTCCAACTGGGCAGCAGCTCGTCCCACAGGCATTCTGCTATTTCCGCCCCTGCGTCCTCAGAAAGCAATGCGACAAATTCCGCGCGCGTCGGGTTCGGGCGCCGCGCTTCTAGCGCCGATGCGTCCCGCCTCCACTTCCGGGCGAACCAGAGCCAGATCAGGACATAGAGGACAATGCAACCGGCGGCGAACCACCAACCACTCACGCTCGCACGCCCGCCTCTTCGACCCCCGTGCTGTTGTGCCGCAGCGCCTTCAGCACCGTGTCGACGATATGCGGCGCGTTCAGGCCCGCGGCTTCATATTGTGCCTCGGGTTTGTCCTGGTCCTGGAAGATGTCGGGCAGCCGCATCGTGCGCAGCTTAAGCCCTGCGTCGATCAGCCCCTCGTCGCTCGCCAGCGTCAGCACATGGGCGCCGAGCCCGCCGATGCTGCCCTCCTCGATTGTCACGCATACCTCATGGCTGGCGAGCGTCTTGCGGATCAGTTCCTCGTCGAGCGGCTTGGCAAAGCGCAGATCGATCACGCTCGTCGACAGCCCCCGCGCCTCCAGCGTATCGGCAGCCTTCAGCGCCTCGGCAAGCCGAGTACCGAGTGACAGGATCGCGACCGTTTTGCCCTGCCGAACCACGCGGCCCTTCCCGATGGCGAGTTTCCGCGGCACCTCGGGCAGCGGCACGCCGATGCCGCCCCCGCGCGGATAGCGAAAGGCAATCGGGCCCTCGTCATATTCGGCCGCCGTATAGGTCATGTGGACAAGCTCGGCCTCGTCAGCCGCCGCCATCACCACCATATTGGGCAGGGTCGCCAGATAGGTGACATCGAACGACCCGGCGTGCGTTGCCCCGTCAGCCCCCACGAGCCCAGCGCGATCGATCGCGAAGCGCACGGGTAGATTCTGTATCGCCACATCGTGCACGACCTGATCGTAAGCGCGCTGGAGGAAGGTCGAATAAATTGCCGCGAAGGGCCGCATCCCCTGCGCGGCCAGACCCGCCGCGAACGTTACGGCATGCTGCTCGGCGATGCCGACGTCGAAGGTCCGCTCTGGATGGGCCTTCGCGAATTTGTCGACGCCGGTACCGGACGGCATCGCGGCGGTGATGGCGACGATCCTCCTGTCGGTTTCGGCAAGCTTCGCCAGCGTCTCGCCGAACACATTCTGATAGGCAGGAGGTCCGGGTGGCGACTTCGCCTGCTCGCCGGTGATCACGTCGAATTTCTGGACACCATGATATTTATCGGCAGCAGCCTCGGCCGGAGCGTATCCTTTGCCTTTCTTGGTCACCGCGTGGATCAGCACCGGGCCATGTTCGCTGTCGCGCACATTTTCGAGCACTGGGATCAGATGATCCAGATTATGCCCGTCGATCGGTCCGACATAATAGAAACCCAGTTCCTCGAATAGCGTACCGCCCATCGCCATGCCGCGCGCGAATTCATCGGTCCTGCGCGCCGCCTTGTGGAGCGGCTCGGGGAGCCTGCGTGCAAAGCGCCGCGCGATCTCGCGCAGCTCGAGGAAGGGCCGCGACGATACCAGTCGCGCGAGATAGGCCGAAAGGCCGCCGACGGGGGGCGCGATCGACATGTCATTGTCATTGAGGATGACGATCAGCCGGTTACCCGCCTGCTGCGCATTGTTCATGGCCTCATAGGCCATGCCCGCGGACATCGATCCGTCGCCGATCACCGCGATCGCGCGGCCGGGTTCATCTTTCAGCTTGGCCGCAATCGCAAAGCCAAGCGCAGCGCTGATCGAGGTCGAAGAATGCGCAGCACCGAACGGATCATATTCGCTTTCGCTTCGCTTGGTGAAGCCCGAAAGCCCACCCCCCTGCCGCAGCGTGCGGATGCGGTCGCGGCGCCCGGTGATGATCTTGTGCGGATAGCATTGGTGCCCCACGTCCCACACCAGCTTGTCGCGCGGTGTGTCGAACACATAATGGATCGCGACGGTCAGCTCGACGACGCCGAGGCCGGAGCCCAGATGCCCGCCGGTCGTCCCGACCGCGCTGATCATCTCGGCGCGCAGCTCGTCGGCGAAGGTGCGAAGCTGTTCGGGTTTCAATTTGCGGAGGTCTGCGGGGACATCCACCGTGTCGAGCAGCGGCGTATGCGGAACGTCGGTCATCCGCAGCGTCATACCGGTATCGACAGATAGTGTCGAACAAAAAGCCTCCCCGTCCCTCCCCGGGCCTGGGCGCTAATCGTTCCGATCTTTCGGTTTCGCCTCCTCCGCGCCGCGCCGCGCCGCGTCGACCTGCGCATAAAGGCCGCGCACCATCAGATCGGTGAAGACCAGCATTGCTCCGAGCATTCCCAGGAGAAGCGCCACCGCAGCCGGGGGAAATGCACCGATCATGTCAATCGCTCCGCGACGCATCGTGAGACCAAGCAGGATCGCCGCGGCCATCAGCGCATAGCCGGCAAGGCGCGGCGCGCGGCTCATGCGGAACCGAATGCCGTGTCCCGGCATAGGAAGGCGAAGAGTCTGTATTGGTGCACGAAAGCCACGATGGCGGGAAAAGCTCGCGCTTGCAAGGCGCGGGCTTTGCATCGACCCGGACGATCACTTACACCCCGCCAGAGGGGCAATAACACAGGACCGCAATCGCCCATGGACATCCCCGCCTCCCGATCCGCTCACCGCCCTCTTTTTGCCATTCTCGCTCCTACCCTCTTCGCCGTCAGCCTTGCTGCTGCCTCCCCCGCGCATGCAAGGGACGATGCACCCCCTCACGACCTTGCCGCGGCAAATGACGTGGAGGCCGCGCCCAAGCTCCTGTCCGCCGCCCCGGCCGCGGCCAGCCATTTCCAGGACAGCGAAATCGATCAGGACATATTGCTGCCCCCTGCGCGCCCGCAAGATGACGATCCCGATCGCAAATGGTCGCGCGACTATGTCGCGGTCGCGGCAGGGGTCGTCACCGCGCCGAGTTATATGGGCTCAGACCAGCGGGTGGTGATTCCCGGTTTCTACCTGCGAGGACGGCTGTCGGGCTTTTCCTTCTCGACCCGCGGCACCAATTTGCAGGTCGACCTTATCCGCCAGCGTCGGGGCCAGCGCGTTGACTGGAAACTCGGTCCAATCATCAATCTACGAAGCGACCGCACCGGCCGCATCAAGGACCCGCAGGTCGAGGCGCTCGGCGAACGCAAGCTGGCGGTCGAGGCAGGCGTGTCGGCAGGGGTCACCTATTCGGGGGTGATCACGAGCAAATATGATCAGATCGGGCTTCGCCTCGTTGCGCTCAAGGATGTTTCGGGGCGCCACGGCAGCTGGGTTGCTTCTCCCACGATTGAATATGGCACCCCCATTTCGAAGCGCGCCTATGTGGGCCTGTCGGCGTCGGTGAACATCTATGGCAAGGGTTTCGGACACTATTATTTCGACATCGACCAGGCGGGCAGCACGGCGAGCGGGCTTCCTGTCTATGAGGGCGCAGGCCGCAAGATGACCGCTGGCAAATACACGATCGGCGCCGCCGGCGCCTATTCGCTCTCGGGGGACCTTCGCAAGGGCTTCGTGCTGATTGGCGGCGTTCAATATGGCCGCGTCACGGGCCGCTTTGCCGCTTCACCGATCGTCCGCATTGCGGGCGATGCCGACCAGTGGATCGGCGGCGCGGGGATTGCCTATCAATTCTGAAGGGACAGTATTTCGCGAGGCGCCGCGGATGAGAACCGCCTTGCGGCGATGAGCGCGAGCGGAGACAAGCGGCCCTCCCCGCAGGAGAGCCGCCGTGACTACCAGCAACGTCCCGACCTTCGCCGCCATCATGTTCCTGACAGGGGTTGGCATCCCCGTCCTCGCTGCATTGAACGGCGGGCTCGGCGCACGGCTCGGCAGCCCGATGGCGGCGTCGGTAATCCTCTTCGGCCTCGCACTCTTCATCGCGCTCGCCGGCGCCGCAGCGACAGCATCGCTGGACGCGGTGCGACTCTCCCCCGGCGTCCCTGCGCAATTTTATTTCGGCGGGTTATTTGTCGCTTTCTACGTGATCGCGGTGACATTCATTGCACCGCGATTCGGGGTCGGCAATGCGATTTTCTTTGTCCTCGCCGGCCAGCTGGTCAGCGCCGCTGCTATCGACCATTTTGGTCTTTTCGGCTCGATGCGTTATCCGATCGACGCAAAGCGCGCCCTTGGGATCGCGCTGATGATCGCGGGCGTTTATCTGGCGCGCCGAACCTGACGTCTCAGCCACATGGCCTGATCGGCCTCTTCTGCCGCAAACGACGGCAATGAGGGACGCTCAAGCCGGGGGACCCAATCCGCGTTCTCGCTGCGCCTGCGCGTGGCCCGCGCCAGAGGGCGCTGGCGCGCCGGCTTGCGAAAAATCGCCCCGGCCTGATGCAGCGGTTGCTGCCGCGAGCCGGATCTCGCCCGACGCCCCGCATGGAAAAGAGCGGCTGGCGCGCGGTTTTCCCGGGATATTGCGGCGCCGGGTTCCCGCATGATCGCCCACATGGACAGCGAGCCGCGAGCGTCCTATAACGCCCCATCCCCGGGGAGCCTGTGTGCAGAAACAGGTTGAGAGCGGAACAGCCCGCGACCCGTTGAACCTGATCCGGGTAATACCGGCGGAGGGAGGGTCGGCGTTCCACCCGAAAGTCAGAAGGGGGAAATCCGTTCTCGCTCCGAAGACCTTGGAGAGAGACATGGCCGACATCGATTCCCGCATTGAAGCCGCTGATCCGATTGGCGTCACCACCGGCCCGATCCGCGGCAGCCGCAAGGTCCATGTCGCCTCGCCCACGGGCAGCGGCATCCGTGTCGCGATGCGCGAAATCCTGCTCGAGCCTTCGTCGGGCGAGCCTGCCGTGCGCGTCTATGATACCAGCGGGCCCTACACGGACCCCAATGCGAGCATCGACATCGCGAGGGGCCTCCCTGAACTGCGTGCCAGCTGGATCCGCGCCCGCGGCGACGTCGAGGAAGTCACCCAGCGCGAGGTCCGACCCGAGGATAATGGCCAGCTCGGTCCCGACCGCTCGGGCGGCGTCCCTGCCTTCCCGAATGTCCGCAAGACCGTTCTGCGCGCAAAGCCCGGGGCCAATGTCAGCCAGATGCACTATGCGCGGCGCGGCATCATCACGCCCGAGATGGAATATGTTGCAACGCGTGAGAATCTGGGGCGCGAGCGCCTCGCCGAATATGTCCGCGACGGGCAGGACTGGGGCGCGAGCATCCCCGACTATGTCACCCCCGAATTTGTCCGCGACGAAGTTGCGCGTGGGCGCGCAATCATTCCGTCGAATATCAACCACCCCGAAAGCGAGCCGATGGCGATCGGCCGCAATTTCCTCGTCAAGATCAACGCCAACATCGGCAACAGCGCGGTTGCGTCCGATGTCGCCTCCGAAGTCGACAAAATGGTCTGGTCGATCCGCTGGGGCGCCGACACCGTCATGGATCTCTCGACAGGGCGCAACATCCACGACACGCGCGAATGGATTATCCGCAATTCCCCCGTCCCGATCGGCACCGTCCCGATTTACCAGGCGCTCGAAAAGGTCGGCGGCGTCGCCGAGGAACTGAGCTGGGAAATTTTCCGCGACACACTCATTGAACAGGCCGAGCAGGGCGTCGACTATTTTACCATCCACGCCGGTGTCCGCCTGCCCTATGTTCCCCTCGCCGCAAAGCGCGTCACCGGCATCGTCAGCCGCGGCGGCAGCATCATGGCGAAATGGTGTCTCGCGCATCACAAGGAAAGCTTCCTCTACGAACGATTCGACGAGATTACCGAGATCATGAAGGCCTATGATATCGCCTATTCGCTGGGCGATGGCCTTCGTCCGGGCAGTATCGCCGACGCGAACGACGAAGCCCAGTTCGCCGAGCTCTACACGCTCGGTGAGCTCACCAAGCGCGCCTGGGATCAGGATGTGCAGGTGATGATCGAGGGGCCGGGCCACGTCCCGATGCACAAGATCAAGGAGAATATGGACAAGCAGCTCGACGCGTGCGGCGAGGCCCCCTTCTACACGCTCGGGCCGCTCACCACCGACATCGCGCCGGGCTATGACCACATCACAAGCGGCATCGGCGCCGCGATGATCGGCTGGTACGGCACGGCGATGCTCTGTTACGTCACGCCGAAGGAGCATCTTGGCCTTCCCGACCGCGACGATGTGAAGGTAGGCGTCGTGACCTACAAGCTTGCCGCCCACGCCGCCGACCTCGCCAAGGGCCATCCCGCCGCAAAGGTTCGCGACGACGCGCTGTCAAAGGCGCGCTTCGAATTCCGTTGGCGGGACCAGTTCAACCTCAGCCTCGACCCGGACACGGCCGAGCAATATCACGACCAGACCCTCCCGGCAGAGGGCGCCAAGACTGCCCATTTCTGCAGCATGTGCGGTCCGAAATTCTGCTCGATGAAGATCAGTCAGGAAGTGCGGGAGTTCGCCAGGCTGCAAAACCAGGATAGCGCGGGCTTTATCGCGGCGGAAGAGGCCGAAAAGGGCATGGCGCAGATGAGCGAGGTCTACGAGGAAACCGGCCGCGAACTCTATCTGGGCGCGGGCGGACGCGAGCACGACTGATGGTCTTGCCGGCCCGGCAGGGCCTTGCTCGGGCAGCGCAAGCTGTCCGCGCTCGAAAGCCTGCCTTAGCCCGATCACGCCATAAGGTGGGGGGGAGAAAGCTTGGCTCCCCCTTGCTGCCCACGAAAGCAAGCTTCCGCATGACCGACCACGCAGCACCTGCCCCCACCGGCCCCGACGCCGGCGCGAACTTCTACCACGGCACGCGCGCCGACCTTGCCCCCGGCGATCTGCTCGCCCCGGGGCGCGCGAGCAATTATGCGGACGGCACGCCGCTCTCGTGGATATATTTCTCCGCAGAACTCGAATCGGCCGTCTGGGGCTGCGAGCTCGCCGCGGGCAAAGGCCGCGAGCGTATCTATATCGTCGAGCCGACCGGCGACTGGTTCGACGACCCCAATCTCACCGACAAGAAATTCCCCGGCAATCCGACACGCAGCTACCGCAGCCGCGCGCCGCTGCGCATCGTGGGCGAGGTCAAAGGCTGGACCGCCCACCCACCCGAGCTACTCGCGGCCATGAAGGCGAACGTCGCCCGGCTGGAGGCCGAGGGCGAAGCAAGTATCATCGACTAGCCGCATTGGCGGAGACAGCGCGCTTCTTTGCGTCTGCTCGTCGATCAGCAACGTAAAGCGTTCGAGCGCGTTCGCGCCGACGAGCGGTCCAGGAACGCAGGGCCGGCGCGGCGCTCATTACCCCTCCACCTCGGTGGTTGCCGCGCGCTCGATCGCGGCGCGCCAGTGCGGACGCGCTGGCAGGCCGAAAAGCTCGCCGAGTGCGACTTCGATCGCGTCGGCGCTAAGATGGCGGCGTTCGGTGCTGCCGTTGGCGTGGCGGATGGTCAATCGGTTGTCGCGCAGCGCATAACGGGCCTCGGGAGTCGTTCGCGCTGCGATAAGCTGGTGGCGAAAATGCGACTCGGGATGCGTCGACGTGTACCAGTTGGCGACCTTGTAATCGACGGCTGGAGGCACCGCGTCGTCGATACCGTAGACCGGCCGCCACTCGCCGCCGACGGCGAGACAGACGCTCCAGAGGTCGCCGCGCCGCACGATGCGATATGTTTCGTGCGCGGTCGGCTGCGCCGCTTCGCGGTCCATGGCCAGCGGTTGAGGGGGCACCGCCGACCCGAAACCGACATCGGCGAGCCACGGCCGCCCACCGATCCGCACACGCACCACCATATGGCTACGCGGCGCTGGCGGTGCGCCCGCCGGCTGCATCCAGCGCACCCGGCCAAGCAGCCCCTCCGCGTCGAATCCGATCGCCCGCAGCACACGGAGGAAAAGCCCGTTCTGCTCGAAGCAATAACCCCCGCGTCCGCCACCGACCAGCTTCGCCTCGATCGCGGCGGGGTCGATGTCGACCGCGCCGTCGACGAGGGCATCGAACGTCTCGAAGGAGATTGCGGCAAGATGTGCTGCCTGCAGCGCCTGCAGCACCTCCAACGTCGGCTCGACTGCGCCGGTGTAACCAATGCGCGCGAGATAGCGCCGCAGGAAAGGGTCAGATGCAGGCATCGAAATGGTCTCGCTCTCGCTCGTCGAAGGGCGGTACAGCATGGGCAGGACTCCGGGTTGCGAATCAATGCCCGCTCTTATGAAAGCTCAACGAGGGTTGAGGTCAAGCAGCTGCGGCGTGCGCGCTTCACGGGAACTCCGGTACGTCTGGAGGGTCTTATTCTTCGGGGTCCATCGCCGGCGGGCTCGGCTTTTCCGCAGCACAGACCGGCCAAGACAGGAGAGACCTTCGATGAAATTGCTCCCCCTCCTTCCGCTCGCGGCGGTCGCCGCAATGGCCGGCGGCTGCGCCTCGACCAGCGGCTTTGGCTATGACGACGGCGGCTACGGCTATTATGACAGCGCCTATTACGACCGCTACGGCCGCTACGACTATAACAATCCCGACCCGCGTTACGGCGGCTATTATGCCGACAATTATTACCGCAGCGACCGCCGGTATCGCGAACGCCGTCTGAGCAATGACGACCGCGTTTACCGTGGGCGCGACGGCCGCTATTATTGCCGAAGGTCGGACGGCACCACCGGTCTGATTGTCGGTGGCATAGCCGGCGGGGCGCTCGGCAACGTTATTGCGCCGGGCGACTCAAAAACGCTGGGCACCGTACTCGGCGCGATCGGCGGCGCAGTCGCCGGACGCGCGATCGATCGCGGCGGCAACGACGACGTCCGCTGCCGCTAGGTCTTCCGGCGGCGGATGCGCCATGGCATAAGCTTCATCGCAAGGGAGATGATAGCTATGACCGACCGCCGCCTGTTGACTTTCGCCACGCTCGCCGCCTTGAGCCTCGCAGCTTGTGGCCCGAACGCGACGAACGCGGATGCCCTCGAAGCGCCTGGAGATACCGAGGAGCCTGCCTCCGCGCCCAAAACCAACTCTGGCCTTGCTGCATATCTCGATCATTTCCCCTTCGACGTCGTCGATGGTGTCACCTGGAATGACCATCCGGTCGTCAAAGCCGCGATTGCCAAGACCGTCACCAATGCCGAGATTCGCCGAACGATCGAAACGCTCGCTGGTCCCTCGGCACCGATAGAAAGCCACGAAGGCAAGCTGATGTCCTGGGCTTGCGAGGCGCATAATTGCGGTCCCCACCAATGGTCGGTCCTTGTCGATCCCGCGAGCGGCGCGGCGGACGTCTGCTATTATAACGATAGCGTCGACCAGGCCCGTTCGCATTGGTTCCTCGCCGAAGGTGCCGAAGAATGGCGCGACGGTAACTGCCAGTTCGGACAGGAATGATGTTCGTCGCGGCCTATTGGTGGAGGGTACATCCGGGCAAAGAGGAACAGTTCCGCGCGGCCTGGCGAAGGGGAACCGACTTGATCCGCGCGAAATATGGCTCGCTCGGTTCGCGCCTCCACCGCGAGGAGGGGCCCGTAGAAACGGCGCGTTTCATTGGCATTGCCGAATGGCCCGACCGCGCGGCCTGGCAAGCGGCGTACGATGCGAAGATGGTCTATGACGAGCCCGCGACCCGCGCGGCGTTCGTAGATGCGATCGCCGAGGCAGGCGATGCTCCCCTGCTGCTGCTCGAGGTCACTGACGACCTGACCGACCCCGGGCCCCTGGATCATTAGCGCGCCAGTTCACCCCGCCCTCGCCTTCTTCCGGCCTATGTTCGGCGGCGGGTCCATCCCTTTCCCGGCCGAGCTCAACCCTCACTATCGAGGCGATGCTCGAGAGTGATCTCACAATTCAGCAGCTTCGAAATCGGGCAATTCGCCTCCGCATCGCTGGCAAGGCGGGCAAACTCTTCCGCCTCGATTCCGCGGATTTTCGCGGTGAGCGTCAGCGCGGACCTGGTCACCTTGAAGCCGTCCCGATCCCGGTCGAGTGTCACTTCGGCGCGCGTATCAAGCTGCCCGTCCGAATGACCAGCACGCGCCAGTGCGAAGGACAGGGCCATGGTGAAGCAGGCAGCATGCGCCGCAGCGATGAGCTCCTCAGGGTTGGTGCCGGGCCCGTCCTCGAAGCGCGACGCAAAACCATAGGGTTCGCCGTCGAGCGCGCCGCGTTTCGTCCAGATGTGCCCTTTGCCGTCCTTGCCGAAGCCTTCGTAGCGGGCGGATGCGCTGTTCACGGTCATTCCTCGTCTCCTCCGATTTGGCGGCGTCAACGCGAAATTCGCGCCACTCCCGCACGGTCGAGTTCGGGCCCTAGCCGTCCAGCCAGCCATAGCGCCCACATGCGGAAATCGGCAGCGAGGCTCCAGAGCGGATAGGTAAAGGTCGCGGGGCGGTTCTTCTCCACCGCGAAATGCGCGACCCAGGCAAAGAAATAGCCCGCGACCGGAAGAGCGGCGAGCCACCACCAGCGCGCCGTCACGGCGGCAGCGAAGGCGATCAGGACAACGAGGCTCGTCCCGGCGTAATGCAATGCCCGCGTCGAAGGCTTGCTGTGTTCGCGCAGATAGAAGGGCCAGAATTCGGCGAAGCTCATAATGGTTCGCGCCATAGGCCGAGGATGCGACCGCAAGGCGGCGGGGTCAAGGGCGTTGCGCCCGGAATGGAAGATCGGGAGATTTAATGCCGCAAAACCCTCCCGCCGGCATTGGCGACGGGAGGGCCGCCGGAAGGCCGCCATCCCGGCCCTCGGCAAACGGGGCATATCTCAGCGCGCGGCTTCGCGAACCTTCTGCACCGCCGGGAGCAGCAAGCCGATCAGAATTTGCACCGGATTGGAAACAATCGTGAGCCCGCCCTGCGCCGGCTGGGCGGACTGCGCCATCGCCGGGGTTGCGCCAAGCGCGATCGTAAGGGCGATTACGGGCGCAATGAGCGTCTTCTTGGTCATGTGACCCTATCCTTTCAAAAAGGGGGTAATTGTCTGATCGTGTCGGGATCGCCCGATGCCCCCGCTTATGCCGCGCGCCGTCTCACGCCGCGGTGATCGGCATCACTGGGACGAAATTATTTCGCAAGAGCTCGAAAGAAAAAGAGCTTCAAGCCTGACGCTTGAGGCGTACCAGCGCAGCGTCGAGTGCCTGCAAGAATCGCGATCGGTCGGCCCTCGAGAAGGGCGGCGGGCCGCCGACGCCGTCGCCCATTCCCGCGCGCAAGTCGGCCATGATCGCACGGGTCGCGATCGCCGGACCGATTGACGCGGCGGTGAAAGCCTTGCCCGTTGGCGCGAGAACGACCGCCCCCGCCTTCAGCGCGCGGTCAGCGAGCAGGATGTCGGAGGTTATCACGATGCTCCGCGGGGTCGCGGCGTTGGCGATCCAATCGTCGGCGGCGTCGAACCCATCCGAGACGAGCACCCGTTCGACGAGGGGATGCTCGGGCACACGCAGCCGGCTGTTGCTGACGATCTTCACCGGGACCCCGTGTCGCCACGCGACGCGATACACCTCTTCCTTCACCGGGCAGGCGTCGGCGTCGACGAGGACCACCGGTATTTTCATAGCTCCAGCCCCTCGAAGACAAGCCTCGCACCGAGCAGCACCATCAAGAGATAGATGAGAGTATAAAAGCGGGCGCCGTCTACGCCTTTCAGCCAGCGCACCGTGAGCAGAGTCGAGATGATCGCCAGCGGCATGAGCAAGAGCGCTGCCACGACGACGTCGCGCGGAAATGCACCGAGCGCGAGATAGGCCGGGACCTTCATCCAGTTGATGATGGCGAACAGGATCGAACTCGTGCCAACGAACACCAGATGTGGCAGTCGGCGCGGCGTCACCCACATCTGGAAGGGCGGTCCGCCGGCGTGGGCAATCTGGCTGGTGAAGCCGGTCGCCACTCCGAACAGGCTGCCCACCCAGCCCGGCGAACGCGATGCAGCCACGATTCGCCCGCCTCGCTCGACCCAGAGACGGTAAAGGCCAAAGGCAAGCGTGATCGCGCCGAGCACCGCCATCAGCATGGCCTCGTCAACCTGGTCTGCGAAATACCAGGCGGCGGTGATGCCGATCGCGGCGCCGGGAAGCATCCATGCAACGATCCACCCATCCCATGTCTTGCGAAATGCCCAGACGCTGACAACGTCCTGCACGATCAGAATGGGAAGCAACAGTGCCGCGGCGATCGTCGGCGGCAGCACGAGTGCGACGAGCGGCGTTGCGAGCGCGCCAATCCCCGACAATCCGCCCTTCGCCATGCCGAGCAGAATCACCGCGACGACCAGCACGCCCAGCGTCGCCGGATCGGCCAGCAAGCTCATTCCGCGTCGATATCCGTCGTTTCAGGCAGCTTCCAGTCGATCGCGCCGCGTCCCTGCGCCTTCAGGAACGCATTGGCTTGGCTGAACGGCTTGGAGCCGAAGAAACCATTGTGCGCTGAGAGCGGCGAGGGGTGCGGCGCGCGCAGGATCAGGTGCGGGCTCGCTGAACCAAGACCGGGCACGTTCGCCGCCTTGCGCTGTGCGTGGCTGCCCCAGAGGATAAAAACCTTGGGTGCAGGATCGGCTGCGACGGAGGCGACCGCCGCGTCGGTAAAGCGCTCCCACCCCTTGCCCTGGTGCGATGCCGCCATGCCGGCCTCGACCGTCAGGCAATTATTGAGGAGCAGAACGCCTTGCTCGGCCCAATGTTTCAGATAGCCATGCCGGGCCGGCGGGATCCCGAGGTCCGCCTGCATTTCCTTGTAGATGTTCGCGAGGCTCGGCGGCACCCGCACCCCTGGCTGCACCGAAAAGCAAAGCCCGTGCGCCTGCCCTGGCCCATGGTAGGGATCCTGACCCAATATAACGACGCGAACGTCCCGCGGCGGCGTCGCGTCGAGCGCCGCGAACCAGTGCGAGGGTCGCGGGTAGATCGTCTTTCCCCTCGCGCGCTCATCCGCTAGGAACTGCTTGAGAACCGCCATATAGGGTTTCTCGAACTCGCCGCCGATCCGCGCGAGCCAGTCGGGATGAAGCTTGACCTCGGCCATGCGCGCCTTCGACCAGAGCCAAGCGGCCTTGTCCAGTAGCTTGTCCGCGGCTAGGCCGGCCGAGGATCCCCTTGGGCTCACCTTGGAGCCTGTTGAAGGGGAATGGCCGAACTACCCCGTGGCCAGGCTCAGGGTGAGCGGTGAAGGAAGGACCGAGGATGGCGGATGACATCGGCGCGGCACTGACACAGCTCGAGGTGGTCGTGAAGGACCGTCTCGCCGCGGGCGAAGCTAGCGCTTCCTACGTCGCAAGCCTCGCGGCAAAGGGGCGCGGGAAGATCGCTCAGAAGGTCGGCGAAGAGGCGACCGAGACGATCATCGCAGCGCTGACCGAGGGCGACGCTGCACTGACCGGTGAAGCCGCCGATCTTATTTTCCATCTCACCGTTCTGCTCGGCGAGCGCGGACTGGGCTGGGATGCCGTCGCGGCTGAGCTTGCGCGCCGCCACGGCACCTCGGGCCTCACTGAAAAGGCCAGTCGCCAACAATAGGAGCGAATATGCCGATCGACGCCACCCTGCCCTATGACGACAGCAACATCTTCGCGCGCATCCTGCGCGGCGAACTGCCCTGCAAGAAAGTCTATGAGGACGAGCATGCGCTCGCTTTCCACGACATCAATCCGCAGGCCCCGCTGCATATCCTCGTCATCCCCAAAGGCGCCTACGTCAGCTGGGATGATTTTTCAGCGCGCGGAAGCGCCGAGGAAATCGCGGGCTTCGTGCGCGCCGTGGGCAAAGTCGCGCGCGATCAGGGCCTGGTCGAACCGGGGTACCGTCTGCTCGCCAACGTCGGCTTTGACAGCCACCAGGAGGTCCCGCATCTCCACGTCCATATTTTCGCGGGACGCCCGCTGGGGCCGATGCTCGCGCGTTAAGGCGCGCTTCCAAATGTGACTCGTCATAACTTTTTTGGAAGGGGGTGCTGCCAGGCTTGCCCGCGCCGCGACGGGTGGACTCGCGCCCCTGTTTCCAGCAGGATAGCGGCGCGCGCGAGACAGGGAAGGGCGGCGGAATGAACGAGGGGTGGCGCGGGTTCGCAAAGCGGCTGGCCAGAAGGACGCGCCTCGCGCTGCTTCTTCCCCTCGCAGCGTTCGCGGCAGCCGCGGGCGGCGATACTGTGCCGCAGGTCACGCTCGCTACACCCGGCAGTTCGGGCGCCGGCGACGGCACCATCACCCGTTTTACCTTGCGCTTTTCAGAGGACATGGTCGCCCTCGGGGATCCTCGCGCAAAAGCCCCCGCGACGGACGACTGCAAGCTTCCTGCGACCGGCCGCTGGGTCGACACCCGCACCTGGGTGCTAGAATTCGGCGCCCCGCTGCCGGGCGGCAAGCGCTGTTATGTGTCGCTACGCCCTGGCCTCGTGACCGCGCGCGGGGTGGCGGTGGTCGGCAACGACCGCTTCGCGCTCGACACCGGCGGCCCTTCGGCGCGCGCGGTCCTGGCCGGCGGGACCTACGAGGGGATCGAGGAAAACCAAATTTTTCTCGTCGCGACCAATGTCGCGGCCGACCGCAACTCGGTCGGCCGCTTTGCCTATTGCGCGGTCGATGGCATCGGCGAGAAAATACCGGTCGACGTGCTGAAGCGCGAGACCGCGACGGAAATCCTGACGGGCCTCGGTGCGAGCGACTGGCGGGCCCGCTCCTTCGCCTATGACGCCGGGCTTCCCGAGCGATTTCCCGCCGCGGGGGCCGACCGCGATGCCGCCCTCGACCGTATCGTTCCGATCAAGTGCCGCCGCCCGCTGCCTCCGGGACGCGAGATGGCCCTTGTCTGGGACGCGCGCATCGGCCAGGCGGGCGTTCCCTCGCGCACCGCGGGGCGCGACCAGCGCTTCGATTACAATGTCCGCCCCGCATTCACTGCAAGGATGGCGTGCAGCCGCGTCAATCCGCAGGCGGGATGCAACCCGATCAAGGACATCACGCTTAAATTCGCATCACCCGTCGCACGCACCACCGCGCTTGCGGCGACGCTCGCGACCTCGGACGGCAAGCGTCTGGTCGCCAAGGCCCCCGACAGCGAAAAGAATGATCCCTGGCTTACCGAGGTACATTTCGCGGGCCCGCTCCCTCAAAATGTCGACGCGACGCTCGCGCTGCCGGCGGGCGTTACCGACCAGAGCGGGCGCCCCCTCCAGAACCAGGCGAATTTCCCGTTGAAATTCCACATCGACCGCGCCCCACCGCTCGTTAAATTCGCCGCGCCCTTCGGCATCTTGGAAGCGAGCGAGGGCGGGGTGCTGCCTGTGACCGTGCGCGGGGTCGAAGCAGCGCTGGTGCAGAAGAACCTCCAGATGCCCGCCACGACACTGCGGGTGGGCGACGACGATGCCGCGATCGCGCGCTGGCTACGGCGCGTCGACCAAGCGGACGACGCCGATTATCGCGTGGAGCGCGACGCGACCGGCGAAGAGGTCACCGTCAACTATACCGGCACCAAATCGGTCTTCGAAGAAGCGCTCGGGGGCGGGACCCGGCGCGAGCTCAAGCTGACCCCGCCAAACGGCGGCAAGGAGTTTGAGGTCGTCGGCATCCCGCTCGCAGAGAAAGGCTTCCACGTTGTCGAGATCGAAAGTCCCGAGCTTGGAGCCGCGCTGCTCGGGCGCCGGGCAACGCGCTATGTCGCGGCCGCCGCGCTCGTCACCAACATGGCGGTGCATTTCAAATGGGGACGCGAAAGCTCGCTCGCCTGGGTGACGTCGCTCGACAGCGGCCGGCCGGTCCCCGGCGCCGAGATCCGCGTCACCGACAGCTGTACTGGTCGGCTGCTTGCGCGCGGGACCGCCGACAAGGCGGGCCGCCTCGCTTTCCCGACCGGTCTCCCCGAGCCCCAGACCTACTCGAGCTGCGAGGAGGACCCCGACCCCATCAGCAGCGAGGGTCATGCTCTGATGGTCACCGCGCGGGCCGCGGGCGATTTCAGCTTCACGCTGACCGATTGGGGAAGTGGTATCCGTCCCTATGACTTCGACCTGCCCTACGGCTGGTCCGAACGCGGGGATATTCTCCACACGCTTTTCGACCGCGCGCTCGTGAAGGCGGGCGAGACGGTCAACATGAAGCATATCCTGCGCCGCCCCGTGGCCACGGGGTTCCGGATCCCGGAGCCGATGGCGGGCAAGCTCCGCCTCGTCCATCGCGGTTCCGACACCGAGTTCGAAATGCCCTTCGCGATTCAAGCGGGTGGCAGCGGCGAAACCGTGTGGAACGTTCCCAAATCGGCGCCGATGGGCGATTACGACCTCGTTTTCGTCACCAAGGATGAAAAAGGCGAAGACAAGACGATCTGGACCGACCAGTCGATCCGCGTTGACGAATATCGACTGCCGACGATGAAGGCCGAGGTGACGGGGCCAAAGACCCCCCCGGTACGGCCGGCTGCGGTGCCGCTGTCGCTATACGTCGGCTACCTCTCTGGCGGCCCCGCGCCGAACCTGCCGGTCGAGCTGCGCACCAGTTTTCGCCCGAGCTGGTCGCCGCCAGAGGATTACCGCGACTGGGATTTCGACGGTCAGCCGGTCAAGGAGGGCGTCGTCCAGCTCGACGATGATGGAGACGCGCCGCGCGCCGACTTGCCGCTCGCACGGTCCGTGCCCCTGACCCTCAATGCCAATGGCACGGCGAGCACCAGCGTCCTGGTTGACCAGCCAATCAGCGAACCGACGGTGATGGCGGTCGAGATGGACTATGCCGATGCCAATGGCGAGACATTGACCTCCAGCCGCCGCATCACCCTATATCCCTCCGCTGTCCGCCTCGGGCTCAAGACCGACGGTTGGCTGATGCGCGACGAGGATCTGCGCCTCAAATTCATCGCCCTCGATCTTGATGGAAGGCCGATCCACGGCCAGCGCATCCAGGTCGCCCTCTATAACCGCGAGATCATCACGGCCCGGCGCAGGTTAATCGGGGGCTTCTACGCCTATGACAACCAGATGCGCACGACCCGCCTCGACGCCCAATGCAGCGCGACCACTGACAAACTCGGCCGCGCGAGTTGCGCGATGGTGCCCGGGATCTCCGGCGAAGTTACAGTCGTCGCGACGACGAGAGACGCCGACGGCAATGAGGCACGCGCGATACGCTCGGTCTGGCTCGCAGGCGACGACGACTGGTGGTTCGGGGGTGACAATGGCGACCGCATGGACGTGATCGCCGAACAGCCGCGCTATAATGCTGGCGATACCGCGACGTTCCAGGTCCGCATGCCCTTCCGCGAAGCAACCGCGCTCGTCACGGTCGAGCGTGAGGGAATATTGTCGAGCTTCGTCACACCCCTGAAGGGCTCAGACCCTGTCGTGAAGGTCAAGCTCCCCGCAACCTACGCTCCCGACGTCTATGTCTCGGTCATGGCGGTGCGCGGCCGCGTCACTGGCGGCGAAAACTGGTTTCGCAAGATGAAACGCGCGGTCGGCTTCGAGGTCGAGAAGAGCGAGGGGGCGCCGCCAACCGCATTGGTCGACCTCGCCAAGCCCAGCTACCGCCTCGGCATTGCGAAGATCAAGGTGGGCTGGGAAGGCCATCAGCTCGGCGTTAAGGTCAGGGCTGACAAGAAAAGCTATGCGGTGCGCGACACTGCGAAGGCGAGCATCGAGGTCAGGACCCCGGGCGGCAAACCTGCCGCGGGCGCCGATGTTGCCTTCGTCGCGGTCGACGAAGCATTGCTCCAGCTTGCTCCCAACGAGAGCTGGAAACTGCTCGACGCGATGATGGGCGACCGCACGCTTGACGTGCTCACATCGACCGCGCAGACGCAGGTGGTCGGAAAACGCCATTATGGTCGCAAGGCGCTCGAGCCAGGCGGCGGGGGTGGCGGCGACCTTAGCGGGCTCACACGCGAAGACTTCCGCCCAGTGCTGCTGTGGCAGGGCCATGTCGCTCTGGACGCAAAGGGGCAGGCGACGGTCGACGTGCCGCTCTCCGACAATCTCTCTGCTTTCCGCCTCGTCGCAATTGCAACCGATGGGTCGCAGAGCTTTGGCACCGGCGAGACGAGCATTCGCACAGTACAGGACCTCGCCGTCTTCGCCGGGCTTCCCGAGCTCGTGCGCACCGGCGACAGCTATGACGCGCGCTTCACGCTGCGGAACGGCACCGATGAGCCGATGACGGTCACGGCGACCCCGTCGCTGCGCCCAGCGGTCGCAACCGGCGCGCCGCTCACCGTCACCATTCCGGCGGGCGGCGCGGTGCCGATCAGCTGGACGATGACGGCACCCGATATGGCGGGGACGCTGCAATGGACAGTTGACGCCGCCTCGAAGAACGGCAGGCAGCGCGACCGGCTTGTCTTTGATCAGGTCGTCGAGCCCGCGGTACCCATCGAGACCTGGGCCGCGAGCCTCGTGCGCGTCGGCGCGGACACGAGCCTGCCCATCGCGGCGCCTGCGGGCGCGCTCCCCGGGGGCTATGTCGACATCGCGCTGTCAGATACGCTAGCGCCGCCGCTCGCCGGAGTGCGCGACTATATGGCATCCTATCCCTATGACTGCTTTGAACAGCAGACCTCGCGCGCCGTTGCGCTCGGAGACTTTGGCCGCTGGCAGGCGCTCGCGGGCTCGATTCCCGTCTACCTCGATGACGATGGGCTGCTGCGCTACTGGCCGAGTGAACGGATGGAGGGTTCGCCCGAGCTGACCGCCTACGTCCTCGCGGTGACCGCCGCCAATGGCTTTACGATGCCCGAAGCCTCAAAAACAAAGATGGTCGCTGCTCTCGAGGCCGTGGTCGAGGGGCGGATCCGTCGCAAGGGCTACGGCCCCTATGATATCCGCCCCGTGCGGATCGCGGCGCTCGCGGCGCTCGCGCGCAACAGGGCGTCCAGCCCTGGCCTCGCCGCCGCGATCGATCTTGCACCCGCCGACATGTCGACGGGAACACTCGCTGACTGGCTCGTCGCGATTGAGCGTACGCCGGGGGTGCGGAACGCCGCAGCCCTGCGCGCCGCCGCGGAAGCCGAACTCAGGAAGCGCCTTGTCTATGAAGGAACGCGTCTCGACCTTGTCGACGATGCACGGGCGCCGTGGTGGATGATGACCAGCGGCGACGAGATGGCGATCAAGGCCCTCGACGCGGTTCTGGGACGCAAGGGGTGGGAAGAGGACGCCGCTAAGTTGATGGTCGGCATCACCCAGCGCCAGCGCCGCGGCCATTGGGACACCACCCCCGCCAATGCGTGGGGCGCAACCGTCGTTCGCCGCTTCGCCGAGCTTTATCCGGCCAGCGCGATCACCGGCACCACCCACATCGAGCTCGCGGGCGGCAGCGCGGCAGCAAGCTGGCCGCCACCCGCCGATGCGCCGCTGCTCAGCGTCCCGCTCGCCGCGGGCACCATGAGTCTCCGCCACCAGGGGGGCGGATCGCCATGGGCGACCGTTAACGTAAAGGCGGCTGTGCCGCTGACCGAACCCCTCAACGCGGGCTACCGCATCAAGCGGTCCATCAGCATCGTCAAGGCGGTGAGCCCCGGCCGGCTGACGCGCGGCGACGTCATCAAGGTAAAGATAGAGGTGGTAGCCGCCGCCAGCCGCACCTGGGTTATCATCAACGATCCCATCCCGCCCGGGGCCTCCATCGTCGGCAATCTCGGCAACCAGTCCGCGATGCTCGTCGAGGAGGCAGAGGGTGCTGGATGGCAGCCGAGCTATGTCGAGCGCCGCAAGGACAGCTGGCGCGGCTATTTCGGCTGGATGCCTGCCGGCACTCACGCGGTCGAATATATCGTCCGTCTCAACGGCTCGGGCCGCTTCGCCCTCCCCCCGACGCGCGTCGAGGCCATGTACTCGCCGGCAATCCGTGGGCAGTGGCCGAATGCGCCCATGACCATCGCGGGGTCGGCGGAGTGACGTCTGCCCTCACCCCGCGCCCCGATCGCGCCCGGGAAAGCCGAGACCGTCTTTGGCGCCCAGCGTTTCGGCACATCCTGGCTCCGCCGCCCGTGGACGGAAATAGAGGTCGGTAAGAAGTCATCCTTTCCATGACCGAGTCGCCCGCCCGCAAACGTCGCCTCTTCGATGCCGTGGCATGGCTGGCGCTCGGCCTGCTCATCGTCACGACGGCCGCGCATCTCCTCACCCGTCCGCCCGCGATGCCCTCCTACGCCTCCGTTCGTGCGGCGTGGAAGCCGAGCGAAGCGTGGCTTTATGATCGCGACGGGCGGCTGCTCGACACCGAGCGCGTCGATTTCCAGCGCCGCCGCCTCGCCTGGGTCCCGCTCGAAGGCATCAGCCCCGCGGTGCGCACCGCCGTGGTGCGCGCCGAGGATCGCCGCTTTTGGGCACACCGCGGCGTCGACTGGCTCGCGGTTGGCGGGGCAGCACGCGCGCGTTGGACCGGCGGACCCTCGCGCGGTGCCTCGACGCTCCCGATGCAGCTTGCCGCCTTCCTTGCACCCGAACTTGCGCAGCCAGGCCAGCGCGGCTGGATCACCAAGCTGCGGCAAATGCGTGCCGGACAGGCGCTCGCGGCGCACTGGACCCACGAGGAGATGCTCGAGGCTTATTTCAACCTCGTTCCCCTGCGCGGGGAGGTCCAGGGGATCGGGGCCGCCGCGAACAGCCTCTTCGGCAAGCGCCCCGCCGAACTGACCCGAACCGACGCCGCGCTCTTCGCCGCGCTTCTCCCCAATCCGGCGGCAGGTGCAAAGGCGCTCGGCGAGCGCGCGTGCCGGATCGCGCAGGCAAAGGACTGCGATCCCATCCGCGCGGCCGCCGCAACGCTCGTCTCGGGCGAGCGCGCAGCGCGGCTGGACCCCGCGCTTGCGCCGCACCTCGCGGTCCGCCTGCTCGACCAACCCGGCAAGCGCGTCACGACGACGATCGATCGCCGTATCCAGGCCGCCGCAATCGTCGCGCTCCGCCGCCAGCTCGCGGGGCTCGGCGCCGACCGGGTCCGCGACGGCGCGGTCGTCGTGCTCGACAACGCGAGCGGTGATGTGCTCGCCTATGTCGGCGGGGTCGGCCTCCAATCGACCGCGGCGCAAGTCGATGGCGCCAACGCCCGCCGACAGGCCGGATCGACGCTCAAGCCGCACCTTTACGCACAGGTGATCGAAAAGGGGTGGCTAACCGCCGCCTCGATCCTCGACGACAGCCCGGTGCAGCTCGACACCGCCTCGGGCCTCTATGTCCCCAAGAATTACGACCACAGCTTCAAGGGAGCGGTCAGCGTGCGGCATGCGCTTGCCAGTTCACTCAACGTCCCGGCGGTGCGCGCGCTGGTCATTGACGACGTTCAGCAGTTTCGCGACCGCCTCTGGGCGCTAGGCTATCACGGGATCGTCGAAGAGGGCGATTATTACGGCTTCAGTCTCGCCCTCGGTTCGGCGGAAGTTTCGCTGGTCGAACAGGCCAATGCCTTCAGGACATTAGCCAATCATGGAAAGTGGTCGCCGGTGAATTTCTTCGCTGCACGAAGGGTGCGCGAGCCTCCGCGCCAGATCGTCGGCTCCGCGGCCGCCTTCATCGTCGGTGATATTCTCGCCGACGCCACCGCCCGAGCTGACGCTTTTGGTGCCGACAGCGCGCTACGCCTTCCTTTCTGGGCCGCGGCCAAGACCGGTACGTCCAAGGGGATGCGGGACAATTGGTGCATCGGTTGGTCCGATCGCTACACGGTTGCCGTCTGGGTCGGCAATCTCGAGGGAGACTCGATGCGCGCCATCTCGGGCACCTCGGGCGCCGCACCGGTATGGCGTGACGTCATGATGGCGCTCCACGCGGATCGCCCCGGCCGGCCCCCAGCGGTGCCCGAAGGCGTCGAAGCGCGGCAGATCGCGCTTCCCGGCACGCGC
Organism: Sphingomonadales bacterium; assembly: GCA_044508875.1. Taxonomy (GTDB): domain Bacteria; phylum Pseudomonadota; class Alphaproteobacteria; order Sphingomonadales; family Sphingomonadaceae; genus Sphingopyxis; species Sphingopyxis flava_A. The sequence goes on along the minus strand of JBIQHE010000016.1, from coordinate 2,125 downwards.
GAGCCACCGCGACGCGAATATTTCCTGAGCGGCACCGCGCAGGCCGAAATGGCGGCTACCCCCACAGCTGCTCGGCGCCCGCGCATCACCAGCCCGGTCAGCGGCAGCGTCTATGCCATCGATCCCGATATTCCAGGGGATCGCCAGCGCCTCGCTGTAAGGGTCAGCGGCGCCGCCGAGGGTCACCGGCTGATCCTCGACAAACGCCTCGCAGGTAATGCCGCGGAGGGGCTTCAGATCGTCCCGCAGCCGGGCAGCCACGTCCTCGCGCTCGTTGACCCCGGCGGGCGCACGATCGACCGGGTGCGCTTTACCGTACGGTAACGGCGCCCTGCCCCCACAGAATCGCGTTCAGACCCGGCGAAATTAAGTTGCGCTGCCCAAAGGAGCGGCTAGTCTGCGCCGCCAGGAGAGGGCGCCCGCAAAGGCCGCCCGACAAGGGGAATATTTTCTATGATATTTGGTCGCGTCAAACCACTCGACGCCATCTTGGCGACCGCCGAGAAGAAATCGCTGCACCGTTCGCTCGGTGCAGTTCAGTTGACCCTCCTCGGGGTCGGAGCCATCATCGGTACCGGGATTTTCGTCCTGACCGCGGCCGCGGCACAAAAGGCCGGGCCCGGGATGATGTGGAGCTTTGTCATCGCCGGCGCCGTTTGCGCGGTCGCTGCGCTCTGCTACTCCGAACTCGCCTCAATGGTGCCGGTGTCTGGGTCGGCCTACACATATACTTATTCGGTCGTCGGCGAACTGCTCGCGTGGATGGTGGGCTGGGCCCTGATCCTCGAATATGCAGTGGCGGCCAGCGCTGTATCGGTCGGCTGGTCGGGCTATTTCATGGGGCTGGTCAAGAGTCTGACAGGGTTTGAGCTACCAACCATGCTACAGGCGGGACCGACCTGGACGATGAACGGCTTCATTCCGACTGCCGATTTCAGCACCGGCCTCATAAACGTCCCGGCGATCTTTGTCGCGCTTGCGGTGACCTGGCTCCTGATGATCGGGACAAAGGAAAGTGCAACCGTCAACGCGGTGCTCGTCGCGATCAAGGTCGCCGCGCTCACCATGTTCGTCATTCTTGCCATGCCGGTTCTCGATCGTGAGCATTTCGCGCCCTTCGCGCCCAATGGCTGGTTCGGTCCGGCAGGCACTTCGGGTCTCGGAATTGTCGGCGCCGCGGCGTCGATCTTCTTCGCCTATGTCGGCTTCGACGCGGTCTCGACCGCGGCTGAGGAAACCAAGAACCCGCAGCGCAACGTGCCGATCGGACTGATCGGCAGCCTTGCAATCTGCACGATCTTTTATCTCCTCGTCGCGGCCGCTGCGATCGGGGCGATGGGCGCGCAGCCCACCGCGCTCGGCGTGCAGCCTGGCACCGCCCAATTCGCCCGCGAATGCGCCGCGCTCGCCGCCCAGGGTAACGAACCGCTGGTCTGCTCGAACGAGGCGCTCGCGCACGTTCTGCGCTCGATCAACTATACGCGCGCCGGAGATCTCATCGGTCTTGCAGCCAACCTCGCCCTGCCCTCGGTCATCCTCATGATGCTCTTCGGCCAGACGCGCATTTTCTTCGTGATGGCGCGTGACGGGCTGCTTCCCGAAAAGCTCGCAAGCGTTCACCCCAAATGGAAAACGCCGCATGTCGTCACATTGATCACCGGCATCTTCGTCGCGATCGCGGCGGCGTTGCTGCCCGTCGGCCAGCTTGCCGACATTTCCAACTCGGGGACCCTCTTCGCCTTTCTGATGGTGTCGATCGCGGTGCTCGCGCTGCGCGTGAAGGATCCGTCGCGGCATCGTCCCTTCCGGACCCCCTTCGTGTGGGTGGTGGCGCCCGTCGCGGCCTTCGGCTGCGTGTTCCTCTTCTGGAACCTGCCGATCGACGCGAAGCTGGTACTCCCCATCTGGGGCGTCATCGGCCTCGTCATCTATTTCCTCTACGGCTATCGCCGCAGCCATGTCGGGCGCGGCATTGTCGAGGTGCACGAAGACGATCCCGATGCACCGCCGCCGCCGGTTCCGCCGGTACCCTCGATCAGCTGAAAATGAAAAAAGGGGGCTCCGGCCCCCTCAGGCTGCTGACAAACCCCGTCGTTTTGCGGCGGGGTTTGTTGTTTGTCCTGTA
>JBIQHE010000052.1:0-12624 GCA_044508875.1 Sphingomonadales bacterium | reverse complement strand
ACCTCCAGAAACTCCTCACTCAAGACCCCGCGTTAACCTGAAGCGATTCCCCTGGCTCCCGCATCCATCCCCCTTGTCACACCTTCCGTTTACGTTAAGGTCACCCCCAAATCGTAACCGGAGAGTGATTCATGGCCCTTCCCCCGATCTTCGATCGCCTGCGTCTCCCCGTCATCGGCTCGCCGCTCTTCATCGTCTCGGGGCCCGAGCTCGTCATCGCACAGTGCAAGGCCGGGATTGTCGGGAGCTTTCCCGCTCTCAACGCGAGGCCGCAATCGCTTCTCGACGAATGGCTCCACCGCATCACCGAGGAACTCGCGGCATGGGACCGCGACAATCCCGACAAACTCTCGGCGCCCTTCGCGGTCAACCAGATCGTTCACCGGTCGAATGACCGGCTTGAGGCCGACATTGCCACCTGCGAGAAATGGAAAGTGCCGATCACCATAACCTCGCTCGGGGCCCGCGAGGAACTCAACCAGGCGGTTCATAATTGGGGCGGGATCACACTCCACGACGTCATCGATGACCGCTTTGCGCGCAAGGCCGTCGAAAAGGGCGCCGACGGGCTGATCCCGGTTGCCGCCGGCGCGGGTGGCCACGCTGGCACCCAGTCGCCCTTTGCGCTGGTGCAGGAAATTCGGAGCTGGTTCGACGGCCCCATCGCGCTCTCCGGCGCGATCGCGCACGGCCGCTCGATCCTCGCGGCGCAGGCGTGCGGCGCTGATCTTGCCTACATCGGCAGCGCCTTCATCGCGACCGCTGAGGCCAATGCCGACCAGGGCTACAAGGAAGGAATTGTCGCGGGGCGCGCGGGCGACATCGTCTATTCAAACCTCTTTACCGGCGTCCACGGCAACTATCTTCGCCAGTCGATCATTGCCGCGGGGATGGATCCGGACAACCTGCCCGAGGGCGACCTAAAAACGATGAACTTCGGCTCCGGCGGCAACACCAAGGCGAAGGCCTGGAAGGACATCTGGGGGTCGGGCCAGGGGATCGGATCGATCTCGGGCGTCCGCCCGGCAGGCGATTTCATCGCCGAACTCGCCGAGCAATATCGCAGCGCCTACCGCGAGCTTCAGGCCAAATATATCGCTTAGGAGCGGAGCCCCGGCGCGGGGCTCAGATCGCGACCTGGCTCCCGAGTTCGACAACGCGGTTGGTAGGCAGGCGGAAATATTCCATCGCGCTTTCCGAGTTGCGCAGCATCCACGCGAACAGTTTTTCGCGCCAGATCGGCATTCCGGGTGATTTCGCGGCGATCAGCGTCTGGCGCGACAGGAAGAAGCTTGTTTCAAGCATCTTGAATGCGCCGCCGCATCCGCCGACGCGGCCGAGAGCCGCGGGCACGTCAACGGGCTGCATGAAGCCATATTTCAGGATCAGCCGGTGAAAGCCCTGCCCGAGGTCGTCGAGCGCGCAATGGTCTTCCTCGCGAACATAGGGAACGTCGGCGATCTTGATAGTGAGCAGGATGATGCGCTCGTGCAGCACCTTGTTGTGCTTCAGATTATGAAGAAGCGCGTGCGGGACGCCATCCGCGCTCGATGTCATGAAAACGGCAGTGCCGGGAACGCGCGTCGCGCTGTTCGCCGCTGACTTGACGAACACCGGGATCGGCATCGCGCCCTCGGCCATCTGCTGCTGCATCAGCTTGCGTCCGCGCGACCAGGTTGTGAGCAGTGTAAAGATGGTTAGGCCGATCGCGAGCGGCACCCAGCCCCCGTCGGGAACCTTGATGAGGTTCGCGCCAAAATAGGCGATATCGACGACGAAGAAGAGTGCGAGGAGCGGCACTGCCTTCCACGCGGGCCATTTCCAGAGCGCAAAGAGCACGACGCTCATCAGGCAGGTGTCGATAAACATCGCGCCGGTCACCGCGATGCCATAGGCTGCTGCAAGGTTGCTCGATGACCCGAAGAAGAGGACGAGGAGGATCACCATCACCATCAAACCCCAGTTGACGAGCGGGATATAGATCTGCCCCTGCGCCGAGGCGCTCGTATGCTCGACACGAAGCCGCGGCATGAAACCCAGTTGGATCGCCTGCTGGGTAAGCGAGAAGGCACCCGAAATAACCGCCTGGCTCGCGATAATTGTCGCGAGCATCGCGAGCAGCACCACCGGGATCCGCCAATTGTCCGGCATCATCAGGAAGAAGGGATCTTGAATAATGCCGAGCCGCGCGCCCATGTCGGCTTCGAGCACCATCGCGCCCTGCCCCATGTAGTTGAACATGAGTGCAGGCAGGACAAAGCAAAGCCACGACAGCCCGATTGGCGCGCGTCCAAAATGCCCCATGTCGGTATAGAGCGCCTCGGCCCCCGTCACGGCGAGGACCACGGCGCCGAGCGCAATGAAGGCGGTGAAGCCGTCGAGATAGAAGAAGCGCAGCGCGTTGATCGGGTTGATCGTTGCCCAGATAATTATCGGGTGCTCGATGATATGCATCACCCCGAGCACCGCGAGCATCAGGAAGTAGCAGAGCATGATCGGCCCGAAGAGGGCGCCCATCTTCGCGGTTCCGCGCGACTGAATTGCAAAGATTCCAACGAGGATCGCAAGCGCGATCGGTACGATATAAGGCTGGAATCCGCTGTTGACGTAATTGAGCCCCTCGGTGGCCGAAAGCACCGACATCGCGGGGGTGATCATGCTGTCGCCATAGAAGAGCGCGGTTGCGAACACCCCGAGAAGAACAATGGGCCAGGTCCAGCGCTTGCCTTCAGATTGCCGGCTGATAAGCGCGAGGAGCGCGAGGCTGCCCCCCTCGCCCTTGTTGTCTGCCTTCATGATCGTCAGAACATATTTGAAGGTGACGACGAGCATCATCGACCAGAAGACGAGGCTCAGCACGCCGTAAATGTGCACCCGGTCGGCATCGATCGAATGGTGCCCGGCAAAGGTTTCACGAAAGGCATAGAGCGGGCTGGTGCCGATGTCGCCGAAGACTACGCCAATCGCGCCGACCGCAAGCTTCAGCTTGCCATCGCCTTGATGGGCATGGCCGGTGTCGGCGGCGGTCGCGGCGCTGTCCGCGCCTGCCGCCCCCTGTTGCGACTCAGCAGTCATGGCGCCGCGCTTTAGACGAGCCTGCGCGATTAGAATAGAGCCCGATCACGGACCGCCCGGCGCCTCGGCCGGAAGCTCGGGTCCCATCGCCTGGCGAAGCTGCGCGAGGCGCATTTCAAGGTCGACGCGCCACGGCGCGTCGGCAGGACTGCGGGCAAGCAGGTCGCTCCAGACCGCGTTCGCGCCTTTAAGATCGCCGCTCTGCGCCATCGCAAGCCCGGCGAAAAAGGGCGGCGCGGGGTGCGCTGGCTCGCGCTTCGCCGCCTCGTCGAAGGCGAGCGCCGCAGCGGGCGAGATGATGCCCCCGCCATGCGCGACCAGCGCGTTGCCGAGCCCCACCCACAGGTCGACATTATCCGGATAGCGCTCAAGGCCTTTTTCCAGCGTTTGCGCCGCGAGCGCAGTCTTGCCGGTGCGCGCGAATCCGTCGGACATGGCGAGCCACTGCGCGGCCGGGCCGAAACGCTCGCTCATCCCTTGCCGCCGATCGGCGATGACCTCGCCAAATCCATCGGGCTCGTCCACCCGGGCAACGGGTTTACCGGGCAAGGCCGGGCTCCCCTGGAGCGCATAGCCTGCAAGGCCGAGCATCAACGCGGCGCCGGCAAGCGGCCGCGCCGCGGTGGGAAGGCGCCCCAGCCACATCATCCCGCCCGCGGTCACGAGCGCCAAGAGCGCGATCCAGAGCCAGATCATGCCTCCTCCTCCCCGTCGCCGCGGCGGAAGCGTCCGAAGGCGAGCCACCCGCCCACCCCGAGAAACATGAGCGGCCCGAGCCAGAGCAGCGCCGTCGCTCCGTCAAAAGGCGGATCGTAGCTCACCCAGTTGCCGTAGCGCGCGACGAGCCAGTTGCGGATCGCTTCAGGACTTTCGCCCGCGGCGATCTTCGTGCGTACCTCGTGCCGCATGTCGCCGGCGAGCGGCGCATCACTGTCCGCGATCGACTGTCCCTGGCAGACCAGGCAGCGCAGCGTCTCCATCAGCGCCTTCGCCCTGGCTTCCTTCGCGGGGTCATTGAGCTGCTGGTAGGCGTAGGGAGCAGGCGGCAAGCGGTCCTGCGCTCCGAGCGGGAGGGCGGTCAGCGTCAGCATCGCCGCGAGGAATATCCGCGCCTTCATTTCATCGCCTCGAGCTTAGCCATGATCCGCGGCACATCATCTGCAAGGATCACCCCCTGGATTTGCTCGCGGATGACACCCTTACCGTCAACGAGGAAGGTCTCGGGCACTCCTGAGGATCCGAGTGCGATCTGGACGCTGCTCTGCTGGTCAGACCCGATCCGGTCGAAGGGGTTGCCGAATTCGTTGAGGAAGGCTGCCACATCTTCAGGCCGGTCGCGGATCGCGATGCCGTCTATCGGAACCCCCGCCTGCTTGAGCGCTTCGAGCTGCGCCGCCTCTGCCCGGCAGGGAATGCACCAGCTCGCGAACACGTTGACGAGCCGCGGCCGGCCGTCGGCAAGCTGACTGCTCTTCAGGCCTTCGACCCCCGCGGTCGCGGGAGGAAGGTCGAAGAGCGGCATCGGCTTGTTGATCCACTGCGACTGTATGAGGGTCTCGGGCGGGGTCACAAGCCGGTAGACGAAGGCACCGAACAAGAGCGCCATGATCGCCAGCGGCACGAACAGGATCCAGCGGTTCCTCATGGGGCGAAGCGCTCCTGTGCCTTTTTCGACCGATGCGCGCGCCAGATTGCGAGCAATTGCGCGCGCCCGAGCATCGACAGCGCTGCGCCGAGCGCGATGAGTGCGCCGCCGAGCCATATCCACCATACCAGTGGTTTCCACCAAAGACGGAGCTGGTAGCGATCGGCAGTTCCGTCCGGTGAGGTCACCGGCTGCCCGAGAACGGCATAAAGCTGCCCGCCGGGCCGCGTCAGCAGCGCCGCCTCGTTGGTCTCGGTGGGCGGACCGCCCATGAGACCGGGGAAAGTGCGCGCCTCGGGGCGCAGGGTGAAGCTCGCGCCCGAACCCGTGGTCGCAACGAGCGTTCCCTCGATCGCGGTATAATTCGGCCCGGCAACCGGCCGGACGCCAACGAACTTCACCGCAAAATCATCGACCTTGACCGTCTCGCCCGGCGCCGCCGCGACGAGCCGTTCCTTGATGAAGGCGCTTTCCGCAGCCATTCCGGCGAGCGCAACCGCGACGCCGAAGTGCGCGATCACCATGCCCCAGGTCGGGAGCGGCGTCCGTCGGAGATTGCGGCCCCATAGCGGTGCAAAGCTCGCCACTGCTACCACCGCAGCAACCGTCATTCCAAGCAGCGGCAGGATGCGCACCGTTCCGCCGAAGAGAACAAGGCCGAAGAGTATGAGCGCGCCCGCGAGCACCGCGAGCGGCAAGCGCGACCAGAGCCGTTTGCCATCGTCGCGGCGCCACGCGAGCAGCGGCCCTGCGACCATGACGAGGCAGAGGATGAGGGCGAGCGGACCTGCAACCTTGTTGTAATAGGGCGGGCCCACCGAGATTTTCTCGCCCATCGCCTCGGCGACAATCGGATAGAGCGTCCCTAAAAGAACGAGCGCGAGGATCGTCGTCAGCAGGAGATTGTTGATCACGAGCGACCCCTCGCGGCTCAACAGCGCGAACTTCTTGCCCTCGGCAACGCTCCCGGCGCGCAGCGCGAACAGCGCGAGCGCGCCCCCGATATAGATCGCCATGAGCACGAGCAGGAACGTACCGCGCTCGGGATCGACCGCGAAGCTGTGAACGCTGGTCAGAAGCCCCGAGCGTACGATGAACGTGCCCACCATCGACATCGAGAAGCCGATCACCGCGAGCATCACCGTCCACGCTCGCAGCGCATTGCGCGTTGCGGTCACCGCGACCGAGTGCAGGAGCGCCGCGCCCGCCAGCCAGGGCACGAGCGATACATTCTCGACAGGGTCCCAGAACCACCAGCCGCCCCAGCCGAGCTCATAATAGGCCCAGTAGCTGCCCGCGGTGATCCCGAGCGTCAGGAATATCCAGCTCCCCAGAACCCAGGGCCGCATTGCGCGCGCGAAGGCGGGTCCGATCTCGCGCGTGACGAGCGCGCCGACCGCGAAGCTGAAGGCAACCGAGAGGCCGACATAGCCGACGTAGAGCGTCGGCGGGTGGAAGGCGAGGCCGGGGTCCTGGAGCAGGGGATTGAGCCCCTGCCCGTCGGGCGGCGCGATGGGCAGGCGCTTGAAGGGGTTGGAGGAGAAGAGGAGGAAGGCAAAGAAGCCGAGACTGAGCGCCGCCTGCGCAGCGAGCGTCGCGACCAGCGTCTCTTCGCGAAGCCGCTTTTCGAACAGCGCAACGAGCGCTCCCGAGAGGCCGAGGATCGTCAGCCACAAGAGCATCGAGCCTTCGTGGTTGCCCCATGCGCCCGCGACCTTGAACAACATGGGCTTCAGGCTGTGGCTATTGCGCGCAACGAGTTCGACCGACATGTCGGAGCGCACGAAGAGGGTGATCAAAAGGCCAAACGCCGCGGCGGTCAGCACCCCCTGCGCGACGCTCGCGGGCCGTACGAGCGCCGCGAGATCCCTGGGTCCGCCGCGGAGGAACAGGGCTCCTGCGACGAGTGAAAGACAGGCGAGCGCGGCCGCCATCCACAAGAGCGCGAGGCCGACTTCGGCGATCATCGGTCCGCTCGCAACGATGTCACCGAGGAGAGCCTCATTCCCCCGGCACCAGTTTCATGTTTTTCGGCATCTCGCCCATCTGCGGCGGCATATAGCGCTCGTCATGCTTGGCAAGAATCCGGTCGGCGACAAAAACCCCGTCAGCGCGCATCCGACCGTCGGCGACCATGCCCGAATTTTCGGCGAACAGGTCGGGGACAATTCCGGTGAACTCGACGGGAACTGATGCCTTCCCGTCGGTTGCGACAAAGCGGATCGTGACCCCGTCGGGCTGCCGCGCGATGCTGCCTGCCGCGACCATGCCGCCGAGCCGCATCGCCTCGCCGACCTCGGCCTTTCCTGCCTTTACCTCGACAGGTGTGCGAAAATAGGCCGCCTCGTCGCGCAGCGCGCTCGCGCCAAGGATGCCCGCGCCCGCGATACCGGCAAGCGCCACGAGCGCGAGGACAAGCCGCTGGTGCTTGGGTTTCATCGCCGATCCTTTCTGAGCGCGTCGCTTCGCCTCTCGGCCTTGGTCATCGCCCGCCAGCTATGCCAGAGCACCGCGCCCGTCAGGAGCGCGGCAAGGCCGTATGCGGCCGCGACATAGGCCCATTGGCCACCACCGCTGATCACCCCCGTCATGGCCCTATTCCTCCTCGTCGGCCATTCGCCGCAGCCGTGCCGTGACACGATTTTCGGCGATGATCCGCCGCATCCGCATCAGCACGATGGCGCCGAATAACAGGGAAAAACCGAGCAAGGTCAATCCGAGCGGCCACAAGAGCGCGCCATCGATCGAGGAGCCGCGCAGCGTGATGCTCGGTCCCTGGTGCAGGCTGTTCCACCAAACGACACTGCGGTTGATGATCGGGATATTGATCGCGCCGACGAGCGCATAGATGGCCGCGCCGCGCGGCAGCCCGCCGCCGCGGCGTCCGCCTTCATCGCCCATCGTGAGCGCGACGAAACCGGCATAAAGGAAGAGGAGGACGAGCATCGAGGTCATCCGGCCGTCCCATTCCCACCAGGTACCCCAGGTCGGCTTGCCCCAGATCGAGCCGGTCGCAAGACAAAGCGCGGTGAAAAGCATCCCGGGGACGGCAATGGCCCGCGCCGCGATCCCTGCGAGCGGGTGCCGCCAGACGAGCTGGACGAGCGCGGCGATCGCAAGTCCGGTCCATCCGCCCATGCCGAGCCACGCCGCGGGCACGTGGACGTAGAGAATGCGCGCCGTTTCCCCCTGCTTGTAGTCGCCAGGCACCATCGCCAGCCCGGCCCACGCGCCGACGAGCAGCAGCGCGGTACCCAGGCCAAGCAGCCAGGGGGTCAGCGGGCGGGCAATGGCCAGAAAACGGGCAGGATTCGCATAGGCGTGCATCGCGCGCGAAGCCTTAAGCGACGACGTGGCAGCGGTCCAGCATTATGGCGTGGACAGTTTGTCCTCCCCCGGGCAGCGAGCTGCGCCCTCCCATGTCTCATACAGGCCGCAGCCAGCCCGTGGCCGGGCCGCACCCTCCTCTCAACAGGCCGTAACTTAATGCCAATAAGGGTGCCGTGTTCTGTTGCGCAATTACCACAGCTTCCGCAAAAATGTAACATTTTGCCTATCACCCGTCGAAAAGGGGTGGCGATATGTGCGGCTGGGGCGGACTTTGGCCACGTTCATTTCGCAAAGAACAGGGAACGTCACATGCGAACTTCACATCCCCTCACGCTCCTCGCCCTCACCACCGCACTCGCCACAGGCTGGGCCGAGCCCGCCGCAGCGCAGGACGCCGGCGCGTCCGATTATGACGCAGACTCGCTGATCATCGTCACCGGCACGCGACGCACCGACCGCACGATCGCCGACAGCAGCGTCCCGATCGATGTGATCTCGGCGGACTCGCTCGCCAACAGCGGCACCACCGAAACCAACCGGCTTCTCAACCAGCTCGTCCCTTCGTTCAATTTCCCGCAGCCGTCGCTGACCGACGGCACCGACTCGCTGCGCCCTGCAACGCTGCGCGGCCTCTCGCCCGACCAGGTGCTTGTCCTCGTCAACGGCAAGCGCCGCCACCTCTCGTCGCTCCTCAACCTCAATGGATCGGTGGGTCGCGGCTCCTCGGGCGTCGACATGAACACCATCCCGCCAATCGCGATCGAGCGGATTGAGGTGCTGCGCGACGGGGCCTCATCACAATATGGCTCCGACGCGATCGCGGGCGTGATCAATATCCAGCTCAAGAAGAGCGTCGGCGGCCAGGCGCAGATCACTTACGGTAAATATATCACGACGATGGAGGATGTGAAAAACGTCGCCAGCGTAGCGCCGACCACCGGCGCCTCCGACAATCCCGTCATTGCCCTCACCGAGTCCGACCGCAAGCGGCGCGACGGCGGCACGCTGACGATGGCGACCAACATCGGCCTGCCGGTCGGTGACAATGGCTATCTGAACTTCACGGCCGAATATAAGGACCGCTCGCCCACCAACCGGTCGGGCGCTGACCTTCGCCGCAACTATGCCGCACCAGGCGATCCGCGCGAGACGACGATTGACCGCTTCTGGCACCGTTTCGGCGACGGCGAATCCAAGGACATGAACTTCTTCTACAACGCCGGCATGGATGCCGGCGGGTGGGAACTCTACAGCTTCGGCAGCTACGGTGTGCGCGATGCCAATGCCGCCGGCTTCTTCCGCCGCGCACTCGATGCCCGCAATGCCGACTGGGACAATGGCGGGGCGCCGATCTACGAGGACGGCTATCTGCCCTTCATTACCAGCACCATTCGCGACATTGCGGTCGCGGGCGGCATCCGGGGCGAAGCCGGCGGCTGGAATCTCGACCTATCGGTCAACTATGGGTCGAACCGCCTCGACTACGGCGTCGAAAATAGCGTCAACGTCTCGCTCGGCGGCGATCACAGCCCGCGCAAGTTCGACGCTGGCGGCATGCGCTACGGGCAAACCGCGGTGAATTTCGACGCGCAGCGCGATCTCGACATCGGGCTTGGCAGCACCTCGCTCGCACTCGGCGCTGAATGGCGGAACGAGAATTACAAGATCGTCGCCGGCGAGCCTGCAAGCTATGCTGTCGGCCCCTATTTCTACACGAACGGTGCCGGGGTCGGGTCGCAAGTGTTCGGTGGCTTCCTGCCGAGCTCCGAGGTCGATGCCTCGCGCGACAGCTTTGCAGGCTATGTCGAGCTCGACGCCGACCTCAGCGACATGTTCAACGTGCAGGTCGCCGGCCGCTATGAGCATTTTTCCGACTTTGGAGACACGGTAAACGGCAAGGTCGCGGCGCGCTTCGAGCCCGTCGACGGCCTCGCGCTGCGCGGGTCGGCATCGACGGGATTCCGTGCGCCCGGCATGGCGCAGCAATTCTTCTCGACGACATCGACGGTCAATCTCACAGGCGTCGGCCTCGTGGAGGTCGGGACCTTCCCCGTCGGCTCGCCGATCGCTGTCGCCCTCGGCGCCCAGCCGCTCAAGCCCGAGAAATCGGTTAATCTGGGCGGCGGCATCGTGTTCACCATGGTCCCCGGACTCAACCTCACGGTCGATTACTACCGGATCAAGATCAAGGATCGCATCACCCTTACCGAAAACCTGCAGGGCGCGGACGTCCAGCAGATTTTGGAAGATGCGGGGGTCCCGGGCTCGTCGGCGCGCTTCTTCATCAATGGCATCGACACGCGCACGCAGGGGCTCGACGTGGTTGCAAGTTACCGGCTGCCCGACATGGGTATTGGCAAGGTGACGCTGACCGCAGGCTACAACCTCAACGACACCAAGATCACCGACCGGCGGACTTTCAGCGGCTTCACCGCCGCGCGCCTCTTCGCGCGGCCGGAAAGCCTCCGTCTCACCGACGGTCAGCCCTCGAACAAGCTCAATATCGGACTCGACTGGGAATCGGGCCCGGCCGGGCTGACGCTGCGGGGCAATCGCTACGGGTCGGTATTCATCCCGGGACCGAGCGGCGACATCGCGATTGCGAAGGGCGACGCGCCGGGCGACATCACCCTGTCGCCCAAATGGGTGGTCGATCTCGAAGCGCGCTTCCGCCCGGTCGAGGCGGTGCAGCTCGCGGTCGGCGCCAACAACCTCCTCGACGAATATCCCGACCGTCTGCCATATGGCGTCGTCGGCGGCTTCGATTACGGGCTCAACAACGCCTTCCTGCCCTATTCGTCCTTCTCGCCTTTCGGCTTCAGCGGACGTTTCGTCTACGGACGCGTATCGGTCAATTTCTGACGAGCGAGAAGGCCATCGGCGCGGCCGGAAGCTATGCTTCCGGCCGTGTCCATATCCAGCTTCCGGTGACCGCGGCAGCGATTACGGGCAGCATGCCCCAGGGCCAGGGCGAGAAAATCGCCGCAAGAAGAATGCTGAGCGCGAACGCAGCTGTCGCGGCGGTCTTTCCCTTGCGGCTGATCGCGCCTTTCTCGCGCCACGCGGCGATGTGATGCCCGAACTGCGGATGCGTCACTAGCCACGCTTCGAGCCGAGGCGAGGAGCGCGCAAAACAGAAAGCGGCCAGGATCACGAACGGCACGGTCGGGAGCAAGGGCAGAAACGCACCGAGCGTCCCGAGGCCGAGCGACGCCCAGCCGCTCACGAGATAGAAGTGCCGCTTCATGCGGCCATGGACTTAGCGCAAATCACAAGGGGCGCCAGCCGCGAAATGTCACGGCCTGGCAGTCGGCGGGGGCCCCGCCCCCAGGCATGGGCCTGCAGAGACCCAGCTTTCGCACGAACGAGACGCCTTACCCCCGCCCGATCAGCTTCTGGGCCATTCGGTCGGCGACGACCGCCGCGGGCGTGCCGGTCGCCTTGCTCTCGGCCCAAATCTCGGCAAGCCTTCCGGGGATCTGGCTGATCCGGCTCTCCACTTCCTCGCGGCTTCCCTGCCCCAGATACTCCAGCGCGACGTTGATGATGCCGCCGGCGTTGATCACATAATCGGGGGCATAGACGATGCCGCGGTCGTGGATCCGCTTGCCGTCAGCAGCCGTCGCGAGCTGGTTGTTTGCAGCGCCCGCGACGATCGACACCTTGAGCTTTTCGATGCTTTGCTCGGTCAGGATCGCACCCAGCGCGTTCGGGCTCAGTACGTCAGCCTCGATCTCCATGATCGCGGCCGAATCGGCGAGCTCGGCGCCGAGTTCGTCGGCCAGCGCCTTTGCACGCGTGAGGTTGACGTCAGCAAGGGTCAGCTTTGCGCCTTCGGCCGCAAGCCGCCGTGCAACCCCTGCCCCCACGCTTCCAACGCCCTGGATGGCAATCCGCACATCCTTGGCGCTGTCGGTCCGAAGGCCTTCCTCTATTGCCGCCTTGATCCCGAGATAAACGCCAAGCGCGGTCAAGGGTCCCGGGTCGCCCCCCGCCTCGCCGCTGGCAACCGGCAGACCGGAGACATGGCTCGTGTGCTTTGCGATCTCGACCATGTCGGCGTCGGTGATACCGACATCCTCCGCGGTCACGTAGGCGCCGCCGAGCGACTCGACCGCGCGTCCGAAGGCAGCGAGCAGCTCGGGGGTCTTCGCCCCGCCCTCATTGGCGAGGATCACGCCTTTCCCGCCACCCATGGGCAGGCCCGCCATTGCGTTCTTGTAACTCATCCCGCGCGAGAGCCTCAGCGCGTCGGTGATCGCGGCGGCGCGCTGCGGATAATGCCAGTATCGCACCCCGCCTGCGCCGGGGCCAAGGTGGGTCGAATGGACCGCGATCACGGCGGTGAGCCCGCTCGCCCGGTCGCGGAACATGTGGACATGCTCGTGATCGTCAAAATCAGCGAAATCCCAGACAGCGGACATGGCTCGACCCTCAACGTTAAAAAATTACGCGAAGATGTAATAAAGCAACCCCGGCGGAGAGTCACGCCAAAGGTTTAAATGTCCTGCGTCACGCGTGAGCGGCCCGAGACATGGGTGACACTCCGTACCGGAGACATAGGTTACACCTCC
>JBIQHE010000015.1:0-82139 GCA_044508875.1 Sphingomonadales bacterium | reverse complement strand
CCCTGAATCAATGTACACGCCGATTTTCAAGAGGCTGATTGAGTTTGGACCCTAGTACTACAGTTGCGTATTGAGCCGTCGTCGTCGATGATAGTGGGCCGCGACGCACTGGTGGGTTCGTCGCCATTGGGACCAGGCCCATATGAAGACAGGGTGGTATTGAGCGACGAATATGAGCTTTGCGAAGAGCCGACGGATTTCGGGTGTTGTTAGCAAGTTCTGTGTGGGTGTCACGCCGCTTGCGGTGTCGGACTCCTTTTGTACCGTTTACCTGGGTCGCCGAGTTCGGGCTCGGCCTGGGTCCAGGCGGCGCGGCGCTGATCGGCAGCGAGCTTGGCGAGGAAGGCGGCGGCGGCCATGACCAGCGTGATGTGCCGGTGCCACCCGTGCCAGGATCGGGCTTCGCAATGATCGAGACCGAGGTCATCCTTGGCGCGCAGGAAGCATTCCTCGATAGTCCATCTCAGGCCTGCTGCTCCGGCCAGTTCCGCGAGTGAAGCTCCTTCGCGTGCATGGACGAAATAGTAGGCAATCTCGTCTGGGCTCCTGAGGCTGCGGCGGAAAAGCAGCCAGCGCTCGAAACCGTGTTGCGTTGCCCCGTTGAGGGGGAGGCGCGCCCAGTGATAGAGGCGCGGCCCTTTGGCCCCTTCGCCCGCCGACAGCGCATACCAGTCGCCACTTTCGAGCTCGCCTGCCAGATAGGCCGGATCGGTCTGGACGAGGCCTTCTTCCGTGAAAAAGCGCAGATGCTGGTTGGAGCGCACCGCCAGGACATAGGGCTGCCTGCGATCCTCGAGCATGCGGCGCAGCTGATAGTCCGAACCATAGAGCGCGTCGGCCAGGACCCAAGCGCAAGAAATGCCGGCGTCGAGCGCGGCCGCGATCATCTCGCGCGCCATGGCCGGCTTGGTGGCGAAAGCGACCTCCTCGGGCACGCTCGCCTTCCGGCGGCGCTCGCCATCCTCGGCCCAAGCCTTGGGCAGATAAAGCCGGCGGTCGATCAGGGCTTGGCCGTATCGGCTGGCATAGCCCAGAAACACACCAACCTGGCTATTCTCAATCCGCCCCGCCGTGCCCGAATATTGCCGCGCCACCCCGACCGAATGCGTGCCCTTCTTCACGAAGCCGGTCTCATCGACGACAAGCACGCCGCCCGGATCGCCAAGCGCAGCCATGACATATTCCTGAACGCGGTCACGCAAAGCATCCGCAGACCAGGCGCTCCGGCCGAGCAGGGACTGGATCCGATAAGGCCGATCCAGCCCCGCCTCTTCTGCCAGCATCCATCCCGTCTTGCGCTCGGCGCCGGAAAGCAGCCCATCGATGAACGCCCCTCCCGAGGCCCGCGTCTCCGCCCGGCCCAGGGACGGGGCAAGATGCGCCTTCAACGCATCAAGTCCTGCCCGCCAATCAACAAGCGTCCCCGCCCAACCCGCAACCGCCATAAACCCAATCCCCCGCTGACCATCCGCACAGAATCAGATTTTTGGAGGAAATGCAACTGTAGTACTAGGGACAGCGATGGCCCCAATAGTCACCTGCTGAATGAACGCCAGGCGTGGTTTTTGACCCGAGTCGAAAATGGGGACCACTGCCGCGCAGCCGATCTCGCTGAGCATTGGAACGTCAGCGAGAAGACGGCCCGGCGGGACATCGCTTTGCTGAAGGAGTGGGAGCTGATCTGTTTTGTCGGCACCTTGCGCCGAGGGCATTATATCGCCGTCAGGGTTCGGTAGGACACGCTCGTCAGCGCGGCATGATGTCAGATCACGCCGCTGAAAGGCTGGAGTTCAGCTACCGTTTTGGGAAGTGACTGACTGGCCAGCGTGTCCAGATATTCTTCGACACTTTTGGGTGGGTTCGTCAGCCGGGACCGGCAGCGTTGTGCTGTGACGATGACAGCCGCCTGCGCCAGCCCAAACTGGTGATGGATGAAGTCATCGGGGTGCAGCACCTCGATGTCGTACTTCTCGAGCTCCGCGGCAGGGAAATCCTTCAGATTGAAGGTGACGATAGCATCCGCGCCGCAATGAATGGCTGCTGCCAGCACATGGCGGTTATCTTCGTCGGGGAGTGCCAGCGCAGGAACAAGAGCTTGGTAGCCGTCCACCAGGCAATCCATGACGGCTGCGTCCATCAGGGCGCGCGTGCGCGCCAATTGCTCCGGCGTGAGATCCGGTCGGTTCTTCAGAACATTGCGGATCCACTCATCATGGATTTCGTCCGTCCACTTCGCACGGAACAGCTGCGTCATTGCCAGCTCCAGCAGGAAATCCCGCAGTGGCGCCGGATACAATACGCATGCGTCGTAAACGACGGTGTAGCGCGAAAGCTTAATAGCCCATCCCCAACTCCTGGGCCTGTGCTGCCAGTTCGGAAAGCGCAGCACGGCGTTCCTGCTCGAACCGAGCCCTGTAAGCTTCGAGGTCGACAAATTTGACCCGGCGGTGCGTGCCTGCCTTGTGGAAGGGTATTTTCTTTTCTTCCAATAGCCGGACGAGATGAGGTCGCGACACGTTCAGAAGGTTCGCAGCCTCCTGCGTGGTCAGCTCCGCATGCACAGGAATCAGCGTTACAGCATTGCCGTTCGCCATCTCGGTCAGCAGGTGGATCAGGAGCGGCGTGACTGCTTTGGGCAACGGGAGGTCCGTCCCGTCGTCCAGGCGAACATGGACGGCGTCCTTCTTGGCACGCGCAAGCGCGCGGCTTGCGGTCGCAGCCAGCTCGCTGTCCTGTGCGTTCGGCACCACCGAGGTGTCGGCATGGTCGAGTAAGTCGGTCATGTTTGTCTCCTGTCACTCCTATCGCGCAACCAGAATACAAACGCAATAAACGAAACGGCCTTAACGGATGATGACGCCATCACCAGGGCAGGCAGGATCGGGCAGTGGCGACGCCGAGATCGACTGGCGCTGGTCATCAGGCAACTGCGCGATTGAAGATATCTCGCCCGCTTCCGTCAATGCCGGGTGGGGTTTTCGAGATGCCTGTCAGTTTCAAGCTCCAATGCTGCAGCCCACAGTGGGGTCTTGGTGAAAATGTCCTGCCGTTCCCGTCCCCTGCCAACCCGATGCTCCTGCAACAGGCCCAGCCATGTCAGCGGACGGAGCACGTGGATGTAGAATGCGGCAGTCAGTCTATGATCATGGTGCCCGTCCTCGGATCCGCTGCCAAACAGGGCTGAGCTCAGGCGATCCCTGCTTGCCCCATTCTGCGCTTCCACGTTGATGACATTGAGAAAAATTTCCCAGATTCCCACGAGGGTATCTTCATGGCGCGTATAGGGGGCGTGATCGAGGGCAAGCAGGTGATCGGCCAGGACTGTCCATAGCTCTCCGGGCTTGGATTTGAGTTGTTTGCCAAGTTTCGTGCAATGCATTGCGCCCTTGGCGTGGCGCACCAACTTCGCGCTGAGCAGCACGTCGTGCAAAACCATCAGCGGTGGAAAGTCCTGCTCGTTGAGGACCTTGTTGAGGTAATAAAGGTCCTCGGGCTCATAGAAAGGCCAGGCGAAGGCTTCGGCCGCCCATTGCACAAAGTACCGCTTCATGGCCTTCAGGGGCGTCAGGCCGATGGGTCCGTTGGTCTCGATGTAGTCAAGAGTCAGGCGCGCCCCTCGCAGCAATGGTGACAAGGCCAGATCTGGACTCTCGTCAGCGATATGGGTGAACTGGATCATGCTTCCAACGGCCCGCTTTAGCCCAATGTCGCCCGCACATCGGCCATGGGTATGTAAACGCGGCGAGGGTTGCCCGGATCTCCCAACGGCAGGAAACCTAGGTCCGCGTAGAATTTCCAGCGTCGGTCGAAGTGATCCCCGTCGAACACATCGAGCACAATTGCGGCCGCGCCCATCTGGTCGGCGATGCCAATGCACCGCTCCATCGCATCAATGACAAGCGCAGTGCCAAGGCGTTTGCCCTGCATGTCCTCGCGCACGGCTACCGCCCGAATGTAGATGACCGGGACATCCGCAAGCGGCGCGCGCTGCCATTTCTTCGGGCCGAATTCCGCGCGCACGGCCATGGCGCCAAGCGTGTAGAAGCCGAGTACCGCGCTATCCCCGTCGGCCGTTGCGATCCACGCGGTGACCATGCCGTCCTTGACCTTGTCGGACAGGGACGATTTCAGGAAATTGTCGATCGGTGCAAAGCCACATGAAAAGGCGCTGCGGTCGTGCAGCGCCTTGTCGAATTTGGCGATTGTCAGGGCTGGGAGTTCAGCCCCGGTTTCAGCCGGCATCCTTGAGCAGGCCCTTCGTTGCCTTCGCTGCACGGGCGAGGCCGGATACCTTCTTGCCCGGCGCATCCACAGCGGCTTTGAACGCTTCGAATGCCTCGACCGGCAAAATCGACAGGGACATGCGTTGCTCAACTTCCTGCGCGCGGAGCAGAGCAGCCTGACGAATGAAGTCTGCCTCCTGCAGACCGGTGGCAGCTGCTGCAGCCCTGATCCGCTCTTCGTCGGCACGGTGCATGCGCACCTCTTTGCGGGCCTCCATCTTGCCCGGGGTTGGGGTAACGGTTTCCAGGGCGAACATGGTCAATCTCCTTGCCGCCATCATGTACGGCAAAACGCCGTACGCGTCAATTGTGATGCTACCGCGGGAGGCATTGGCGCACAGGGGCAAGGGGCGGTGTAATTGGCCTCAACTGACGCGCCTCGATCTCGCCCGCAATGTCGTGCCGAGGCTGGCGCTGGATCAGGTTGTAATATGGTCTCGTTCCCACCGCCATAATCTCAATGCGAATCAATGAGATGGGCCTCATGGGGCCAGAAAATCCCCAGCTTCCGCGCGGTTTTGCCGATCGCGACCGAACCTCAGAGACTGCCGAAAACGTCGAAATCGGTCTCCGATCGGCTTTTGTCTCTTTTCACCCGAACCCCTGCTGAAAAGGTTCGGTCTCCAGAAACGACGTAAATCCAAGGTTTTCTGGCTTTCGTTCAACCGAACCTTTTGCGCCCAATCTCGGCAGGCGAACGGGAATGCAACTGGTGGTATTTACCCGCAGCATGAGCCAAAAGCCGCGCGGTCTGCTATGGTTCCCATCATGACGACCCGCAGCGCCATCGACAGCTTCACCGAAATCGCCACCCTGCGCATCGAACTCAGGGGGTCCGATCCGCTGATCTGGCGGGTAGTCGAGGTGCCCACGTCCATCACCCTCAAGGTGCTGCACGACATTGTTCAGGTCTCGATGGGCTGGTGCGATTATCACCTCTGGGAGATGGTGATCGACGGGAAGACCTACGGCCTGCCGATGGACGAGGACTTTGGCACCGCGCCCCGGAAGGTGGCAGATCGGGTTCGCTTGCGTGATGTGCTGACAGGCGACACCACCCGGATCGACTACATCTACGATTTCGGCGACAGCTGGGAGCACAGCCTCGTTGTCAGCGATGTCCGCGCAGGCGCGCCCGGAACTGGCTATCCCCGCTTCATTGCCGGCGAGCGCGACTGCCCGCCAGAGGACTGTGGCGGCATCCCCGGTTTCTACGAGATGCTTGAAGCACGGGTCGACCCCAAGCACCCAGACCATGCGGACGTCGTTGAATGGCTCGATGGCTATGACCCCGAAGAACTGGACGTGTTCCCGATCGAGGTTGCGCTTGGCCGTATTGCTGCCCGTCGCAACGCGGCTGCCAAGCGCATCATCAAGCCTGCGAATGATTGATCACGCGGAGCGCAGTATGACGTCCTCGGCCGCCTGAAGCCACTCATCGAGTTTTGACCACCGCCGCCGCCCGGACTCATTCTTGACCGCGATGGCGATAGCCTTGGATTGGCCGACCAGCACCACGAGCTTCTTTCCGCGAGTCACTCCGGTGTAGAGGAGATTCCGCTGCAGCATGGCGTAATGCTGGGTCATGACCGGGATCACGACGGCGGGGTATTCCGAGCCCTGGCTCTTGTGGATCGTCGCTGCATAGGCGGGGACCAGCGTGTCGAGTTCGCCGAACTGATAGCTGACCTCGCGGCCATCGAAGTCGACCAGCAGTTCGCCGTCGTCGGTGTCGACGGACTGGATGTAGCCAATGTCGCCGTTGAAGACGTCTTTGTCGTAGTCGTTCTCGATCTGCATGACCTTGTCACCGGGGGCGAAGGTCCAACCAAAGCGTTCCACCTTGGCCGTCGGATTGGGGTTCAGCGCGGCCTGCAGCTCGATGTTCAGCGACCGCGCGCCAACCCCGCCGCGGTTCATGGGGCATAGCACCTGGACTTCGCGCACAGGATCAAACCCGAACTTGCGTGGGATGTGCTTGCCGACGAGATCGATGATCCGCGGTACGGCCTGCTCCGGATCAGCGGCCGGCATGAAGTAGAAGTCGGTATCACCTTCAACTTTGCCCAAATCAGGGATGCGGCCGCGGTTGATCTGGTGCGCGATGGTGATGATCCGGCTTTGGGCAGCCTGGCGGAAAACCTCGGTCAGTCGGACCACCGGGACAGCATGCGACTGGATGATATCGGCCAAGACCTGCCCAGGCCCGACCGATGGCAACTGGTCGATGTCGCCGACGATCAACAGTGCGGCGGTATCCGGCACAGCCTTCAGCAGCGACTGCATCAGCATGACATCGACCATCGAGCTTTCGTCGACGACCAGCAGGTCGCATTCGAGAGGGTTGTCTTCGCCGCGCTTGAACCCGAACGCCTTGGGGTCGAATTCCAGAAGGCGATGTATCGTCTTGGCCTCCATGCCCGTCGCCTCGGTCATACGCTTGGCGGCGCGCCCTGTGGGTGCGCACAGAAGAAGATTGACGGACTTGGCCGCCAGGATGCGCAGGATGGAATTGACGATGGTGGTCTTGCCGACACCGGGCCCGCCGGTGATCACTGTTACCTTGGATCGCAAGGCAAGTGACACGGCTTCCCTTTGACTGGGCGCAAGGGTCAGGCCCGTGCGCCCCTCAATCCACGGCAGGGCCTTATCCGTGTCGATGGCAGCCCACGGCAGCTGTCCATTGAGCAGCGATCTTAACCGGTCTGCTATGGCCTTTTCGGCGTGATACAGCCCGCCAAGGAAGATGCAGTCGATGTCGCCGACCGTGTCGGCCACTACCGTCCGTTCATCCCGTTCCAGCGCCAGCGCCGTCTCGATCAGCGCGCCATCAACCTCGAGCAGCTTGGCAGCCAGCTGTTTTAATTCGGTCACGGGCAGTCCGCAGTGCCCTTCGCCCATGGCCTCGGTGAGGGCGAAGGAGATGCCAGCGCGAATCCGTACCATGGCCGTCTTCTCGATGCCCAGCTTCTCCGCGATCGTGTCGGCTGTGCGAAAGCCGATCCCGCGGATATCTTTGGCCAGGCGATAAGGGTTATCGCTCATCACCTGAACGGCATCGGCGCCGTAGGTCTTGAAGATGCGCACGGCGCGCGCTGTTCCGACCCCGTGGCTGTGCAGGAACACCATGATCTCGCGAATGACTTTCTGATCCGCCCAGGCCGCAGTGATCTTGGCGGCGCGCATGGGGCCAATGCCCTGGACCTCACGCAGCCGTTCGGGGGTGGCTTCGATGACATCGAATACGTCTTTGCCGAACATCTTCACGAGCCGCTTGGCGTAAACAGGGCCGATTCCGCGGATCATGCCGGAGCCGAGATACTTCTCGATGCCCTCGATCGAGGAGGGTTCCGAGGTTTTCAGAAACCGGGTCCGGAACTGCAGGCCATGGTTCCGATCATTGGTCCATTCGCCCGAAGCGGTGATCCATTCCCCGGCGGAAATCATCGCTGCATGCCCTACGGTCGTGACCAAGTCGCGGTGCCCGCGTGCCTTGACCCGCAGGACGCAAAAGCCACTTTCATCGCTATGGAACGTCACCCGTTCCACATGGCCCACGAGCACTTCAGACGTTGGGGCAGCCGGGTGGTTCATCGCAAGCGCCGAGGCTCCGCGACCTCATCCGCGTCTTGGGTTGCCTCGTGCACCTCCTCACGGATGATCTTCTCGGTGATTTCCAGAAGATGCGAGGTCAGCGCATCGCTCAGCTCCTCAAACTCGGGCCACAGGACCTGCTGCACAAAACTCGCGGGAGCGCGGATCAGAACGGTTTGGCGGTGCATACGCGGATAGCGGAACGGTCGGACGCCGTAGCGGCGGCACAGGGCGATGAAGAGCTGGCGCGACCAAGGATCTGGGATCGAAAACTTGAACTCCTCGGAGCTTTCGTTCCGGCTGGCCGATTCAAATTGTTTGCGGATGCGTTCAGCCGCAGCGCCAGCAGCGGCCTTTTCGCCGGCCGTGGAGGCACCAGCGTAAAGCGCCTCGATCTTGCGGAGTTTTTGTCGCAGGCGGTCTTCGGATTGCATGGCGACGATCAGTGCAAGGAAGACCGGGGCAGTTCGATGCCCGCCAGCATCTGCCGCCGCGCTCGCGCGCAAGACATCACGGCCTCATGGATCTCGGCCTCCATGATCTTTGTCAGTTCGCTTACGTGCCTGAATGTCGTCTCCAGCTGAGTTCGGTTTTCTGCTTGGATATCGCGAGCCACGAGATCTTCGATCCCAGCCATCATGGCGCGAAGTTCCCCAAGGTGCCCGAGCGCCCTGTGAGCGCGTTCCGGCAGGTCTACCCGGTCTTGGCCATTAAACAGGCCTTCGACAAAGCCCTCGAGTTCCTGCCGGCGGACCTGGGAGAGTCTGGCAAGATTCTGGGCTGATGGCTCCAGCGCAAGGCGTTGCAAGCGGAACGGGACAGAGCGGCTATTGTGCCTGGTCAGGCTGTTCCACAAGCCATTGACCAGCACATCGATCAGTTCGTTCAGGTCCTCAATTGAGTCGAAGGGCGGAAATTCGCCGCCCCAAAGCCCTTCTACAATCGGCAGCGGGGACGACTCTATGATCGGAGAGGCAATCCCACCCAGAAACCGCGTACGAACTTCGTGATAGGGAACTGGGCATGCATATCTGTCGAGCAGGTCGCATACGGTTTTCTCAGTCGGGGATTTGAACTTGGGCGGCATGGCATTGCCCTATACCACCGGACCACAATCTCGCCAGATTGCGCCGAGAGCTATTCCGCCGAGAATACGATTCCCTTTTGCACCACCCAAGGCTGTTCCGCGATCGCCGACATATCCTTCAGAGACACCGACGGTGACCTTCGCGCAATCAGGATCTGCTCCAGCACAGCCGGGGCCAGATAGGCCAGCTTCATCGTGCGCCTGATGAACGCGGGCGTGACGCCTTCGGCCTCGGCGATATCCGACAATGTGGAAACTGCCCCGCTTTCCAGCTTCCGCCGCCAGCTCCACGCTCTCGCGACCGCCTTCAGCACATGCGGGTCCACCCCGCCAGTGTCCGGCACCATGTCGGCAGGCGGCACGATCTTCGGCCGCCCATTGCGCTTGCGGATGGTGAGCGGGATGAACACCCGCATGGTGGTGGATGCGCTCATGCTGCTTGTCTCCGTTCGGGGGTGACCATTTCCCGGATGACCGATCCGAGGCCTTCGGTGCGCAGGTCGACCGTGAGCCCATCGGCGCTGACCGTAACCCGCTCGATCAGCAGCCTGGCGATGCGGGCCTGCTCGGCCGGGAACAGCGACTCCCAAAGCCCATCAAAGCCCGCCAGCGCGGTGACCACGTCCTGCTCGTCGATGTCCGGTGCATTCCGGCGTGCTGCCTCCATTGCCCGTGCCGCGATTTCCGGCGTGCGCAGCAGCGATCGGATGTGCTGGACCACGGCGCCCTCGACCATCCCGGCATTGAGCCGCACAAAGCTGTCGCGCCCTTCGCACGCCCGGTTCCTGATCGCATCCATCGAGGTGTAGTAGCGGTAATGCCGGCTGCCCTTTTTCGTCACCGTCGGCGTCATGGCGATGCCCCGATCGGTGAAGATGAGCCCCTTCAGGAGTGCCGGGGTCTGGGTGCGGGTGTTCGCCGCGCGCTGCCGGGGGCTTTCCTGCAGGATGGCATGCACCTGATCCCATAGCTCAGGCGTGATGATGGCCTGATGCTCGCCGGGATAGCTGGTGCCCTTGTGCACGGCCTCGCCAAGATAGAGCCGGTTGCGCAGCAGCTTGTACAGGAACCCCTTGTCGATCAGCTTTCCCCGCTTGTTCAGGGTGCCGCCCGCCACCAGTTCCCGGGTCAGCAGGGTCGCCGATCCCAGCTCGACAAACCGCTGGAACATATGCCGGACCGTAGCGGCCTCGGCCTCGTTGATCACCAGCTTCCGGTCGACGACATCGTAGCCCATCGGCACGAACCCGCCCATCCACATGCCCTTGGCGCGGCTCGCAGCGAACTTGTCGCGGATGCGCTCGCCGGTGACCTCGCGTTCGAACTGGGCGAACGACAGCAGGATGTTGAGCGTCAGCCGGCCCATGCTGGTCGTGGTATTGAACGCCTGCGTCACCGACACGAACGTCACGTTGTTCCGGTCGAATGCCTCGACCAGCTTGGCGAAGTCCATCAGCGAGCGTGACAGGCGGTCGATCTTGTAGACGACGATGACGTCGACCAGGCCGGCCTCGACATCTTCCAGCAGGGCCTTGAGGCCGGGGCGTTCGAGCGACCCGCCAGAGAACCCACCGTCGTCGTAGCGTTCGCGCATGCAGACCCAGCCTTCGGCGCGCTGGCTGGCGACATAGGCCTCGCAGGACTCGCGTTGGGCATCGAGGCTGTTGAACTCCATGTCCAACCCTTCCTCGCTGGATTTGCGGGTGTAGACGGCGCAGCGCAGGCGCCGCATCGGTGCCGTGGTGCTGGTCATGCTGCGTCCTTCCGTTCCCGCAGGCCAAAGAAGCGGTAGCCGTTCCATTGGGTGCCGGTGATGTCCCGGGCGATGGCCGACAACGATTTGTAGCGGCGCCCCTGCCAGTCGAACCCGTCCTTCAATACGGTGATGACGTGCTCCGCCCCGTTCCATTCGCGCACGAGGCGCGTGCCGATCACCGGATTGCGCGGGTCGGAAATCACCGATTTCCGGACCTTTTTGCCCTCGACCTCGTCAGCCAGCGCGTCGAGCAGCTGGCGCACCGGCTTCGACAGGCCGCCGAACGTCAGCTCCTGGATCCGGTAGCCCAGGCGCTGCTCGAGGAACGAGCGGCTGTTGTTGGGCGCCTCTGTCTCGAACAGCTTTGCCCATTCGGCCTTCAGCTGTTTGACCGACATGTCCTTCAGCGCCGCCAGCCTGGCCAGCACCTGCGCATTGTCTGGTGACACGCCTCGAAGAGGAGACCCGGATCGGCAAGGGCGGGACCCTGGCGGCGCAGCTGTCGCGGCTCGACCTGATCGTGCTCGACGAGCTCGGTTATCTGCCGTTCGCCCGCTCGGGAGGGCAGTTGCTGTTCCACCTGGTCAGCAAGCTCTACGAGCGCACCAGCGTTATCATCACCACCAACCTGGCCTTCGGCGAGTGGCCTACCGTCTTCGGCGATCCCAAGATGACTACGGCGCTGCTCGACCGCGTCACCCATCACTGCGATATCATCGAGACGGGCAACGACAGCTGGCGCTTCAAAAACCGCAGCTGACCGCCACCTTCGGCGCCTTCAAAAATCTATCTTGCGCTGCGCGCGCCTCCGGTCGGGCTACGCCCGCCCTCCGCCGCACGCAGCGCGAGACCATCCTCAACAAGCCATCATCATATCCGAAAAGGGGGTCCCTCTTCGACGCCGATCGGGGGCCCCTTTTGCGTGCCGATTGACAGTCCTGGAAACCGGACGCCACCATTCCGCTCGAAAGACGCCGATGCACCTCCCGGCCGGAACTCCCTACTCGCGTACTTTCTTTGCGAGCAGGTCCGGGATCGTCGGATCTTCAATCGTAGCAGGCATGTCATAGGACTCGCCGTTCACGATCTTTCGCAGGAGACTGCGCAGGATCTTGCCCGATCGGGTTTTCGGCAATTGGGGGACGACATAAACTGTCTTCAATGCCGCGACCGGACCAAGGTTGGCGCGCACGGCGCCAATGACGTCCGAAGCAATGGCGTCCTCGCTCCCGGTACCTGCACGGGTAACCACGAAGGCGACTGGGCTCATGCCCTTGACCGGATCATCAGCGCCAATCACCGCGGTTTCAACGACGCCATCCTGCTGCGCAACGATCTGCTCCATCTGGCCTGTCGAAAGCCGATGACCGGCAACGTTGATGATATCGTCGGTGCGGCCCATGATGTGGAGGAAACCCTCCTCGTCAAAATAGCCCGCGTCGCCGGTTTCATAATATCCGGGATAGGCAAGGAAGTTCTTCCTGTAGCCCTCCTCGTTGTTCCACAGGCTTCGGAAAGCTCCGGGGGGCAGCGGCAGGCGCATGGCAACCGAGCCGCTCTCGCCGTCATGCACAGACTGTCCCTCCTCGTCGAGGATGGCGAACGCATAGCCCGGCACCGGAAATCCTGCACTTCCGCGCTTGCGGCGCAGGTCACCCAACGCATAGCAGCTGGCGATCGCCGGCCACCCCAATTCGGTTTGCCACCAGTGGTCGATGACGGGCAGGCCTGACTTCTCTTCAAGCCAGCCGATTGTATCGGGATCAGCGCGTTCTCCCGCAAGGAAGATTGCCTGGCAGTTTCCAGTGCCGATTTCGCTAAGGAATGCAGCCTCAGGATCTTCCTTGCGTATCGCCCGGATCGCCG
Source organism: Sphingomonadales bacterium (assembly GCA_044508875.1). Taxonomy (GTDB): domain Bacteria; phylum Pseudomonadota; class Alphaproteobacteria; order Sphingomonadales; family Sphingomonadaceae; genus Sphingopyxis; species Sphingopyxis flava_A. Next base: position 69,553 of record JBIQHE010000015.1, on the reverse strand, counting down.
TGGGTGCAGTGAAGAAGGTCTTTACGCCGTGCCGCGCGATGGTCCGCCAAAAAGTGCCGGGGTCGGGCGTGCCGACCGGCTTGCCTTCAAAGAGCACGGTCGCCGCTCCGACCAGGAGGGGCGCATAGACGATGTAGCTGTGCCCCACGACCCAGCCCACATCCGACGCTGCCCAGAATATGTCCCCCGGGCCGATGCCGTAAATATTGGCCATGGACCAGGTCAGGGCGACCGCATGGCCACCATTTTCGCGCACCACGCCCTTGGGGACGCCGGTGGTCCCCGATGTGTAGAGGATATAGAGCGGCTCGTTGGAGGCGACAGGAACACAGGGGGGAAGCGGATCATCTTCTGTCTGCTCGCGTAGCCGGGTCCAGTCTATGTCGCGCGGGGCGACGATCGGTGCGGCAAGCTCCGGGCGCTGGAACAGGACCACATGGTCGACGCCGTGCGATGCCAGTTGCAGTGCTTCATCGACGATCGGCTTGTAGGGGATCGTACGGTCCCCCTCGATCCCGCAAGATGCGGTGAGAAGCAGCTTTGGCGTTGAGTCATCGATGCGCTTGGCGAGTTCAAGGGCTGCAAAACCACCGAAGACCACCGAGTGGATGGCGCCAAGACGCGCGCAGGCGAGCATGGCGAACGCGGTCTCAGGGATCATGGGCATGTAGATGACGACCCGGTCGCCCTTGGTCACTCCGAGCGAGGCGAGCATGGCAGCGACGCGGCCGACCTCGGTGCGCAGCTCGGCAAAGCTGTAGCTACGCCGCACGCCAGTGACCGGACTGTCGTAAATCAGGGCCTTGGCGCCCCCTCGACCGGCTTCATCGTGGCGGTCGATGCAATTGTAACATGTGTTGAGCTCGCCGTCGGGAAACCACCCATCCGCATCGCGCCAGCCGGTCTTGGGAGCCTTCGACCAATCGACCGCGCGGGCGGCCGCAAGCCAGAAGCCGTCCGGGTCATCGATACTTGCCTGCCAGGCTTCCTCATATGCGGCGCTCATGCGTCTGCTCTCGCTTCCACGCCCCCCGGATAGCATGTCCTCGGGGGACGAGACTCACATAGACTCGTCATTTTATTTTAGCCCACAGATCCGCCGCGTAAAAGCGAATGCTTCCATCGCCCCCGGCCCGACCGGAGCATGTGCACGGGTTTCGAGTTCAGCGTAATCTTCATTTCCCTCTATTCTCGGTGAGCAGCGGCTATTAGGGGGGAGCGGTTTGCAGGTGACTGCGTCCACCGCCTTTGGCACTCTTCAAGCCGCGTCGCGGTCATCCATCGAGTATTGGGTCTCAGCCATGCCTGCTCCCCCGGCATATTGCACGCCTCGGTAAGTGTTTCCAAAGACATAGAAACCATAGTGGGACCAATGACGTTGATGACGCGCCTTGTGATTCGCTTTTGCGTCCGGCTGCTGCTTGCGGTGGGGAGCGCGGCCGCGCTCACGGGAGCGGTGCCGGCAAGCGCGAGCGCGCTTCGTCTCAATCAGTCGATGTGCCATGCGGTGAGCAGCCTTGCCGCGGCCGATGCGAAGCTTCCCGAGCTTCGCTTTACGTGCACCGGGGAGCCTGAGCGGTATCAGCGGGCGAGCCTTTGGCTCCGTACGGATCTCGGCGCCCTGCCCGCCCAGCGCGGCGGCATTGCCCTCATGGTCCACCATTCGCGCTTCGACCGGCTCGCGGTTGCATTTTCCTATGCGGACGGGGTTGTGCGCTGGCAGCAGGTCCGGGAGGGCGGCTACGCAATGCACTGGCGTGCTGGCGGGCAAATCCTGTTCGAGGCCCCCGAGCGCTCGGCCCCGGTGACGTCGGTGACGATGCGCTTCGACCGTCTCGCCAGCCACGAGCTGGTACGCGCGCACATCTTGCCGCGCGCTGAAGGAAGCATGCAGGCGGCGGGAATGGCAGCGGCTGTCGGCGCCGCACTTACCCTGCTTCTCGTCAGCGGTATTTACAGCCTGTCGCTCGCGGTCGCGGTGCGCCGCCAATATCTCGCGTGGCAGGCAGCGTGGGCGGCAGCGATGCTCCTCTGGGGCGCGCTCTGGTCGCAAATCCACCTCGCCTGGCTGCCCTTCATGGCGGGGACGGTCTCAGCGCAGATTTGCACCTTCCTCTCCTGCCTTGCCATTGCGCTCGCTACCACCAGCGCGGTGACCGCGCTCGACCGAAGCGGCGTGCCCAAAGGATGGCGGTACGCCACGCTCGCGCTTGGCCTGGGCGTCGGGCTTGCTGGCATCCCGCTCGCCCTCATGCGTAGCGGCGACATCGACCATTGGGCCAATCTGCTCGGCTTTCTCATCCTCGCCGATCTCGCCGCCGTGACGATCTGTCTTGTCGCCGGCTGGCGACGCGGCTCGGCCGAAGCCCGCGATTTCGCGGCGGCCTGGGGGCTGCCGATGGCCGTGCTCGCCTTCATAAACCTCGTCGATGTCGAGGACGGCCTGTGGGGCGGCGGCTCAAAGCTGCTTATCCTGATTGCCGCGACCTGGCAGGCACTCTGGCTTTCAGCCGCGGCGACCCGCCGGCTTTCCCGGCTGCGCGTCGAGCGCGATCGCGCCCGCCTCGCCGAAGCGCAGGCCCGCGAACTCGCGCGGCGCGATCCGCTGACCGGGCTTCCCAATCGCCGCGGCTTCATCGAAAGCGTGAGCCCGATGCTCGAACGGGCCCGAGCGGGCGATCTGCCCGCGGCCTTGCTGCTCGTGGACATCGACCGCTTCAAGTCGATCAACGATATATATGGTCACGATGCTGGCGACGCCGTCTTATGCCGTATCGCCCGCCGAATTGCCCGGTGGGAAGGCCCGATCTGCACCGTCGCGCGACTTGGCGGCGAGGAATTCGGTCTGCTGACAATCGGGATGGACGGCATCGTCCTTGATCGCTTCGCCGAAAGCATCCGCCGCGAAATCGCGGCGTGCGATCATAGCGAGACCATCGGTGACCGGGTGGTCACGGCCAGCATCGGCGTTGCCGAGGTACACCCTGCGTGTGACTTTCAGCGCCTTTACAAGATTGCAGACGACGCGCTTTACGAAGCAAAGCACGCGGGGCGCAACCAGGTCTCGCTGCAGCGCCGCGCAGGATTGGACGTCCCCTCGCCCGCCATATCGACCCGCGAAGCGGCCCTGCTGCGCTGAGCGCGGCGCCCTGAATTCAGATCCCGAACCGGTCGCGGTAGAATTGGACGCGGGTCGCGCGTAGCGCTGGCACACCAAGGCGGTCATAGGCGCGCTGCCACGAGGCGAATTCTTCAAGGCTCAGATTATAACGCTCGCAGGCTTCGTCGACCGTGAGCAACCCGCCCTCGACGGCGGCGACGACCTCGGCCTTGCGCCGGCTCACCCAGCGGCGGGTATCGCGTTTCGGCAGGTCCTTCAGCGTCAGCTCGCCGCCCATCGGCCCAATCACCGATACCGGGCGTATCTTCTGATTTTCAAGCACAGTGGCACTCCGACATTGCGGCCCATGGCCGCGGTGTGCCCCCCTCTTTTCCCGCAGGTGTGAGGTCTACCGGATCGTCGTAAAGGAAGAGTTAGGTTGTTGGATCACCTTGCCGCACTCTGCGCACGGCGCATCCCGAAGCGGCGCTAATGGCTGAGCAAATCTTTAAGGGGCGTACCCGTGTCGGCGAGCTGCTCGGGGGACGCGCGGAGACCTGCCGTGACAATCATGCGGCCCTGCACATAGTCCTTGGTTGCATTGACGCAATCGATTGCGATGACCTTGCCTGCCTTGAGATAGACAATCGAGAAGCTGCGCGCCCCAGGATCACCGCGAAGCACCGCCTGGTCATGCCCCGTCGACAGGCCGGCGGTCTGGAGCTTCAGGTCATATTGGTTCGACCAGAACCAGGGGATCGCATTATAGGGCGCCTCGTCACCGATGATACCCTTTGCAACGACGTTCGCCTGGTCATTGGCGTTCTGAACCGATTCGAGGCGAATACAGGCGCCCTCGGCAAAAGCATTCTCATGCGCCGCGCAGTCACCGATCGCATAGATGTCGAGAAGGCTCGTCTTGCAATGGCCATCGACGCGGACCCCGTTGCCGCCCTCGGCGCCTGCCGCGATAAGCGGCTCCACCGCCGGCACGATCCCGATCCCGACGATGACGAGGTCCGCCGGGATAAGCTCCCCATCTGACAGGCGCACGCCGGTGACGTGGCTATCGCCCTCGATTGCGGTGACCGAAACTCCGAGACGCAGCTCCACGCCATGCGCGCGGTGCTCCTTTTCGTAGAAGCGCGAGAGATCCTCGCCCGCAACGCGCGCGAGCACGCGGTCCAGGGCCTCGAGGAGAACAACCTTCTTCCCCGCCTTCGTCAGCACCGCCGCCGCCTCGAGCCCGATGTAGCCGCCCCCGATCACGACGATCTGTCTCGCGGTTTCCGAGGCCGCTTTCATCGCGTCGGCGTCGGCGCGGGTGCGCACGCCCTGCACGCCAGGCAGGTCGCCGCCGGGGATCGGCAGCATCCGCGGCGTCCCCCCCGTCGCCCAGACGAGCTTGCCGTAACCGATCGTCTCGCCGCTGGCTGTCGTGACCGTGTGCGCCGCGGGATCGACAGCGACGACGCGCTTGCCGAGCAGCATCGTCACCTGGCGATCTTCCCAATATTTGGCGGGGCGGAGCTGAATGCGTTCAAACTCCTTCTCGCCGGCAAAATATTCCTTCGAAAGCGGCGGGCGCTCGTATGGAAGTTCAGGCTCGTCGCCGATGATCGCGATGCTGCCTTCAAACTTCTGCGTCCGAAGCATCACCGCAACCTGCGCCCCGCCGTGTCCCCCGCCAACAATCACCACGTCGAACTTCATCGCTTCCTCTCGTTACGGCTTTCCCGCTTTTCGCGCGCGTCCCTGACACGGCGGACACGGGGAAACAAGAAACATTGCCTATCGCCTCCCCATGATGAGCTCATCGCGCAGCGCGATCAGCTGTTTGCCGAGAGCATCGGCCTCAGCCTCGCCGCGCGATCCCGCGAATGTCGACGCCGACAGGCAAAAGCCCGGCGCAATGCTGACGAGACCTACGGCAACGGTACAGACCCCGCGGTGCGCGTAATCGCGGTCAACGGCGAAGCCCTTTCGGGCCGCCTCGCGCACCTGCGCGGCATAGACTTCGAAGGGCAACTCCGCCTGCCAGCGCACAGGGGCGTAGCGGCGCGCCAGTTCGGCATCGTCGACGCCCTGCGCCGCGGCGATGGCCCGGCCCGCAGCGCCGCCCCCGAGCGGCTGGCGCTGCGCATCGGCGAGGCGGAGCCGCATCCCCGCTTCGCTTTCGGCGTGCGCTGCAAGCTGCATCCGGTCGCGCGAGACGATTTTCCAGAGCCCCACCGCCGCTTCGGTTGCCTGCGCGAAACGCGTCATCAACGGCTGCGCGCGCTCGGCAAGCCGCACCGTTGTCCCGTCGCGCAGTACCTCGGACCCCGCCCAGACAAGCGTGAGGCGGTATTGCTTGCTGCGCGCATCGCGCTCGACTGCGCCCTCGGCGGTGAGCGTTTTCAAAAGGTTGAGACAGCTTGAAGGACTGAGTTCGAGGATCCGGCCGATGGCGGATAGCGACAAGGGACTGGTGTCGGCGAGCAGCCGAAGAATGGCGAACGCCTGCGAAACGGAGCGAACCGGACCGGTCATAGCAGCGGGTCTAGTTTTCATTATTATGAAAATCAATTCTCAATATTGAAAATTCGTGACGGAAGCGTTAGCCGTCAAGCCTTCGAATCGCGTGGCGCAGAAAGGGATCCAAAGGATGCAGAACCCCGGGATGGACCAGGAGGTTTTCGACCAGTTCATCGAACAGCTTGGCCGCTATGTGCGCGATCGGTTGATCCCTGCGGAAAAGACGATCGTCGAAACCGACCAGATTCCCGCCGACATCCTTTCGGAAATGCGCGACATGGGCCTGTTTGGTCTCACGATCCCCGAAGAATATGGCGGGGCGGGGATGAATGTCAGCCAGTATATCCGCACGATCCACACGCTTTCCTATGCGATGCCGGCGTTCCGCTCGATCATCTCGATCAACATCGGCATGTTCACCTCGGCGCTGAAGAATGGCGGAACCGAAGCGCAGAAGGCCGAATGGTTGCCGCGCATCGCGTCCGGCGAAATCGCCTGTTTCGGGCTTACCGAGCCCGGCTCGGGTTCGGACTCGGCGGGACTGCAGACGAGCGCGGTGCAGACCGACAACGGCTGGGTGCTGAACGGCACGAAGCGTTATATCACCAACGCGCCCTTTGCGAAGGTCGGCGTCATCATGGCGCGGACGAGCAAGGAGAATCTGCCCAAGAATGCCCATGTCTCGGCGTTCATCATACCCTTCGGCGCCCCGGGTGTGAGCGTCGGCAAGTCGGACAAGAAGATGGGCCAGTCGGGGAGCCACATCGCGGACGTGATCCTCGAGGATGTCCGCGTCGGCGGCGAGGCGCTGCTGGGCGGCGAACTTGGCAAGGGTTTCGCCTATGCGATGATGAGCCTCGACAATGGGCGGATGTCGGTCGGCGCTGCTGCGACCGCTTATGCCCGCCGCGCGCTCGACAGCGCGATCCGCTATGCAACCGAGCGCAAGGCCTTTGGCGAACCGATCGCCAATTTTCAGCTTATCCAGCAGATGCTCGCGCAAAGCGAGATCGACATCTATGCCGCCGAATGCATGATGGAAGATGTGACCCGCCGCGCCGATGCAGGGGAGAATGTCCTCCGGAAGGCCGCAGCGTTCAAGGTGTTCGCGAGCGAGATGTGCGGCCGCGTCGTCGACGCCTGCGTCCAGGTCTATGGCGGCGCCGGCTATCTAGCAGAATATGACGCCGAACGCTTTTTCCGCGATGCGCGCATCTATCGCATCTACGAAGGCACGACGCAGATCCTGCAGCTCCAGATCGCGAAGCATATGCTGCGCGAGTTTGCGGCGGCGAACTGATGTACAATCTCCTGTCCGGCCTGTCGGTGATCGAGGCGTCGTCCTTTGTCGCCGCGCCCACGGCCGGTCTTTATTGCGCGCAGTTCGGCGCGGAGGTGATCCGCGTCGATCAGGTCGGCGGCGGCCCCGATTTCCGGCGCTGGCCGGTGACGGCCGGCAATGATTCGCTCTACTGGGAAAATCTCAACCGCGCCAAGAAGTCGCTCGCGCTCGACCTTGGCCGTCCCGAGGGCCGCGAGCTGCTGCAGGAGCTGGTGCGTGCCACGGGCCAGTTCATCACCAATTTTCCCGCCGGCGGCTTCCTGTCGCACGAGACGCTGGCAGCAAGGCATCCGGATCTCATCACCGTGCGCGTGATGGGCTGGGCCGACGGATCCCCCGCGCTCGATTACACGGTCAACAACTCGGTAGGCTATCCGATGCTCACCGGCACCGGCCCCGAGCCCGTCAATCATGTCCTTCCCGCCTGGGATCTTCTCACCGGCGCTTATGCTGCCTTCGCGCTCCTCGCCGCGATCCAGAAGCGCAGCGTTACCGGTAAGGGCGGCGAGGTGCGCATTCCTCTCTCGGACGTCGCGATCGGCACGGTCGCCAACCTCGGCGGCATTGCCGAGGTTCTCTACTCGGGTGAGAACCGCCCGCGGCTCGGCAACGCCGTCTACGGCCTGTTCGGCCGCGACTTCGTGACGCGGGACGGGCAGCGGACCATGATCGTCGTCGTCACGCCGCGCCAATGGGCAAATCTTGTCGCGGCGCTCGGGCTTGGCGACGCCATCGCCGCGCTCGAAAGCGAGCGCGGCGTATCCTTCGCCAAGGATGACGGCCTGCGCTTCACCCACCGCGACGCGCTTTATCCGCTCTTTGAAGAGGCAATCGGGCGACGCGACCTCGCCGATCTCGCCGCAGCCTTCGATGCCGGGGGAATTGTCCATTCGCCTTATCGCACCATGCTCGACGCAGTGAACGACCCGGCGCTCGTTGCAAACAACCCGATATTCGGAGAGGCCCAAAACCCCAGCGGCTTTGCCTATCCTGCCGCCGGCGCCTTTGCGACCATACCGCAGGCTGAGCGCGAGGCACCCAGGCCTGCACCGCACAACGGGCAGCACAGCGAGGAAATCCTCGCGGCTCACCTTTCGCTTTCGTCGGGCGAGATCGCCCGCCTGATCGATGCCGGCATCGTCGGTGTCGCCCCTACCGGAGACTGAACGCATGACCCTTCGCCGCGCCGCCATCGTCGCCCCGATCCGTACCGCCGTTGGCAAATTCGGAGGGTCGCTGTCGTCCCTGACCGCCGGCGAGCTCGGCGCCGTGATTCTGAAGGCGCTCATCGAGCGCACGAAGATCGATCCTGCCCGCGTCGATGACGTCGTCTTTTCGCAGGGCTATGGCAATGGCGAGGCGCCATGTATCGGGCACTGGTCATGGCTTGCCGCGGGCCTGCCGCTCGAAGTGCCTGGCTATCAGCTCGACCGCCGCTGCGGCTCGGGGCTGCAGGCGATCATCAACGCCGCGATGATGGTGCAAACAGGCATGTCCGATATTGTCGTTGCAGGCGGCGTTGAATCGATGTCGAACGTCGAGCATTACACCACCAATATCCGCAAGGGGGTGCGCTCGGGCAATCTCACTCTCCATGACCGTCTGACGCGCGGGCGTGTGATGTCGCAGCCGGTTGAACGTTTCGGCGTGATCACCGGGATGATCGAAACTGCCGAGAATCTCGCCAAGGATTATGGCATAAGCCGCGAGGCATGCGACGCCTACGCGGTCCGCAGCCACCAGCGCGCCGCGGCAGCCTGGGCGAACGGGCTCTTCGACGACGAGCTGGTGCCGGTGACCGTGCCGCAGAAAAAGGGCGACCCCCTGATTTTTGCCCACGACGAGGGTTACCGCGCCGACGCTTCGATGGAATCGCTCGGCAAGCTCAAAGCGCTTGAGGGCGGCGTCGTGACCGCGGGCAACGCGAGCCAGCAGAATGATGCTGCCGCCGCGTGCCTCGTGGTCGCGGAGGACAAGCTCGAGGAGCTCGGGCTCCAGCCCATCGCCTGGTACCACAGCTCAGCCGCCGCGGGCTGCGACCCGAGCCGCATGGGTATCGGGCCCGTTCCCGCGGTCGAGCGGCTGTTCGCGCGCAACGGTCTTGGCTGGGGCGACATGGACCTCGTCGAGCTCAACGAGGCTTTTGCGCCGCAAGTCCTTGCCGTGCTCAAGGGCTGGGGATGGTCCGATGACGACGGGCGCCACGACATCCTCAACGTCAATGGTTCGGGGATTTCGCTTGGCCACCCGATTGGCGCGACCGGCGGCCGCATCCTTGCCAATCTGACGCGCGAGCTCGTCCGCCGCGACGGCCGATACGGCCTTGAAACCATGTGCATCGGCGGCGGCCAGGGGATTGCGGCGGTCTTCGAGCGCGCGGTCTAGAAAGAGCTAATTTTCGCCGCCAGCAGGTGCGGGAGATCCGGGGCCATTCGAGGCCGCCCACGAAAAGGACCAGGTCTAAAAAATGCGTTTGGTTCTGGATAAGGCGCTGACCGCCGCGCAGTCGTTTCGGGCCGCCGCGCAGGCGGCACTCGCGGAACGGCTCGCGGCAAACCCGATCGACAGCCAGCAGCGCGCCGCGCACGGCTTCGCGTGGGTGGCAACTACCGTCGCTGCGCTCGAGGCCGCGCTCGCATGGCTCGAGCGAGGTGGCGGCGCGAACCCGCTCGACGCCAGGATCGCCACCCTCGCTTTTGCAGAGAGCATCGGTCAGCTCACGGGCGGCCTGCTGATGGGGCAAAACGAGATTTTCCGCCCCGCCGACCTCGGCCTCGGGAGCGCGGCCCGCGCGCTCGCAGATGCGTGCGCCGACCTCCTCGACGCGGACCATGGCGCCACCCGCGCAGACGTCGCGGCCGCGCTTGCGGAGGGTCACTGGCCGAGCGAAACGCTCCACGACGACGAGCTCGACGCGATCCGCGACCAATATCGCCGCTTTACCGATGCCGCGATCATCCCCCACGCGCATGGCTGGCACCTTGCGAACGCCCTCATTCCGGATGCGACCGTGAAGGCCATGGCCGAACTTGGCACCTTTGGCGTCTGCATTCCCGAGGAATATGGCGGCCTCGGCCTTGGCAAGCTCGTCATGTGCATCGTCACCGAAGAGCTGTCGCGCGGCTGGATCGGCACCGGCTCGCTTGGCACCCGCTCCGAGATCGCAGGCGAACTCATCGTCCACGGCGGCACCGAGGCGCAAAAGGCCGAGTGGCTGCCGAAGATTGCGAGCGGCGAAATTCTCCCGACCGCGGTCTTCACCGAGCCCGACGTCGGCTCGGACCTTGGCTCGCTCCAGACGCGGGCGCGGCTCGAAGGCGATCGCTGGATCATCGATGGCGCGAAGAACTGGATCACCCATGCCGCGCGCTCGGACCTGATGACGCTGCTCGCGCGCACACGGGGCGATGTAAAAGGCTATGCGGGCCTCTCGATGCTGCTCGTCCCCAAGCCCAGGGGAACCGAGACCGATCCCTTCCCCGCCGCCGGCATGACCGGCAGCGAGATCGAAGTTCTCGGCTATCGCGGAATGCGCGAATATGCGCTGCAATTCGATGGGATGAGTGCGCCCGCGGACGCGCTGCTCGGCGGCGAGGAAGGTCAAGGCTTCAAGCAGCTGATGCGCACCTTCGAAGGCGCCCGCATCCAGACTGCAGCGCGCGCCGTTGGCGTTGCGCGCCGCGCCCTTGAGCTCGGGCTCGATTATGCGACGACCCGCAAGCAATTCGGCAAGGCCATCATCCATTTCCCGCGCGTGTCGGACAAGCTTGCGATGAGCCTCGCCGACTTCGTCATCGCGCGCGAGCTCAGCTACGCCGCCGCGCGCGCCAAGGACTCAGGCAAGCGCTGCGATATCGAGGCGGGGATGGCGAAGCTGCTCGGCGCGCGCGCGGCCTGGGCGAACGCCGATGCTGCGCTCCAGATCCATGGCGGCAACGGCTATGCGCTGGAATATGAAATCAGCCGCATCCTCTGCGACGCGCGCATCCTCAATATCTTCGAGGGCGCAGCCGAGATCCAGGCGCAAGTCATTGCGCGCGGGCTCGCGAGCGGACGCAACTGACCGAGGCATCAGCGCGTTGGCGGCGGCGGCGGCGCCTCCGCTGGTCGATCGCCCCCGACCGGCAGCCGCAGGTCGATACGGCTGCCCCCGATCTCGGTTGAAATCACTGCCTCGCCGTCTTCCACGCCGACACGCGTCTTCTCGCCGATCGGAACTGCGGGAATATCGGGGATCTCGGGCAGATCCTGCGGTTGCACGGGGCCGCTGGGATTGTGCACTGGCCGGGGCCGTGCGGGCTCGCCCTTCGCCTCGACCATGAAAGCGCGCCAGATGCGCGCGGGCACCCCGCCGCCCGAGACGCCGGCGAGGGGTGAATTGTCATCATTCCCGATCCACACCCCGACCACGAGGTCGTTCGCATAGCCAACGAACAGCGCGTCGCGATTGTCCTGGGTCGTTCCGGTCTTGCCGAAATTGGGGACCGGCAGCATGGCCGCGCGACCCGTCCCCTGATTGATAGCCGAACGCAGCAGCTGCTCCATGTCCTTGTGCTCGCGCGAGCGGAAGCGGCTGGGGCCGAAGAACAGCCGGTGAAACCAGCCCCTCTCCTCCGCCTTGAAGGCGCGGGGGACCACGGGGTAGCTCTTCGCCGCCACCGCTGCATAGGCCGCGGTGAGCTCAAGCAAGGTCATCGACGAGGTGCCAAGGGCGAGGCTCGGGTCGCCCTCGGGTAGCGGCGCGGTTACGCCAAGGTCGCGCGCCACCTTGATCACCTTCTCGCTCCCCACTTTCTGAAACAGGCGCACCGCGGCGACATTGCTCGAGGAAGCAAAGGCCCTCTCGAGGCTGATCTTCTCCGAATAGGAGCCTCCGGCGTTCTTGGGCCGGTAGGCGCCCGTCTCGATCGGGCCATTTTCGATCTCGTCAGCTGGACGCCAGCCGTCGCGCAGCGCCGCGAGATAGACGAAAAGCTTGAAGGTGGAGCCCGGCTGGCGGCGCGCCTGTGTGACGCGGTTGAAGGGTGATGCGGCATAGTTGCGCCCGCCCACCATCGCGACCACCTCGCCATTCGGGCGCATTGCGACGAGCGCGACCTGCGCCCCGCCAAGCGCCGCCCGGCCTACCGCGCGCCGCGCCGCTGCCTGCAGGCGCGCATCGAGTGTCGTCTTGAGCGTCCGGCGTGAATAGCCGACGTCGCTGAGCTTGCGCGCCTCTGGGAGCGCCCAGTCGGCAAAATAGGTGCCCGTCGGCAATTCGTTCTGCGTGCGGACGTCGAGCCGCGGGGCGCGAAGGCTTTTTGCCTCACGCTCGGTCAGATAACCCTCTTCGGCCATCGCAGTCAGGACCAGTCGCATTCGTTTCTGGGCAAGGTCAAAATTGCGCGTCGGGGCGAGCCGCGACGGTGCCTTGACGAGGCCCGCCAGCATCGCGGCCTGTGCGGGGGTCAGCTTCTCAGGCTGGCGATGGAAATAGTGGAGCGAGGCTGCGCGCAGGCCGTAGCTGTTGTCGCCGAAATAAGCGTTGGAGAGATAGCGCTCGAGAATCTCATCCTTGGTGAGCCAGGCTTCGAGCCAGAAGGCGATCAGTGCCTCGCGCGCTTTCCGGCCAAGCGTTTGCTTCGGCGAGAGAAAGGTGAATTTGGCGAGCTGCTGGGTGATCGTGCTTCCCCCTTGCGTCCGCCCACTCGTCAAATTGCTCCAGGCCGCCCGCGCAATACTGCGCGGGTCGATTCCCCAATGTGAGTAAAAGCGCCGGTCCTCGATCGCGAGAAAGGCGCCGGTTACATGGCTCGGCAGTTCCTTGACCCGCACCGGCGCTTCGACAATGGCTCCCATGCGCGCAATCGGCGTGCCATCGGAAGCCAGCAGCGTGATCTGCGGGGGGGCGATCGGCTCGAGCGATTTGGAAAGCGGTGCGGTCAGCGCGAGCCAGCCCACCAGGAGAAAAAAGAGCAGCGTGAAAGCAGTGAGCCCGCGCAGCCCCCATCGAAGCCACCGGGGCGGGCCGCGCTCCGGCGGTGTTTCGACCGGACCCTCGGTGCCGGGCGCAACGGACAGATCCAGCGGCAACCGCGGATCGCCGGAACGGTGGAACAGTTTCATATTACTGCCGTATTACACCGACAACACAGCATAGGCAATGCATGTAAGAACGAGCAGTTCCCTCGCCGATCGGCTCCCCTCAGAGGAAACCCAGCTCGAACGGATGAGCCGCAAGGAGGCCCTGGGGCGCTCACGAACCCGACCGGATCTTGTAAGCCTCCTCGATCGATCGGACCCGTCCAACCCGGTCTGGCGGGCGGATGGATAAGCTGCATCGATCCTAATCGAGGTCCCTCTCCTGCTGCGCGTCGGCCGCCCTCTCACACCTCTTCAATATAGAGCCGCCCGCTCTCCTCGAAAATCGAGAATACCGTGCGGGCAGCATCGATCGCTTCGGTGCGCTCCTCGGGCGTGCCGAGGTCACGGTCCAGCCGCGCGAGGAATGATCGCCACGATGCCGGACGCTTCCCGGCCAGGAATCTCGCCGGAAAATTCGCCGGGACCGAGCGCTTCAAGAGGCTCCCTCCAAGGCGTGATCCTTCGAGAACATAGATGGCGCCAAGCATCGCCGGCGCACCCGCAATGGCCGGCGTTCCTGCCATTTGAGGCCTCTCTATCCCGAGCTCGGCCATGTCTGCGAGGATCAGCTCGCCTCGAACGCGCTGGGGCCAGTCTTCGAGAAGCCCCGCTATCCCGGCGCTCTCGAGCGATGCTTCGACCGGCAAACAGGCCGCGGCCTGCGCGCGGAGAAAATTTCCATAGGACGCGCGGTCGCCGAGCCGCGCTGCCGAATAAATTCGATCGACACGCCGGTGATGATCGGCCGTCGCGGTGCGGAGCGCCTCGTGAGCGCCATTGCGGACCGTCATTCGCCCGCCAACCGTTTTCGCGCTTCCGCGAGCTGGGTCGAAACGCTCGCCATGCTTGCAGGTTTGCGTATGATAGGCACTGCGCGCAAGTGATCCGGGATCATCACGCTATCGCCATAGCCCGTCGCGAATACGAACGGGATCCCCGTCGCCAAAAGATGATCCGCCACCGCCTCGGACGTCCCCTCCCCGAGATTGAAGTCGAGTATCGCTGCGTCGGGCCGGAAACTTTCCAATGTCCGGATGGCGTGCGCCGCATCGGGCGAAAGCTGGATGTCCCTTGCGCCGAGACGGCGTAAAATCTCCTCGGTATCGAGCGCAACAACCGCCTGGTCCTCGACCAGCAGGAACGACATTCCAGCAAAGCTTTCAAGATCAGCTTTATCCGCCGCCGCATCGGCTTCGGGCTCGCTCGTGCCGCCTCGCGTGACATGCTTGGCCGGAATGAGGAACCTCGCCGTCATCCCGCTCGGCGGGTAGGCGATGTCGGCGCGCCCTCCCAAGTCATGGACCATCGTGGTCTGAATGAGCTTCGACCCGAAGCCCTCGCGGGTGGGAGCCGACACGGCGGGGCCGCCGGTCTCGGTCCAGCTCAGGAGGCAGCCCTCGTCTTGGCTGCACGACCAGCGGATCTCGAGCCGCCCCTCCGGTACCGAAAGCGATCCATATTTGGCGGCGTTCGTCATCAACTCGTGAACCACGAGCGCCATGACACCGAAAGCGCGGTCATTGAGACGCACCTTTTCTCCGCTTGCGATGACCCGTTCAGCGTCGGGTCCGTGGCGGTGGAGACCCGCCTCGGCCTCGATGAGGGTGGCAAGATCGCCCCCGACGGCCGCGCTGAGTGACTGATCGTGCGCGAACGCGAGCGCGCGCAGGCGCCCCTCGAGCGATTCCGAATAGTCGGCGACGCTTTGTGCGTGCGCGCCCGTTTGCACCGCGATCGACTTGATGACGGTGATGATATTCTTGACGCGGTGATTGAGCTCGTCGTTCAGCATCCGCCGGCGCCGTTCGAGCCGCGCCCGTTCTTCGGCGCTGATCTCGTTCTGCTTCAGGAAGACGTCGCGCAAGTAGGTGCGGACCGTATCGGCCGCGGAAAGATCAGTTTCTGTCCACGGCTTGCATTGACCCCGCACTTCCTCGCGCCAGGTCTCGAAGCTGCCGCGCGGCGTCAGCCGGTCGCCGTTCGGCGTCGAGAGGATTTTCAGGTTCGGCTCGCCCGCCCATTCGATGCGGTGCGCTTCCTCGCTCCGAAAGATGATGAGATAATCCCGCGGCGTGGACGTAAGCGGGATGGCAAGAGCCCCGGCGACAGCATCCCCAAAACCACCAAGTCCCGTCGCCTGCCGCAGGTCCTGCGTATGCCAGAGACCGAGTTTGGCGGGCTCCGATCGCGGTTCATCCTCGCCATCGCCGGCGAGGAACCGGACCAGCGCCTCCGCTTCTGCCTCCGAAGGCGCAAGTCCGCTTGAGGCCCACCGATCTTCCGCCCAGATCCCGACGCCGTCGCAGTCAAAAAGCGCGGTGAAATCGTCGAGGTGATCACGCAGCCCCTCGAGCAGCGTCTCGTCGACCGACAGGCCGGACAGGATTTTATCGAGCCGCTCGCGCGCGAGGCTCGAGGCAACGATATGCGCCCGCCGCTCGGCCACCGAGACTTGAAGCGAGAAATAATGGCCGAAGAGTTCTGCCCCGATCCGCAGCGCGAGGGGAACGATCCGCGGACTGTCGTGATGGCATGCGATCAACCCCCACAAGACGCCGTCGACGAGAATCGAAATCGACATCGAGGCGTGGACGCCCATATTCTGGAGATATTCGCAGTGGATCGGCGACACCGAGCGGAGCTGCGCGAAGGACATGTCGACGGGCGTTTCGCCGGGTGCGACAGCGGGCTGCAGTGGCACCGGGGTGTAAGCGGAGTCGACGATCATCCGGATCGTATTGAGTTCATAGAGGCGGCGCGCCTGGACGGGGATATCCGAGGCTGGGAAGTGCTGACCCATGAAGCTTCGAAGGCCCGTCTTTTTTGCCTCGGCGATCACGCGGCCCGCGCCATTGTGAAGAAATTGATAGATCATGACCCGGTCGTAGCCGAGCATCGTGCGAACGAGACGAGCACCGGCGGCGGCGAGGCTCGGAAGTTCGGTCTCGACGCCAAGACGCCGGACGAGAGCATGTGTCAGATCGAGCGCTTCCTTGGAGCTTTGCCCCCCGTCGCGTGCGGGCTCGAGCTCGATGATCACCCGGTCCTGGTAAAGGTGCGCGATGACGTCGACGGGATCGCTCGCATGCCCGAGGCGAATTCCAAGTTCCACGCCCGCGATTTCGCCGCCTCCGGACTTCGCACACGCATTGCGGATCTGGTGGACGGCTTCCTCTCCCAAGATCCTCGTCAAGGGCGTGCCGCGCTCGAGCGGACCCTCATATCCTGTCAGGGCGCGCGCATTTTCAGATGCATAGAGTATGTTGAAGCGATCGGGATGGACGACAAGCATCGCGCCGTGGGGTTGAATGCTTCCAGGAATCTGGATCGGTTCACGGTCGCAATTGGTCAGATCGACCGCCCCGAAGGCGACACCGCTCATGTGAGGCTTTCCTCGCCAGGTCCCGGGAAATCTGCCGGCCTGGAGAAGGAGCGGGGCCGCTCGTCGATAATGCAGACTACGAAAATCGCCGAATTAAACCGCGGGCAACGCATACCAGAAGTCGGACGCAAGAAATTTCCTTTGACACGAAGGCAGCGAAGCAGAGCGCTGAGTGAGGGAGCGGCGGAGCGGCGACCCTTTCACGGCATCGCCGAATTATTATGTTCACGAGTAACATAAGCGCGGCGCCCTGTCAGTCCACTTGTGGACAAAGCCAGATCTGCGCGCGTTCGTAAAGAGAAGGGGCCATGTCGACACCGACCGAAGAAGAGTTCGCCAGCAACGGGCTGCTTTCAACATTGAATGATGACGATCGCATGCGCCTCGCGCCGCACATCGTCGCCCTCGACCTTGAGGTCCACCAAAGCTTGCACGAGGCCGGGGAAGAGGTGCTGCACACATGGTTCCCCTGCAGATCCGCGATGGCGGCTTACTGCGTCAACGTCGACGATAAGGCGGCCGTCGAAGTGGCTGTGGTCGGCAGCGAGGGCGCGATCGGGGGGATCGTATCAAACGGACATGTCCCGGCCTTCGCGACGGCACAAGTGAGGTCCGCAGGGCGCTTTTGCGGATCAAGACCTCCGCACTCGAACAAGCCAAGCTCGATTCCATCAGCCTCAGGCACTGGTTTTCACGTTATTCGGACTGTATTCTCGCGCAGCTGTTCCAGACCGCTGCGTGCAATGCGACGCACACGATCATGCAGCGCGCCGCGAAGTGGCTGCTCGCCGTCGCAAGTCGCACGAAGCGCAAAGAGATCGAACTCACGCACGAGCAATTGGCCGAGATGCTGGGAGTGGGACGTACTTTTGTCACGCGCGTGGTGAGCCGGCTTCGAGAGGAAGGGTTGATCGAAACCCAGCGCGGGTGGATCATCATCCATGATGAGCTCGCGCTGCGGGACCGTGCATGCGGCTGCGCAACGAGCATTGAAAATCATTTCCATACAGTGCTCGGGGGCATTTACCCGAGCGGCTAGCCCCTCGGCTGCCTGCCCAAACTCGAATGGCTTCGTCAGCCTTGGCGCCTCCTCTCCGCGGGTACGATCGTTAAAAAAACTAAGCATTTGGCTTGCCAAAAATGTCGCCTCTCTGCACAGGCACGATCGAATTATGCGCGGAGGAGGCATTTTTGAGTAAGATTGATGAGAAGTTGCAGCCGGTGCTTGATGAAGTGTTGCGCCGGAACGCGGGGGAGGCCGAGTTTCACCAAGCGGTGCGTGAGGTGCTGGAAAGCCTCGGCCGCGTCGTTGCCAAGCATCCCGACTATGCAGAACACGCGCTCATCGAGCGAATTTGCGAACCCGAGCGCCAGATCATCTTTCGCGTGCCCTGGGTCGACGACGCGGGGCGGGTCCAGATCAACCGCGGCTTCCGTGTCCAGTTCAATTCGGCCCTCGGGCCCTACAAGGGCGGGATTCGCTTCCATCCGTCGGTCAACCTCGGGATCATCAAGTTCCTGGGTTTTGAACAGATCTTCAAGAACGCGCTTACCGGAATGCCCATCGGCGGCGGAAAGGGCGGCTCGGACTTCAATCCGCGCGGCCGCTCGGATGGCGAAATCATGCGCTTTTGCCAGGCGTTCATGATCGAGCTCCAACGCCATCTTGGCGAATATACCGATGTGCCCGCCGGGGATATCGGTGTCGGCGGGCGCGAGATCGGCTATATGTTCGGCCAGTACAAGCGACTCAACAACCGCTATGAAGCCGGCGTGTTCACGGGCAAGGGACTTGCCTACGGCGGCTCGCGGGCGCGCACCGAAGCAACGGGCTATGGCCTCGTTTACTTCGTCCAGCAAATGCTCGCGACCCGGGATATGTCGCTCGAGGGTCGGCGCGCGGTCGTATCGGGGTCGGGAAATGTGGCGATCCACGCAATTGAAAAAATGGGTCAGTTTGGCGGCAAGGTGATGGCCTGCTCCGATTCGGGTGGATATGTCCTCGATGAGGACGGCATCGACCTTTCCCTCCTGAAAGAAATCAAGGAGGTCCGCCGCGAGCGCTTATCGGAATATGTACGCCACAAGGGTCAGCGCGCCCATTATATCGAAAATGGCTCGATCTGGGATGTTCCATGCGAGATCGTGCTTCCGTGCGCGACACAGAATGAGCTGACCGCGAAGGACGCCCGAACGCTGATTCAGAACGGCGCGATCGCCGTTGGCGAAGGCGCCAATATGCCCTCGACCCCTGAAGCGGTTGAAATGTTCCAGACCGCCGGCGTCCTCTTTGCCCCGGGGAAAGCCGCTAACGCCGGCGGCGTTGCGACATCGGCGCTCGAAATGCAGCAGAATGCGTCCCGTGACAGCTGGAGTTTCGAGCAAACCGAGGCCCGTCTTGCCCAGATCATGCGAAACATCCACGATGACTGCGCCAAGACAGCGGAGGAATATAGCGCCCCTGGAAACTATGTCCTTGGCGCCAATATCGCCGGGTTCGTGCGTGTTGCAGATGCCATGCAATCGCTTGGCGTAATCTGATCCTTCGGCTGGAGGCTTTGATTCGCGGGATCCCCTTCGGGGTGGGAGGGGGATCCACGAACCGCCGGAAATGTTTCGGTTCGACGGGGCTCTGCCCCCCCGCAGGGTCGGCCCTGCTCAGCGTCTTTCAACAACAATCGGCTCGGCCGTGAACACGTTTACGATCTGTCCCGGGATCATCGTCGCGGACTTGCCTGTGATAATGGCGGCGCCAAGAAGAGCGCCTGCCGTATTTCCGCGACCTTCCTGGCGATGCATGCCGCGAAGTCTGTACCGCTTCCCGTCGAGGCGAACCCAGTCGAAGGAAAGCTCGAACTTCGCGGACTTCCCCACGATCCCTTTGCCCGTGCGCCAGGTAACTTTCGCTTCCACAGGCGAGCCTCGGGGGATGATAACCGCTCCCTGATATTCGACGTCATTTACGACGAGAAAAATGCGCGTTGTGCCCTCGCGCATGTTTTTCGAGCTGATCTCCGATGCCGGCGTGACCTCGACCAGGGAGTTTACAGGTAGCGTTGTCGTACGAAGCGCAGATGCCGGAGCTGCGGCAGAGGACTCAGCAGGCAGCGGCTGCGGCATGGTCGTGCCGGGCTTGGTCTGGATGTACACACCTGTCGCTGTTTCCCTGACGACGCCCTGCTGAGCGGCTGCAGGCAGTGCAACGGCCGACAGACCGGCTGCCAAAGCATGAGAAATTTTCATGATGATCCCCTCCCCCGAATCGCCCCCCAGGCAATCCCTTGATGGGCGAGTAGCAATCGCCAGAAGTTCCCTGTCAACGGAGCAACATTCTCCAACGGTGCCAAATTGGCAGCCCATCCCAAACAAGGTTCGGGTGCAGAAAGCGACAGCTCCTCCTGAGCGCTCGATTGCCGCTCTGCCGTCCGAGCCCGGCGCGTGGGAAGCGGCCCCCTCCCGCTGTCACGCTGATCGCAATTGCTGCGCCGCAAATGCCCCCCCCGCCAGGCTGCTCCCGGGGAATGCGCGAAGGTGCTCGTCGCGCAGACACGCCCAAGCCCGGCCAGGCATTCGCACTCAAGGCCCGCGGCGCTCCGGTCACCGCATGGCAGGGAACTTCGCTGCACCGGAGACGTCCCCTTGATAGGCCGGGGGGTTGTCGCCTCCCCGGCAACCTGCCCGCCGCTCACCAAATGGAGATGGATCATGGACAGGTATAACGAGCGCACCCCTCTTTGGGATTATCAGGATAACAGCGTGCCCGATGACGGACGGCGACAGGGATGGAGCCGCGACAATGCGGAGGAAGCCGCCCGAGCCTACGCCGCGGCCGAGGAGGATGGCAGCTACCGGCGGGACCAGCGAATGTCCTATCGCGGAGAGCGAGCGGGCGATGGCGACTGGTCCAGCCAGCGAAAGAATGTCTATGGCCCGCGCCGCTACCGCGAGGGGCGTTATGAGCACAGCCCTCGATATGAAGACGCCATTGCCGCTGCGCGCGGCGGCCACCGCGACCGCGGGGGCTGGGATTGGCCGAGCGAATTCGGCTATCCTGCAGCACCGGGATATGAACCCTACGGTTATCGGCGGCCCTATCAGGACGCACGGCAAAGCGGCAGTGACCGCAGTTTCCTTGACCGCGCCGGAGATGAGGTACGCTCTTGGTTCGGGGACGAGGAGGCACGGCACCGGCGCGAGGAGGATCACCGCGGCCGCGGCCCAAAAAACTATACGCGGTCAGACGAACGCATACGCGAGGACGTCAATGACCGGCTGACGGAAGATGTCTGGATCGACGCATCGGAGATCGAAGTCACGGTCGAAAACGGCGAGGTCACTCTCGCTGGCAGCGTCACTGATCGGTCCATCAAGCGCCGCGCCGAAGATTGTGCAGAGGCGGTGCCAGGGGTGAAATATGTGCAGAATAATCTGCGCTACGCCTCAGGCGTGGTGAGTCGCAACATCGCCTAGTTGACGCAGCGGCGCGCCCAGGAGCGCGCCGCTGTCGGCGATCGCGTGTCGATATAGCAGACCTCACATGAAACAGCGCTGGGCGCAGCCTTGGACCAGCCGTCGCCGCGAGCCCGAGTCATGAACCGTCACATCGAGATCAATTGGCCCTGACGCCCGAGAAGCGGTCGCGCTCAGGCGAAGGAGACCGTGACGCGCGGCTGCGATTTGCGTCGGCGCATAGCTGCGCCCACGGCGCCGAAGCCGATCAGCATCATCGCCCAGGTCGCGGGCTCGGGAACTGCATTGTCGAGCCGAAACGCATAATTGGTGTAGCGGTCACCTTGGGCGTTGTCCCAGACATAGGCCGAGGCCGGCGCGTTCGGATCGTTGACGGGGAAGCCGACGGTCGGCCCATAGAATTGGCCGAGATATTTGCGGGAATAATCCTCTGCCCGCTCGACGCCCCCGGCAGACCCTAACACTGAATACCATCCCAAATGGTTGATATTCTCAACCAGATTGTCGATCGTCGATATGGCGTAGTCGGTAGGGGACCCGCCGAAGAGCAACGCCGCGGCCTCCTGCGCCGTATAAGCAAGCGGCCCGTTTGGTGGCGAGCTAGACCAGGTGGGGCCCTCATCTACTTGCCAGCTACCGACAAAAACTGTCGCAGCCTGCGCCGGAAGCGAAGCGATCGCGCCGAGCGCCGCCGCCGTCAGTAGAAGTGCCCTTTTCATATTGATCCCCCGTCCCCCCGGCGCTGCGAATCGGCACGCCATTCTTCTGTTAAGTTATTAAGCAATATTAACAGCAAAGCAAATCGCAAGCGCCAAGTTCGCACTGGCCTGGTATATCATTGTCCTCAATTGAGACACCCAGTGGATCAGTGACGGGAACAGGCAACGACACTAGCCCGATGCAGAGATTGGATGCGGGATTCGCCCTAGACAGCCTCGATGAAGATCGCTTCACGCGGTCAATGGGCGGCGCTGTTTTGAATGGCTTCGGTCGCTTTTCGTGAATGCTGGACTATGCACCGCTCTGTTGAAGGCCAAGCCTGAGCCGATTTTGAGGACTACCGCGCCAGTCCGCAGCTGCGCAGGATGAATTCAAACGGCCTGAAGGGCCGCGGTGCGGGCCTCGTCACGCTTGTCGCGCGCCACCGCCAAACCAACATCAGGATAGGCACCGAGCGAGACCGTTTCGCGCTTGCCCGCCAAGCGGTAGTTGAACCGCCATTAGCGGCCCGTTTGGCATGACGAGGAGATAGAGGCCGCGCTCGTCCCAGAGCTTGTATTGACAGCGTTTGGGCCGAGCCTGGGCGACGGCTGTAGCGCTAAGCATGGCGGTAACTCCTTTCGCGATGAAGGTGTCGTTACCGCCAAACTGTGCACAAAGAGGCTGGGATGCAAAGAAGCGCCTCGAGATGAGGCGCGTCAATATATCATTGGAATTAAACGATATGCCGAATTTTTCTGGGATAATCTGGAATGGCCTGAATAAGGCCGTGGTGCCCGGGGGCGGGATCGAACCACCGACACTGCGATTTTCAGTCGCATGCTCTACCAACTGAGCTACCCGGGCACGGGCTCCGCGAGGCCGGTCGGCCTGCTGGCGAGCGGCGGCTATAGGCAGGGCATTTCGTCCTGTCCAGTAGCTTTATCGCCCTTTTTTGGCGCATCATCCTTCGTCGAATTGATCCTCGTCAGCGGTGCCGTCGGGCGGCTGATCGACGGGCACACGATAGCCCTCGTCGAACCAGCGATTGAGGTCCCTGTCGCGGCAGCCTCGACTGCAAAAAGGCTTATATTCCTCCACTCGCGACTTGCCGCAAAGCGGGCACCGGCGGGGTTTGGCGGAGAGCTCACTGGGCATGGCCGGCTCCTTTCACGGTGGGATCAGCTGCAATCACGACCGGTCGGCCGGTACGCCGCTCGAGTTCGTCGATCCAGCCGGGATGCGTCTTGATATGATCGGCAACGGCCGGGCGCACGGTCAGTTGCAGCGCGCCGTGGCCAACGGCCCGTTCCGCTTGGCGGAGCAGCAGGGCCGCGTCGGTCGCAACGGGGTCGAATCGCACCTGCTCGACGAGCGATGGCCGTTCGCGGCGGCGCACGATCTGCAAGAAACCAAAGCCGTTGGTGGCGGTACGTTCAAAGGGCTGCGGCAGCAGCGCGTCGATCAGGCCATCGACCGCCTGCCGCTCGGCGCGTCCGGATAGCGAAGGAAAGTCGATCCCGACCGAACCGCCAATGTCGCAGCACCGGATGACGTGCGCCGCTGCTGCTGCCCCCGCCTTCGCGAGCGCGAAGCCATCGCCCTCGCCGTCGATATCAATGAGCAGCATCGCAGGCGTCGCATCGACCCACAGCGCGCCGCCCGCGAAGGGCCAGTGACCCGTGCGAACCTGGTCGATGAGCTCGGACCAGCCGGCCGCTTCGAGATCGTCCGCCGTCCCTGCACGGACCTCGGTGACGGGCAGACCCGTCGCCCCGATGCGCGCGCGCAGATCGGGGCCAGCCGAGAGGCGGGTCCCCGCTTCGACCCGGCGTGCCCGCGCGGGCTTGTCGCGCCCGCGCTCGCGCAGGGCCATGCGTGTAACCTCAACGAGAAAGCGCGCGCCGATCGAGGTCCCTTGCTCAACGCCCGTAATGGCAGCAATCGGCTCGCCCGGTGCATCGAGGGCTACGCGCCCCGGTTCGACCAACCGCGCCTCAAGGACCGCACCGACGCGCGGGACTTCGCTTTCGCGCTCGACGCGCGCTTCGATGATTCGGCCATCCTCGAGGAGCGCAGCGCGCGCTTCGCCGATCCCGGCCTCGTAGATCCATTCAGCCAAGCGGCACGCCAGCGGCGTTCAAAAGCGCACGCGTCTCGAATAGCGGCAGGCCGACCACATTCGAATGGCTCCCCGAGAGAAAGCGGACGAACGTCTCGGCGCGGCCCTGGATGGCATAGCCCCCCGCCTTCCCCATTCCTTCGCCGCTCGCAACATACCAGTCGATCTCCGCCGGGCTCAACACCTTGAAGGCGACGACCGTATCGACGACGCGCACGCGCGCCTTTCCGGCCGCGTCGACCACGCAGACACCCGACCAGACATGGTGCCGCCGCCCTGAAAGCAAGCCGAGCATGCGCCGCAGGTCGGCTTCGTCGATGGGCTTTTCGAGGATACGGCGCCCGACCGCGACTGTCGTGTCGCCCGCGAGGATCACCTCGCCCGCTGCGCGTTCGACCGCGAGCGCCTTACTCTCGGCAAGACGCGCAACATAGACGCGCGGAAGCTCACCCTTGCGCGGCGTTTCGTCGATGTCGGGGGCCGCGATACGGCCAGGCGTCACTCCGATTCGTGCCAGCAATTCGCGCCGGCGCGGGGAAGTCGAGGCCAAAACCAGATTTCGCATGGGGGCGAAAGATACCGCCTCGCCGCTCACTTGAAGCGATAGGTGATCCGACCCTTGGTCAGGTCATAGGGGGTGAGTTCGACGAGCACTTCGTCTCCCACCAGCACGCGGATGCGGTTCTTGCGCATCTTGCCGGCCGTATGGCCCAGAATCTCGTGGTCGTTTTCCAGTTTGACGCGGAACATCGCGTTGGGAAGCAACTCGACCACCTGGCCGCGCATTTCCAGAAGCTCTTCTTTCGCCATCAATCCTCTATGGGCTCGAAATTTCAGGATGCGCGCCCATAACGCCAAATCGGCGGAATGGAAAGCAATCTGTCGAGAAACGCCAGCTTCGCTTCCATCATCGCGAACCGGGTGCCGCGCTTTGCCGGGAATGCCCCGGCCCGGGAGCTCGAACGCGCGCGCTGGAGCGGCGCTGCGAAGCGAGCGATCAATGCACCAGGCGCAGCTTGCGCGCGATACGCCAGGTGATTGTTTTTGCGCGGGCATGACGCGGCCAGCGGGGCGGCATGCCCGGGTCGAACCCCATGCGGCGGAGCGCCGCGTTCGCAGCATGCGCCTCGGACTCGCGATAGCTCCACTCGCTGCGCCAGGTGATCGACAGCGAGATCGAGGGCGCCTCGCCATTGGCGACGAAATGCGGCGCCATCACGGGCATCAGTACGGCGTCGCCGGGACCAAGGGGGACGCGCTGCTGTCCGTCCTCGAAACCATCCTGCCAGGGAAGGTTTCGGTGACCCCCCGTATGGTAGCGCTCATGCTCGCTGCGGTGCGCAAAGCGCTCATCGCCCGCTGGCCAGACGTTCATCACCTTCTGGCCCTTGATCTGGAGCAGGATGTTATGCTCGGGGTCGAAATGATAGGGAGTGATCGAGCCCGGCGATGAAATGAAGATGAAACCCTGCGGGGTCAGCATCGCGCCGGTGAGCGGCTCGACAATATGCTTCAACTCAGCGAGCAGACCAAGGAGCAGATCGCGGTATTCAGGCTCGCTCTCGATGTTCTTGAGGACCGCCCAGCTCCGGTTGGTGTCGATCGTGCGGATCGTCTCGCCGATCGACAGGCCGTTCGAGGGCACATCCTCGGGCCGGATGCCAACGGGAAGATCGCCGGGATTATACTCGACCTGGGCAGCGGGCAGCCGCTCGCCAAGCTCCGCGAGCGCAGCGGGCGACAGCAAGGGGTGGTCGGGTAGCCGGTGACGTAGCAGGCCCGCCTCGAGGGGATAGAGGCGCTCCATCGCCTGGAGCGATTCGGCGGGGAAGACGGGACGGGTGATGGCTTGATACGCAGTCATGACTGGTCCTCGGTTTCGGGGGAACGCTTCCAGCGCCGCCACAAGGCTTCCACCCGGCAAAGCGCGGCAAAACGCAGCCGGTTGGCTCCGCCCCTGAGCGGGGCATTGACCCAAATGAGACGGCGCCGCTCGCGCCACACGCTGTCGATCATCGGATGGTCCGGCGCGGCGCAGCTATCGACCCAGGCGATATGGGGTTCGTTCAGCAGGTCGAGATTGGCATGCTGAAGCAGGACCCCGGGCGAAAAACGGGCATAGTCTTCGTCAAACGCGGTCTTGAACGAGAAGCCGCCAGGCGGCGAGAGGAAGCTCACCAGCATCGCGATCGGGCGGCCGTCGAGGTCGAGGGCGCGCAGGTCAAGCTTGCCCGCCGCGGCGCCGCCACCAAGCATTGCGCGAAACCAGGCTTCGGTATCCGCGTGACTGGCGAGCGCAGACCCTGCCCGCCCCTTCCAACCGCGTGCCTCGAGCGCAAGGAAGGCGTCGAGCCATGGAGCAAGCGCCTCACCCTGCTTCCAGCGGCGAAAAGCGACCGCGCCCCGCTCGGCGAGCCGGCTCGCCTGTCGGCGCAGTTCCTTGCGCTTCTTCGCGCGGACCGCCGCCTCCCAATAGGCCTCAGGCGATACGTCGCCCTCGAGCAGCGCCCGCTCCTCGGCGTGGACGATCACGGCCTCACCGCCGCGCGCGCGGACCGCATCGACGAGCGCGCGGTGGAGCGGCCCATCCTCGGTGAGCCGCGGCAGGTGAAGGAACGTGCGCGCCCAGGCGGCCGCGTCACACCATCCCAGGAGGATCGACCAGAAGAGCGTTTCAAATCCCGCCCGCACAAGCGGGGCGCCGTGAAAATGATTGGGATGCGCCCATCCCATGACATGTCTTAGCGGAAGGGGTCCGTAGCGCGCCGCGGCGGCGAGAGGCATGACCCCGATCACCGGCCCGCCGTCGCCGTCGCGAACGATCACCAACCGGGCCTGCCGGTCGGGGTCGAGCAAATGGAGTGCCGGTTGCAGGCACCAGCGCTCGGCGAAGGGATTGGGCTCGCTCGCCTCCTGGGCGAGCGCGTCCCAGGCGGCGGCAAGATCGCTCGACAGCGCGAGCGGGTCGGCAACGCGCACCGTCACCGGTGCATCGCCGGCCGGGACAGGCATGCCATCGACAGGAAAGGCAGGGTGGACCGTCATCGGTGGCGAGCCTAGCCGCCAAGAGTTAAGATGCGGTGGCCTTGTCCACGGTCGATCCCGAGCGTGGCCGCAAAAAAGGGTCAGATCCCGAACAGCTTTGCCAGCGACTTTTCGAGCATGAAATATTGCCAGATCAAGCGCCCGTGGTCGCGCCTTCCCGACTGGTGTGCCGCCACGATCCGCTCGATCTCTGCCATGTCAAACCAGCCCGAGCGCGCGAGGGTCGATGAGGTGGCAAGGGCGCGCGCCTGGTCGGCGAGGGAAGCGCGGAACCAATACGAAACGGGTGTCACAAACCCCATCTTCGGACGATAAAGAATGTCGCGGGGCAGATAGGCCTCCATCGCCCGCTTCAGAACGGCCTTTCCCGTTGCGCCCTTGACGCGCATCGCGGCAGGGAGGCTCGCGGCGAATTCGACGAGGCGATAGTCGAGCAGGGGCTCGCGCGCTTCGAGGCTGACCGCCATGCTCATCCGGTCGGTCTTGGTCAGAATGTCCCCGGGAAGCCATATCTTGAGGTCGGCATATTGGGCCCGGTCGAGCGGCTCGCGAGCCGGCGCCTCGGCCATCGCCCGCCAGTAGCGCGCCTCGGCAACATGATCGCCGAGCGCGCGGCGGGCCGCATCGTTGAACAGCCGGGCGCGCAGCGCGGGGCCGGTCACGCCGACCGCTTCGGCATAGCCTTCAGCTCCGCTTCTTGAGAGGCTGGCGAGGGTCGCGCGCGCGCGTAGCGGGCGCGGTGCCCAGTCCATCTGCGGCCAGACCCGAGCAAGCGGCCCCAGCACAGCCTGGCGCAGGAAGGCAGGTATCAACCCGCGCACCCGTTCCTCCTGGTGCTGGAAGACGAGCCGCCGATAGCCCGCGAACGCCTCGTCGGCGCCATCGCCCGACAGCGCCACGGTCACCTCCTCGCGAGCCAGCTCGCAAACGCGGTACGTCGGCAGTGCGCTCGCGTCGGCGAACGGCTCGTCGAACATGTCCGCGATGCGATCGACGAGCGCGAAATCGGCGGCCGCGACAGTGCGCGCCCGGTGATCGGTTGCGAAGCGTTCGGCAATCTGCCGCGCGTAGGCCGTCTCATCGAGGGCTGCCTCGTCGAAACCGATCGTGCAGGTCTTGACCGCCCTGGCGCTTGCCTCCGCCATCAGCGCAACGACGGCGCTTGAATCAACGCCGCCAGACAGGAAGGCGCCGAGCGGCACGTCGGCCACCATACGATCAGTCACAGCGGCGCGCATCAGATGGAGAAGATGCTCGGCGGCTTCCTCTTCGCTCGCGCGGACGCGGCGCGAAAAGTCGGGCGCCCACCAGCAGGCGGGAGGAGGAAGCGGCTTCCCCCTTTCGAGCAGGAGGAAATGGCCCGCGGGGAGCTTTTGCACTCCTGCGACGATGCAATTGTCATCGGGGACATAGCCAAGCGCGAGGAAATCCTCGACCGCTGACAGATTGGCCTCCCGGCGAAGGAGCGGGTGGCGCAGGAGTCCCTTGAGCTCAGAGGCAAACGCAATCGAGCCGTCCGACAGCCGGCCGTAGTGGAGGGGCTTTACCCCCAGCCGGTCGCGCGCGAGAAACAGGCAGCCGCGCGCGCGATCGTGGAGAGCAAAGGCAAACATGCCGTTGAGACGCGACAGGCAGTCCGCGCCCCACTGCCGCCAAGCGGCAATGATGACCTCGGTGTCTCCGCTGGTACGGAAGCGGTGACCAAGATCCTCAAGCTCGGCGCGCAGCTCGCGGAAATTATAGATTTCGCCATTGTAGGTGAGCGTGACATTGGCGTCATCGCTCGCCATCGGCTGCGGGCTTCCCGCGATGTCGATGATCGAGAGGCGAAGATGGGCGAGCCCGACGCCCGGCGCGGTCCATTCCCCCGATCCGTCCGGCCCGCGGTGACTCATCGGTTCCAGCATCGCACGCAGCCGCGCCGGGTCGACCGGCTTCGCCGTTTCAAGATGATAGAGGCCCGCGATCCCGCACATGCACCCGGTGCTCTAACGGCTTTTCAGCGCGCGGTCAGCCATCAGTTGGGCCCCGCCCGACGCCGCAACGAAATCGGCAATCGCGCGGGCCCCGCCCTCAGCTTCCTCACTCGATACAATGAGCGAGAGCGCGCGCGGATCTCCGCCGAACAGGCGCATATTGAGACCCGCAAGCTTCGCCTCGCGCGCGCTGCCCGTTGCGCGTCCGCCGACGACATACCAGGTCGCGGCATCGCGCAGCACCGGTCCCGGGTGCAGCATCCGCTCGGTCTTCGCCCCGTCGATCGGCGGCAGCGATGCGCTCCACGACCAGGCGGACGCAGGATCGGCCGCCCCCTGTCCGAAGCCGACGACCTCCCGGCCCTCGGCCTGGCGCTCATAGCCGCCGATCGCCACGGCGACGCGGTGACCATCGCTGTCAGCAAAATGGCGCAGAAGCCGCTGGTCAGCGCCGTCGAAACGCGGGATCCAGGCGAGGCGCGGCGGGGAAGCCGCACTCCAGCCGGGCGGCACCATGACCGCCATCTCGGCCGGAAGCGGCGCCGTGCGAACACCCGAGAGCTCCCCCCATGCCGAAAAGAACAGTGGAATCGCGAGCGCTGCAGGCAAGACGGCTATCGCCGGACCGACGAGACGTGGCCGCCCCCCGAGCCCCGCGACATCGACGGCAGCGTCATCGGCAGCGCGGTCAAACCAGCGCCGCGCCGCGAGCATCACCGCGGCGATGACGAGCCCGAAGAAAATCCAGCCGTAGAAGACATGGTCGATCCCGCCCGCGGTATCGATGCCCCAGATTTCGGCGGCGACCATCGTTCCATAGGCGCGCAGCGCGTTGGCAAGGATTGTGGAGGCTAGCGCCAGCAAGACAAAGGCGATCCTCCGCCTCCAGCTTCGGAAGCAGAGATGCGCGGCAAACACCGCATAGGCGAGCATCGCGACCAGGAAATTGATGCCCGAACAGGCCTCGGCGACCTCGAAGAACCCGGCCCGCGTCGTGATGAACACCCCTTCCATCTTCGCCGAAAGTCCCGACAGGTGGAGCAGTGCGACCGAGATATGCGCGGTCAGCGTCTGAAGTAGCGGCACTATTTCCTCGCCGAAGGGCACGAGGAGAAGCGCATAGGCGAGCGGGAACAGCAGCGCGCGTGTCAACCTCGGGCCGAGCGTCACCGCGACCGCTCCCTGGAGCATAAGGACGAGCGCCAGCTGACGAAAGAGGCCAAGGGCGGCGGCCTCGCCGACCAGCCACAGAACGCCCGCCCCTACGAGCCATAAGAGCGCCGGCCACCAATAAACCGGCCTGAGCGGCGTAAGGAGCGCCGCACGCTCAGCGACGAGCCAGCCTATGATCGGCAGCATGAGCAGGCAATGGGTGAAGGTCGAGCTTGTCCACCAGATGCCCGCCAGGTCGGCTACATCGTGACGAAAAAGGAGAAGGATGGCTGTGCAAAGACCCGTGAGCGCCGCGAGGTGCCGCTGCCAGAGCGACCAGCCGCGCGGCCCTGAGAGGGTCTGGGCGATCATGCCGCGAGCCCCATAAGCCGCCCGAGCGGCTCGAGCCGCGCCTCCCAGCCGTAGCGCTCGATCATCCGTTCGCGCGCCGCCGCGCCCAGGCGCGCGGCTCGAACCGGATCATCGAAAAGCGCACAAACCGCGGCAGCCATCGCGTGCGCCCCGTCTGCCACAACGAGATGCTTGCCCGCCTCGGCGTCGATCCCGGTCGCCGCCGCGGTGCTCGCCGCGACAGGGCGCGCCATCGCCATCGCCTCGAGCAGCTTGTTCTGCACCCCGCGCGCGAGCAGCAGCGGCGCAACCACGGCATCGGCAGCGGCAAGCCAGGGCCGCACGTCAGGGACCTGGCCGGTTACGCGAACCCCGGGCTGTTCCTCGAGCGAGCGCACCTCGGACGTTGGTGCGCGGCCGACGATTGCAAAGCGCGCCCCTTTGTGCCGCTCGCGAATCCGCGGCAATATGTCGGCGGCGAACCAGCGCACGGCGTCGATGTTCGGGCGATAGTCCATCTGGCCGGTAAACACCGCGAGCGGCCCTTCGCCCTCACCCACGTTGGAGAAGGTCAGCGCGGGGTCGAAGCGCGCCGTGTCGATCCCGTTGCCGACCGCGCGGACACGGTCAGCGCCGAGCCCCGTGCGTTCGCAAAACAGCGCAGCCTCGGCCTCGCTCACGAACAGGCTCGTGTCGACGGCGCGCGCAACCGCGGCCTCGAAGGCGCCGAGCCGCTTGGCCTCGCGCGCATGCACCCAGCGCATCGGCGGCCGCCGGTCCTGTTCGGCGTAGGTCGCGAACTTGGCCGAATCGACGTCGACGAAATCCATGATCACCGAGCCGCCGAAACGTGCCGGGAGATATTGCGCCATCTGTCCTGAAAAGGCGACAATGTGCGTGATCGCACCCGTGCGAAGCAGCTGCTTGATATGCCTTTCAAGCGCGGCGCTGTAAAAAAGCCTGTTTGACACGGGCTCGCGGCGCAGCATCGCTTCCGCGAGCGCGATCGGCCGCGACGCCTTGCGCACCTCGATCGCCAGGCTCTTGCAAAGAGGCGCCATTTTTGCGCGTGCAAGAGCGGCTTCTGCGCCATTGTCGGCAAGCGCCGCGACGTGGACCGGCGCCAGCCGTGCGAGCGCTTCGAACATGTGCCAGCTGCGGATCCTGTCGCCCCGGTCGGGGGGCCATGGCGCGCGGTGGACGAGGAACAATATTTCGGCCATCAGCCGAGCCCGCGCGCGATCAGCGGGCCAAGCCGGTTCGCCGCCCAAAGCGGAAGTTTCTTCCAAAGGCCGACCTGCAGGCGGTATTTGGCGCTGTTCGGATTGGTATCGCGCGGCCCCTCGCCAGGCGCAAGCCAGCGCGCATAGACGAGCGGTTCGGGCGCGAATCCCCAATTCTTCTTATAGGCAAAGGGTCCCGTTCCGATCTTCGAGCGCCCGAAATCAAAGCGGGTGCATCCCCTCTTGCGCGCGTGGCGCATCAGCGCGAAATACATGAGCTCATTGGCGCGCAGCCGCCGCGCGTCGAAAGTGCCGCCCCCCCAATATGGCATCACCGTCCCGCGCCAATAGAGGCTGAGAACGCTCGCCACCGGGCGGCCGGCATGGCGCACCGTGAGGATATCCGCATCGTTGCCGAACGCGTCGAGGACAGCGTCGAACAAGGCCCGCGGGAAAACCGGGGTGCCAAGATTGCGCACGCTTTCTGCGTAAACGCGGTAATGGTCACCGCGTTCGCCGCCATCGCGACCGGTTGAAATGCCAAGCTCGCTCGCAAGCGCCTTGCGCACCTCGGCGCGCTGCTTGCGCGGGATGGCAAGCAGCTCCTTCTCGTCATCAGGCGCAAGAGAGCGGGCGAACCCTGCGTAGACACCTTCCTCGCGGCGCCACCCCCTCCCTTCGGGGAGCGGCGCTGAACGCAGTTCAACCGACGGCGCGCCCAGCGATTTCGCAATATCCACCGCACCCTGGAAGAGCGTCTCGGCCACCCCCGGGTCATCGGCGAGAATGCCGCCACCGACGCCAAAGCCGCTTCCGACCAAGGCATCCCCGAAAAGCGGCGAGCGGATATGGTGGAGCGGCAGAAGCCCGGTCAGCGCCCCGGCCGCATCGCGAGCGGTGACGAGATGACAGCGATGCCCCGTCGCCCGCGTGATCGCCTCGCACCATGCGCGAGTGTGAAAAGGGGTCGCGTCAGGATGCGCTGCGACATAGGCGTCCCACATGGCGCCATCGCCAAGCGGCGCAGCGGATACACGCAGCGCCTCGCTGTGCGCGGGCGCGTTCACGCCGCCGCGCGCCAGCGCGCGGCGCGGTCGCGCTGCGCCGGGACGAGCGCATCGGCGCGGGTCCACTCGAAGTCGCCGCATAATTTCCGCAGCTTGTGAGCCATGACCGACAAGCCGCTATAATGGCGTATCTTCGACCTGATGGGTGCGTCTGCCACACGCGGTTGACCCGGATCGATTTCCCACGGATGGAAATAAAGGATCGCCGGGTGGCCCTCGGCATTCATTCGCGCGATTGCCCAGCGGGTAAAGCCATAAGGCAGGAGCCGCATGAAACCGCCGCCGCCCGCCGCGAGCGTCCGGCCAAGCGCGCGCGCGGTGGTCACGGGCCACTCGACAAGGTCGCTTCCCGCGACGGGGCGCCAGGCGTGGCGCGGACTTTGCGGCCAGCCATAATGATCATGAACGACCGGCGCGACGCTCGAGGAATAGGCATAGCCCTGCTCGGCAAGGACCTCATGCGCCCAGGGGGTTCGCGCATCGATTGAAAAGCTGGGGGCTCGATAGCCTCCCACTGCGGTCCCGCCGGCATCTTCGAGGATGGCGCGCGTTTTCTTGAGGTCGGCGGCGAATTCATCAGCGCTCATCGCAAAGACACGCTTGTGGTCATAGCCGTGGCTCGCGAGCTCGTGCCCCGCGGCGACGATGCGCCGGACGAGCGCGGGGTAGCGTTCAGCCACCCAGCCTAGAGTGAAGAAGGTGCCCGAGACTCCGGCATCGGCAAGGATTTGCAAGACCGCGTCGCAATTGGCCTCGACCCGGCATTCGAGAAGCGGCCAGTCGGCGCGGTCGATCGTGCGCTCAAAGGCGCCGACGTGAAACCAGTCCTCGACATCGACCGACAAGCTGTTCTGCATCGTCCCTCACCTTAGTCGACCCCGGGCGCCGACCAGCGCTTTCAGGCTGCCGCCCAGCTCTGCGGCATCGGAGCGGCCGTCGGATCGGGCGCGTTCGCCGGGTCCCGCTCGACCCAGTCGATCAGCAGGTCAAGCACTCGCCGGAGCGCGGCGTCCTGGTCGGCGATCCGGGCCTCAAGCGCCGCGATCTGGCTTTCGAGCGCAGCGAGCTGCGCGTCGCTCGCTGATGGGGCAGCCTCGCGCGCGGCTTGCCCCGCCCCTGGGGCAGCGCTCTCGGCAGGAAAAGCTGCGTGGTGCGTGTCGCTGGATCCAAGCCCGAGCTGCTCGGCGACGAGCGACCGCGCCTCGGCGAAGCCCCTGCCGCTGGCGCCCGGCGAGGGGGGCGCAGCTTCGGGCCGGGCGGCCCCCGTCCGATCGCCCGGTGAGGTCTCGGGCGGCGCGAAGGGCGCGGCAGCTGCGCCCTCGGCCCCGGGGGCAGCGGCCGCGAGGGGCCATTCGGGCGCGCTCGCGCCTTGGGCCGGGGCATCGGCGGAGGCGGGCACGACATTCGTCTCGACGATGCCGCGGTCTGCGTCGATCTCGCTCACCACGTCGCGGACATGCGCGGCGTTGATGCGGCTCAGTTGCTCGACGGCACCATAAAGCAGCAGGCGGCTCACCAGCACGTTGAGCTTGCGGGGAACGCCCTCGCTATAGTCGAAAATCGCCTCGAACGCGTCCGGGCTGAAGCTCGGGTTCCCGTTCCAGCCCACCTTGCCGAGACGGTGCAGGATATAGGGCTCGACTTCCTCGGGCTCCATGGGGTCGAGGTGGTGGGTCGCTATCACCCGCTGGCGCAGCTGCTCGAGCGTGGGCGAGTGGAACAGGGTCTGGCGGAATTCGGGCTGTCCGAGCAGGAAGATCTGCAGGAGCGAATGGCCGCCGAGCTGGAAGTTCGACAGCATGCGCAGTTCCTCAAGCGCTGAGATGGCGAGATTCTGCCCTTCGTCGACGATCAACAGCGTGCGCCTCCCCGCGCGCGCCTGCTCGCGCAGATAATGTTCCATCGACCGCAGCAGTTCAGCCTTGCTCTCCCCTTCCCATGCGAGCCCGAACTGCTCGGCGACGAGTCGGAGAAGGTCGTCACCTTCGACCTGCGTCGACACCAGCTTTACCGCCGTCAGGCGATTGGGGTCGATCGTGTTCATGAGGTGCCCGACCAGCGTCGTCTTGCCCGCACCGACGTCGCCGGTGATGACGATGAAGCCTTCGCCCTGGGCGAGGCCGTAGCCGAGATAGGACATGGCCTTCCGGTGCGTGCCACTCTCGAAGTAGAAATGCGGGTCGGGGGTCAGCTGAAACGGGCGTCCGGTGAAGCCGTAATATTGATCGTACATCGAAATGTCCCTCTGGGGTCCGGATCAGAAATTATAGCGAAGGCCAACGAGCGCCGAGGCGATCAGCTCGCTCGCGAAACCGTCCTGCTCGAAAGCCTGGAGCGACGCGGCAGCGGTGCCGGTGAGCTCCCGCCAGACGCGCCGCGAATATGCCGCGGAAACCCCTGCCGACTGCATGTCGCCGACCCCCGCTGCGCCATGGTCGAAATAGCTCAGATAGCCCGAGAGGCTAAGATCGGACTGGGCGTCGAGCACGCGGCCAGCGGTGAGAAAGAGATAATAATTCTCGTCCTTGACGCCGCTCAGCGGCGCGAGAACCGAATGCGCGGGCACAAGCAGGCGGCGCTGGTCGTAACCGGCGCCAACGCCGTAGCTCCAGCGGCCGAAGCGCGATGAATAGAGCGCCTGGATACCGCGATTGCGGAACTGGAGGCCGGTCGTGCTGCCGAACTGCGGGTTGAGACAGCCAGCGTCTTCCTCGCCAAAGACGCAGGGATTAATGCCGCCGTCGACAGGATTGCGTACGGGGTCGAACTGGGTGGGGAGCGACGCGAGGCCGCTCGACAGGCCGCGGCCGAAGCTCGACAGCCCGTCATAGACGCCGATGTAGATCGTCGTCGCGTGGTCGGGCCGATAGGAAAAGCTGCCGGTATAGATGGTGTCACCATAGCGGCGCCCGACACGCGCGGTCAGCGACGTGCGGCGGCTCGGCCGCCACATCACGCCGGCGTCCCAGATCAGCCCGTCGATGTCGAACGACAGTTGGCGCGGCTGCGACTTGTCGGTCACGAAGCGCCCTTCTTCGTCGCGAAGGGGCACGCCGTCGAGGCCGAGCACCGGATCGCGCTGCCCGATCTCGATATCCTCATATCCCACGCCGCCGAGCAGCGCGACCGTCGGACCGACCGGCACGGTCACGTCAGCGCGCACATATTGGCCCTCAAAACGCTGGTCGAGCTGGCTTGCATCTTCGCGCTCATAACCGCCCGAGACCTGCCAGCCGAAAGGCAGGTCGCCGGGCCTCTGGCCAAGGCTTGCCCAGGCCACATGGTTGGTCGCGCTGTCAAAATTGCCCCCCGGAAGCCTGCCCGTCCCATCGAGGTCCACCTTGGTGTAGCCAAAGCGATAACCCGCGCCGACGTCGAGACTGCCAACGCGCCGCACCAAGGTCGGACCTGCGTAGATGGAATAGACATTGGCGATATTGTCGCCGCCGGTAATGAGGCTGCCGATCCCGCCACCATCGGCGCGCGTGCGCGTGGCAAGCGCCCCGCCCTCGAGGTTAAGGCCGCGCGCCACCTCGAGGCGTCCACGCGCGAGCCCGCTCAGGATATCAGCGTCGCCGAGCCCCCCTGTTTCGCCGATGCGATGCTCGTAGCGCAGGGTCGCCGCTGCTTCCGCACGCCGGGTCACGATCGCGGCATCGACGCCGGCTGCGAGCGTTGTGTAGGTCAGGAGGTCGCCGCCGCCCTTCAGCTCGGCGGAAAGCACCTGCCCCACTTCGAGATAGGGGCTGACATCGACCTGGCGCTGTTTGCGCCGTTCGCCGCGCCTCGCCTCGCGGCCGCCCTCGGCGGGCGGCGCGGCCGGTGCGCTCGCAGCACCATCGCCCGCTCCCGCATCGCCCGAAAATTGCGCCTGCGCCGTGCCCGCACATCCCGCGAGCAGCAGGGCTGCAATCGCCGCGGTGCGGCGTACGCGATGACGGTGGGTGCGCATCAGGACGCGCCTCCCTGGCCGTAATAAGTCCCGAAGCGGCGGCCGCCCGGCGAAAATTTGACCCCGTTGAGAAGGAGCTGGATGTGGGGGCAGGCGCCCATCAGCCCGATCGCGTCGCGCAGCGAGGATTCGAGAGTCTCGTCAGCGCGCACGACCATGATCAGCTGACCGACATGGCCTGCGAGCACCGCCGCAGGCGAGGCTGCGAGCACGGGCGGCGAATCGAGGATGATTATACGGCCCGGCGCGCCGGCCTCGAGCTGCGCGAGAAGGGCCTCGGTGCGCGCCGAGGCAAGCAGTTCGGTGTCATGCATGTGCTGGGTGCCAGCGGGCATCACCTTCAGCCCGGGAATGTCTGTCTGGATAAGGCAGTCGCCAAGCGGCAGGAGGGGATCGGCAAGCGCGTCCATGAGCCCGGGCCCCTCGCCCAGCCCCAGCGCCTCCAGGACGCTCGGTTTCGCGATGTCGGCGTCGATCAACAGCACCTCGTGATCGGCCTCGACCGCAAGGCTGAGCGCGAGGTTGACCGCCGTGAAGGTCTTGCCCTCGCCCGGGTTTGCAGAAGCGATCAGGACGCGGTGGCCACGCGGCAGGACCGGTCGTCCCGGTATTCCGGTGAAGTTGCGGATGATCTCGCGCTTCACGATGCGATATTCCTCGGATATCCCCGTCACCGGTGCTCCGGGCACGATCATCCCCCGCGCGGCGAGGCGGTCACGGTCGATCTTCCCATGCCGCGTGGGGACAACAAGGGGCGCCGCCGGCGCGGCCGCCTTGGCCAGCGAGGCCTTGATCGCCGGCGCGGCCTCAGGGGCCGGCGCGACTTCGGCGGCCAAATCAGTCGCGGCCGCGGGCCCGGCCTCGTGGAGAGCGGGTGCCACCTCCTTGCGTGCCTTCGCCGACTTCGCAGGCTCGGGCGGCAGTCCGCTCACATCGATTGTGGGCGCGCCCGCGGCGGGGTCGATCCCAAAAAGATCGGCGGCGCGTTCGAGCAGCGAGGGCTGGCGCTTGACGGGGCGGTGTTCGTTCATTTCCTGTCCCCTCAGGCCACCATGCCGCGCTGTACGAATTCGGCGACGAGGAGCAGGGCATAGAGTCCGACGAGCGCCCCGCCGCCTCCGGCGAGCCAGACGAGCTTCTTCTTGCGCTCGACCTGGCGCTCGGGTGTCACCACCTCGGTGATCGAGCCAATGACCGGGAGCCCGCTTGCGCGTTCGAGGCGCGCGGCCGTCGGGTAGCTTGCGCGCACCTGGGCAAGGCCAAAGGCGGCGCCTACCCCACCGCCGACCCCCGCGAGCAGCACGATGGTCAGGAACAAGGGCCGGTTGGGCGCCGCCGGGCTGGTGGGCTTCGAGGGCGGATCGAGCAGCTCGACCTTGATTGCATTGGCCTCGGTCTGCACCTCACCGCGCAATCGCACCTGCTCGCGCTGTCCGAGGAGCTTGTCATATTGCGCCTTCAGCGCGGTATATTCGCCGTTGATCCGGTCATACTCGGCGGCGATGCCGGGGTTCTGGATCTGCTGCGAGGTAATCCTCGCGATATCGCCTGTCAGCTGTGCCTTGCGCGCGCTGAGCGCGCTGACCGTTGCCTGGCGCTCGGCGCGCATTGCGGCGAGCGAGGCATAGGCCGGGTTCTGGGCATTGCCACCCGATCCGGCGCTCCCTTCGCGCTCGGCCTGGGCCTTGAGCGAGGCTATTTGGCTCTTGATCGCGATAATGTCGGGGTGCGCATCGGTCAGCCCGCGCGCCATCATCGCGGAAAGCTCGTTCTGCGCGCCGGCGAGCTGCTGGCGGGCCACGCCAGCCCCCGTCGCCGACATGCCCGGGACATTGATCGTCGCGGGGGTCGAGGCGAGCTGGCCGTTCGTCGCCGCGAGCGCCGCCTGGGCGGCGACCAGTTGCGATTCGATCTGGCCCAATTCAGCGCGGGCTGCGTCAACGCGCTGCGCCGGGGACCCCGAGCCGCTGGGGATCAAACCTATATTCTGCGCCTCGAAGGCTGCGCGGCGCGCTTCGACCTCGCGCAAGGCCTTTTCGCGGTCGGCGAGCTGTGCATCGAGAAATTTCAGCCCCTCGCGGGCATTCATCCGGCCGCCGCGGAGCTGGTCATCGCGAAACACGGTGATGAGGCTGTCGAGCACGCCCGAGGCGAGTTTTGCATTGTCGGCGTCCGACAGGCTGCCGATCGCAATGCTCGAGCTGATCTCGAAGATATTGTCCTGCTGCGGGGTCACCTTGATGTTCTTCTGGAGCATCGCGACCACGCCGGCCTTTTCGCGCTCGCCCGCGCCAGCGGGAAGCAGGCCGGTCGTTACGCCGACCTTCTCAAGATTGCGCGCGCTGGTCAGCGTCCCGCGGATCTCGTCGAGTTGGCGGCGCCCGCCCAGCGGTCCGCCCTGCGCCTCGTCGGGCAGGATCTGGTTGACGTCGACAAGCAGGCGCGCGCGCGAATCATAGCGGTTGGGGATCGAAGCCACCGCGAGCCAGCCGAGGATGCAAATGCCCCACGCGATGGCGAGCACGAGCCAGCGACGCGTCCATACGCTATGCAGCGCAACCCGGAATTCGTCGTAGAGGCTGTTCATCGGTCAGGGTCGATCCTTGGAGTAATAAGGCGGTGGCGGCCTCGCGTCAGAACATGCTTTCGGGGATGATGATGACGTCGCCCGGCTGCAGCCGGACGTTCGCCTTGATGTCGCCGCGCTTGATGAGATCATTGAGGCGAAGCGCATATTCCTGCTGCTTGCCGCTGCCCTTGTCGAAGCGAACGAGGCGCGCCTTGTTACCGGCCGCATATTCGCCCAGTCCGCCGACCGCGATCATTGCATCGAGCACGGTCATGTTGGCGCGAAACGGGATCGACGCCGGCTTTTCGGTCGCGCCGACGATGCGCACCTGCTGCGAGAAGGTGCTGTTGAAGCTGGTCACGATTACGCTGACGATGGGATCGGTAATATATTGGCTGAGCTGGAGCTTGATGTCCTGCTGGAGCATCGTTGCGGTCTTGCCGACCGCGGGCATGTCGGTGATCAGCGGAGTGGTGATGCGTCCGTCGGGTCGCACCTGGACTTTTCCCCCGAGCTCGGGGTTGCGCCAAACGAAGATCTGGAGCTCATCGAGCGGCCCGATGATATATTCCTCGCCCGGCCCCTCCTGGTTCGCAACGAAATTGGCGCTGGGAAGCTGCGGCGCGGCGCCGACCCCGGCTGCGCAGCCCGCAAGCGCGGTGGCGGCGATGCCCAGGATCAGCGCGGCGCGCACGGCGCGAAGCGAGTGGAGGGACGTCATCTTCAAATCACCTTTCGACCGGCCGGGAGGCAACCGCGAACCAGGGGCCCCGCGGCAACAGCCATTTCGTCAGCCTCCGCCATCACCGAAAAGGGTGAAGATACCGTTAGTATTGGGATAATTTCGCACGGCGCCCGTCGGTTTCCGTCCCGCTTCGGGACAAGTTATGGCAGCGCTCAGACAAGTAGCTCGCGGGCGGGACCCTGCCCAAGAAAAGCCGCGGGGCTCGCAGAAGCGCCATAAGCCCCTGCCTGGAAAATCGCGACGAGGTCATCAACCTCGGCGCGCGGGAGCGCGACCTGGTCGCCGAGGCGGTCGAGCGGAGTGCAAAGACAGCCGACAACCGAAACCGTCTCGACCGGCTCGGCGCCGAAATGGTTCGCGATCGCAATCGGGTAGTTGCGGCGGATCACTGTTCCGAAGTTGCCGCTCGCGGCGAGCTGGTGGTGAAGCCCGCCGTCGGTGACGAGAAAGGTCTCGCCGTGGCTGGCCTTCCGGTCGACAATCCGCGTGAGGTAAACCCCGGCCTCGGCGACAAGCCAGCGACCAAGCTCCATCGCAAAGCGGCTGGCGCCGAGCACCGCATCGCGCGCCGCAAGCGTCTCGGCGAGCGCAGCTCCGACCGCCCTCGTATCGACCGCTGTGTCGCCTGGGAAATAGGGGACGCCCATGCCTCCGCCGAGGTTGACGAGCGGGGGCACTGCGCCAACTTCATTCGCAAGGCGGACCGCAAGCGCAACGGTCTGCGCCTGCGTCTCGGCGATCGCAGCGGCATCAAGCGCCTGTGATCCGGCAAAGATATGAAAGCCTTGCCAGTCGGCGCCCGCGTCGACCAGGCGGCGCACCAGCGCGGGCACTTTCTCGGCATCAACGCCGAAAGGCTTGGCGCCGCCTCCCATCTTCATCCCCGACCCCTTGAGATCGAAATCGGGATTGACCCGGACCGCGAGCCGCGGCCGCGCGCCGAGCCGCTCGGCGATATGGAGCGCGCGCTCTGCCTCGCCCGCCGATTCAAGGTTGAGGGTCGCCCCTGCCTTGATCGCCGCTTCAATCTCGCGGTCCCGCTTGCCAGGCCCTGCGAAGCTGATGTGCTCGGCGTCAACGCCGCTCGCCAGAGCCGCCGCAAGTTCGCCTCCCGAGGCGACGTCGAACCCGTCGACGATCCCGGTCATGAAAGCGAGGAGCGGGGCAAAGGGGTTCGCCTTCATCGCGTAGTGAAGCTGCACCTCGGCGGGCATCGCCGCCCGCCACTCGGCCGCGCGGGCTCTCAAGAGCCCGCTGTCGTAAACGAAAAGCGGTGTGTCACCGGCACGATCGGCAAGCGCATCAGCGCGCTCGCCGCCGATCAGCAACATGCCGTCGGCGTCGGCGCAATAGCCCAGGGGAATGGGGCCATGCGGCTTCATGGCGTCACCTTTTCGATCCACTCGCCCGCGATCGCGACCCGGTCAAGCTTGCCATTGGGATTGCGCGGCAGGGCCTCGCGCCATTCGATCGTCTGCGGCTGCATGAAGTTCGGCAGCTTCTGCCGCAAATGGGCCGCGAGCGCGCCCGCGTCTTCCGCGCCCTCCTTGCCCCGCACGATCAATATAATTGCCGCACCGAGCCGCGCGTCCGGAATTCCAAACGCCACCGCCTCGTAAACGAGGCCCGAGCTGACCGCGGCGTCCTCGACCTCGGTCGGGCTGACGCGGTTGCCCGCGGTCTTGATCATCGCGTCATCGCGGCCGATGAAGGTGAGAAGACCATCGGCATCGCGCTTGACCGTGTCGCCCGACCAGACGGCGGTGCCGCCGTAGATCGACGACGGCGGCGCAGCGCGAAAGCGCTCCGCGGTGCGCTTTGCGTCCTTCCAATAGCCCTGGGCCACGAGCGGCCCGCAGTGTACGAGCTCGCCTGGTTCTTCGTCGGCGGTGATGCTCCCGTCGGGCCGGCAGACGAGGATTTCGGCGTGCGGTATCGCGCGGCCCATCGAGGTGGGATGACTGGCGACCAGGGAGGGCTCGAGAAAAGTTGAACGAAAGGCCTCGGTGAGACCATACATCGGGTAGATGTCGGCTTCGGGGAAATTCGCGCGCATCGCCTTGATCAGCGAAGGCGTCAGCGCGCCGCCGCTGTTCGTGAGGCGCCGCAGCAACGCCGCCGTCGCGGTGGGCCAGTCAGCTTCGACCAGCTGCACCCAAAGCGGCGGCACGCCCGCGAGCGTTGTAATCTCGTGCCTCGCCACCGCCTTCACGACGTCGCGCGGGGTCAGATAGTCGAGCGGCGCTACTGCCGCGCCCGCGTACCAGCTCGAAAGAAGCTGGCTTTGCCCGTAGTCGAAGCTCAAGGGGAGCACCGCGAGGACGCGGTCCGCTGGCGTGATTTTGAGATAGGTGGCAACGCTCTCGGCGCCGAGCCAGAGGTTGGCGTGGCTCAGCATGACCCCCTTGGGCCGTCCGGTCGAGCCGCTTGTGTAGAGAATGGCCGCAAGATCGCCGGGCTCAGCGAGCGACGGAGGGAGGCCCTCTCCACCCGAATCGATGACTTCCTCTGCGATTGCCAGGTCCTGCACCCCGCAAGCCTCGGGGCGCCCCTCGCCCAAGGCTTCGGCGCGCGAGCCATTGGTGACGAGCAATTTTGCGCCGCTGTCGGCGAGGATATGCTGAACCTGCGGCGGCTTCAGCAAGGGATTGACGGGGACATGGATCAGTCCGGCGCGTGCCGCGGCGAGCGTCATCAGGCACGCAGTCCGCGTCTTCGGGCTCCAGCTCGCGACACGCTCACCGGGGCCGCCCGCTTGTTCGAGAAGCCACGATGCGAGCCGCCCGACGCCGGCGTCGAGGTCGGCGAAGCTGGTGCTCCGATCGCCGATCAGCAGCGCGGGCGCGCCCGGCGCACCGCGGCGGGCGAGATGGTCGATCGGGTGCGACGGCGGGCTGAGGGCTTTGGTCATCGGCTGTTAGGAGTGTGGTGATAGAGCGCGGCGTCATGCAAGGGAACGGTGAACATCAGGCTAATGATAAAGCGCTGCCTCCGGCCGCGCGCGGCGCGGGCTTCGCCTCGCCCTTCGACCGCGCGGCTTGGTTCGACCTGCTCACCGCGCGTGGGTACGCCCCCGGGGGCCGTATCGATGCCTGGGGGCGCGCAGGCGAAACGACCGCGTGGTTACCCCTTCGTATCGAAAGGCTGGGGACGCTTGCAGGCCTTGCCAACTGGTACAGTTTTTCAATTCGCCCCCTGTACACCGGCGAAAGTGACAGGGCGGGAGCCCTCCGTGACCTCGCCGCCCGGCTCCGAACGCGGGCGGCCCGCCTTGCCCTTTATCCTGTTCCCGATGCGGAGAAGGACGGAATCGCGGC
Source organism: Sphingomonadales bacterium (assembly GCA_044508875.1). Lineage (GTDB taxonomy): Bacteria > Pseudomonadota > Alphaproteobacteria > Sphingomonadales > Sphingomonadaceae > Sphingopyxis > Sphingopyxis flava_A. Next base: position 26,401 of record JBIQHE010000015.1, on the reverse strand, counting down.
AGCGATGAGCAAGGCCGGTTGGTGGGTGCGCAGCGCGCCCAAGGGCGACCGCCACTGGCTCGACCTCGAAGGACTTGACCATGATGGCTGGTGGGAAAGCCGCCCCGGCGCGCTCCGCAGTACGGTCAGGAGGAAGGCGAATAAGGGGGTGGTTGAAGTCGCCCTCTTCACCGTCTTTGATGCCGCGGCCTGGGCCGCCTATGAAACGATATACGCCGCGAGCTGGAAGCCCGAGGAAGGTGATCCGGAGCTGCTCCGGACCTTTGCCAGGACCGAGAGCGAACGCGGCACCTTTCGAATGGGGCTCGCGCGGATCGCGGACACGCCCGTCGCAGCGCAGTTCTGGACGGTCGAGGATCGGACCGCCTTCATCCACAAGCTGGCGCATGTCGAAGACAGCCTGAAAGCGTCGCCTGGCACTTTGCTGTCGGCGGCGCTCTTTCGCCATGTGATCGAGATCGATCGCGTCACGCGTATCGATTTCGGGACGGGCAATGACGCCTATAAGCGCGACTGGATGAACCGTCACGAGCCGCTGTGGCATATCGAGGCTTTCAATCCGTCGCGCATCGCGGCATGGGGGCCGGCACTCAAGGCTTTTGCGCGCTCGGCGCTCGGGCGCGCGTGAAGGATATGCTCGTGACCGATACCCCCGCCACCGCCGTCGATGCCACCCTGCGCGCGCTGCTTGCCGATGTGCTCGGCCTCGGCGAAGCCCGCGCCGCCGCGCTTACCGCTGACAGCGGCCTCTTTGGCGAGCTTCCCGAATTCGATTCGATGGCCGTGGCGACCGTCCTCACCGAGATGGAGGACCGTCTCGGAATCCTGATCGATGACGACGAGGTCGACGGCGAGATTTTTGAAACCTACGGCAACCTGCTCGCCTTTTCGGTGCGCAAGGTCGCCGCCTGAGGCCAACGGGCGGGGGCGCATGAGTGAGTTTCAGCTGCGCATAGCCCCCGCCGGCGTCCCTCGCGCGACCGCCCTCTTCGTCCCGCCGTTCTTCGAGGAAGCGAACCGAACCCGGCGCACGCTCGTGCTCGCGATGCGCGCGCTCGCGGCCGAAGGCCTCGCCGCGCTCCTCCCCGATCTTCCCGGGCAAAATGAAAGCCTCGTCCCGCTCGCCGAAGTCGACCTCGCGCGCTGGCGCGGCGGGCTCGCCGAGGCCGCGCGCCGCGTCGACGGCCCGCTGCTCGTCGCCTCGGTGCGCGGCGGGGCGCTGATCGACGATGCAGCCAAGGCCGCGGGGTGGTGGCGCCTTGCTCCGGCAAGCGGGGCCTCGCTCCTGCGAACACTGCTGCGCGCCCGGGTTTCGGCCGACCGCGAAGCGGGCCTTGTCTCGACGCTCGAAAGCCTTGAAGCCGAAGCGGCGGCGGCCCCGCTGCTCCTCGCTGGCAATCTCTTGTCACCGGCGATGGTTGCCGGACTGGGCACGGCCGAGGTGCAGCCCGTCGAGCCGCTGCGCAGCATTGCGCTCGGCGCTGATGGTATCCTCGGCACCCCATTGTGGCTGCGCGCCGAACCCGGCGAAGATCCGGCCATGGCGCGGGCGATCGCGGCCGACATCCTCGCATGGAGCCGGGCATGCGGCATCATCTGAGCTTCATCTGCGAGGGCGAATTGCTTGCCGCAACGCTCGACGAAGCGCCGGGGACCAGCGGGCTCCTCATCGTCTCGGGCGGCAACGAAATCCGATGCGGGGCACACCGCGGCATGGCGACGCTCGCGCAGCGGATCGCCGCAGCAGGTCATCCCGTCTTCCGCTTCGACCGCCGCGGCGTTGGCGACAGCGAGGGCGAAAATGGCGGTTTCGAGGCGAGCGCTCCCGACATCGCCGCTGCGATCGCGGCTTTCCGGGCCGCTGCCCCGCACATGACCCGCATCACCGCCTTCGGCAACTGCGACGCGGCGAGTGCGCTCTTGCTACATCAGCCGACGGGCCTCGACGCGCTCGTCCTCGCCAATCCCTGGACTTATGAACCGAACGCCGACGAGGAGGCCAGCGACGAACCCGCGCTTCCTCCTGCCGCAGCGATCCGCGCACGCTATCTCGCGCGGCTGAAGGACCCCCAAAGTCTCCTGCGATTGCTCAAGGGAGAGATTGATCTTGGAAAGCTCTGGCGAGGCCTTTCAGCGCTCGGGCGAAGCAAGCCCCCCCAAGCGCCGGACAGCTTGGCCGGCCGCATGAACGCGGCGCTAGCAGCGCTACCCTGCCCAGCCACTCTGTTGCTCGCCGCGGGCGACCGGACAGCGCAGGCCTTCCTCGAGAATTGCGAAATCGGCGCGGTGCCTGCCGAGCGGCTCGATAGCGCTTCGCACAGCTTCGCCGGGCCCGACGGCGAGTGGCTGGCCGCACAAATATTGGCGCGCCTCCAATAGGACCTTTGCCCGCCAGCGTGCTGCTAGGCGTCCACCATTGCGTGATATTCGGCCTCGGCGAGGAAGCGTTCGGCATCGAGCGCCGCCATGCAGCCCATTCCCGCCGCGGTGACGGCCTGGCGATAGACCTTATCGGTCACGTCGCCTGCGGCGAAGACGCCCGGGATTGCGGTCAGCGAGGTACCCGGCGTGACTTCGAGATAGCCATCTGCGTCGAGCGGTAGCTTGCCCTTGAACAGCCCGGTCGAGGGGCTGTGGCCGATCGCCACGAAACCGCCGTCGGTGGGCTCGTGGCTCGCCGCGCCCGTGACCGTGTCGACGAGGTCGACCCCGACCAGCCCCGCGGTGCCCTCACCAGCGACGAAGCGCTCGACCTTCTTGTTCCAAAGCACCTTGATCTTGGGATTGGCGAAGAGACGGTCCTGGAGGATTTTTTCCGCGCGGAGCGAATCGCGGCGGTGAATCAGCGTCACATCGTCGCTGTGGTTGGTGAGGTAGAGCGCTTCTTCGACCGCGGTATTCCCGCCGCCGATCACCACCACTTTCTTGCCGCGATAAAAGAAGCCGTCGCACGTCGCGCAGGCCGACACGCCCTTGCCGCCGAGTTCCTGCTCGCCGGGGACGCCGAGCCACTTTGCCTGCGCGCCGGTCGCAATCACCAGCGTTTCCGCAAGATAGACGTCGCCCCCATCGCCGGTGAGGCGGAAGGGGCGTTCGCCAAGATCGACGTCGACGATCGTGTCCCAGATCATGCTCGTGCCGACATGCACCGCCTGCGCGGTCATCTGTTCCATGAGCCACGGGCCCTGGATGACCTCGGCGAAGCCCGGGTAATTTTCGACATCGGTCGTGATGGTAAGCTGCCCTCCCGGCTGAAGCCCCTGGACAACGATCGGCTGCATCCCCGCGCGCGCGGCGTAGATGGCGGCCGAGAGACCGGCGGGGCCGGAACCGAGAATGAGCATCTTGGTATGGTGCGTGTTGGGCATGACGATCCTTTGCGGCCCTGTGCCGGAGGGAAGAGATGGGTGTTGCCAATCGCGCTAGCAAGGGACAGGTTCGGCGCCAAGGGGGAGAGCCGGTGACAGTGAGGGATGCGACCGAAAAAAGAGCATGGTCACGCCTTCGCAACGGGAAATTCGTCGCTGCGATTATCACCGCGCTCGCCGCAGCGCTTGCGGTCTATATCCTGGCCGAGGCGGGAGCAGGCGGAGCGATCGGCTATGCGCTGCTGGTCGTGCTGCCCGCAGCGCTCACCGCGTTCATTGCCTGGGTCGGCAGCATCGGCCGCAATTGGCCGCGCCGGACCTTCCTCCTCGTCCCTGTCTGGCTGGCGCTCGCCGCGATGGCAATTGGAGTGGCATTTCTGCGCGAGGGCGTCGTCTGTCTCTTGATGGCGCTCCCCTTCTGGATGCTGTTCGGCTATATCGGCATTTGGCCTGTCTATCTCTATCGGCGCGACCATTCGCGGGTCGATCCGGCCATCTTTCGCGCCCACGGGCTCTTGCTTCTGCCCTTCCTCGCGCTTCTTGCCGACCAGCAGCTGACACCGCCGCGCGAGACGCGCGTCGTGGTGCGCGAGATCGTCGTCGATGCCCCGGCCGACGCGGTTTGGACGCAGCTTCTCGCCCTTCCGGCTATCGCCGCTGACGAAGGGCGGTGGAACATGAGCCAGGACATATTGCGCCTTCCCCGCCCGGTCGCCGCGCGTTTGCAAGGCGAGGGCCCCGGTGCGATACGCGATGCGCTATGGCAGGAAGATATCCGCTTTCAGGAAATCATCACGGACTGGCAGCCCGGCGCGGCGCTGCAATGGCGCTTCGCCTTTCCCGACCCATCGATCCACGAGCGCACCGACCGGCATATCGAACCCCACGGACGCCACCTTTGGATCGACACGGGCGGCTACCGGCTGATTTCCATGGCCGATGGTCGGACAAGGGTCCGCTTGTGGACGCGCTATCACCTCGCTACGCCGTTCAATGCCTATGCTGGCTGGTGGGGCGAGCGCATATTGGGCGACATTCAGGACAATGTTCTTGCGATTGTCGCGGAGCGGCTCGCGAAGAGCATGGCAGGAGCGAGGCCATGAGCAGCTGGTGGGAGCGTCGCGGGGTCCCGCGCCTCATCAAATGCGCCTGCTCGCAGGGGCAGATCATGAAACTGCGCAGCCAGGTCGTGCCGCAAGCCGCAGGCGAGGTGCTCGAGCTCGGCTGCGGCGGCGGCATCAACATGGAATTCTATGAGCCCGCGCGGATCACGGGCTTCAGCGGCCTTGACCCCTCGCCCGAACTTCTCGCGATGAGCCGGGCGGCAGCCAGGGCGCGCGGCATCGAGGCCGATATCAGGGGCGGCATTGGCGAGGCGATGCCGTTCGAGAGCGATCGCTTCGACACCGTCGTTACGACCTTCACCCTTTGCTCGGTCGCCGAACCCGGGGCAGTGCTCGCCGAAATCCGCCGCGTGCTGAAGCCTGGCGGGACCGCGCTGTTTCTCGAACATGGCGCCGCGCCCGATTCCGGCGTCGCAAAATGGCAGCGGCGGATCGAGCCCCTATGGAAGCGGATTGGCGGCAATTGCCACCTCACCCGCCCCATATCGGATGCGTATGCCCACGCGGGTTTCGCGGTCGACCGCCGCGGGGCGCGCTATATGCCAAAGACCCCGAAGCCTTTCGGGTGGGTCGAATTTGGGGAAGCCCGCCTTCGCTGATCGCGCGCCGCGAAAGGTAGCCCGCTAGCTTTTCTCGCCAATCTCGACGAGCCCATGCCCGACGCTGACGCGCTCGTCGAAGACGAAGCAGCTCCCGTGCCAGCGGCTCTGCTCCTCGGGAACCTGCTCGAGATAGGCAAGAATCCCGCCCTTGAGGTGCACGACATCCTCGACGCCCTCGCTCCTCAGAAAGGCCGTCGATTTCTCGCAGCGGATGCCCCCGGTGCAGAACATGGCAATGCGCTTTCCCGCGAGGCTCTCGGCGTTGGCCCGCCACCAGTCCGGAAATTCGCCAAAGCTCCTGGTATGCGGGTTGAGCGCGCCTTCGAAGCTGCCATACCCCACCTCGAAATCGTTTCGCGTGTCGATGAGCACCGTGTCCGGATCATCGACGATGGCGTTCCAGTCGGCAGCCGCGACATAGGGCGCGGCATCGCGGGCGGGATCGATCCCCGCGACCTTCATGGTCACGATTTCCTTCTTGAGCCGCACCTTCATCCGCTTGAACGGCATCGCAGCCGCCGCGGAATATTTGACGTCGAGTTCGGCGCAGCCGGGCAGCGCGCGGATATGTGCAATCACTGCTTCTATCCCCTCGGCGCTCCCGGCGATGGTCCCGTTGACCCCCTCGCGGGCAAGGAGCAGCGTCCCCTTGATCGCCTGTTCGGCGCAAAGATCGATGAGGGGCTGGCGCAGCCCGGCGGGATCGTCAAACGGGGCGAAACGGTAAAGCGCGGCGACGGTGAAGCTCATGGCGCCGCCCATAGCGGCGTGCAGCCAGGAACAAAAGCCGCTGTCAGCGGAAAGGATCACCCCTCCCAGTTGCGTAGTGCGCCATTGCCATCGTCGTCCACTGCGCGTTGACGCGGATGCAGCTTGGGAACACGCTCGCGTCGGTCACGAGCACGTTCGTGGTACCGTGGACGCGGCACTGGGGGTCGACGATGCCGTATCGCGGGTCCTCGTGGATCGCATTGCCCCCATGCGGATGACTGCTCGAGAGGGTGACGTCATCGGATTCGCGAATCGCGCGCTCGAAGAAGGCATCGATGTCCATGTCGGGGGTGACCGTCTGCCCGACCGTGAGCGCCGGGTAGCATTCGAGCGCGCCTGCCGCGAAATGCACCTTGGTGAGCGTCGCCATCGCGCGTCGAAGCACCGGCAGATCCACATCGGGGTCGAGCTGGAATTTCAGTTTGCCGTCCTTTATCCGCCCCCGGCGATCGACCGGGAATAATATGCCCGCCGAGTGGACGCGGCCATAGTTCTTCATCCGCGCGCTATGGTCCCCGAACCAGCCGGGCATGAGCGAGGCCATCGACATCGGCGGCTGGAAATGGCTCTCGAGGAGATAATCGCCGCAGTCGACATAGCTCGCCATCTGGTCCTCGTCCCAGGCATCGCCGCCGACGCCTTCGGGCATCAGCGCGACGACCGGCGACGCGACATTGAGCGATACGTTGCGGCCGGTCCCGGAAATATCGCTGCGATCGAGAAGCTTCGACGAGGCGATGGTGCCCCCGGCAACGATCACGCCGACGCGGGCCCGCACCATGGCCTTCGACCCGTCGGGAAGCACCAGCCGGACGGCTTCCGCCTCGCGGCGCCCGTCGATGGCCGTCTGCCAGATGATCCGATCGGCCTTGGTCCCGGGAAGGATGCGCGCACCGAAATCGCGGCACGCCTCGGGCAGGTAGGTTTGCGCCATACCCATCCGCCGGCCATAGGCGCATCCCGCATTGCAATAGCCGCAATAGGCGCACGCCGTCGGCGTGCTCGGCGGCCCGAAATTCTTCGCGAACCAATCGGCGACCGCGCGCTGGACCTTGGGATCCTCTGACGCGGCCGCATAGGCCCCCCAGCCATTCAGCAGATGGGGGCCATTGTGACGCCCGCTGCGCGGCTCGATCCTTGCAATGCCGAGCTTTTCCTGCACCGCATCATAGCTTGCGTGAAAAGCCGCAGCATCGATCGGTGCTCCCATGCTCGCCCACCGCGCGAGAACGTCAGGCGCGTCGGGATGGGTGCGCCCTGCCTCGTTCACGCGCAGACAGATGCCATTGTTGATCGTCGAAGATCCGCCGACGCAGCGCCCCTGGAACACGACGAAGTCGCGGTTCGTTGATGTTTGCAGCGCGCCATGTTTGAAAAGTTCTGCCACCATGTCGAGTTCATGGTGGGTGATATGGTGCGAGGGATAGAAGGGTCCCGCCTCGACGATCAGCACCTTGTAGCCCTGCGCCGCGACATGATAGGCCGCGAGGGCGCCCCCCTCCCCTGATCCCACGACGATCACGTCATATTCGGATGCGATGTCAGAGGCGAGAAGCACATGCGCAGGATCGATCTCGCGGCCGTCGACACGGCTGATCGGCATTTCCCCCGCGCCCCGCTCGCGGAACTTCGGCAGGGTGAAGCCGATCTGGGCGTGTACCGGGTTCGCGGCATTGGCGTCCTGATCGCCCGGCTCCACCCCCGGTTGCCAATGGCCGTAATAGCAGGCGTAGATGATGCCGCGCAGCCGTGCCATGTCCTGGAACAGATCGACCTGGCTGTTCTGCAGGCGGTTCCGGATGCGCTGGGCACGCGTTTCGACGCTTGAAGCGGCAAATAGCGGTCCGAGCACGATCTCGGTCGCGGTGAGCGAGAGGCGGATCTCGTCGAGCTTCGTCCCCCCGACCTTCGCGAACAGGTCGCAGACATTGGCCACCACCTGATCGGCCGAGATCACCATCTCGGCGCCGTGGAATAAGGCTTCGGTGAACGCCTTGAGAAATTTGAGCTGCCCGAAATTGAACGGTGCCGTCATCGCCTCACCCCTGTTGCCCCTTATGGGAGATGAAGGCTTATAGCCCGCCTAGGCAAGGCGTATTGTACAGGATCGCCAGCAATGCGGGCTCGAGAAATCGTGCGCGATCAGCGAACTGCGATCGTGAGATGCGCCAGATGAAGGTCCGCAAGGCAGCTGCGCAGCTGCGAAGGCGCGCTGTTCCCCTCCACCTCGACGATCGCCGCGCGCGCCTGCGGGCCCACCCGCCAGACGTGAAGGTCGATGAGGCGCAGGTCGCTGATCGCCCCGATGCGCTCGCGCAGCGCCTCGGCGAGTTCTGCATCGGTCTCATCAAGGAGGATGGCAGCGGTGTCGCGCATCAGGCTCCATGACCAGCGCGCAATGACGAGCGCGCCTGCAATGCCCATCGCGGGGTCCATCCACCCAAGCCCGAGATAGCGCCCCGCGAGCAGCGCCGCGATCGCGAGCACCGACGTCAGCGCATCCGCGAGGACATGGAAATAGGCCGAGCGCAGATTATTGTCGTGGCCCTGGTGATGATGGCCTGCGGAACCCTGATCGTGATCGTGATCGCGACCGTGATCGTGATCATGGCCGTGATGGTTCCCGCCCATCAGCATGAAGGCGCTCACGATATTCACGGCGAGCCCCAGCACCGCGACCAGCGCCGCGCTCGTGAAGTCGACGCGCACCGGATCGATGAGCCGCAGCACAGATTCGACCGCGATCCCGATCGAGAAGATGCCGAGGATCAGCGCGGAGGCGAAGCCCGTGAGGTCGCCGACCTTGCCGGTCCCGAAGCTGAACCGCGGGTCGTGGCGGTGGTTCTTCGCGTAACGGTAGGCGAGTGCTGCAAGCCCGAGGGCGCCGGCGTGGGTCGCCATGTGAAAGCCGTCGGCGAGGAGCGCCATGGACCCCGTCCAATAGCCCGCGGCGATTTCCGCCACCATCATCACCGAGGTGAGCGCGACGACCCAGAGAGTACGCTTGGCATTTTCGTCATGCGCGGCGCCGAGGAAATCGTGAAGCGGCTGGGCGGCGGCGTATTCGCTTTCAGACATCGCCCACCTTCCTATTTCGCGTAGCGGCGGATCACCGCCAGCAGTTCGTCGGCGCCCGCCGCGCGCTCGGCATCGGTAAGGCCGGGATGCGCGACATGCCCGGTCAAATGCTCGGCGATCACTTCGTCGAGCAGCCCATTCACCGCTCCCCTCACCGCGGCGACGCGATGCAGCACCGTCGCGCAGCTTTCATTGGCCGCGAGCGCCTTCTCGATGGCGGCGACCTGGCCAGCGATGCGGCGCACGCGGGCGAGGAGTTCGGGGCGGGTAGCAAGATGGCTCATACCCTACCCCCCTATAGTATCAGCGCGCGGATCACAAGGATGGTTTCCGTTTACGTAAAGCAGTTGCGTCGGCTCGCGGGACGGTTTACGCCGCTTTGCATGTTTTTCGGTTTTCTCGACGAGCTGCGGGCCGCGGGCATTCCTGCAAGCCTCAAGGAGCATCTGATGCTGCTGGAGGCGCTCGACCGCGAGGTCATCGACCGCAGCCCCGAGCAATTCTACTATCTCTCGCGCGCGATCTACGTGAAGGACGAGGGGCTGCTCGACCGCTTCGACCAGGTTTTCAACAAGGTCTTCAAGGGCCTGCTTACCGATTATGGCCAGAACCCGGTCGATGTACCGGAGGAGTGGCTGAAAGCCGTCGCGGAGAAATATCTTACCCAAGAAGAGATGGACGCGATCAAGTCGCTCGGCTCATGGGACGAGATTATGGAGACGCTCAAAAAGCGGCTCGAGGAACAGCAAAAGCGCCATCAGGGCGGCAACAAGTGGATCGGCACGGGGGGCACCTCCCCCTTCGGAAATTCAGGCTACAATCCCGAAGGCGTGCGGATAGGCGGCGAGAGCAAGCACAAGAGGGCGCTCAAAGTCTGGGAAAAGCGCGAGTTCCAGAACCTCGACAACACGAAGGAACTCGGCACCCGCAACATCAAGATCGCGCTGCGCCGTCTGCGCAAGTTCGCGCGCGAAGGCGCCGCCGACGAGCTCGACATCCCGGGCACCATCGACGGTACGGCGCGGCAGGGCTGGCTCGACATCCGCATGCGCCCCGAACGGCGCAACGCGGTGAAGCTCCTGCTTTTCCTCGACGTCGGCGGCTCGATGGACCCGTTCATCAAGCTGTGCGAGGAACTGTTCAGCGCCGCGACCAGCGAGTTCAAGAATCTGGAATTCTTCTATTTCCACAATTGCCCTTATGAGGGCGTGTGGAAAGACAATAAGCGCCGCTGGTCCGAGCGCACGCCGATGTGGGATATCCTCCACAAATATGGTCATGACTACAAGCTGGTATTCGTCGGCGACGCGTCGATGAGCGCCTATGAGATCAGCCATCCCGGCGGCAGCGTCGAACATTTCAACGAAGAAGCGGGCGCGGTGTGGCTGCAGCGCATGACAAACGTCTATCCCGCCGCCGTCTGGCTGAACCCGGTGCCCGAGGCGCACTGGGGCTACACCCAGTCGGTCAAGATGATCAAACAGCTGATGAATGACCGCATGTATCCTTTGACCCTTGCAGGGCTCGACGACGCGATGCGCGAGCTGACGCGAAAGCATTGACGGCGCTGCCGTCCGCGCTACCCACTCTCCGCCCTGTTTCTCGCAACCGCTCGCGTTGAGGGTTCCCAGGCGCCCACTCTCCTCTCACGCCCGGAGAAGACCGTCTGCGGGGCGCGTTCGAGGTGGGCGGGCGAGGAGAATGTTACGCTGGAAGGACCCGGTCGATGATCGACCTCCCCCTCGCAATCATCCTGGCGCTCACCGGCTTCATAAACCTGATCGGCGCGCTGGCCTATGCCGCGCGGATAGCAGGCGTGCGTACGCGGCGGATCGCGATGTCATTTGCGCTGTTCAACATCCTCGTGCTCTTCTCGCGCACCTCGAACAGCTTCCTGGGTCCCTTTCTTGCAAAGCGGATCGAGACGCGAATCCATGAGGGCAGCGGCGCCTCGCTGTTTCTTGACATGCAGCTCGTCCTCGCGGCAGCAAGCCTTGCGACGCTGGTCGGCATCCTGCTCGTCCCGACCGGTCAACGGATGTTTGCCGCCGCGATCGGCTGGTATCAAAGCAATCGCTCGACGACGAAGCTCGCGCTCAGGGCCGCTAGCCCCGCGGGGCTGCGCACCCTGCGCCAGTCGCTGCGAGTCCCGAGCCTTGCCCACCTCAAAGGCTGGCATATGCCGCGCGGCATCGGCTGGGGCGTTCTCATCGCCAATTGTCTTGCGCAATCGCTGCTCGCGGTTGGCGTGGTCGCGTCGCTTTACGCAGGCTATCTTGCGCCCGAGTTCCGTGTCACCGCCTCGCAGCTATCTGCCCTGATCAACGGTTTTGCGACGATCCTGCTCTTCGCCTTTATCGACCCGCAGCTGTCGGTGATGACCGACGATGCGGTCGAGGGGAAAGTCGACGAGGCCGATTTTCGCCGCGCGATTACCTTCATTTCGCTGAGCCGGCTCGCCGGGACAATCCTCGCGCAGGTCCTGCTGCTTCCCGCCGCCTCCTTGATCGCGCTGGTCGCCGTCCATGTCTGAACCGGGCCGCGCCCACTCGCGCTTCCATCGCATCCGCACCCGGCTCGAGGCAATGGCGGTCGAGCCAGGGCCCCGCGGCTGGCTCCTCGAATTCCTCGTCTTCGGCTTCAAGCAAGGCTGGGCCTGTCTCTTCGGCGCCATGATGCTCACGCTTCTCCTCGCCACGCACCTCTTCTGGCCCGAGAATGCGCCCCTCCATCGCTATGACGCGATTACGATCGGCGCGATCCTGATCCAGCTCTCGATGCTCGCCTTCCGGCTCGAAACCCCGAAAGAAGCCATCGTCATCCTCCTTTTCCACGTCGTGGGCACGGTGATGGAGCTCTTCAAGACCGCCGCGGGGTCGTGGCAATATCCCGAAGAGAGCCTCCTTCACATCGGCGCAGTGCCGCTTTTCTCGGGTTTCATGTACGCCGCGGTGGGGAGCTATATCGCGCGCGTTTGGCGGATCTTCGATTTTCGCTACACGGCCTATCCGCCCGCCTGGACTTCCTATGTCCTTGCCGCTGCGATCTACCTTAATTTCTTTGCGCACCATTGGCTGCCCGACATCCGCTGGCTCCTGTTTGCCGCGACCGCGCTGCTTTTCTGGCGCTGCCAGATATGGTTTCGCCCGCTCCACATCCATCGCCGGATGCCGCTGCTCCTCGGCTGGGCTCTCGTTGCCCTCTTCATCTGGTTCGCCGAGAATATCGGTACCTTCGCTCGCGCCTGGACCTATCCCGATCAGCAGGACGGCTGGCAGATGGTGGGCACGGCCAAGCTCGGCAGCTGGTATTTACTGATGATCATCTCGTTCGTGCTGGTGAGCCTCGTGCAGCGGCCGCGGGATCTCCTCTCGGCGCCGAGCCGCGGCTGAACTCCCCCGAGGTCCGCCGCGAACCCATCGGTCCGCCCGCGCCGCTCAGCCGATGGGATTGTCGAAAGAAACGGGCGGCGCGCTGAACCACTTGGGTCCGCTTTCGGTCAAGTAAAAGCAGTCTTCGATCCGAATTCCGAACTCGCCAGGGATGTAGATGCCGGGCTCGTTCGAGAAGCACATGCCGGCTGCGAGCTTCGTCGTCTCGCCGCGCACGAGGTTGACGGGCTCATGGCCGTCAAGACCAATGCCGTGCCCGGTTCGGTGCGAGGTGCCAGGAAGCTTGTAGCCGGGGCCATAACCCAGGCTCTCGTAATAGGCGCGTACCGCGTCATCGACCGCGCCGGCTGGAACGCCGAGCTTGGCCGCCTCAAAGGCGATGAGCTGCCCCTTGCGCATCTCTTCCCAAACCTGCCGCTCGCGCGCCGTCGCGGTCCCGTGAACCCAGCTTCGCGAAACATCGGCCTGATAGCCGTGCACGTTGCAGCCGCAGTCCATCAGCACCACCTCGCCCGGCCGCACCCGCTGCGGCTGACCGCTTCCGTGCGGATAGGCGCTCGCCTCGCCGAGAAGAACGAGGGCGAATTCGGGCGAGCCGCCAAGAGCCCTGGTCGCGCCGTTCATGATCGCGCCGATCTCGGCGGGGGTCATTCCCGCCTCGACGCGGGGCGCGGTGTAACGATAGGCGGCCATGGTAATATCGGTTGCAAGCTGCATCAGCGCGATCTCGGTCGCCGACTTGATCATCCGGCATCCGCGCACGACCGGAGCGCCATTGACCACCGTGATCCCCGGCATCGCCTTTTCGAGTCCGTCGACCGCGAAATAGCGCACCGTTTCTTCAACCCCGATCCGGCCCTTGGCAAGCCCGCGGCTGGAAAGCCATGCCGCGACGACCCCAAGTGGATTTTCATCCTCGTCCCAGCTAAGCACCTCGGCCTCGACGCTGAGGGTCTCGCGCACCGAAGGCGCCTCGAAGAAGGGCGTGACGATTGCGACTTCGCCCTCGCGCGTCAGCACGGCCGCGGTGAGACGCTCGCTGCGCCACCAATGGACGCCGGTGAAATAGATGAGGCTCGCGCCGGGCTCGATCAGCAGCGCATCGATGTCATTGGCGCGAAGAAGGCCCGCCGCCTTTGCCAGCCGCGCCTTGAGTTCATCGGGCCCGATCGGCTGCGCATCCTTCGCCATGTTGGGAAGGCCGGCGAAATCATCCGCTGCCCAACCGGTTGCGGGAAGGCTCGCCGCGAGCCCTCCGATCGCAGCCACGCCCATGAATTGCCGCCGATGCATGTTCATTTTCCTGTCCTCATTCGCCGCGATAGAGCAGCAGATCCTCGATTGTCGCACGCCACGCCGCCTCGTCGGGGAGCGCAAGTGCGTCCAGATCGCCCGCCTCGGCCCCGGCATCGTCGACCCATTCGCGAAGCAGCGTCGAGCCGTTTATAACGTCGATAGCGAGCACATTCTCGGTATATTCATATTTGAAATCGGTGCCGCGCCAGATCGGGTAATCGGGGTAGAGGCAGCGGATCGCCTTGAAGGCCACCGCCTGCACGCGCCACGGCCGAAATGCGGCATGGTCATACCATGGCCCATCGGCATGGATGTGGACGCCGCTGTTGAGCGCGCCGACATGCTTGTGGAAAGTCGGCTGAAACCAGATATCTCGCAGCTTGCAGCCGGCAAGCCAGTCGGGTGCAAGCCGCCGCATTTCGGCGATCACCGCGCGCGCATCGATGTCGGGTGCGCCAAACAGCTCGAGCGGCCGCGTCGTCCCCCGCCCTTCGCTCAGCGTCGCGCCCTCGACCATGACCGTTCCTGCATAGGCGCGCGCCATGTTGAGGTTGGGCGCATTGGGGCTCGGATTGATCCACGCGCGCTCGGCCGGCCAGCCGAAACCGGGCGCGGCGGCGGGGTGCCAGCCTTCCATTTCGATAACGCGATAATCGACATCGAGCCCGAAGTGACCGAGAAACCAGCGTCCCATCTCGCCCATCGTGAGCCCGTGCCGCATCGCCATGGGTCCCGCGCCGACAAAGCTTTCCCAGCCGGGACGGAGCAAGCTTCCCTCGACCGGGCGCCCGGCGGGATTGGGCCGGTCGAGCACCCACACGGCCTTTCCATGCTGCGCAGCGGCCTCGAGCACGTAGAGCAAGGTGGTGATGAAGGTATAGATGCGGCAGCCCAAGTCCTGGAGATCGACAAGCATCACGTCGAAGCTTTGCATCGACTGCTCCGACGGCCGCCTCACCTCGCCATATAGGCTAAAGCAGGGAATCCCATACACCGGATCGGTGAAATCGGGCGATTCCATCATATTGTCCTGGAGGTCGCCGCGCACGCCGTGCTGAGGCCCGAATACCGCCGAGACATTGACGCCGGCTGCGACGAGCGCATCGAGGCTGTGGGTGAGGTCCGCGGTGAGCGACGCGGGGTGCGCGAGGAGCGCGACGCGCCGGCCCTCCAGCGGCTTGCGAAGCGCGGGATCGGCGAGCAGGCGGTCGATGCCGAACAGGATCGTCATGCCTGGTCCGGTGCCCCAAGCGTCAGCGTAAAGCAATCGGGATGATGGAAATCGGGTTTCCCCGGCGGGTGCGCGAGCGCCCAGTAGCTCTTGGTGCCGTCGGTCTCCTCGATCACCGCAGAAAGCGCGAGCTTGCTGCCGCGATCAGGAAAGATGCCGGGTTCCACCCGCAGTGCATAGCGTGCCGGCTCCCGATCGGCGGCCATGTCCCAGGGTGCAAGGTCGTCGGTGCCGAGCAGCGAGCGGTAATCGTCGAACTGGTAGCAGGCCCAGCGACCATCGGGCGCATAGTTGAACTCGGTATAATCCGGCGTGTCGTCCTCGGTCAGGAAAGCCTCGAAGCAGGTGCTTTGCCAAAGACCATCGGTCGCGCCATCGGCGATCACGAGCTGTCCCTCGCCCGCCGGGAGCACGATGCGATCGATCGCCCCCTCGACGATGAAGCAAAGCACGAACCCCTCGTCAAAGGACAGGCCGATCTCGGCCCGCACCGACGCGACCGCGCTTGCAGGGGTGGCCGGGTGGCAATGCAGTTCCGCGCGCATGCTATCCAAATCGCAAACCCCATGCTAAGCGCCCGCGCGCTATGACGACTTACAAATCCGACCTGCTGCGCCTGCTCGATGAGCGAGGCTATATCCACCAGATGACCGATGCGGAAGGGCTCGATGCGCTTGCCGAAAAGCAGATCGTCCCGGCCTACATCGGGTTCGACGCAACCGCGCCCAGCCTGCACGTCGGCAGCCTCGTCCAGATCATGATGCTGCGCCGCCTGCAGCAGACCGGGCACAAGCCGGTGGTACTGATGGGCGGCGGGACGACGCGTATTGGCGACCCCACGGGGCGCGACGAAAGCCGCAAGATGCTGTCGGATCAGACGATCGAGGACAATATCGCGTCGATCCGCACGATCTTTGAGCCCTTTTTGACTTTTGGCGAGGGCCCCACCGACGCGGTGATGGTCAACAACCAGGACTGGCTGGGCAAGCTGGGCTATATCGAGCTTCTGCAAGAGGTTGGAACGCATTTCACGATCAACCGCATGCTGACCTTCGACTCGGTCAAACTTCGGCTCGATCGCGAGCAGCCGATGACCTTCCTCGAATTCAACTACATGATCCTGCAAGGCTATGATTTTCGCTACCTCGCGAAAGAAATGGGCGTCCGCCTCCAGATGGGCGGATCCGACCAATGGGGGAATATCGTCAACGGCGTCGAACTTGGCAGACGGATGGATGGCGCTGAGCTTTATGGCCTCACGACACCGCTTCTGACCACTGCCGCGGGTGCCAAAATGGGCAAGACCGCCGCCGGCGCCGTCTGGTTAAATGCAGACCAACTGTCCCATTTTGACTATTGGCAATATTGGCGCAACTGCGACGACCGCGATGTCGGCCGCTTCCTGAAACTCTTCACCGACTTGCCCCTCGATGAAATCGCGCGGCTCGAAACGCTCGAAGGCGCGGAGATCAACGAGGCAAAAAAAATCCTCGCAAACGCGGCGACGGCGATGTGCCGCGGCACCGAGGCGGCGCGGGCGGCGGCCGAGACCGCGACGCAAACCTTTGAAAAAGGCCATATTAGCGGGGATCTCCCGCAGGTGACCGCGCCTGCCGAGGGATTGCGGATCCTCGAGGCGCTGCGCGAACTGGGCTTTGCCGCCTCGAACAAGGAGGCGCGGCGCAAGCTCGAGGAGGGGGCTGTGAAGGTCGGCGGCGAAGTGATCCGCGATCCCCACCATCTCATCCAGCCCGCGGGCGAGCCCGTCCCGGTCAGCCTCGGCGCAAAGAAGCACGCCCTCGTGACGCGATGAGCCGAGCCAGGATATTTACCGATTCTTAGCGGATTGGAGTGATCCTGCGAGCAGACCAGCAAGGGTATGCTATGCGCAAGATTGACACCACCAAGGCCCATTATGTCGGGCTCGACCAGCGGCTCTCGCCGCGCAGCGACGTCTATTGCCGCCTGCCCTTCGTCATGCCCGACGGCCGGCAGGAAATGTGCACCTGTGTGAACATCAGCGCCGACGGCCTGCTGATGCGCTTCGAGTGCAGCCTCGAGCCCGGCGATACCGTCGTATTTCGTATGCCGATCATCGGGCGCACCGCGGCCAAGGTGATCTGGTCGCTGGGCGGCAAGACGGGGGTCCAGTTCGAGAAGATGATCGCGGTTGAGGATTATCTGCCGATGCTGCGCGCGATGGGCGGCCGCAGCGACCTCCACTAGCCGCTTCGCAGGAGCGGCACCGCCGCGTCGCGTTCGAAGAGATAAAGGCAGTGGCGCACCGCCTCGCCGCGGGGGCCGTCCATGCCGCCGTCGCGCTCGACGAAGAGGCGCGCATCGTCGTGCGCGAGCGGAAGCAGGCGCACGAGTTGCTCGGGCGTTGCGAGCCGGTAATCCGCGTCGCCCGACTGTTTGAGCCCGAGCAGTTCCCCGCCGCCGCGCAGTTCCAGATCCTTTTCGGCGATCACGAAACCGTCGTTGGTGCCGCGCATCAGCGCGAGCCTCTCGCGCGCGGTTTCGGAGAGCGATGGGGAACGCAGCAGCAGGCAAACCGACTTCGCGGCGCCGCGTCCGACGCGCCCGCGCAGCTGGTGAAGCTGAGCGAGCCCGAAATTCTCGGCATGTTCAACGATCATCAGGCTTGCCGACGGCACATCGACCCCGACTTCAATCACCGTCGTCGCGACGAGGACCCCGATCTCGCCCGCCTGGAAGCGGGCCATGACCGCATCCTTGTCCGCGCCCTTCATCCGGCCGTGAACCAGCCCGACGCGATCGGCGCCGAAGCGTTCGCGCAGCAGCGCGGCGCGCTCTTCCGCGGCGGCGAGCTCGCTCGTCTCGCTCTCGGCGACGAGCGGACACACCCAATAGGCCTGCGCCCCGCCCGCAAGATGGCGTTCGAGGCCGCCTACCACCTCGTCAAGGCGCTCGACCGAGACGACGCGCGTGTCCACCGGGCTGCGGCCTGGCGGCATCTCGTCGATCCGCGAGACGTCCATCTCGCCATGGTTGGCGAGTAACAGCGTGCGCGGAATGGGGGTCGCGGTCATGACGAGGAGATGGGGCGGGCGCTGGCCCTTGGCGGTCAGCATCAACCGCTGTGCGACCCCGAAGCGGTGCTGCTCGTCGACGACGACGAGCGCCAGGTCCTTGTAGCTCACCCCCTCCTGGAAGATCGCGTGGGTACCGACAAGGATGTCGATGCTGCCATCGGCAAGCCCCATCAGGGTGGATTCGCGCGCCCTTCCCTTGTCGCGTCCCGTCAGGATCGCGACATTCACGGGCAAGCCGCCGAGCATGCGCTGCAGCGTTGCATGGTGCTGGCGCGCCAAGATTTCAGTGGGGGCAAGGAGCGCTGCCTGCGTTTTCGCCTCGACGGCCGACAGCATTGCCCGCAGCGCAACAAGCGTCTTTCCCGATCCGACGTCGCCCTGCAGCATGCGCAGCATCGGCCGGTCCTGCGCCATGTCGCCTGCGATTTCCCGCCCGACGCGCTCCTGCGCGCTCGTCAGTCCAAAGGGCAGCTGCAGACCTCCCGCCAAGCGCCCGTCGCCGACAATCGCACGCCCCTTGCGATTGCGCAGTCCGTCCCGGATCAGCATCAGCGCCACCTGGCTTGCAAAGATCTCGTCATAGGCGAGCCGGTCGCGCGCCGCCTCGTCGCGGGGACTCGCATGCGCGCGCGCGACCGCCTCGCGCCATGCTGGCCAGCCGCGTTCGGCGAGAAGCGGCGCGTCGATCCATTCCTTGAGCTCGGGCCGCCGCTCGAGCGCGACAGCAGCAAGCTGCGACAGCCGCGCGTTGGTCAGGCCCTCCGTCAGCGGATAGACAGGCTCGTGAACCGCGATCGCGGTTTCGTCACCGGGCTCGGCAACCTGGTCGGGATGCACGATCTGGCGCATATCGCCATAAAGGTCGAGGCGACCCGACACGCGCCGCGTCTCGCCCAGGGGGAAAAGTTTGCGCGCGAGACCCGACGTACGTCCGAAGTAGACAAGACGAACATGATCGCCCGCGCTGTCGAATGCGTCGACGCCAAAGGGAGCCCGCGCAGAGCGGCCGGGACGATAATCCTGGGCGGTGACATCGACGATGATCGTCTGCCCCGCCTGCGCCTCTTCAAGACGCTCGACGGGAACGCGCGAAATGAGACCCGTGGGCAGGTGGAAGAGCACATCGACGACGCGCTCGAGCCCGAGCCGCGTCAGCGGCTTCGCAAGTTGCGGCCCGACGCCCTTGAGGTCGGTCAGTGCGGCAAAGAGCGGGTTGAGGATTTCGGGACGCATGGCTAGGGCGTGTCTAACCTCGAACCCTTGGTTTTGCCCAGCCCCTCCTCTGCGTTCCCATGAGGCGCAGTCGAAGCGCCAGCCGGTGCAGCGCTGGGCCGATGGGCGACCCGGCTTCGCTCGACCCGAAAGAGACCGGAAAAATGTTCACGACCGCACAAGAAGAACCGCCATGCAAGACCGCCTGAAACGCCTGAAATTCCGTGCCTGGCACCGCGGCACCCGCGAGGCTGACTATATGATCGGCGGCTTCTTCGACCGTTATGCCGCCGATTGGGGCGAAGAGGAGCTCGCATGGTTCGAGGCGGTATGCGAAGAAGATGACGTCGATATCATGGGCTGGGCGCTCGGCACCGGGCACCCCCCCGCGCACCTCGACAATCCACCGCTGATCGCCGCAATGCGCCGACTGGACTATATCCCGCTGCCATGACTCGCCCTGCCGCCGACATATTCGCCGCGATTGCGTCGGCATCGGCGCCGCTCACGCTGGCGCGCGCGGCGGACGGATTCCTCCCGCTGCTGCTCGCCGACCTCGCGCGCGCCAGCGACAAACGCCTGCTTTACGTGGCGACCGACGACGCGGCGATGCAGGCGGTTGCCGATGCCGCCCCCTTCTTCGCCCCCGACCTCGTCATCCATCGCTTTCCGGCATGGGACTGCCTGCCATATGACCGTGCAGGTCCCTCGATGCGCGTCAGCGCCGACCGCCTCGCGACGCTATCGGCGCTCCAGGCCCCGCCGAGGCGCGGCGAGCTTGTTCTCACCACCGTCGCCGCGATCACCCAGCGCACGCTCACCCCTTTCCGTATCCGCCAGCTCGCGACAAGCCTGGCGCCC
Source organism: Sphingomonadales bacterium (assembly GCA_044508875.1). Classification (GTDB taxonomy): domain Bacteria; phylum Pseudomonadota; class Alphaproteobacteria; order Sphingomonadales; family Sphingomonadaceae; genus Sphingopyxis; species Sphingopyxis flava_A. Next base: position 6,410 of record JBIQHE010000015.1, on the reverse strand, counting down.
GGACAGCGGATCGATCGCGACGCGCTCGCCGAGCTCTTAGTGGCAAACGGCTTCAACCGCGTCGACACGGTTGCCGACCAGGGCGAGTTCGCGGTCCGGGGAAGCCTCCTCGACCTGTTCCCCGCGGGCGAGGAAAATGGCCTTCGCGTCGATTTCTTCGGCGACGAGATCGAAAGCATCCGCCGCTTCGATCCCGCCGACCAGCGCAGCCTCGGCCCCGCCAAGGCGCTGCAATTGCTTCCCGCCGCCGAAACGCTTCTCGACGAAGCGACGATCAAACGTTTTCGCTCGAAATACCGCGAAATCTTCGGCGCGCAGGCGACCGGAGACCCGCTTTACCAAGCGGTCAGCGAGGGGCGGCGGCAGGCCGGGATGGATCATTGGCTGCCGCTGTTCGAAGAACGGCTCGCAACGCTGTTCGACCATCTCGACCCGGCGACGCCTGTGCTGCGCGGCCACCGCACCGATGCGACTGCCGAGACGCGCTTCGATGCCATCACCGATTATCACGCGAACCGCGTCGCCGCCGAGCACGAGCAGGCGGGCAGCTATCGCCCCCTCGCGCCCGAAACCCTTTACCTGACCAGCGACGAATGGGCGGCCGCGGAACGCGCGCGCCCTGTCCATATCGTTTCCCCCTTCGATGTGCCGCCTGCCGCGACGGTTATCGACCTTGAGAGTTTCGCCGCGCGCGATTTCACGCCCGAGCGCACGGCCGAACTCAATGTCTATGACAAGGTCGCCGACCATCTTTCTGACGAGCGCCGCAAGGGGCGCAAGACGATCATCGCGAGCTATTCTGCCGGCGCGCGCGACCGGCTATCGGGCCTGCTGCGGGACCATGGGGTGACCTCGCTTGCGCCGGCGGACAGCTGGCAGGAGGCGCTCGGCATCGCCTCGCCGGAAAGCGGCGGGACAACCGCAATGGTCGTTTTGCCGCTCGACCGTGGCTTTGCTACGGCGGGGGTCAGCCTCCTCACCGAGCAAGATATTCTCGGCGAGCGTCTCGTCCGCCGCCAGAAACGCCGCAAGAGCGCTGACGCTTTCCTCGCCGAGCTTGCGACATTGAGCGTTGGCGACCTCGCCGTTCACCTTGACCACGGTATCGGCCGGTACGAGGGCCTGACCTCGATCCCCGTCGGCAATAGCCCGCATGACTGCGTCGCTCTGAGCTACGCGGGCGGCGACAAGCTCTATGTCCCGGTCGAGAACCTCGACGTCCTCTCGCGCTATGGCGGCGAGAGCGAAGGCGTCGCGCTCGACAAGCTCGGCGGCGAAGCCTGGCAGCGGCGCAAGGCACGGATGAAGGAGCGCATCCGCGAGATCGCGGGTGAATTGCTCGCGACCGCGGCGCAGCGCGCCCTGCGCCCGGGCGAAATCCTCGCGCAGGACAGCGCTTATCCCGCGTTCGCCGACCGCTTTCCCTACCAGGAAACCGACGATCAGGACCGCGCGATCGGCGACGTACTTGCCGACCTTGCCTCGGGCCGCCCGATGGACCGGCTTGTCTGCGGCGATGTCGGCTTTGGAAAAACCGAGGTCGCGCTGCGCGCCGCCTTCGTCGCGGCAATGGCGGGTGTGCAGGTGGCGGTTGTCGTGCCGACCACCCTTCTTGCACGCCAGCACTACAGCAATTTCGCCGAGCGCTTCAAAGGTTTCCCTGTCAATATCGGGCGCCTGTCGCGCCTCGTCCCGGCGAGCGAGGCGCAGAAGACGCGCGAGGGGCTGGCGAGCGGCCAGATCGACATTGTGGTCGGGACCCATGCCATCATCGCGAAATCGGTCGAGTTCAAGAATCTAGGGCTCGTCATTGTCGACGAGGAACAGCGTTTCGGCGTCGTTCACAAGGAGAGGCTGAAGCAGCTCAAGGCCGATGTCCATGTTCTCACGCTCACTGCAACCCCCATACCGCGTACCTTGCAGATGGCGATGTCGGGCCTGCGCGAGCTCAGCGTCATCCAGACCCCGCCGGTCGACCGCCTCGCCGTGCGCACCTATGTCGCGCCGTGGGACCCCGTGGTGATCCGTGAGGCGCTGCTGCGCGAACATGACCGGGGCGGGCAAAGCTTCTTTGTCACGCCGCGGATCAAGGACTTGCCCGACATCGAGGAATTCCTGCGCACGCGCGTGCCCGAGATCAAATATGTCGTCGCCCATGGGCAGATGGCGCCAGGAGAGGTCGAAGAGCGGATGAGCGCCTTTTACGACCGGAAATATGATGTGCTCGTCTCGACGACGATCGTCGAAAGCGGGCTCGACATTCCGAGCGCGAACACGCTGATTGTCCACCGCGCCGACCGCTTCGGCCTTGCGCAGCTCTACCAGCTGCGCGGGCGCGTCGGACGCTCGAAGACGCGCGCCTATGCCTATCTCACGACGATGGAGGGCGGCGCGATTACCGACACCGCAGAAAAGCGGCTGAAGCTTCTCGGCGACCTCGACACGCTGGGCGCGGGTTTCCAGCTCGCCAGCCATGACCTCGACATCCGCGGCGCAGGCAATCTCGTGGGCGATGAGCAGTCGGGGCATATCCGCGAGGTCGGGTTCGAACTCTATCAGTCGATGCTCGAAGAAGCGATCCTCGTCGCCAAGGCCGAGGGCATGGGCGCCGCCCCGCCGCGCGAGGCGCTGTCGCCGGTCATCACCGTCGATGCGCCGATCCTCATCCCGGAAGATTATGTCCCCGACCTGCCGCTCCGCATGGCGCTCTATCGCCGCCTCAATGAAGCCGAGGATCGCGCGGGGCTCGATGGGTTTGCGGCCGAGATGATCGACCGCTTCGGCCCGCTCCCGCCCGAGACTGCCAATCTCATCCAGCTCATGGAGATCAAGGCGAATGCGAAAACTGCCGGTATCGCCAAGCTCGATGTCGGCACCAAGGGCGCGCTCGTCAGCTTCCATGGCGACGCGTTCGCGAATGTCCCGGGACTGATTGCCTATGTCGAACGGCTGAAGGGCCGTGCGCGCCTTCGGCCCGATAATAAATTGTCGGTCAGCGGCGACTGGGCAAGCGCGGGCGCACGTCTCAACGGCGCGCTGCAATTGTCGAAGGGACTCGCGAAGCTTGCGCGCCAGGCTTCCTAGTGCCTGCAGATTTTCTCGTCATACTCGCGCTCAGCTTGCCGGGAGGCGGACCAAGCAGCGGCAAACCGGAAATGGGCGTCTAAGAGGCGAGAAGTGCAATCAGCTCTTCTCCCGGCACGGGGCCCGACCTTAAGAAGCCCTGCCAGGTCGCGACCCCGATCTCGTTCAGCCGTGCAAGCTGCCCCTCATTTTCCACGCCTTCGGCCACGACCAGCAGGCCCAGCGCACGCGCGAGGTCAACGATTGCGCGCACAACGATACGATCGCGGTCGCTGCCGTCGATCGAGCGCGTGAAACCGCTGTCGATCTTGAGATAGTCAATCGGGAGGCGCGCCAGGAGCGACAGGCTCGAATAGCCCGTGCCGAAATCGTCGATGGCGATCGCCGAGCCGAGCGCGCGTATCTGGGCAAGTTGCGCGGCCGCACTCGCAGGGTCGCTCAGCATCGCCTGCTCGGTAAGCTCGAGGGTCAACCGATCGGGGTCCACCTTCGCCTGCTTCGCCATCGCAGCAAAGCGGTCGGCGAAGTTCGGATCGCCAAGGTCGGCGGCCGTGATATTAAGGGATATGCGAAGTCGGCCGAGCGCCCTTGGCCAGTTCGCGATCTCGGTGAGCGCGAGGCGGTGGGCATGTTCGGTCAGTTCGCGTTCCATCCGCGCGGCGCGCGCTGCGGTGACAAGCGGGCCGGCGCCGAGAAGCCCGAGCTCAGGGTGGCGCCAGCGTAGCAACGCCTCCACACCCACCATCGCACCGCTGGCGACGTCATATTGCGGCTGATAGAAGATCGCGACCTCTCCATGCGAGAGCGCTGCCTTGACCATCGCGCCGTCGCGCGCCGAGGCCGGGCGCGCAAGCTGGTCGCTAGCGATGCGAAGCTGATCGGCAATCGGCTCGTCGCGGGTAATCAGTGCGGCCGCGATACGGATCGCGACCCGCCCGCTGGGGTCACCCACCATCGGCTCAGCGAGCACGACGTGGAGCGCCCGCTCCTGTGCGTGCAGGGCCGCGAGCGAGAGCGGGAGAGCGGGAACAATCAGGAAACGCGGCCCGCTCAGTCGTTCGACGACCGCCCCGGGGCCGAACTCATCGCCGGCAAAATTCTCGAGGCGGCGGGCCACCTCCTCGAGCAATGCATTGCCTGTCTCCGTCCCGGCGCTGTGGTTGATTCGCGCCAGCTGATCGACCTGGACCAGGATCACCCCGACATCGGCATCATCGCGCGCGTGCAGTGCGGTGAGATGGCGAATGCTGGGGCTATCATGGTCGATGGAGCGATTCATCACGTCCCCATATCAGGCTTTGCTTGCCAAGCCCTTCCCTTTTGCATCACAATCGGCGTTATGGCCTCCCAATCGCCTGCAGACGCTTCGCTGACCGACGGCCACGGCCGCCGCATCAGCTATTTGCGCCTCTCGGTTACCGACCGGTGCGACCTGCGCTGCCGCTATTGCATGGCCGAGCATATGAGCTTCCTTCCGCGCTCCGCCGTGCTCAGCATCGAGGAAATGGGAGCGCTCGCCGAGCGTTTCGTCGCGCGCGGCATTCGGCGCATTCGCCTCACGGGCGGCGAACCCCTGGTGCGGCGCGGCATCGACATGCTCGCGCGCCGGCTCGGCGGTCTGATCGGCCGTGGGCTCGATGAACTGACCCTGACCACGAACGGCATGCGGCTGGCCGACTATGCGCCGATGCTCGTCGATGCAGGGGTGCGGCGCGTCAACGTCAGCCTCGACACGCTCGACCCGGAGGCCTTCCGGCACATCACCCGCGTCGGCGACGTGACAGTCGCTCTGCGCGGAATTGATGCGGCACGCGCCGCGGGCCTCTCGGTCAAGATCAACATGGTCGCTCTGGCCGGGCTCAATGAGGACCAGCTCCTCCCCATGCTCGATTATTGTGCGGCGACGGGCTGCGATTTGACATTGATCGAGACAATGCCGCTTGGCGAGGTCGAGGACGATCGAAGCGATCATTATATCCCGCTCCATCACTTCATCGCCCCGCTGCGCGCGGAACGCGCCCTCTATCCCCTCGACAAGCGAACGGGCGGGCCGGCGCGCTATTTCGGCGTTGAGGACAGCCCGGTGACGCTCGGCCTGATCACGCCGCTCAGCGACAATTTCTGCACGACTTGCAATCGCATCCGCCTGACAGTCGAGGGACGGATCTACATGTGTCTTGGCCAGGAGGATCATATCGACCTGCGCACTGCGCTCCGCGAGGGCGGCGTCGGCGCTGTCGACGGCTTGATTGATCGGGCCTTGGCTGGCAAACCCCGCGCGCATGACTTTCAAATCGAAAGAAAGTCCAAACCGGCGGTCGCGCGCCATATGAGTGCAACGGGCGGCTGACACAGCGTCCAAGGGGGACCGGAACAAGATGCATCGCAAGATCGCGCTCGTCGCATCGAACACACCTGCGGGCCAGGAAGCCGAAGCCGAATTGCGGCCGCTCTACGACTTCGTGGACCTCGCCGAGGCGGACCTTCTGATCGCGCTCGGCGGCGACGGCTTCCTGCTCCACATGCTGCATCAATTGCTCGACCAGCGTCGAAGCCTGCCGGTCTTCGGCATGAACCGCGGCACGATCGGGTTCCTGATGAACGAGTTTCGCGTCGAGGGGCTTCTCGAACGCATCACCGGCGCCCGGCCCTTCATCATTCATCCGCTCTCGGGCGATATCACGACGATCAGCGGCGAACGCCATATCCTGCCTGCGATCAACGAGATTTCGCTGCTGCGCGAAACGCGCCAGGCGGCGAAGCTCGAGGTCATCATCAACGAGAAGACGATGCTCGAAGAGCTTGCGTGCGACGGCGTGCTCGTCGCAACACCCGCAGGCTCGACCGCCTATAATCTCTCCGCCAACGGCCCGATCCTGCCGCTCGAATCGGAGATGCTGGCGCTGACCCCGATCAGCCCGTTTCGCCCGCGGCGCTGGCGCGGCGCGCTGGTGCCCGAATCGACGAGTATCCGGTTCAACGTCCGCGAAGGCGCAAAACGCCCCGTCAGCGCGGTCGCCGATCAGCGCGAAATCCGCGACGTGAAGACCGTTCTCGTCACCACCGACCGCAGCCGGCCGTTGACCTTGCTGTTCGACCCCGACCAGGGCCTCGACGAGCGCATCGCGATGGAACAGTTCATCGTCTGAGCGCGTGCTGCGCCTTGGATGAAATATTCCTAAATCCCCCTTGATAAATGCCGCGGTTGAAGGCAAAGGGTCCGCCTTGCCCGCCTATGCGGGCTGCTCCTCGGTAGCTCAGCGGTAGAGCAATCGACTGTTAATCGATTGGTCGCAGGTTCGAATCCTGCCCGGGGAGCCATTTTC
>JBIQHE010000051.1:0-13156 GCA_044508875.1 Sphingomonadales bacterium | reverse complement strand
ATATGGTCGCATGACTCAAACGAAACAGCCTCCAGAAAACCCGGGGCGCTTCACTCCTACTGTTCGCGATGGTGAATCAGAAAATCAGCCGCTTGGGAATCCACTCCGTGAGTCAGCCTCAACGGGATTTGGTATAAGATTTATGCAAATGTGCCTATTCTCATCAATGATATTGATAATCAAAAAGGGAATCCTTGGAAAATAAACTTCATGACGATGTTCCACATGTCGAATGATAGTGGATTGTTTCAGAGCCACGAGCAAATGGCTGGCGAGGGCGCACCTTTTGATGGAAACTGCTGGCAAGTTGATGGGGCAGAATTCCTGCCGCTCTACGAGGCAAAGATGATTCATCAGTTTGATCACCGGTGGGCAGGATATGAGACAGGCTTGGGGGGTTCCACGGATGATCCAACGGGCGACAAGTCTAATCCGGATTGGGAACCTTCTCCAAGGTACTGGATCGACCGGACATATGTTGAGGCGCGCCTTGAAAAGAGGGGATGGAAGAGAAATTGGCTAATGGGCTGGCGCGATATTACAAACGCCACTGCAGCAAATTCGGTGATTGCTACTGTCTTTCCCAGAAAAGCATCAAACCATAAATTACCGCTCTTTTTCTGCGAAGGGCGGGCGGAAATCCAGCATGCTCTGCTCGCTAATCTGAATTCTCTCGTTCTAGACTATACAGCGAAACAAAAAATAGCCGGGACCAACCTGACCTATTTCTTTCTGAAGCAGTTTCCGATTCTCACACCCGACTTCTACACCGAACCCCGCCTCGCTTTCATCACCCCGAAGGTGCTGGAACTCACCTACACCTCGCACAGCCTTGCCCCTTTCGCCCGTGATCTGGGCCACGACGGACCGCCCTTCGTTTGGAACGAAGATCGCCGCGCTCAGCTGCGCGCCGATCTCGATGCCTTCTACGCCCGTGCCTACGGCCTGACCCGCGATGAACTGCGCTACATTCTCGATCCGGCCGAAGTGAACGGCCCCGACTACCCTTCGGAAACCTTCCGCGTCCTGAAGGAAAAGGAAATCCGCCAGCACGGCGAATTCCGCACCCGTCGCCTCGTCCTCGCAGCCTGGGACCGGATGGAAACGAGCGGCGAATTCACAACGATGGGAATGTAAGTGATGGCTGATAATCCAAATCCCGTTGAAGAGGCGGTCGAGGCGGTCGAGGCGGTCATCGCTGAGTTCGAAGAGGTGAAGAACGACGTAGCGGAAGGTCGGGAGCCGTCGCGAAGCGTCCGCGAATTGCTCCGCTGGTTCGGGGCGCGGCGCAGGCGCGGCGGCGTTGTCGAACGCATTGAGGCAGAACTGGAGGCTGCAGGTCTCCGCACCGATCCGCATTTCACCACCACCTGGATCGACGCTCCGGTGGTCTTCAGAAAACGCGAGGCTGCAGCTCCCGCGCCCGAGGTCGCGCCTGTTGTAGCGCCTGAAGCTGATGGTGAAGGGACGGAGGCTGCAAAACCCGCGGATCTTGCGGAAATGACCCATCTGGTTCGCATGCTCGAAGCGGCCAACCGGGAAGTGATTTCTGTCAACCCCCAGGATCCGATCGAACGTGCCATTACTCTAATGCTGGCCTACGATTTCTCTCAACTCGCAGTGATGACCGGTCCGCGCGACTTGAAGGGAGCCATCAGCTGGAAGTCGATTGGCAGCAGGCTCAGCCAGAGAAACCAGCTCAAGCAAGTCAGTGACGCAGTGGAACCGGCCGCCGAAGTATTTGATGCAGCTTCCCTCTTCGATGTTACAAAGACAGTTATTCAGCGCGAGTATGTCTTCGTGCGTGCATCTACTGACCGCAAGATCACCGGGATTGTAACAGCTACTGACCTGAGTGAACAGTTTCAGGGGCTTTCGGAGCCCTTCCTTCTGCTGGGCCGGATCGAGAACCAGATTAGGCGGCTCATTCAGGATGTCTTCGATGTTGAGACATTGCGCGCTGCCTGTGACGACAATGACCCGGAACGCAAGGCAACTGTCACGAAGGCATCTCAGCTCACTTTCGGCGAGTATCAGCGGATATTCGAGCGAGAGGAAAACTGGGCGAAGCTTGGCTTCGTCGCCTGCCGCAAGACGTTCTGCAAGGAGCTGGATGAAGTCCGGAAGCTTCGCAACGAGATCATGCATTTTCACCCCGATGTGATCGAGGATGGTGATTTCGAACAGCTATATCGGTTTTCGCGACTTCTTGAGCAGCTCGACCAGCTAACCAGCTGATACAACGGCAGGAAGACCCAGGCGTCATGATATCCGTCGAGAGCCCTCAATCATTCGTAATCCGGCAGGAATGCGACAAAGCGGCATTCCAGAACGGCTTCCGCCGCAATCTGGGGGAGACAGCAGGATGGGCTGCATTCGGCTCAACGACCGTGCCAGGGACAATTCACCTAGCCGCGGCGAGCAAGCAGGGGCCCTGGTTTCTCGCGCTTGATCACTCGGGCGTGATCGATGAGCTCGATCTGCCTCCTGCAGAGATACATGGACCGGGCATCGCTCGCTATGCCTTCGACACGCTCGGCCAGCTATATGGCGTGCTACCGCGCGTTTATCAGTTGGCGGCCAGCCTGCCCGACGCACCGCTTCAAGAGTTCGAGGCCAAGATCAAGGATCTGCCAACGACCACCGAGGCCGAGCGGCTCGTCGTCCAGCGCATCGGTCAGAACATCTTCCGCGATCGCCTGATCGACTATTGGCAAGCTCGATGCCCGCTGACCGGTATCACGGACAAGGCGCTGCTCCGGGCATCGCATATCGTTCCGTGGAAAGATTGCACGAGCAACGCCGAACGCCTCGACGTGCACAACGGCTTGCTGTTGTCGGCTCTGTGGGACGCCGCTTTCGACCGAGGACTGGTAACCTTCGACAACGACGGCCAGCCGCAGTTCTCGCCCGCGTTGAGCCAGGCGGCCCGCGCGGAACTGCGCTGGCAGGGCGCGATCCCGCTGACGAACAAACATCGCGCCCGCCTTGCTTCGCATCGCACGGACATTTTCAAGGATGGACATGGCGTAACTTGAAAACGGCGATCCCGCTTCACATCGGTTCGGCGCATCCCTTCCGCTGCTCGCCATTGACCAAAAGATCAACAGCTACCGGATAGCTCCTGTCAGACATGCCGTCGGAACAACCAGGCGCGGCGCGGGTCCGCAGTTCGAACTGGCGCCCGCCAAGCGCGCCCGTCCATACTCCACCGTTCGGTGTTGCCGTGAACCGGGTCCAGACGCGGGTTCCTTGCTGATCCTCCGGATGGGAATAGGTAACGCAGCGCCCCTCGATCCGCGCCGCCCAGAACGGTTCGGTTCCGGTTACACGCAGGGGCTGTACCGGGAGTTCCTGACCGTCCTGCATGATGCAGGGACTGACCGCTCGGTCCGGCATAGCCACGCGCGTCGCCCGCGATGTTCCACTACGACAGGTGGCTACGAACGACCTGGCAATGTCCTGGGGCACAGCGGGATGGGGGCCGCTGGTCTGGGCGCCGTAGCTTGCGGAGATGGGGCCACCCACCAGGGCCGCGAGATTGGTCGGAACCATACCTTCAGCACTGACCCCGCCGAGCTGCCTGTCGCCCCTAAAGTCGGCGACCAAAGCCTCCACTTCGCCGCCACTGCCGAATGAAAGCCGGTCTTCGCTGCCGATCGGCGTGAAGGCGGGTACGTTGATCTGCAACCGGTTTTCCCCAGAGGCGCAGGTCAGCGACATGGTGCGGCCGCCGGTTCGCGTCTGCAGGACCAATGTAGTTTCCTTGGCATCTGGCTGAAGGACCCAGTGTGCTTCTGCTTGCTCCGCGCCGTCGATCGTCTGCGGGCCCGATGGCCCAGCCTCAACCGAGGGCGAGCTGCTGTCGTCCCGGGCATCCTTCTGGCGATCACAGGCGCCCAGAAGCATTGCAGGAATGATGATCGGAAGAAGACTGCGCAATTTTGGATCCTCGGCAGACGCCAAAGGCGCACAGTACACCATCGCAATTTACATCACGACGAGTATCGGAAAAGCGTTTCTAATGCTGGATGCTTTGCATGGTGGTCGCCTAGGCACCATGATCGCTGGGACTATGAATCATGAAGGCAAAATCCGTGCAGAAATTCCTCGTATTCCTCGGGTCCGCTCGTGACAGCACGCCTCCACGTCCAGCCAGACTTGGCCTGCGGGTTGCCCGGCAATGCGAGAGGTATCTCCAGAACATGGGCCACGCAGTTGAATTGATCGACCCATTGTCGATCGAGCTCCCGGCCGCGTTCAAGCCTCACTTCGCCTATGCGAAGGGGGCAGCCCCGGAGGCTCTGGACGCCCTGGCCGGGAAGATCGACGCGGCAGACGGCTATGTGATGGTCAGCCCCGAGTACAATCACTCCATGAGCCCGACTCTGGCGCATCTGCTGAACCATTTCGGCAGCTCGCACTTTGCCTATAAGCCCAGCGCCATTGTGACTTACTCGGCCGGGCAATGGGGAGGTGCCCGTGCAGCGGTGAACATGCGCACGTTCCTGTCGGAGCTGGGTTGCCTGCCAGTCTCGGCAATGATCCACCTGCCGAAAGCGCAGGATATCCTGACCGAAACAGGCGACTTTGCTGAAGCTGTCGATGCTGCGGCCTGGCGGGGCTATTTGGGACGCACACTCGCCCAGTTGGATTGGTGGGCTGCAGCCGCCCGGGCGCAGCGGGCCGATGAAGGCATACCAGCCGCAGCGCCTGCGTTTAGCCACGCTCCTTCACAGCGTAATGCCCCTTGAGGCATGGAGCCCAAAGCCAGCAGAAGAAGTGCCCCCGCTAAAGTCAGCCATGGCAATCGTCAGGCGACCGTATCGAAAATCCTGTGCCAGCGCCGTCAGGCGGCCTGTTCACCCTCAATTTCAAAGTGGGTCACGAAGCCGGTCAGGTAGGGCAGGCCCTTAGGAATGCCGGTTTCGCGAGCGGTGTTGCGGCTGATTGTCCAGCCCATCCAGCGGGTGATGGCCGCGCCTATCGCTGCCTCAAGGTCGAGACCGGCGTGGATCCCGTTGTGCACGTCGTCGGCGAAGTGGCGGCCGTGGCGGCAGTCGAGAAAGTCCCGCACCCCTTCAGGGGTCGCGCCGATGGCCTTGGCAACCGTCTGAAAGGCGATGCTCCAGGCGGCGTCCGCGTCCGTGAACCCGGCGGTCGAGCCGTAGAAACCCCAAGCTTCGTTGCGGGTTGGAAGGGTCGAGTTGGTCATCGTAGGTCTCCGTAGTTGGCAGAGACGACTAACGCTCTTTTTCCGGCGACTAGCCAGTAAGATCGACGGTTTTTCGCCATTTTTCCGTCTTGCCCCCCGGTCGCTAACTCGCGGGCGTGAAAACTTTGGATCGGGGGCGGTTTCCGTTGCGAACCGTCTCAAGTTTCACCCCCCCCCGGGGGTCTACGATCACGCAGCCATTTCCGGTGCCGTCACCACCTCGCAGCTGGCCAGTTCGCCGAGGTGTTCCGCAAGCCACGATCGCGGGTCCGGGATCAGGTCAAGGTCGAAGGTGGCCGTCCGCGACTTCTGCCCGGCACCGACCGGTCGATAGGTTACCACGGCCGAGGAGTGGGACATTCTGCTATTATAGGAACTTCTATAATAGCAATTTGTCCCAGTCCTCTGACCATCTTTCCTTGCGGCATCATGGTTCGGCCAGAGGTCAGGGAAGCACCGGGCCCGGTCGGCCGCGTTGTCGAGGATCACGCCGCGCGCGGCCATCATGTCGTTGCGGCTGGGGGCTAGGTCCTCCCAGCTGATCACCTCGTCGGCCGTGACCGGCAGGACAATGTCGGTGAGCAGGTCGATCTGCAGCGGATTGTCGGCCGAGCGGTTCACCCCGCGACCACGACCCAGCGCCTGGATCAGTTCGGCCTCGCAGATGCTCCAGCGGATGGCCTCGGCGATCGGGTCGGGATGATACTCGCCGTGGGTGGGATGGGACCGCCCCTTGGGTCGACGGATGACCCGCTGCGTCAACGGATACCACCAGCTCTCGTGGTCTGTGTCCTCCTTGGGTGGTGTGCCGGTCAGCGCGATCTGCAGCTTCGCGATCACCAACGGGGCCGGCAGCGTGCGGCCCATGACGACCATGCCGGCGACATTGCCCCAGCGGTCGAGCCCGCTCAGCGCATTGAAGTGCGCAGTCTCCAGATTGGCCGGCAGGTCGCCAGTGGTGAGAGCCGAGACGGCCCGCATCTGCCCTATGGCGAGCACCGGCGCTTTGCCACCACCGATCTGCCTGGACCGGACGGCAAGGTAGGTCCGTAGGGCACGCAGGTTGTTCGCCGCTGTGGTGTGTTCCCGATCCTTGGCCTGTGGCCCCGGCACCAGCGCCTTGCTGCTCACCGGGGTGCCCAACACCTGACGGATCCGGACATGCGGTGTTTTCGCGCTGACGGCGGGCGCCACGGTAATGCCGGGCAGGAAGGGCGTCACCAGCTCCTGCCGCATGGTTGCATCGATGTGCAGGACCGGCACCTTCTCGACCCAGCCGGTCCGGATCGATGACCGCCACAGGAGATCGAGCGACCTGACCGTGCCATTGGGGGTGTGCATCCTGCCCACCTGCACGCCCCAGGCGTCATGACCTGCGTCCAGCGCCTGGGCGAGGATCGACCACATGGCCGCAGCCCGTCCGGGCGGGGTCCAAGAACTTTGCCGTCTTGGCATCACGGCGTTCAGGCGGCGGGCGCGCTCGTCAGACGTCATGCCCGGCATGATGTCCGGATCCCGCAGCCTTCCGCGCTCGAGCTTTGCGGCATCCCGGCAGATGGCAGCGGTCAGCCTGGCGGCCCGCAGATCAGTGAGGCGAAGGGCGCCTTCGCGAGTGCGCTTGCTGCGCGACAATCAGGGTGAGAATTGCCGACAATCAGGATGAGAATGGCGGCGGTGTGTCTGTCGGGACGAGGGGCGAAGCCCCGAGGAGCGACAGACACACCGCCGCAGGCGTCTTTTCTTCTGGAAGGGCGCTTTGGTGATCGTGACCTGCCAGGTGGCGCCTTCTTCGGAAGGGGAGACGCGGTGCCTGGGAGCCATATCAACGATCATCAGGTGAGATACTATATGAAGATGAGACAGACAGTGTCGCCGCGCAGCGCGGCGGCGTGTGCGGCGTTCAGCACGGCGACGGCGTATCGGCTGGAGGCAGATATGCGGCTTCCTTCGCAAAGGAAGGCGCCGCGCGGTCGCCGTCGCCCCGATCCGCTGGCGGATATCTTCGACAGCGAGGTGGTGCCGCTCCTGGAGAGTGCGCCGGGGATCCGAGCCGTGGCCGTGTTCGAAGAAATGCAGCGTCGTCATCCTGAGCTTCCCGATGGTGTGCGGCGGACGATGGAGCGTCGGATCCGCAGTTGACGAGCGCTGCGAGGTCCGGATCGCGATGTGATGTTCCGCCAGGTGCACGAGCCGGGGCGGATGGGGCTGTCGGACTTTACGGACATGGCCGATCTGGGTGTACGGATCGCGGGGGTGGGGCTCGACCACCGGCTGTATCACTTCCGGCTCGCCTGTTCGGGCTTTGAGCATGCCCATGTGATCCTTGGCGGCGAGAGCTATGTCGCGCTGGCGGAGGGTCTGCAAAATGCATTGTGGGCGCTGGGCGGGGCGCCGCGTGAACATCGCAGTGACAGCCTGTCGGCGGCGTTCCGCAATCTGGATGCGTCGGCGCGCGAGGATCTGACGCGCAGATATGACGCGCTGTGCCGCCATTATCGGATGGAGCCGACCCGCAACAACCGCGGCGTTGCGCACGAGAATGGCGCGATAGAAAGCGCGCACGCGCATCTGAAGGCGGCGGTGCGTGACGCACTGCTGATGCGCGGATCGGCCGACTTCGACGAGCTTGCGGAATATCGACGCTTCATCGACGAGATCGTCGCGCGCAAGAATGCGCGGAGCGCGAAGCGCATCGACGCCGAGCGGGCGGTGCTTCAGTCGCTGCCGGGCCTGCGCACCAGCGATTATGAAGAGGTGCTCGTCATGGTGACGTCCTCGGGCGGGTTCACGCTGCGCAAGGTGTTCTACACCGTGCCCTCGCGGTTGATCGGTCACCGGCTCAGGGTAAGGCTTTACGACGACCGGCTTGAGCTGTTCCTCGGCGGCACGCCCCTGTTCACCCTGCCGCGCGGTCGCGCCGACCGCAAAGGCAAGCATGATCATGTTGTCGATTATCGCCATGTCATCCATGCGCTGAGGCGTAAACCGATGGCGCTGCTGAACCTCGTTTACCGGGACCAGCTCTTCCCGCGCGAGGCCTATCGGCGCATGTTCGACCGGCTGATCGACCGGCTCGCCGATCGGATGGCGTGCCGGACGATGGTCGAGTTGCTCAGCCTTGCCCATGAGCGGGCCTGTGAGGCCGAGCTTGCTGGCGTGTTGGAATCCCTGTTGGCGACGCCGCAAGGCATGCCGGACATGGCAGCGCTGCGTGCGCGGTTCGCGCCCGACCCCGCGGCATTGCCCGAGGTCATCGTCGAGCTTGCCCCGCTCTCCGCCTATGAAGCGCTGCTGGCTCCTCGCGCGGAGGAAATGGCATGACGCAGGACATCGACGCGACCAAGCTCACCCTGATGCTCAATGAGCTGCGGCTTCCGACAATCAAGCAGCTCTGGCCGACGTTCGCCGAGCGATCCGACAAGGAGGGCTGGCCCGCGGCGCGCTTCCTGAGTGCGATCACCGAGCATGAGATCGCCGAACGCGACCGGCGCCGGATCGAGCGCCATCTTGCCGAGGCGAAACTGCTGCCGGGAAAGACGCTCGATACGTTCGACTTCGACGCGGTGCCGATGATATCGAAGGCGCAGGTCATGGCGATCTGCGCGGGAGACAGCTGGCTTGAAAACGGCGCCAACCTGATCCTGTTCGGCCCGCCCGGCGGGGGCAAATCGCATCTGTCGTCGGCGATCGGGCTCGCGCTTGTGGAAAAGGGCTGGCGCGTGCTGTTCACCCGGACTTCGGACCTCGTCCAGAAGCTTCAGGTCGCGCGCCGCGAGCTCGCGCTTGAAAATGCGATCCATCGGCTCGATCGCTTCGATCTGCTGATCCTCGACGACCTCGCCTATGTCGCCAAGGATCAGGCCGAAACCTCGGTCCTGTTCGAGCTGATCAGCGCGCGGTACGAGCGGCGCTCGCTGCTCATCACCGCCAACCAGCCGTTCGGCGAATGGAACCGGGTCTTCCCCGATCCCGCCATGACGCTCGCCGCCGTCGACCGCCTCGTGCACCACGCCACCATCTTCGAAATGAACGTCGAAAGCTATCGGCGCCGCGCCGCGATCGACCGAAAGCAGCACGGCGCAGGTCGGCCCGCAAAGGTCGCGACAATCAAAAATACCGGCGTGTCGCTCCCCGACAATCAAGTCCTGACATAGGTCTTGCCAGCGACAAGCAAACACACCAAAACGGAACCGTCGCGGTCAGACCTTCTCATCCTGATCGTCGCAACTTCTCATCCAGTTTGTCGCGCTACACTCAGGCGCACGTAGATACGCGCTGAACGTCAAACTGCCTCTCGCTATGGAGCCGACTCAATGGTGAAATCGTGGCAAGCGGTTAGCGTGATCATGGCGGCCAGCGTGGGCCTCACGCTCCTGGGAGTCCCATCGGGAACCTGGTGGTCCCTCGCGACGCTCAGCCTGGCCTGCGGCGTTTCGGCGCTGTCGCTGATGGCTGCCGCCGCCATTCTCGCAGCGCGGTGGACGATGGCCGAGCGAGTCTTCGGCGGACTGGACAGGGTCTACGATGTCCACAAGTGGCTGGGCATCTGGGCGCTCGCGCTGGCATCGGTGCACCTGCTTTTCAAAGCCGGCGACCCGCTGTGGCAGGCCGAAGCGATCCTCGCCTTGCCGCCGGCCTGGACGCGCTTCGTCCGCCAGGCGAGCTTCGTCGCGCTGATGGCGATCGTGATCCTCGCGCTGAACCGGAACATCCCCTACAGCGTGTGGCGCTGGTGGCATCGCCTTTCGGGACCGTTGTTCCTTGTCGTCGTCGCCCACTGGCTCAGCATCAAGTCGCCGATTGAACTCGGTAGCGCCGCCGGGCTGTGGCTTGCCGGGCTCTCGGCACTCGCCGTGCTGGCGGCCGCTTACAAGCTGTTGCTCTACCCGCTGGTGGCGCGTCACGGTCACTACCGGGTCGTCAAGGTCTCGCGCGGATCCGCTGCGGCCGAGATCGAACTCGAGCCGGTGGGCCACCGGGCGCGGTTCCACGCGGGCCACTTCGGGTTCCTGCGTATGAAGGCAGATGGGCTGCGCGAGCCGCATCCGTTCACGATCGCATTGGCCCCTTCGGCGGACGGGAGGATCAGCTTCGTCATCCGCGCTCTCGGCGACTATACGACGAAGCTGATCG
This sequence comes from Sphingomonadales bacterium, assembly GCA_044508875.1. GTDB lineage: Bacteria > Pseudomonadota > Alphaproteobacteria > Sphingomonadales > Sphingomonadaceae > Sphingopyxis > Sphingopyxis flava_A. Next base: position 2,808 of record JBIQHE010000051.1, on the reverse strand, counting down.
CCGAGGTGGAGCCCGGCATGTATGCCGACGTCTACGCGCCCTACGGCCGCTTCGAGCGAAAACCGGAGTGTGAGCGGGAAATCTGGATCGGCGGGGGCGTGGGAATATCGCCGTTCATCGCCTGGCTGCGGGATGGCGAGGCGGACCGCTTCGAACAAGTGACGCTGTTCTACTTCTTCACGCCCGGCCGGGCGTTCCCCGACGTATCTGTCCTGGAGGCCATGGCCCGCGATCGGGGTATCGAGTTCGTGCCGGTAAGTGCCGGCCCCTCATCCGAGGCGTTCACGCAGCGGTTCGGGCAGATCGCGCAGAGCGTGGACGCGTCGCGGCTCGACATAGCGGTGTGCGGGCCCCGAGGGCTGCTGGATGCGGTGCGCCGGGCCGCGAGCGATCATGGCCTTCGCAGCGGCGCCATTCGCCACGAACTGTTTGCCTTCCGATGACCTCCAGGCGCATCGCTCCGGAACAAAGCCCTCACCGTCCGACTGGCCAGATGGGGTCGATACAGCTCGAACCGACGAGGGTCTAAGATGAGGCATCCCGGATTTTTTATCGCGGCGTTGGCGACTTTCGCGCTGGCGGTAGGCTGTGCAGAGCGCCCTGCGCCTTCCACCGCCAGCGCGCTGCCGTCCGAGGCGGCTCCGGTAACGCCCGAAGCAAAGCTGGGCAGGATAGTCGCCGAGCAACAGTGCTCGCGCTGCCACGCTATCGACCTCACCGGCGCCAGCGCCATCGCAGAGGCGCCACCGCTGCGCGACCTCTACAAGCGCTACGCGATCGAGGACCTCCGAGGGGCGTTCGTCCGAGGCATCGAAGTGGCTCACGCGCGCATGCCGGCGTTCCGGCTGTCGCCGCGCGACGTCGACAACCTGCTCGCCTATCTGAGGTCGATCGACCCCTGCGCTCAACCGTCGACCGACGATGAGGCGATGGCGAGGTGTTTTGAGTCGCTTTGACCGCGCCTGCGCCCGGCAATGAAATCCTCGTGAGCAACGACCCGGCAACGCCGCAACGCGGGCTGGTTCGCACGTTGTCGCTGACGCATGCGGTTCTCTACGGCCTCGGAGTGACGATCGGGGCCGGGATATACGTCCTGGTCGGCGTCATGGCGGACCGGAGCGGGATGCACGCTCCGCTGGCCTTCCTCGTCGCCGCCATACCGATGGCCTTGAGCGCCGCCTCTTTCGCCGAGCTCGGCACGCGCATGCCGGTAAGCGCGAGCGAAGCGGCCTACGTCCAAGCGGCATTCGACCGCCGTTGGCTCAGCCTCTCGGTCGGGCTCCTGGTGGTCGCCACGGCCACGATATCGGCCGCCACGATCGCCAGCGGCAGCGCCGGCTATATCGCGTCGTTTCTCGACTGGCCCGATTCCTGGATCATCGCCGGGGTGGTCCTGGCCATGGGGGCGGTGTCGTGCCTCGCGACGACGCAGTCGGTCACGTTTGCCGGCATAATGACCGTTATAGAGATCGGTGGGCTCGCCGTCATCATCGGGGCCGGCGCTATGATGGGCGGAGAGCCCCTTGAGCGGCTGCCTGAACTCGTACCAGGTGCCGGCGACGCGGTCGCTTGGGTATCGGTGCTGGGATCAAGCCTTGTGGCGGTGTTCGCTTTTCTCGGCTTTGAGCACCTGGTCAACATCTCGGAAGAGATGAAGGAGCCAACGCGTACTTTGCCGCGCGCGCTGTTTCTGACGCTGGGGATCACGGCGTTCCTTTATTTCCTCGTGGTCTGGATTGCAGTCGTCGCGGTCTCGCCCGCCGAACTCGGCGCATCCAGGGCTCCGCTAGCCCTGGTGTTTGAGCGTCTGACCGGATTTCCGCTCGCTATGATGAGCGCCATCGCGATCGTGGCCACCCTCAACGGCGTGGTGGTTCACATGATCATGATCGCACGCGTTCTTTACGGAATGGCGCGGCAGGGTTTCCTGCCCTCGCGGCTCGGCACCGTCAGTTCCGCGACCGGCACTCCGCTCGTCACCACCGGGATCGGGGTGACGGCCATTCTGGCTCTGGCCCTCGCGCTATCTCTCGGCGGCCTGGCCGACCTTGCGGCGAGGGGCACGTTGGTGATCTTTGCCCTCATCAATTTGGCCCTCATCTGGATCAAGCGAGCGGAAGCGGCGCCGCCGAGCAACGTTTTCGTTTGCCCCTTGTGGGTGCCGTTCGCCGGCTTCGCGTCCACTGTGGCGCTGCTTGCCGCCGACTTTGCTCTCTAGGCGACTGTCAATAGCGCTGGAGCAGACATTCGCGTTGGGAGTGACAGCAGAAGCTATCTGCACTGCCCCCGCCCTCTCATAATCTTCCAAATATCATGTCGTATTTCTTGTGTCGGGACCTGTCGCCAACCAACCGGTCGTTCCCGGAGAGGTTGATCTCCGCAGGCGTCCGCTCTCCAACGGCAGCTATTTGCATTTGCTCGCTGCTGACCTGTCATTCAGCTACCGGCCCAACGTCAGTCACTCACGCGTGCTTACATTTTCGCTGCAAAACGCCCACTTCGGGTCGCGCCATTCGGGCGTCTGGCGAGGCGAAGCGGAAAAACACCGGCGGCGCGACTTCACCTATGGCACTGAACACAAAGGGTACATTTCGAGCGAACCTTTCCCAGCGAGGTTCGGGCGAAAAGAGACAAACGCCTTCAGAGACCAAAAGGCAGCATTCCGCCAGTCTCCGAGGTTCGATCAGCACCAGCAAAACGGCGCGGAAGCTGGCGATTTTCAGCCCTGAGTTGGACTACGTCGCTGTTTCGGACTGAGCGGCCCGAGACATGGGTGACACTCCGTACCGGAGACATAGGTTACACCTC